>JADJQA010000010.1 GCA_016712985.1 Sulfuritalea sp. | reverse complement strand
TTGCTGGTCCTGACCCAGGACGGTCGCGTGGCGCGGCAGTTGATCGGCGATGATTCGCGGGTGGAGAAGGAATATCTGGTGCGCGTCGAAGGCGCGCTCGACGAGCGCAGCCTGGCGCTGCTCAATCACGGCCTGGAACTGGACGGCAGGAAGCTGCGTCCGGCCAAGGTCGCCTGGGCGAATTCCGAGCAACTGCGCTTTGTATTGGTGGAAGGCCGCAAACGGCAGATCCGCCGCATGTGCGAACTGGTGGGGCTGCGGGTCACCGGATTGAAGCGGGTGCGCATCGGCCGCGTCCGGCTGGGCGACTTGCCTTTGGGAAGGTGGCGCTTCCTGCGGGAAATCGAGAGTTTCTAGCAGGGTCGGTTAGCTTGAATCAGGGCGAACGGCACCATCGCCTGGGGTGGCATTTATCGCCGCGGCCGTCAGAGGGAAAAAACGCGCTGGTAGGCGGCGGCGCCGGAATTCAGGCTGTCGCTGAAACGGTTGGCCTGCGCGCTGACGGTCTGCCGTACGGCGGCGGCAAGCGCCTGCTGGTCGGCCACTGCGGCATCGGTGCCGGCGCTGCGGCGCAAGTCGGCCTCCGCGGTGCGTGCGCGACCACCCTCCACGGTCGCCCCCGGCTGCGCGGCAGCGGAACGAGCGGTCTCCACGGCGCTGTTGAAGGCCTTGACGAAATTGCCGTCGAGCCTGCGGATGCTGGCCTCGCTACCGGTCTGCTCGCTGTCGCTGAGCGCGGCAGCAGCGGTCTGCACGTCGGCGAACGCCGATTTGACCTTGCCGAAGGACGACAACTGGACGGCGGCAAGTTCTCGCTGCGGCTGGATGCGCTTGTCCGCCTTTTCGAACGCCTGGGCCGCAGGGTCGACCCCACTCCGTCCGCCGGCTTGCAAACTGGCAAGGCTGCTTGCGGCGATGCTGGATAGGGTGATGGCCATGGGGGAGCGCTTCCACATCGACTGTATCGAGTTTGACTATAGCATTCCGTGGCGGCATTTCAATGCGATGACCAGGCTTGACTTGGCGGCAAAGCTTGCCGACCATGCGCGGATGGATGCTCAAGCTGAAATGGCGCGCGGCGCGGACCGACCTTTGGCGACGCCGCGCCTTCAGCGATCGCGACGGGCAATGTGGGCGCTTGGTCTGCTGGCCCTGGCGGTGGTGACCGTCGTGGCGTTTGGCGCCTATCGGCAGCCGGAGTTGCTGCTGAATCTTATGGGACTTCGCTATTGCGGCTAGGCGGGTCGGCTTGCCCGGTCTTGTCTTCCATCGCCAGCAGCAGGGCGGAGGTGGCTTCATCGACGCCGAGGCGCCGAACCAGCGACTGCTGGTTGATGCGCAACAATTCGCGAATGCCTTTGAAGTCGTCGGGCAGGGCGGGGTCGCTCCAGCCGTCGGCCGCGTGGCGGGCCAGATCCACCGCCAGTTTCACGTTGCGCACGCGGGGATTCTCGGCGTGCCGGTTGTCCATCAACTGGGTCAGAAGCTGTGGCAAGTGCCAGGTTTCCGCCAGCGCCATCTTGATCTCATACAGCGGAACGCCGTAGACCTCGGTCTGGATGATCGCGGAGCGACGGTGGCGGTGGGCGATCTGCGTGTTGCGAGCCTGGATGGCGATCCTGGGCGCAAAGCACCACATCAGCAGCTCTGCAATGTCGTGCAGCAGCGCCGCCAGCGTGATTTCATCGACATCAAGATCGTGCCGGACCATGGCCCAATCGCGCGCCCATTGCGCGGCACGGCGGGCGCGATGGACTACCTTGAGCAGCCCCAGCAAGGCTTGCGGATGCGTCCTGAGCTGCTCTTCGATCTGCGGCAAGTCCTGGAAATCTCGAAAGAAGGGTGCAATGCCGATCATCATGATCGCTCTTTCGATCGTGGTGATGTCGGTTGTCTGCCGTGCGCCACGCCTGGATTCGATGTAGCCAAGCACGCGCAGGGTCATCATCGGATCGCGCAGGATCGTCGCGGAAAGCGCGCGGCTGCTGACGTTTTCGGCATTTTCGCGCAGGTGCCCGAGCTCTTGCACGGTGTGGCGGAGCACCGGCAGGCTGGCCTCGCGGAAATAGGCGACCCAAGACTCCAGGTCGGCAAACGGCTGTTCGATCATCGTGGAAGGCTCATAACAAGCGCGATCTTGGCATGAAGCGGGCCGCTTCAATAGGCTGCCGGCGGGGCATTTTGCCTGCCCCCAAACCAAAAAAAAAAAAAAAAAAAGCCCGAAAAAAGGGAAAAAAAAAAACCCCCCCCCACCCCCCCAAAAAAAAGAAAAAAGGGGGGAGAGAAAAAGGCGGGAACCCCCCCCCCACGGCGCCCCGGCCGGGCCCCCCCCCCCCCCCCCCCCCCCCCCCCCCCAAAATTTTTTAAAAAAAAAAAAAAAAGGGCCACCCCCCCCCCCCCCCCCCCCCAAAAAAAAAAGGGCCCCCCCCCCCCCCCCCCCCCCCCCCCAAAAAAAAGGCCGCCCCCCCCCCCCGGAAGGGCGGGGAAAACCCCCAAAAAACCGCCCGCAAAAAACAACCCCCCAAAAAACCCGGTCCCCAACCCCCCCCCCCGGCCCCCCCCCCCCCAAACCCCCAAAAACCCCCCCCGGGGCCCCCCCCCCCCCGCGCCCCCAAGCCCCCCCCAACCCAACCCCCCGCCCCCCCCCCCGGAAACCCCGCGCCCCCCCCCCCCCCCCCCCCCCCAACCTCCCCCCCCCACACCCCCAACCCCCCCCAAACCCAACCCCCCCCCCCCCCCCCCCCCCCCCCCCCCCCCCCCCAAACCCCCCCCCAAACCCCCCCCCCCCCCCCCCCCCCCCCCCCCCCCCCCCCCCCCCCCCCCCCCCCCCAAACCCCCCCCCACCCCCCCCCCCCCCCCCCCCCCCCCCCCCCCCCCCCCGAAGGGGAAAAAAAAAAACCAAACCCCGGCCCGCCAAAAAAAAAGAACACCAACCCCCCCCCCCCCACCCCCCCCCCCCCCCCCAACCCCCCCCCCCCCCCCCCAAAAAAAAAACCCCCCCCCCCGCCACCCCCCCCCCCCCCCCCCCCCCCCCCCCCCCCGTACCCCCCCCCCCCCCCACCCCCCCACCACCCAAACCAAACCCCCCACCCAAAACCAAACAAGCCAAACCCAACCCCCACCCCCCCGCCCCCCCCCAAACACAAACCAAAAAAAGAGGCCCCCCCCCAAAGCCCCCCCCAAAAACCCCCAAAAAAAAAACCCCCCCCCCAAGAGGGGCGGGGGGCCCCCCAAAAAAAAAAAAAAAAAAGGGAATTTCCCCCCCGCCCCCCCCCCCCCCCCCAACCCCCCCAAGCCCAACCCCCCCCCCCCCCCCCCAAAAAAAAAAAAAACCCGCCAAAAAAAGGGAAAGCACGCCCCCAACCCCCCCCCCCCCCCAAAAAAAAAAAAAACCCCCCAACAAAAAAAAAACCGGGGCGGGGCGGCCCGCGAGCACCCCCCCCCCCCCCCGAGCCCCCCCCCCCCCCCCCGCCCGGGAAAAACCCCCCCCCCCCCGGGGCCCCCCCGCGAAGAAAGCCCCCCCCCCCCCCCCCCAGCCCGCCCGGACCCCCAAAACGCGCCCGAGAACCCCCCAAAAAAAACCCCCCCCAAAGGCCCCCCGGGGGGGCGTGGGCCAACCCCCCCCACCCCCCCCCCCCCCCCCCCCAAAACCCACCCCCCCCCCCCCCCCGGCCGCGGGGGGGGGAAAAAAAAAAAGCCCCCCCCAAAAACACAAGAAGGAGCGCCGAAGAAGTCCCCCGCGCGGCCCCGGCCCCCCCCGCGACCCCCCCCCCCCCCCCCCCCCCCGGGCCCCCGGAACCCCCCCCACCCCCCCACACCCCCAACCCCAAAAAACCCCACCCCCCCCCCCCAAAAACCCCCCCCCCCCTCCCCCCCCCCAACACAACAAGACCAAAAAAAAACCCGCCGGCCGTCGCCCAAGGCCCCCGGAAAAAAAAAATTTCCCTGTTTTTTTCCTCTTGGCGGCCTTGCTTCAAGCGCCGCGGCTTGCTATCATGGCGGGCTTCCCTTGCTCCACCCGTTACGCATGCGGGGGAGCTGAAACCCAACCACAAGGAGATTGCATGCGCCATTATGAGTTTGTATTCATCGTCCACCCGGACCAGTCCGAGCAGGTCCCGGCGATGATCGAGCGTTACAAGACGCTGGTCACCAGCCGCAACGGCGTAATTCATCGCCTCGAAGACTGGGGCCGTCGCCAGATGGCCTATCCGATCCAGAAGGTACACAAGGCCCACTACGTGCTGATGAATATCGAGTGCGACGGGGAAACCCTGGCGGAGATCGAGCACGCTTTCAAGTTCAACGATGCCGTGTTGCGCCACCTGACGGTGAAGACGCGCAAGGCGGTGGCGACTCCCTCGCCGATGATGAAGGAAGAGAAGTCGCGCTCGCTGACCCAGGGTGATGCCAAGGTGGAGGCTCCGGCTGCTGCCGTTGCCGCCTGAGGACAAGCCGGACAACCTGACGCAGTTGTCGGGTCGGCTGCTTGAGCGCGGCGCATTGCGCCGCACCCCCGCCGGGATACCGGTTCTCGAATTTCTCCTCGCGCATGTCTCGACCCAGGTCGAAGCCGACGTTGAGCGCAAAGTGGAATGCGAGATGGCCTGTGTAGCCATGGGTCGGCCGGCGCAAGTGCTGCTGGCGGCCAGGGTGGGTGACGGAATCAGGCTGGCGGGCTTTCTCGCCGCCAGGAGTCTCAAGCGACGCAGCCCCATACTGCATGTGAATACAGTCGAATTCGTTGAAGGAACTGAAAATGGCATTCAAACCTAAGAGCAAGACCGGTGTAAAGCGCAAGGACGACAAGGGCCGCAGCCTGTTCAAGCGCCGCAAGTTCTGTCGCTTCACCGCGGAGAAGATCGAAGAGATCGACTACAAGGACGTCGAGATCCTCAAGGACTTCATCGCGGAAAACGCCAAGATCATGCCGGCGCGCATCACCGGCACCAAGACCGGCTATCAGCGGCAGTTGTCGACCGCGATCAAGTGCGCGCGTTTCCTCGCGTTGTTGCCCTACACCGATCTGCACCAGTAAGCGAGGACAAGCCAGCACTTTCCCCAGCCCCCTTCCAGGGGAGGGGGTAACGGTTGTTCGCGGGCCTTGCCCGCTCCATGATTGATGGCTGCTCCTGCTTGGGGCGGCCCTGTGAAGGAGAATCCCATGCAAATAATTCTGATGGAAAAGGTGGTCAACCTCGGAGGCCTCGGCGATGTGGTCAAGGTCAAGGATGGTTATGCGCGCAATTTCCTGATTCCGCAAGGCAAGGCCAAGCGTGCGACGGAGGCCAACCGCAAGGTATTCGAGGAAAAGCGAGCCGAACTCGAACGCACCCATGCCGTCGCAGTTGGCGCGGCACAGGATCAGGCCGGAAAGCTGGAAGGGCTGATGCTGCAAATCACCCGCAAGACCGGCGTCGATGGCCGGCTGTTCGGTTCCGTGTCGGCTCACGACATAACCGAGGCGCTCGCTGCACAGGGCTTCGAGATCGAGAAGTCCGCGGTGCGTCTGCCCGAAGGTCCGCTCAAGGCCATTGGCGACACTCCGGTGCAGATCGCACTGCATGCCGATGTCGTGGCGACGGTGACGGTGTCCGTGCTCGGCGAACACTAGATCCGGCAGTACCAAGGAAAACGGGCCGCTGATGATTTATCAGCGGCCCGTTTTTTTGTGTCCCCGCAGGACGCGGGGAAGGTATCCCGTGATTTGTTGCAGTGCGTGGATTTGATCCACTGCATTTGCACAGTTTCTCCACAGAATTTCCACAGCTTGTCCACTTATCATTAACGGTGGAGGGGCGTAGACTCTGCGCTTCATTTCGGAGACAGCGATGGCCCAGATACGCGCCCTTAATCCCCCGCAACACGTCGATTCGCAGGTTGCCATGCTGAAGCTCCCGCCGCATTCGATCGAGGCCGAGCAGTCGCTGATCGGCGGCCTGCTGATCGACAACGCGGCGTGGGATCGCATCGGTGATGTGGTGCGTGAAACCGACTTCTATCGCGACGACCACCGCCGGATTTTTCGTCATATCGGCAAGCTGATCCAGCAGGGCCGGCCGGCCGACGTAGTGACCGTGTATGAGTCCATCGAGCAGTCGAACGAGGTCGATCAGACCGGCGGCCTCGGCTATCTCGGTGAAATCGCCAACGCCACGCCCTCGGCGGCGAACATTCGCCGCTACGGCGAAATCGTCCGCGAACGCGCGATCCTGCGGCAACTGGTCACCGTGGGTGACGAAATCGCCGGCAATGCGCTGAATCCGGCCGGGCGTGATGTCAAGACGCTGCTCGACGACGCCGAGCAACGCATTTTCCAGATCGCCGAAGCCGGCAATCGCAGCAACAACGGCTTCGTCGCCATCCAGCCCTTGCTCGGCGAAGTCGTCGAACGCATGGAAACCCTGCTGGCGCGCGACAGCCAGTCGGACATTACCGGCGTGGCCACCGGTTTCGTCGATCTCGACCGCATGACTTCCGGCCTCCAAGCCGGCGACATGATCGTCGTCGCCGGCCGCCCGTCGATGGGCAAGACCGCATTTGCGCTAAACATTGCCGAGCATGTTGGCGTCGACCTCAGGCTGCCGGTGGCAATCTTCAGCCTGGAAATGTCCGGCCCGCAAATCGCCACGCGCTTTCTGTCGTCGGTCGGTCGCATCGACCAGAGCAAACTGCGCACCGGTCGCCTGACCGATGACGAATGGGATCGCATGACGGTGGCCCTGGGCAAGCTGCACGAGGCGCCGATCCACATCGACGAAACCGGTGCCATCAATTCGACCGACCTGCGTGCCCGTGCCCGGCGCCTGCACCGGCAGTTCGGCAAGCTCGGCCTGATCATCATCGACTACCTGCAGTTGATGAGCGCCAACCGCGACGGGGAAAACCGCGCCACCGAAATTTCGGAGATATCGCGCTCGATCAAGGCACTGGCGAAGGAATTGCAGGTGCCGATCGTCGCTCTGTCCCAGCTCTCGCGCAAGGTCGAGGAACGCACCGACAAGCGGCCACTGATGAGCGACTTGCGCGAGTCGGGTGCCATCGAGCAGGATGCGGACATCATCCTGATGATGTACCGCGAGGAGTACTACAAGCCCGACACGCAGGACAAGGGCACCGCCGAGGTGATCATCGGCAAACACCGCAATGGTCCGGTGGGCAAGGTACGGCTGACCTTCATCAACGAATTCGCCAAGTTTGAGAACCATGCATCAAGCTCATACTGAACCCGATGCATGGTTTCGGCACGGGCCCAGTCACGCAGCGATTCAAGCCACCGCGGGGACGGGCTGCAGCCAAAATACTCCTTCCGGCTGGTACAGACGAGCAACCTGGAAAACTGCTTGCTAGAGCACTTCCGCCGCGTGATCCGCGAGCCTCGAGCGCTCGCCGCGCTGCAGCGTGACGTGGCCGGAATGCGCCCAGCCCTTGAAGCGATCCACGACGTAGGTCAGGCCTGAGCTGCCCTCGGTAAGGTAGGGCGTGTCGATCTGGGCGATGTTGCCGAGGCAGACGACCTTGGTGCCGGGACCGGCGCGGGTAATCAGGGTTTTCATCTGCTTTGGCGTCAGGTTCTGCGCCTCGTCGATGATCAGGACCTTGTTCATGAAGGTGCGGCCGCGCATGAAGTTGAGCGACTTGATCTTGATCCGGCTGCGGATCAGGTCCATGGTTGCAGCGCGGCCCCAGTCGCCGCCGTAGGTTCCGGCATTGCCGCCGGGGCCTCCGGCCGGTGTTTCGGCGGGCTTGTTGAGCACGTCAAGGTTGTCTTCCAGCGCTCCCATCCACGGCGTCATCTTTTCTTCTTCGGTGCCGGGCAGGAAACCGATGTCCTCGCCGACCGGCACCGTGACGCGGGTGAAGATGATCTCGGCGAAGCGCTTGGTCTCCAGCGTCTGCGTCAGGGCGGCAGCCAGCGTCAGCAGCGTCTTGCCGGTACCGGCCTGGCCAAGCAGCGTGACGAAGTCGATGTCGGGATTCATCAGCAGGTTGAGGGCGAAGTTCTGCTCACGATTTCTTGCGGTGATCCCCCATACGGCGTTCTTGGCATGAGTGAAATCGATCAGGGTCTCAAGTTCCGCCGTCTTGCCGGCGCCGACTTTTACCCATGCCTGCAGGGGCTGCGGGCCTTCCTGCCAGACAAATTCGTTGACCAGCAGGTCGGGACAGAGCGGGCCCTGGATGCGGTAGTAGGTGCGGCTGTCCTTTTTCCAGGACTCCAGGCCCTTGCCGTGGGTATCCCAGAAATCAGCGGGCAGTTCGAGAGTGCCGGTGTAGAGGAGATCGGTATCCTCCAGCACCTTGTCGTTGAAATAGTCCTGTGCTTCGAGGCCCAGCGCGCGGGCCTTGATGCGCATGTTGATATCTTTGGAGACGAGGATTACCGGCCGCTTGGGGAGCTTTTGGCCGAGGAACATCACCACGCCGATGATCTGGTTGTCGGCCTTGGCGGTCGGCAGCGAACTCGGCAGGATGCCGTTGATGGCTTCGGTCTGGAGGAAAAGGTGCCCTGTGGCCAGTTGCCGCGAGGGACCGGTGAGGTCTATTCCGCGGGCCATGTCGTGCTCGGCACCGGTGACGATCTCGTCGAGCAGGCGGCTGCTCTGGCGCGCATTGCGCGCGACTTCGGACATGCCTTTCTTGTTGGCGTCGAGTTCCTCCAGGGTCATCATCGGCACGTAGATGTCGTGCTCCTCGAAACGAAACAGGCTCAGGGGATCATGCATCAGCACATTGGTGTCGAGCACGAACAGCTTGGTGACGGAACTCTTCGGAGTCTTGACGCGCGTGGCGTTCATGAAAACCTCAGGCAGGGGTGGGCAGGGGAGTGATCGTGCTCACGATAGCCAGCCGCGCTGTTAGGGAAGACGAAGGGAAAGGCCCGAATCCGGGCCCTGTTTCAGGTTACTGCATCGAGTAAGCGCGTCGAGTGAATGCGCCGGATCACAGCGCGCGCACGGCTTCCAATACTGCGGCGGCGTTGCCATCCGCCTTGGTCGAGCGCCATTCCTGGCGCAGAACGCCGTTGCCATCGATCAGGAAGGTGGAACGCTCGATGCCCAGCACCTTCTTGCCGTAAAGCATCTTGTTCTTGACCACGTCGAACATGCGGCAGAGCATGCCTTCGATGTCGGAGATCAGTTCGAAGGGCAGCCCGAGCTTGGCCTTGAAACTCTGGTGAGACTTCAAGTCGTCGCGCGAGACGCCGACCACGACACAGCCGACCCTGACGAACTCGTCATGCAGGTCGCGGAACTGCTGAGCCTGCGTGGTGCAACCCGGCGTGTTGTCCTTCGGGTAAAAATACAGCACTACGGGCTTGCCGCGATGCGCGGCAAGGGTGAACTCGCCGCCCGTGGCTGGTACGGTGAAATCGGGAACGCGCAGCCCCATGGCAGATGGTGTGGGTTTGGATTCGGTCATGCAGCTTCCTTCCATGTTGACAGAAATTCCTCGCCCTGAAGCAGCAAGCGGCCTGCGCGGCCGGGGATGTCTCCCAGGACCATTTCGTGGCGAGGCAGCAGCGCCGGGTCGAGTGTGTCGCGCATACTCCCCAGCGATACCAGTTTGTAGCCCTGTTCGCGCCAGCCTGTCAGCAGGCGCTCCAGGGTATCGACGAGCTTGAGGCCTTCAAGTTCGGCGTGCAGAGTGAATACCTGGTAACGATTCCGAAAGCCGAACTCGGCAGGCGCGGTAAGCCGCAGCAAGTGCAGGTGCACGTTGTCCGGCGTGAGGTCGTTCGTGCCGATCAGTTCGTCCAGCGTCGGCAGCGTGGTGGGCAATTGCGGGCAGGTGACAATTTCGCCGTTCCACACCGGAATGAAGGGATGCATGCCGCGGCAGTCCGAAGCCCAGCGGTAGCCAAGGCGCTGCGTCAGGCGCAGCGCCTGGCCGTTCATCTGCCAGCCGGCGGCGCCGTGGCCGGGCGAAACGCTGCCGAAGATCTCGACATAGCGTTCGTGCGCGCGGCGCATTTCATTTTCCGTCCAGGTGGCGTTGGCCTGTTCGACGCCGTCCTGCCATTTGACGTGATCCCAGCAGTGGATCGCTGTTTCGAAGCCGGCGTCGCGCGTGGCGCGCAGGATGTCGGCGCCGCGGCGACCGATGTCCGGGCCTGGCAGCAGGGTGCCGTACATCAGGGTCTTGATGCAGTAGTGCGACACCACCGAGGTGCGCTGCACCTTCCTCATGAAGCCGGGGCGGAACGCGCGCTTGATGGCGCGGCCGGTGTGATCGGGGCCGAGGGAGAAGAGGAAAGTCGCGTCCGCGCGCTGGCGACGCAGGATCTCCACCAGGCGCGGCACGCCTTGCAGGGTGCCGCGCCAGGTATCGACGTCGATTTTCAGCGCGAGCTTCACCAGCGCGCTCAATCCATCAACTTGTGCGCCGAGGCCACGCCATTGCAATCGGCCTCGAAAATGCTGCGCAGGGCGTCCTCAAACGCCACTTTCTGTTCCCAGTCGAGATCACTCATAGCATTGCGCAGACCTCGGAAGTCGCCGGGAAGACCACGCGCTTCCGATACTTGACCGCCTGGGGGATGATCGGCAGGTTGGCTTCGACGTCGAGTTCGAAGACGTGCAACGGCTCCTTGACATGGATGGCCGGCGTGGCGGTGGCAACCAGGGGCAGAATCACGTCGAATTTCTTGACGTGGTACTCGATCCACTCCTTGTCCATCAAGTCGGCCATACGCGCCGAGTTCATGTCCATGCCATGAACCTCCCTGTCGGTGGTATTCATGATGCGCTGGGAAAGGTGGTGGCCGATGAAGCCATTGACGTCGAGAATGAGTTTCTTCTTCATGACAGGCAGAGTGCCGAGCTTCCAAGAATTGCGTCGATTTGATCGCTTGCCGACGCGGTGGCCAGCAGCGAGACCACCGGCACGGTTCCAATTCTACCGCGAGCAGGCGCAAAAGCCTTCCATCGCCGCCTTCCGAGGTGTTCAGGTTCTTGTTGGCGCGGAAGCTTTCCCGTGGAAGGGGGTACGCCAGCGCACCCTGTGGGAAAGATAACTGCCCCCCCTTCCCCCGTCCCCAGGGCGGAGTTGGCCGGTCACCTCCCCCGCTCGGCGGGGGAGGCCGGGAGGGGTGCCAACCAATATGCCGCGCTGGCGCGCGCGGCCCGGCGGATGGCACTCACGACCTTGCGACGAGAAGCACGCCGACCAAGATGAAGCCGATGCCCAGCAGTTTTTGCGCCGCGAGCGCCTCGCCGAACCAGTGCCAGGCGAATAAGGCATTAATCACGTAGCCGATCGACAGCATCGGGTAGGCGATCGACACGGGAACGCGCGACAGGGCCATGATCCATATCACCAGGCTCAGCACATAGCAGGCCATCCCGCCAACGATGAATGGCTGAAAGGCGAGCTTGAGGCCGACCGGAAGGATGTTGGCGACGCGAAACTCGAAATGCCCGACCGCATTGGTGCCGGCTTTCAGCAGCAGTTGCGCGGCGGCGTTCAACAACACGCCGGCAAGGACGAGGGCGAAGGTCAGGGCATTCATCTCATGGCTTCTTGACAATCACATGGCGGGTGCCGCGTATCATTTCGATCATCGGCAGGCCCTTGTTGTCCAGTTTCTGCCAGGGGCGCGGCCGCATCAGCGCTCACGCGGCCGGCGCCGCGATCCAGGCGCGTTCGAGGCCGGCGATGTCGGGAATGAATTTGTCGGCTTCATGGCTGATGCCGAAGCTCAGCTCATCGCGGTAGGCGACCATGGTAGTGGTGCGCTCCAGGTAGAACTGCAAGCTCTGATCGTAGGTGCTTACGCTGAAAAAGGGGATTTCTGGCGCTACTTGCGAGCCGATCGCCGCGGCCACGTCATGCGCCGAATTGATGGTGCCAATATTGTCGTGACCCAGCAGAATTCCCTGGCCGAAGGCCAAGCCGCCGAACGCCAGAGCGACGACGGCGGCCACGGTGTGTCCCTGTCGTCCCAGCCAGAACGCCGCAAGGCGACCCAGCAGCAAGGTGGCGGCTCCTCCGTACAGCCAGGGTTGATAAGCTTCGTCAAGCACGAGCGGAATCCTTTCGCTGGCGAAGCGGGTGACGGAAGACACGAGGAACAGGCCGGTGGCGCCGATAATGACGGCTGGCAGGGCATTCCATTTGATGCGACGCGACGCGCCATCCCCCGCCAGATGCAGGCCGATCAGTGCGGCGAGTGCCGAAAAAATCGGCAGGATGTAGGAAGCCAGCTTGGAACTGGAGGCCAATAAAAAAACGAAGACCAGCCCGACCCATGTCATCAGGAAGCGCTCGAAATGCTCGTGGATGGCGAAGAAACGGGCGAACTCGGGATTGGCCAGCGACACCGCGATGAACCATGGCGCGGTGGCTGTGGCCCCGTATTGCAGGGCGGGCTTTTGAAATCTTGATGCCGTTCAGGCGCGGTGTCAGCCAATCGCCGCTGACCACCATCTCGCGCGGGATTTCCGCATAGCGACCCTCGTCGGGGTTGATCAGGCGGCGATGTTCGAGGGTGCCGAACCGAGGCCAGCGCAAAGGCGAGCACCAAGGCAAGCAGCGGCTCGCGATGCCGTTCGCTCAGATCGCGCATTCGATGATCAGCGCGGCGGCGACTTCCCGTCCTTCGGCCATGAGGATGTTGTAGGTGCGGCAGGCGGCATGGCTGTCCATGACCTCGACGCCAATGCGCCGCTCAATCAGCGGCCGCAACAGTGCGCGGGCGGGGAAGCGCTGGCGCGGCCCGGTGCCGAGCAGGACGATACGACAGTCGAGGTCGGCAACCGCGGCCAGATCCGGCTCGGTCAGGCTGTCGAAGGAAGCGGGCGGCCAAGTTTCGATCAGGCGTCGAGGAGTCAGAAGGAAGCTCTTTGTCAAGCGACGACCATTCACGGCGATGTGTTGGCCATCATACGCGGTGATTGAAAGCAGGCCGTTCGAGACCGAGGAATGAAGTTTCATTGGGGCGACCGGACAGGCGGCTGTAGCGGTTGCGAAACGAACAAGGAACTGACAGCGGCAGAAGTGGCTGAAAGCCGCGTCAAATCCGCATTTGCGGTGCAGCATGGGCTTGAGTAAGATTATACCTTCCAGTTCCGGCACAACTTCCGCTTCAGCGCGGATCCTGGCCTGCCCTGAAACTTCGTTTTTCGACGCTGATCGACGCGGTCGGCATCACGTAGAAAGGACGGTTGCCCATGCAACCCGTAAATAAATCCGCCAAGCTCAACAACGTCTGCTATGACATTCGCGGGCCCGTGCTGGCGCGTGCCAGGCAGATGGAAGAGGAAGGTCACAAGATCATCAAGTTGAACATCGGCAACCTCGCCGCCTTTGGCTTCGATTCTCCGGAAGAGATCCAGCAGGACATGATCCGCAACCTCACGGGGGCGTCCGGCTATGTCGATTCAAAGGGCATTTTTTCCGCGCGCAAGGCGGTGATGCATTACACGCAGCAGAAGCATGTCAAGTCCGTGACGATCGAGGATATCTACCTCGGCAACGGCGTTTCGGAGTTGATAGTGATGGCCATGAATGCCCTTCTCGACAGCGGAGACGAGGTTCTGGTGCCGGCGCCCGACTACCCGCTGTGGACCGCCGCGGTGAGTCTTTCCGGCGGGACGCCGCGGCACTACCTTTGCGATGAGGACGCCGGCTGGCTGCCGGATCTGGACGACATCCGTGCCAAGGTCACGCCCAGCACGCGGGCGATTGTTGTCATCAATCCGAACAACCCGACCGGGGCCCTGTACCCCGATGAGGTGCTGCGGGAGATCGTCGAGATCGCCCGGCAGAACGACTTGATCATCTATGCCGACGAGGTCTATGACAAAGTGCTGTATGACGGGGCAACCCACACGTCGATCGCGGCCCTGTCGGAGGACGTGCTGACGATTACTTTCAACGGCCTCTCAAAGAACTATCGGTCCTGCGGCTATCGAGCCGGGTGGATGATCGTTTCCGGCGAAAAGAAGCATGCGCGCGATTACATCGACGGCCTCGACATGCTGGCTTCGATGCGACTGTGCGCCAATGTTCCAGGGCAATGGGGCATCCAGACGGCGCTGGGCGGCTATCAGAGCATCGACGACCTGGTGGCACCCGGCGGTCGCATGTGCCGGCAGCGCGACGTCGCCCATGAGTTGATCAACGCGATTCCCGGCGTCAGTTGTTTCAAGCCGAAGGCAACGCTCTACATGTTCCCGCGCCTGGACCCGAAGATGTACCCGATCACCGATGATCAGGAGTTCATCGCCGAACTGCTGATGGCGGAAAAGGTCCTTCTGGTGCAGGGCACGGGCTTCAACTGGCCGCATCCCGACCATTTCCGGCTGGTGTTTTTGCCGCATGAGGACGATCTGCGCGAGGCCATCGGCCGCATCGCGCGGTTTCTCGAAGGCTATCGAAAGCGGCATGGCAAATGAATTGGCGGTGATCGATGTGACCGGCAGCGACGGCGGCGTGCCCGAACCGGCATGGCTGGCGCGTGCGGAGCCGGTACATCGGCAGTTGCGGGATCGCCTGCCGGAGGATTACGTAGGCCGCCTGCGTGGCATATTTGCCAACGGGGGCCGCATGAGCGTAGCCGCGGCGGACCCGGTGGTGCGCGGTGTCGCTCTGTGGCGGGTGATCGAGAACACGTACGAGGGGCGCCGGCTCTATGTGGACGACCTGGTGATCGATGAAGCTCATCGTTCGCGCGGCATTGGCAGCACACTGCTGCGACATCTGCGGCGTCACGCACACGAGTTGCAATGTGACGTGCTGGCGCTCGACTCGGGAACCCAGCGAACCGATGCACATCGCTTCTACTTTCGCGAAGGCCTGGTGATACCGGCCTTCTGCTTCAGGAAAAACTTGAAATGAAACCTATCAACGTGGGACTTCTCGGCATCGGCACCGTCGGTGGCGGAACATTTAGCGTTCTGGCGCGCAACGAAGCCGAAATCACCCGCCGCGCCGGACGCCAGATCCGCATCAGCAGGGTGGCGGACAGGAATCTCGAATTGGCGCGGCAAGTGACCGCGGGCCGGGCGCAACTGACCGACGATGCCGTCGCGGTGGTCACCGACCCTGACATCGACATCGTCGTCGAATTGATCGGCGGCTGCGGCATCGCGAAGGAGCTGGTGCTGAAAGCCATTGCCAGCGGCAAGCATGTGGTGACGGCCAACAAGGCATTGCTGGCGACCCATGGCAACGAGATATTTGCCGCCGCGCACGAGAAGGGCGTGATGGTGGGTTTCGAAGCCGCGGTGGCTGGCGGCATTCCCATCGTCAAGGCGCTGCGCGAAGGCCTCACGGCCAACCGCATCCAGTGGATTGCCGGCATCATCAATGGCACCACCAATTTCATCCTCTCCGAGATGCGCGACAAGGGCTTGCCCTTTGATGTCGTCTTGAGGAAGCGCAGCGCCTGGGCTATGCCGAGGCCGATCCGACCTTCGACATCGAAGGCGTGGATGCCGCGCACAAGATCACCATTCTTTCGGCGCTGGCCTTCGGCATTCCGATGCAACTTGACAAGGCGCACGTCGAGGGCATCAGCCAGCTCGACGCCCTCGACATCAAGTATGCCGAACAGTTGGGCTACCGCATCAAGCTGCTGGGCATTACCCGGCGGCGCCAACTGGACGGCAAGGCGGGCGTAGAGCTGCGCGTGCATCCGACGCTGATTCCGGCCAGGCGCCTGATCGCCAACGTCGAGGGGGCAATGAATGCCGTGCTGGTGCAGGGCGATGCGGTCGGTGCAACGCTGTACTACGGCAAGGGCGCCGGCGCCGAACCCACTGCCTCGGCCGTCATCGCCGATCTGGTCGATGTCACGCGCATGCATACTGCGGATCCGGAGCATCGCGTGCCGCACCTGGCCTTCCAGCCCGGCGCAGTCGAGGACACGCCGGTCCTGCCTCTGGCGGAAGTGGAAACCAGCTACTACCTGCGGCTGCGGGTGGAAGACAAGCCGGGGGTGCTGGCCGACATTACGCGCATCCTCGCCGACCAGCAGATTTCCATCGACGCCATGATCCAGCGCGAACCCGCCGAGGGCGAGTCGCAGACCGACATCATCATGCTTACCCATATCACGCGCGAGGGGAATGTTGACGCGGCCGTCGTCAAGATCGAGGCGTTGTCGGTGGTGAAGAAGAAGGTGATCCGCCTGCGGATGGAAGAACTAGGGTGATTCCGAAATTGCTGCCCTGTTCGAGGAATCAGCCATGCGGGGTTTGTAGTTTGGCTGTGGGATGCTTCTCTTCGATTCCAATATCCTGATCCGCTGGCTTGCGGGAGACCCCTGCCGCAATGCTCGGTCAAGCGGGTGTGCAGTGAAGGTGCCTACGTAAGCCCGATCCCGATCCGGGAAATCTGGAGCAAGGTGCGTATCGGCAAAGCCGGAGATGCAAACCGACAGTCTTGTGCGTGAGGTCGAGGCCGCACAGTTGACCTGGTTGCCGGTGCTTCCCGATCATGCCGAGGCCGTGCGCGACCTGCCCCTTTTGCACCACGCTCCGTTCGACCGCCTGCTACTGACACAGGCCAAGTCCGAAGGTCTGGTGGTAGTGACCACTGACCGGGTTTTCGGCGAGTATCTGCGGACGGCTCTTGTGGTTTGACAAGGCTACTGAAATCATCCGGGCGAGGCTTCTTTTGTCGGTCGGCTACAGGCTGTTTGACGGAGTATTTCCCGTCATGACGGAAAGCATTGCGTCGTTTTGGTGCCACGTTTTACGTTAGGTACTCAATGTCGTACCCAGTAGCCTGCCCGCGCAGCGGCGTCCCAGGCAGGCAGAGCGCGGCTGCTCAACGCACGGCGTGAGACACTTGCACACTCAAGGATCTGCAGGTGCAGAAAACACCGGGAATATTGCATGGGAATTTTATCCGGCCTTGGTCGCTTGCTGGGCGCCGCGCCGCCGCCTGACGGGGTGCTGCGCAGCGCAATCGAGCAGGCAGTCGCGACGGCGGATCCGCTGCTGAGAACCGTCTCGGGATATGAGCGCAAGCTCGCGCCGGCGGTTGCTTGCGCGCTGGACTATTGTGAGGACCTGGCTGCCGCCATTCCCGGTCCCATTGAGATCAATCAGCGCGCCTTCAGCGCCGACCCCCTGGTCCATGCCCTGTTCGCCGCGCCGGGCGATATCGGCGACATGCTGGGTAAGAGCCGTGAGCTGCGGGAGTTCATGACCGATCCCACGCTCTGTCCCGAGGACGAGTTACGGCTGCCTTCGACAGCCTCACCAAGGGCTTTGTCGCCTGCGTCGCGGACCTGCGCCAGCAGCGCCAGGATGCGCACACCGCCTGGAGCCTGGAACAGGCTTCGGCTGCCGCGGACCGCAGCGAGCGACGGCAGATGCTGGAAGAAAGGCAGCGGCAGGCGATCGCCTCGCTGGCCCCGGAAAGCCTGCTGCACGCGTTTGCCGAGTGGCTGGCCGCGCCGGAAGCCCGCCTGTACCTGAAGCCGACCGAGGTGACGGTGAACCGCATGGGCGTCATCGCGAGCAATCCGCCAGCCGGCGGGGACTTCCGTACACTGAGCCTTCCGGAACTGGTCGCTCGCGATCGACGGCACTGGATCGTGCTCGTGGCAAGGATCAGTCGGCAGGATGCAGCGGATGCGTTGCTGCGCCAGCAGCAGGCGAATCGCTACCTGATCATCTGATCGAGCGGTGGCGGGGGCGCTTCGCAGGAGTGGCCGGAATCCTGATGCTGCGCTTCGTCGGCGTGGCAGGCGATGCGCTCGATCAGGGCGTGCTCGCAGAGCTTGAAGACCAGGTAAGTGCCGATGGCCACGAAGATCTGCAACCAGAGTTCGAGCAGTTGCTGAAAGCCGCCATCATTGAACGCCTCCCAGCCGTAGCTGAGCAGGTAGTTTGCATTGGCCGAGACGTAGCTCACCAGGTTGACCGAGAGGGCGCCGAAGGCCACGAAGGAAAGCGCCATCAGCACCAGGGTGGCCGTGGCGTGGCGCACCAGCCAGTCGAAGAGCGGGGTGTGGGGTTTCATTGCAATCCCGACAGCATGCCAGATTCCACCCATGCCCTGAGGAAGCCGGCGACGCTTGCCGCGGCCTGGTCGCCGTGGCGTTCGACCGCGGCGGCGCAGAGTTCGGCGAAGGGCTTGCCGGTAAGGCAGGCCGCGAGCAATTCGGCTTCCTCGTCCGTCACCGAGCGCCACTGGGTGCGCTGATCCCGACGCCATACCAGCAGGTGATGCGGCAGCGCTTCGGGTGGGTCCGTGTCGGCCTCGGGATCAGCACTGACGGCTGACCACAGGGCTTCGACAGCCCAATCGAGATAGAGCAGGGCGAGAGTCGGGTGGGGCCGAAAACGCAGCGCGGGCCAGTCTTCTGCCGGCAGTTGTGTCAGCGCATTCACCCGTAACACGGGCGCCTCGGCTCCGTCGAAGGCGATTCCCAGGGCCCACTCCATACGCACCAGGTCGATCAGGGCCGGATGAGGAATCTGCTGCGGTTCGCGCTCGAGATAGACAGCCAGCTCGTCGCCGAACCAGCGAATCGAGGGCCGGCGCGACGGGCAGGCGGTGACAAAGGCAGCCGCGACCCGGTCGAATTCCTTGTCGCCCAGCACCCGGTGCAGCACCGGGTAGTTTTCCCGCAGGGCCTCGGTGAGGCGCGAGCGGTAGGCATGGCGGTAAAGGTGCAGCAGCGGCGGCTTGCCGTCGCTGCTGGGCCTGAGCAAGCCGGTCCAGTCGCCTTCGGCGGTGATCGCCAGGGCAAAGGCCTGCTGCTGGCATTGCAGGCTGGCACTCACGGGACTAGCATCCCCCGGCCCCCTGCCCAGGCAGGGGGTGACGGTGGTTCGCCGCTGCGCGGCTCTGTAGGTTGGCTGCGCCCCCTTGGGACGGCCCGGCGGGGAGTGCTCATGCGGCCCTCCGGCAGCGAACATCCCGGGCCTCGGCCGCGACGGTGCGGACCACCGCCAGTTCGTCTAGCAACTCGTCGAGCGCGGGAATGTTGTCGTCACGCTCGATCATGGTCGGAATGAAGCCGAGACGCTGCACGGTGTAGCGGTAGAGGTCGAAGACCGCGTCGCACACCGGGTGGTCGTGGGTGTCGATGATGTAGTCATCATGGGCTTCGTGGCCGGCCAGGTGGATCTGGCGCACGCGCCGGGGCGGCATGGCGTCGATGAAGCGCCTGGGGTCGAAGCCGTGGTTGAAGGCGCTGACGTAGACGTTATTCACATCCAGCAGCAGCCAGCAGTCGGTGCGCCGCACCAGCTCGGCAATGAATTCCCATTCGCTCATTTCGTCGGCGGCGAAGCTGACATAGCTGGACACGTTCTCCAGCGTCAGCGGGCGGCCGAGGAAGTCCTGGACGCGGTCGATCCGTGCGCACAGATGGTCGAGCGTCGCGGTGGTGTAGGGCAGCGGCAGCAGGTCGTGCAGGTTGCGGTGGTCCACGCCGGTAAAGCACAGGTGGTCCGAAACCCAGCCCGGTTCGATGCGCCCGACCAGAGCTTTCAGCTCGCGCAGGTAGTCGAAGTTCAATGGATCGGTGCTGCCGATGGAGAGCGAAACGCCGTGCATGACCATCGGGTAATCACGACGGATCAGGTCGAGGTTGCGCAACGGCTGGCCGCCGGGCACCATGTAGTTTTCGGAGATCACTTCCAGCCAGTCGACGGCGGGCCTGTGCTCAATGAAATCGCGGTAGTGGCCGGTTCTCAAACCGAGTCCGAAGCCTTCGATTCTTGTCGTCATCGGGGACCCGCAAGTGGTTGAGGCGGAGCGGGTCGGGCAATGTCCGACCCGCTCCGGTGCGACAAAGGGACTACTTGACGACCTTGCCGCCAGCCGCGGTGCATTCAGCGGCGGAAGCCTTGTTGACCCAGCCGTGGCCCTTGCAACTGTTCTGGCCCTTGCACTCGTTCTTTGCGGTCTTGCACTCGGAAGTGCCCTTGCAACTGTTGACACCGGCGCACTTGACGGTGGCGGCATCAGCCGCCTGGGCAACCGGGGCCATGGCACCCATGGCGAAGAAGGCAGCGGCAGCAGTGGCGACGACGGCGCCGGACTTGAGGTTGAGCATGTGAATCTCCTTGAAGGTTGGGCAGGTGGTCCAGGCAATCCAGACGCCGCCGGTCGGCAACGCATCTATGGCCTGGTGCTGCTAAGTCGGCACCGTTTCCGATTCCTTACATCTCGTTTGTCGAAATATAATATTGCTTCCTTCAAACAGTTTTTTATGGAGAACACCAATGAGTAGTGCGATGTATGAACGAATGCGGGGCAACCCGAAATTCCAGGAACTGGTTGCAACGCGTGGACGCTTTGCCTGGACCCTGTCAATTATTGTTTTGGTCCTGTTCTACGGGTTTGTGATGGCCGTTGCCTTTATTCCGGGCACTCTCGGCCAGCCGGTCAGCGAAGGGGCCATGCTCACGGTGGGGGTCGCAGTTGAACTCTTCCTGTTCATTTTCTTCTGGGCGCTCTCCGCGCTGTACGTGAAACGCGCCAACGGAAAATTCGATGCCCTGACCGCGGAAGTGATCAAGCAAGCACAGAAGGGGGGCAAATAATGCGCCGCCTGAATCAACTTTGCTGCGCGCTGGGTCTCTTTGCACTCAGCGCCATGGCTTATGCCGGTCCTCCGGTCGAGGGCGCCCTGGAAAAACAGGCGACCAACTGGCACGCCATCATCATGTTCTGCATCTTCGTCGCGCTAAGCATGGGGATCACCTACTGGGCGTCGAGCCGGACCAAGTCTACGTCCGACTTCTACACGGCCGGGGGCGGCATCACCGGCATGCAGAACGGCCTGGCCATCGCCGGAGACTACATGTCGGCGGCCACGCTGCTCGGCTTGACCGCATTGGTTTACGGCCAGGGTTTCGACGGCTACCTTTACATGCTGTCCTTCTTCGCCGGTTGGCCGATCATCCTCTTCATGATGGCCGAGCGCCTGCGCAACCTCGGGCGTTTCACCTTTGCCGACATCACCTCCTTCCGTCTCGACCAGGGCAGTGTGCGCACCATGGCGGCGATTTCCTCGCTGACGGTTGTGTGCTTCTACCTGATTGCGCAGATGGTCGGCGCCGGCCAGTTGATCAAGTTGTTGTTCGGCCTGGACTACAACATCGCCATCGTTGGGGTGGGCATCCTGATGATGGTGTATGTGACCTTCGGCGGTATGGTGGCCACGACCTGGGTGCAGATCATCAAGGCCTGCATGCTGCTCACCGGCGGTACGCTGGCAATGCTGCTGGCCTTCAGCCAGTTCGGCTTCTCCTTTCATACCCTGATGGAAAAGGCGACGGCTGTACACAAGCTCGGGATCAAGCTGATGACCCCCGGCAGCCTGCTGGCCGATCCGGTGAACGCCATTTCCCTCGGTCTCGGCCTGATGTTCGGCACCGCCGGCCTGCCGCACATCCTGATGCGTTTCTTCACCGTGGGCGACGCCAAGGAAGCGCGCAAGTCGGTGCTCTACGCGTCTGGCATCGTCGCCTACTTCTTCAACGTGATCTTCCTGATGGGCCTCTGCGCGATCCTGGTCGTCGGGACGAATCCGGACTTTTTCGAGGGCGGCACGATCGGCGGCAAGCTGATAGGCGGTGGCAACATGGTCGCCATGCACCTTGCCAAGGCGGTTGGCGGCGACATGCTGCTCGGCTTCATGGCGGCCGTCGCCTTCGCCACGATTCTGGCCGTGGTTTCCGGCCTGGCGCTGGCCGGCGCCTCGGCCATCTCGCATGACCTCTACGCCCGCGTAATCAAGAAGGGCAAGGCGACGGAGGCTGCCGAGATCCGCGTTTCGCGGATCGCCACCATTGGCCTGGGCATTGTCGCGATATTGCTCGGGATCGCGTTCGAGAAGCAGAATGTCGCCTTCATGGTCGGCCTGGCCTTCGGCGTCGCCGCGGCGGGAAATTTCCCTGTGCTGATCATGTCCATGTACTGGAAAGGTCTGACCACCCGCGGCGCAATCGTGGGCGGCTATGGCGGTTTGCTTTCCTCCGTGGCCTTCGTCGTGCTTTCCAAGGCGGTGTGGGTCGATGTGCTGGGCAACAAGGCGGCGATCTTCCCCTACTCCCAGCCGGCTTTGTTCGCGATGCCAATCGCGTTCCTGCTGATCTACATCTTCTCGAAGAGCGATTCGAGCGCAAGGGCAAAGGCGGAGATCGAAGCCTTCGAGGACCAGTATGTCCGGGCCCAGACGGGTTTTGGCGCATCGACAGCCAGCAGCCACTAATACGTCGCAGCATCCGCAACCCCGATGGCTTGCGCCGTCGGGGTTTTTTTTCGACTGCCATGGCGCAAAATAGCCCCATGACGAAGCGCACACTGGCTCTGGCGATGCTTCCGCTCGCGCTGTCCTTCCGGGTTCGGCGGATGCCCATTGCGATCCGTGACCGGCAGGCTCCCGAGGATTCGCTGGGCGATTCGGTCAGCAGGACCCATCGAATCCGCTTGCGAAAGAGTGGCGATGACAGTGATATCTGAGTTCGGCCACTGGGTGACGCTTCATGGCCTGATCGTGATGATGGGTCTCGCGGTCTATGTCACCGCCTCGCATACTCTGCACCAGCGCCGTCACCCGTCCGCGGCTGTCGCCTGGGTGGTTGCCCTGGTGTTGCTGCCTTATGTGGCCCTGCCGCTCTACCTGATGTTCGGCAGGCGCAAGCTGGCGCAGCCTCGTCCGACCGCCAGGACGCAGCCTGATGCACTGCGGGATTCCAGTGCTGATTCTCCCGCGGCAAGAACACAGCAACTTGCCGCGGCGATGGCGCTGCCCGCGGCTTCCTCCTACCAACAATTGAACATTCACGAAGAGGGTACGCAGGCCCTGCAGGTGCTGCGAAACATGATAGGCGCCGCAACGCGCACGCTTGATCTCTGCACATTCATTTTTGCCAGCGACGGCTTGGGCGACGAAATCGCCGAACGCCTCGGGCAACGGGCACGGGAAGGAGTCCGGGTGCGCCTGCTGGTGGATGGCATCGGCGCCTATCTTGGCGGCCATCCCTCTTTCAGGATGCTGTCGGCGGCGGGGGTTCAAGTGGCGCTGTTCGTGCCGCCCTTGCGCTCGACGCTGCAAGGCCGCACCAATCTGCGAAACCATCGCAAGATGGTGATCGCCGACAGCGAATGGTTCTGGTGCGGAGGCAGGAATCTGGCGACCGAGTATTTCGCGGGCGACTTGAGCGCCAGAAGCAAGAAGGCCCCGTGGGTTGACCTGAGTTTCGATCTGCATGGCGCCCTGGCGCTGCAGGCGCAGCAGCAGTTTGACCAGGACTGGGAGTTCGCCACCCAGGGTACCCGGCCCCGATCCTGCGGCCCGGTTGATCCGGCTGGCGAGGAAGGGTCGGAGGGAGCCGCGATCGGACAACTGATCGCCAGCGGCCCCGACCAGGTGGAAGACACCCTTCATACGCTGCTGGTTTCGGGCTTCTTCATGTCGCACAAACGAATTCTGGCGGTGACCCCGTATTTTGTGCCGGACCCCACGCTGCTGATGTCGCTGACCCTGGCGGCCCGGCGCGGAGTCACGGTCGATCTGCTGATGCCAGGAAAATCAAACCATCGCCTGGCGGACTTGGCCAGGCACCGCGCGCTGCGCGAACTGGCGTCGGCGGGAGCCCGCGTCTGGTTCCTGCCGGGCATGATCCATGCAAAGATCGTCGTGATTGATGACGAACTCGCCCTGGCAGGCTCGGCCAATCTGGATGAACGCAGCCTGTTCCTGAACTACGAACTCATGGTGGCTTTCTATTCATCGACCGAGGTCGAGCGTTTTGCCCGATGGATCGAAGTTCAGCGCACTGCATCGACTCTGTATCGGCCGCACCCGGCAGGAATCTTGCGCGAGATCGCGGAGGGTTTGCTGTTGTGGCTGGCTTTTCAGCTATGAGCGAGCTGCGGCATACGCCGGTTGCGCTGGTTGTCCCGGGACTCGATCAAGTTGCAGGCAGCATGCCCGCCATTCAGCGATGGGCGCGGGGGGCTGCGTATAATCCGCCTGCCGTCGCGAACCCTGCAAGCGGCCCCGGACGTCGATCGAATCCTTCAACAATGCGCGCTGCGGCGATCCTTGGCCGATCGCAGCGAGAAAACGGTGCGCGCGACTTGTCTGTTTCTTGCCCACCGTGTGGAGATCACCATGAGCGCCACCCTTATTCCTGCCACCCTGATTCCGGGAGACGGCATCGGTACCGAGATTACCGCCGCGACCCTTGAGGTCCTGGACGCCCTCGGTGCGCCCTTTCAATGGGAACCCATGTTGCGGGACTGGCAGGCGTCGCGGCCTTCGGCGACCCGTTGCCGCAAGCAACCCTGGATTCGATCGAGCGCACCCGGCTGGCGCTCAAGGGGCCGCTGGAAACGCCGTCGGGTGGCGGCTACCGTTCGTCCAATGTGCGTTTGCGCGAGAAGTTCCAGCTTTACGCCAACCTGCGGCCGGCCAGGTCGCTGGTGCCGGGCGGGCGCTTCGAGAACATCGATCTGGTGCTTTGTCGGGAGAACATCGAAGGCCTGTACATGGGTTACGAGCACTACATTCCGATCGATGGCGATCCTCATGCGGTGGGCATGGCCACCGGCGTCAATACGCGCCAGGGTTGCAGGAACATTCTCAGGTTCGCCTTTGACTATGCGATCAACAACGGCCGCAGGAAGATCACCGTGGTGCACAAGGCCAACATCATGAAGGCGCTGACGGGAATCTTTCTTGAAACCGCTCGGAAGATGTACCAGGAGCACTACCAGGGCCGCATCGAGTTCGAGGAAGTCATCATCGATGCCTGCGCCATGAAGCTGGTCATGAACCCGTGGCAGTTCGACGTGCTGGTCACCACCAATCTGTTTGGCGACATTCTTTCCGACGAGATTGCCGGCCTGGTCGGCGGTCTGGGCATGGCGCCGGGAGCCAACATCGGCGAGAACGCGGCGATTTTCGAGGCAGTGCATGGCTCGGCCCCCGACATTGCCGGTCGCGGCATTGCCAATCCCACCGCGCTCTTGATGGCAGCCGCAATGATGCTCGATCATGTCCAGCGCAAGGATCTCGGCGATCGCTTGCGCCAGGCCATCGATCAGGTGTTGAACCAGGACAAGCTGCGCACCGGCGATCTTGGCGGCAGGGCCACCACCGACCAGTACGCGAAGGCTCTGGTGGCGAGGATCAAGGGCTAAGATCCCTTGGCAACGCCGCGGCGAACCGGGCAGCGGCGCGCCGCCGGGTGGCGCATAATCCGCGCATGAGCACGGCCTTTCGATCTGCATCGATGGACGGCAAGCTGTCCCTGCGCTGGCTTCCGGCAATGCTCCTCGCGGTTGTCTGTTTTAGCGTCGGGAGTTCCTGGCTGTTCGACTGGAAACAGGCTGATGTCACCATGCTGGCAATGGCGCGCGAACGAGGCGCGGCATTGTTCCGCCTGGTGGAGCTGACTCGCAACTGGAATGCGCACCATGGCGGAATCTACGTGCCGGTCACCAATATCGCACTGCCTAACCCGGATCTCGACCACCCGCGGCGCGATCTGCTGACCCGCGATGGAATGGCGCTGACGATGGTCAGTCCTGCTTCGATGACCCGAGAAATCTTGGAGCTGGCCGAGCAGAGTATCGGGATAAGGATTCGCATCACCAGTCTCAATCCCGTCCGCCCGGCGGATGCGCCGGATGCCTGGGAATCTTCCGCGTTGCGCCGCTTCGAGGCCGGAGTCCCCGAGCTTGTTGAACTGATTCCGGCAGAGGCGCCCGTGCATCGCTACATGGCCCCGCTGAAGGTCGGCAAAGCTTGCCTGGCGTGCCATGAAAAGCAGGGCTACCAACTGGGACAAGTCCGTGGCGGCATTTCGGTCACGATGCCGGCGGCGCATTTGCTCGACATCCGCGACGCCGAGCTGCTGCATTCCAGCGTGGCGCACGCGCTGGCACTTGTCGCAATGCTGGGTTTGTTGCATTTCTTGGTAGCCGCCAATCGGCGCCACGTGACGGCGCTCAAGGCGCTCGCCGCCGAACAGGAGCACGTGATCGTCGAGCGCACTCACGCCCTGACGAATGCCAACCGGGAACTGCAGCAGCGGCTCGCGGACCGCGAGTTGATTGCCGCGGTATTCGACAACACGGTTGAGGCGATCATCGTTACCGATGACTGTGGCATCATCGTCCAGGTCAATCCAAGTTTCTCGCGCATCACCGGGTTTGCCGCCGGCGACGTGCTGGGCAAGGCCGCATCGTTGCTGAAATCCGGGCGGCATTCGCGGGGTTCTTCCTCCGGGATGTGGCGGAGTCTGCGACGGAATGGCCGTTGGCAGGGCGAGGTCTGGAACCGGCACAAGAATGGTCAGGTGTACGTCGTCTGGCTCTCGATTGTCCAGGTCGCCGGCGCCGGCCGGGCGGTGCGCTACGTCGCAACGCTGGCGGACATCACGCAGCGCAAGGAAGTGGAGGAGGAACTGCGCCACCAGGCCTATCACGATCCGCTTACCGATCTGCCCAACCGCGCGCTGTTCGCCGACCGTCTGCGGGTTGCGCTCCTGCAGGCGCAGCGCCACGAGCGCAGCCTGGCCCTTTGCTTCATCGATCTGGACAACTTCAAGCCGGTCAATGACAGCTTCGGTCATGCGGCGGGCGATGATTTGCTGGTCGAGGCGGCACGGCGCATGAGGTTGAGCGTACGCGCCGCCGATACCCTGGCGCGACTGGGCGGAGACGAATTCGGCGCCCTGCTCACCGAAGTCGGCTCACGCGCGGAGGTTGAAGAAGTCGCCACCCGCATCGTCGCCGATCTGGCGCGACCATTCGAACTGAAAGCCGGCACTGCCCACATTTCGTGCAGCATCGGCATCGCACTCTTTCCCGAGCACGGCAGGGATGTCGAAGCGCTGCAGCACAGCGCCGATGCCGCGCTGTACGAAGTCAAGGAAGCCAGCCGCAACGCCTATCGGATTTATTTCAACCACGGGCCAGGCTGATGCCTTGTGGCAAGAGCCCGCGGCCTCGTCCTGTCATTTCGACGTCGGGCGCGGCAGCCCCAAACCGCCTGCGGTATCAGCCCTGGGGGCTTGCGGACGGCGGGGCTCCGCGCGAATGATGGTAGGCGGGGATATCGCCGCTGGCGACCAGCGCCTCGTAGAAGCTGACCCGGTTGCGACCGTGGGTCTTGCCGTAGTACAGCGCCTGATCGGCACGGCCGAGTAATTCGACCGGGATCGATGTGTCCCGGATTTCCGTGATGCCAATGCTCACGGTGACCTGACCGACTTCGGGAAAGGCGTGGTTCTCGATCGAACGCCGCAGGCGCTCAAAGGTCATTTCGGCATCATTGCGATCATCCACGTAGACAATCACGACAAACTCCTCGCCGCCGAAGCGGTACACAAAGATCTGTCTTGCGAAACGTGCTTTGCAGGATGCGGGCGAGGATCACCAGTACTTCGTCGCCATACTGGTGGCCAAACCGGTCGTTGACGCTCTTGAAGTGATCGATGTCGATCTCTCCCATGAAGAAGCAGCCAGCGCCTTCACCCGCCTTGCGTTTGCTTCTTGTGCCGGCATCTTCCTGATAGGCACGGCGAATCAGGCCAAGTGCCCGATCGAGCTGGTCGTCAAAGGTGCGACGGTTAAGCAGCCCCGTGAGTCGGTCAACCTGTGAATCCCGCAGCACCGCCAGGTAGTTGTCATAGACGCGGAACAGATCCGTCATCAAGGCTTGTTCGTCGAAGGCGAGTGGCGGCGCGCGCTGCACCAGCAGGTAGCCGAGGACCTTGCGGGCATTGCTCATTATCGGGAAGGAGGTTACGCCTGCGACACTCGCGAGTTGAGAAAACGCTTCGGCGGAGTCGGTTTTGGAGACGACTCCGTCGCGCAGGGAAATGGAGAATCTCGGAACATCGTCCTCGCCGATGTGAAAGATGACCGCCCAGCCCGGCCCGAACAGATCGGCGACAGTCTTGAGCAGACTGGCTTCGAGCAGATCGACGTCACGGTGGGCCGTGAGCGCTGCAATCATGTGGACAATCTGGGGAGACGACAGTGTGTTCATCGTGTAACGTGGGCCCAAGCGTTAATTGTCGTCGTGCGCGAGTTTCTCGGAGAAAAGCAAAAATTGGCCGTCGAATGCAATCCCTCGACAGGCGCCCCGCCTCCTCCGGGGACTGCAAACCGCTGAGGGTATAATTTTGAACCGCGTATTTCCATCCCATCCTTCAGCCGCTCCGGTCGTCCATCATGGCTGAATTCCTTGCCCTGCGCGGCTGTGCCGCATTTTCGGCGTCCCGTCTGGCGCGTCTGCAAAAAGCTGTCGGTGAATCCGTTGCCGGCATCGGACTGGCGGCCGAGCACTGGTACTTCGTCGAACTGGAACGACCGCTGAACACCGAGGAAACCGGCCGGCTAAGGGACTTGCTGGGGATCCCCGGCCAGCTGCCGGCGGCGCCCGGCGGCAGACTCGTGCTGGTTACCCCGCGCCTCGGCACGATTTCTCCGTGGAGTTCCAAGGCGACCGACATCGCCCGCAATTGCGGATTCGCCATGGTGAAGCGCATCGAGCGTGGCACGGCCTTCCATGTATCGGGGCCAAGGGGTGACGATTCTCAAGAGTCGGCGCTGGCGGCACGCCTGCACGACCGCATGACCGAGTCGGTAACGACATCCATCGACGCGGCCGGGGCCTTGTTCCACCATGTCGCACCGCAGCCCCTGACGACCGTCGACCTGCTCGGCGGCGGGCGTGGCGCGCTGGTCAAGGCCAATGTCGAGCTCGGCCTCGCGCTGTCCGACGATGAGATCGATTACCTCGCGGCGAACTTCGGCAAGCTGGGGCGCAATCCGACCGACGTCGAACTGATGATGTTCGCCCAGGCCAATTCGGAGCATTGCCGGCACAAGATCTTCAACGCGAGCTGGACCTTGGACGGCGTCGACCAGCCCATGTCCCTGTTCGCGATGATCCGCGAAACCCACAAGGCGCATCCGCACGGCACGGTGGTGGCCTACTCCGACAATGCCGCCGTGATCGAGGGCGCGCCGATCCGGCGCTTCTATCCGCGTGCCGATCGGGGCTACGCGTACAGCGACCAGCTTACGCACATCCTGGCCAAGGTAGAGACGCACAACCACCCGACGGCGATTTCGCCCTTTCCCGGCGCGGCGACGGGATCGGGCGGCGAAATTCGCGACGAAGGCGCGACGGGACGCGGCTCCAAGCCCAAGGCCGGTCTCTGCGGCTTTTCGGTATCCGATCTGCGCATTCCCGACTATGCGCAGCCGTGGGAATCAGGCTACGGCAAGCCGGATCGCATCGCTTCGGCGCTCGACATCATGATCGAGGGCCCGCTTGGCGCGGCTGCCTTCAACAACGAATTCGGCCGGCCCAACCTGGCGGGCTACTTCCGCAGTTTCGAGCAGGAATTTGCGGGCGAGGTGCGCGGCTTTCACAAGCCGATCATGATTGCCGGTGGCATCGGCAACATCGCGGCCGAAGACTCTTTCAAAACACGATTTCCGGCAGGAAGCCTGCTGATCCAGTTGGGTGGCCCCGGTATGTTGATCGGCCTGGGCGGCGGTGCGGCGTCTTCCATGGCAACCGGGGCGAATACCGCCGACCTGGATTTTGCTTCGGTGCAGCGCGGCAATCCGGAAATGCAACGGCGTGCGCAGGAAGTCATCGACAGATGTTGGCAAATGAGCTGGCAGCAGGGCGGAAATCCCATCCTGGCCATTCACGATGTCGGCGCCGGGGGCATTTCCAACGCCATGCCCGAACTCGCGCACGACGCGGGCTGCGGCGCGGCCCTGGATTTGCGCGCGCTGCCCAGTGAAGAGCCGGGCATGAGTCCCCGCGAGATCTGGAGCAACGAGGCGCAGGAGCGCTACGTGCTGGCCATCGCGTCGGAACGGGTCGGCGAGTTTCGCGCCTTGTGCGAACGCGAGCGCTGCCCCTTCGCGGTGCTTGGCGTCGCCACCGATGACGGCCAGCTCACGGTGAAGGACGAGCACTTCGGCAACAAGCCGGTCGATATGCCGATGGAAGTCCTGCTGGGCAAGGCGCCGAAACTGCATCGCGAAGCGCGCCGACACCCGGTTTCGATGCCGCCGCTCAAGGTCGCCGACATCGATCTGAAAGACGCCGCGCTGCGTGTCCTGCGCCTGCCGGCGGTAGCGTCGAAGAATTTCCTGATCACCATCGGCGACCGCAGCGTCGGCGGCTTTACCGCACGCGACCAGATGATCGGGCCCTGGCAAGTGCCGGTAGCTGACGTGGCCGTCACCGCGATGGGTTATGAGACGATTCGCGGCGAGTGTTTCGCCATGGGCGAGCGCACACCGCTGGCCCTGCTCGACGCAGCGGCCTCAGCCCGCATGGCGGTGGGCGAGGCGATCACCAATCTGGCCGCTGCCGATGTCGGCGAGATCGGCAGGATCAAGCTGTCGGCCAACTGGATGGCGGCCGCCGGTCACGGTCATGAAGATGCCGCGCTGTTCGATGCGGTGCGGGCAATTGGCATCGAGTTCTGCCCGGCCCTCGGAGTTTCGATTCCGGTCGGCAAGGACTCCCTGTCGATGCGCACCAAGTGGGATGTCGAGGGCGTGCAAAAGCAGGTGACCGCGCCGCTTTCGCTGATCGTCACGGCCTTTGCCGTGGTGGATGACGTGCGCCGCACGCTGACGCCGCAACTTCAGCCCGACGCCGAGGTCGGCGAAACCGAACTGGTGCTGATCGATCTCGGCTTCGGTCAGAACCGCCTTGGTGCATCCGCCCTGGCCCAGGTCCATGGAGTCAGCGGCGACCAGCCGCCGGATGCAGAGGCCGTGTCGCTGAAGGCATTCTTCGATGCGATCCAGCGCCTGAACCGCGCCGGCAGGGTACTCGCCTATCACGATCGAGCCGACGGTGGTCTGTTCGCCACGATCTGCGAAATGAGCTTCGCCTCGCATGTCGGCGTCTCGCTGAATCTCGACGGGCTGTGTTACGACCCATTGATGAATGATGTCGATGGCAGCGAGCGTTTCCCGCAGATCGCGGGCCGCCTGCATGACCGATTGATCACCGTGTTGTTCAACGAGGAACTCGGCGCGGTGCTGCAAATTCGCCGCGAACATCGCACTGCCGTGATGCAGACGCTGCGCGATGCCGGCCTGGGTTCCTGCACGCACGTCATCGGCACCACCAACACGGCCGACGAGGTGCGCGTCTGGCGCAATGCGAAGCTGGCCTTTGGCGCGCGCCGCGGCGACTTGCAGCGCACCTGGAGCGAGGTCAGTTTCCAGATCGCCCGCTTGCGTGATGATCCGGTCTGCGCCCAGGAAGAGTTCGATGCGCTGCTGGACGTCGGCGATCCGGGCCTGTCGATGACGCTTGTGACTTCTGCTGGCAAGGCCGGCAGCCAATCCGTAGCCCCCTCCCTCGGGGAGGGGGACGGGGGGAGGGTTCACATTGGGCCGCAGGCAATACGAGGCCAAAGGCCGAGGATTGCCATCCTGCGCGAGCAGGGCGTCAATGGTCATGTCGAAATGGCCGCGGCCTTCGAGCGCGCCGGCTTCGCGCCGTACGACGTGCACATGTCCGACCTGCAGGCAGGCCGTCTGCATCTCGCGGACTTCAAGGGGCTGGCCGCTTGCGGCGGCTTCTCCTACGGTGACGTGCTGGGCGCGGGCGGCGGCTGGGCGAAGTCGGTGCTGTTCAACCAGCGACTGCGGGACGAGTTCTCCGCCTTCTTCGGTCGTGGCGACAGCTTCGCCTTGGGAGTCTGCAACGGCTGCCAGATGATGGCGCACCTGGCGCCGATCATCCCCGGTGCGGAGGGCTGGCCGACGTTCCAGCGCAATCGCAGCGAGCAGTTCGAGGCGCGTGTCGTGATGGTCGAGATTCCCTCATCGCCTTCGATTTTCCTCGCCGGCATGGCCGGATCAAGACTGCCCGTGGTAGTGAGTCACGGCGAAGGTCGCGCCGAGTTCGCACGGCAGGACGGCAGGGCGCTGGTGGCTTTGCGTTACATCGACAACCGCGGCGCGGTGGCGACCGGTTATCCGTTCAATCCCAACGGTTCCCCGGACGGATTGGCCGGTGTGACGAGCGTCGACGGCCGCTTCACGATCATGATGCCGCATCCCGAGCGGACATTCCGCAGCATGCAGATGTCGTGGCGGCCCCCAGGACTGGGCGAGGATGCGCCGTGGCTGGAGATGTTCCGTAGCGCGCGGCGCTGGCTTGGCTGAGGAAAGTCGGCGCTCGCGCTACGGCGCCAAATTCGCCGCGGATGCGTCCCGCCGGGGATACCGCCCCCGTCTCCCGCGGAGACAGAAGAAACGGGAGCCGCGGCTCCCGCCTTTTTGTTTGCAGAAGGCCGGTCTGTTCGACAGTGGCCTCTGGGCTACTACTTGAGAATCGGCCGGGCGTTGACGGCCTGTACCGGCCGGTTGTTGGCAAAGCCAAGGGTCTTCTGGAAGGTCTCGATCTGCTGTTTCGATACCGTCAAGGGTTTCTTCATGACGATCCAGCGCACTCCTTCCGTGCATGGCGGCGTGGTCAACGAACCGTTGTACCGGTAATAGTCGCGGTTCGCCGGCAGCAGGCCGTTGGCGCCCACTTTGCCCGGCAACGCGTTCTTGCCACCCGCCGACTTCGGCATCTGGCCCCAAGCCGCCGCCACGGCCGGATTGTCCTTGCCTTCGTCGAACATGACCGAGACGACGGCAAGGTTCCCGTCCTTGTCCGCGTGCACCAGATGCGCTTCGAGCGGGAAGGACTTGCCGTTGACCTGGTTCTCGCTTGGCGAGTGGAAATGGAACTGCTTCAGGTCGAAGCGGGTGCCGTCGACTTCGATTCCGCTGCCGGCATCGTAATTCACCTGAATGGCGTGGCCGTTGTTAACCACTTCGCTGCCACCCTGCTTGTAATCGAACTTTACCGGAGGCAACTGCGCCTCGATCAGCCCGCTGACATTGATCGGCGACTGGTTCTTTCCGGCACAGGCAGAGAACTCCGGCTTCATCTGTGCCCAGCGATCCGGCCCAACGTCTCCGGAATATCCCCAGTGCGTGCCATGGCCCGCCTGCTCAGCCGCGCCATAGGCGGTGCCGGAAAGCATGACCAGGCCAAAACCAAGCATCGATAATGCAATTCTCATTTTCTGTCCCTTCACGATGAAAAATCAAGGTTGGCGACGGCTGTTGTGCTGCCGTGCCGCGTCTGCCTATGCTATACGATCCTCTGATTGCCGTGCGTACAATTCGTATGGGGCAACCACCGCGTTCATGTCGATGCAGCGAACGCCGCGTGGCGGATCTCCCGTGGGCGTAACAGAGCCGGCTGCGGCAACAGCAGACCCGAAGGATGTCGTGTGGCGCATGCAGGCCCTCGTGCTTCGCCGCCAGCCATATTGTGCTGCCCGAGCCGCCAAGAAAACGGGAGCCTCGGCTCCCGTTTTCGTGATGCCGTCAGAGCGGCTTATTCGACCTTGGCTTTGGCGCGCAACTCTTCGATGTGCTTTTGCACCATGCGCTGCTGAAGTTGCTGGCTGATCTGGGCCTTTGCTTCGTCCAGGGTCGGCAGCTTGAGGTCGCGAGTGTCCTCGAGCAGGATCACATGCCAGCCGAAATCGCTCTTCACCGGGGTTTCGGTGAACTTGCCCTTTTCCAGCTTGGTCATCGCGGCCGAGAAGGGGGGAACGAATGACGCCGGGTTGGCCCAGCCGAGATCTCCGCCACGGTCCTTTGAGCCAGGATCCTTGGATTCCTTGGCCAGATCTTCGATTCTTGCGCCCTTCTTCAGCTTTTCGATGATCGCCTTGGCTTCGTCTTCCTTTTCCACCAGGATGTGACGAGCCTTGTATTCCCTGTTGCCCAGCTTTCCCTTGATGACCTCGTATTCCTTCTTGATCTGATCCTCGGTGACCGGGTGGTTGCGCGCGTAGTCGTTGAGGTAGGCACCGATCAGCACGCCCTGGCGGGCAAGTTCCACCTGGCCTTGAACTTCAGGCTTCTTGTCGAAGCCCTTCTTGACGGACTCCTGCGTCAGGATTTCGCGGCGAACGAGTTCCTCGGTTACGGCCTTGCGCAGTTCCGGGGAGTCAGGCTGACCCTGCGCCGCCTGACCGGCGATCAGCGCATCGGCGCGGATCTTGGGGATGGCCTTGCCATTGACGGTGGCGAATGTCGATGACTCTGCCTTGTCTTTTTTCTGGGCAAATGCGGGAGCCGCGCCTAGCGAAACAGCAAAGGCGAGCAGGATGGCGTGGCGGAGAGTACGGTTCATCTGAGTTCCTGAATGGGCTGGAGGTTTTTCGGGAGTTATCGGTTCTCGTCGGGCGATTTTGCGCTAATGCTGAGCGCATGAATTTCACGCTTCATTAGCGGGCCGAGCGCATCATACACCAGGCGGTGCCTTTCCATGGTCCTGCAACCGGCGAAGCGTGGCGAGACGATCGTCAGCCGAAAGTGGCCGCCGCCGCTTCGCGCGCCGGCGTGGCCGGCATGCAGCGCCGAGTCGTCGTTGATCTCGATGGCGACGGGGTCGAGCGCCGCAAGCCTTGCGCGCATGGCATCGATGACGCTCACGATTTGGGGAATACCTGCCGGAAGGGACGTACGGTGACGTGGCCATACACGCCGGCGGCGACATACGGATCGGCATCAGCCCAGGCCTGCGCCGCCGCAAGCGAGTCGAACTCGGCGACGATCAGACTGCCGGAAAAGCCCGCGGGTCCCGGATCCGGGCTGTCGATTGCCGGACACGGACCGGCCAGAACCATGCGCCCGGCAGCTTCAAGTGCAGCCAGGCGCGCCAGATGGGCCGGGCGGCTGGCCAGGCGGTTTTCAAGACTGTTCGGTACATCATTGCCGACGATTGCGTAGAGCATCAGGGTTTCTCCGAAGGCTTGGCCGGTTGGGTTGGAGTCGGATCCTGTTCCTCGGGAATGTGCTTGGCCAGTACCATTCCCTGGATCACGATAAACACAAGCATCAGGCCCATGCCGCCAAAGAGTTTGAAACTGACCCAGGTGTCGGTGCTGAAGCTGAAGGCCACCCACAGGTTGATTCCACCCATTATCGCGAAGAAGGCTATCCAGGCGTAATTGAGCTGTTTCCATAGCGGTTCGGGCAGTTGCACCTGCTTTTCAAGCATGGCGCGAATCAGGTTCTTGCCGAAAAACTGCGCGGAGACGAACAGCGCCACCGCGAACAACCAGTAGAGGATGCTTGGCTTCCACTTGATGAAGGTTTCGTCGTGCAGGACCAAGGTCGCGCCGCCAAACACCACGACCAGCCCGAGGCTGACCCACAGCATGGTGTCCACCTTGCCGTGGCGATGCCAGACCCAGCCGATCTGCGCCATGGTCGCGGCGATCACCACGCCGGTGGCGATGTAGATGTCGAAGACCTTGAAGGCTATGAAGAAAAGGATGACCGGGAAAAGGTCGAAGAGGAATTTCATGGGCCGGATTGTAGCGCCTGGGGCTGTCAGCGCTGCTTGTCGAGGTCGATCGAGGCCGAGTTTATGCAATAGCGCAAGCCCGTCGGCGCCGGTCCATCGGGGAAGACGTGGCCGAGGTGGCTGCCGCAGTTGTTGCAGATGACCTCGGTGCGGCGCATGCCGTGGCTTCGGTCGTCGATTTCGGCGATGCCCTGTGCATCCACGGGCGCAGTGAAACTCGGCCAGCCGCAGCCGGAATCGAATTTGGCGGCGGATTCGAACAGCGGCTCGCCGCAGCCTATGCAGCGATAGGTGCCGGGGTCCTTGCAGTCCCAGTATTCGCCGCTGAAGGCCCGTTCGGTGCCTTTTTCGCGGGCGACATGGTACTGGGCGGGCGTAAGCTGCGCGCGCCATTCGGCTTCGGTCTTGCGGATTTTGTTGCTCATGGGAGCCTCCGGGCGCTGACTATAATCCCTGTCATGATGGTTCATGTCAGACAGCATACAAAAAATCACGTTCCCGGAGCTTGCGACGGGAACGGCATGCCCTGGCGGGATCAGGAAGCAGCGATGCAGGTAAGCGTGCTCGGCGCCGGTGTGGTCGGCGTGACCAGCGCCTGGTATCTGGCGGCGGATGGCCACGAAGTCACAGTCATCGAGCGCCAGCAGCTTCCGGCTCGGGAGACCAGCTTCGCCAATGGCGGCCAGATTTCGGTGAGTCATGCGGAGCCATGGGCCAATCCGCAAGCCCCTCTGAAGGCGCTCAAATGGCTAGGGCGCGAAGACGCGCCGCTGCTGTGGCGCCTGCGCGCCGATCCGGCGCAATGGGCCTGGGGCCTGCGCTTCCTGCGCGAATGCACGGCGGCGCGGGCGCGCGCCAATGTCGGCGCGATCGTGCGTCTCGGGCTGGCCAGCCGCGCCGCCTTGCGGTCGCTGCGGCAGGAGCTGGCGCTTGAATACGATCACCTCGAACGCGGCATCCTGCATTTCTATACCGACCCCCAGGAATTCGAGGATGCGCTACCGCAAGCGGCGCTGATGCGCGAATTCGGCTGCGATCGTGTGCCGAGGACGGCGGCGGAATGCCTCGCCATCGAGCCGACGCTGGCGGACTCGTTCGTCCCGGTGGTGGGCGGAACCTACACCGCCGGCGATGAATCGGGCGATGCGCGGCGATTCACCGAAACCCTGGCGCAGCACGCGACGGCGCGAGGCGTGCGCTTCCGCTTTGGCGAAACCGTGACGGACCCGTTGCGCGAAGGCGACCGACTGGTCGGCGTACGTCTGGCTTCGGGGGAACGGGTGCATGCCGACATGACGGTGCTGGCGCTAGGCAGTTTTTCGCCGCTGCTGCTACGGCCGCTGGGCCTGCGTCTGCCGGTCTACCCTGCCAAGGGCTATTCGGCGACGCTGGGGCTGCCAGAAGGCGCACTGGCGCCGATGGTGAGCCTGACCGATGACGGCCACAAGATCGTCATTTCACGCATTGGGCAGTCGCTGCGCGTGGCCGGCACGGCGGAGTTCAATGGCTACGATACCTCGCTCAACCCGGCGCGCTGCGCGGCCCTGTTGCGGCGCACGCGCGAAATCTTTCCGGCGCTGGCGGCGGTGGCCGATGTGGAGTACTGGGCCGGCCTGCGCCCCGCCACGCCCGGCAACGTGCCGTTGATCTGCAACATGCGCGCTGCCGGTTTGGCTGGCCTGTGGCTCAACACCGGCCATGGTACTTTGGGCTGGACACTGGCCTGCGGCTCGGCGCGACTGTTGGCGGATCTGGTGGCCGGCCGCGATCCGGGGCTGGACGCGGCACCGTACCGGTTCTGAGGTTCGGCGTGTCGCCGGCGCCAGCGCGCCGCATCCTTCGGTACTTTTCAGTGCAGGTGTCGTGGCGCGGTTTCCGCCTGTTCCTCGGGCAGTTCCGCGTGCACCGGTTCACCTTCGGGATTCGGATAGAGCGGCGCGCCGCAGTCGTCGCAGAACTCCAGCGGGAAGCGCTGGTCGAGCATCAGCACGCTGGTGATACCGGCCTCGCGCAGCGTGGTTTCGATCTGCGCCGGGGCTTCATGGTTTTCATCCTCGTGTTCGAGCAGCGGCCAGACTACGCCATGGAGCACGTCGCTGCGGCCGCGCTGGGTGAAGCCGATACGAAATTCCTCGAGCTGGCGATCATGGAAGGGCGCCACTACGGCGCTCAGCTCGCCCGCGGGCTGGTTCAGCACCGTCTGCAGGAAGGCTACCGCGGATCTTAGCGACCAGGGCCGCGAGGCGCGGTCAGCATCGCGTACCGCGGCATGGTAGGCCAGCACCGGCAGGAATTCGAGGGCGCAGGCGGGCAGCAGCGGGCGCAGCGCATCGCCGCCTTGCAGCGCCCACTGGCGAAAGGATTCCGCCGGGTCGCCATCGTCTTCCTGCCAGCGGAACATCGCCGCACCGCGCGGTGCGGCGACGGCGCCCAGCAGGTAGCGGGTATCGGAGAGGAAGCTCATGGTTTCCGAAAGCTGCGTCGCGTCGATTTTCAGGTTGCGACCATGGAGCGCGGCCTTGGCCAGCCTTTCAGCCAACTGTGCGGTGTCGACGTAGTTTTGCGGCAACTGGTCGGGGCTGTAGAGGATGTCAGCGAGACCGAGCCGGGTGTCGGCGGCCAGCACATGCGCCTGCAGATGAACCCGCACCGCGTCGAGTTGCGTCGCCGAAATGCTGCCCGACGGTATCTGGAAGCGCGACCAGGCCAGCAGCGGTGCGGCGATCATCACCACGTCGAGGCCGCTGTCGCCCGCGGCGCGCCGTGTTTCGGCACAGGACTCGACCATGTCGGCCAGTTCGTCATAGGCGCGCGAACCGCCGCTGTAGAGGTGGTCGAGCACCGCGACCAGGGTTTCCTCGGCGTTGTCGGCCAGCAGGCGGTCGATGTGGGCGGCCAGGCGGGTTTCCCAGAAGGCATCCTCGATCCGGTTGGAAGACTGGCTGAGCCGTGTCGCGAGACGGGTGAGAAGTTCGGAGTCGGGCGTCTGGCGGGCGCGGCGCGGAAGGCGGTTGCGTTTCATGGAGGGATAAGGCCGAAAACCCGCGGAAGCGGCGGAACGGAATTCTACCAGTTGGCCGGAGGCCGGGCCCACCGCGACAAGCTGATAAAATTTAATTGTTATATTGCCGACGGCGGTTTCCGATGTTCTCCCGATTGATGCCCAGAGAGGCCAAGTTCTTCGATTTGTTCGCTGCCCATGCCGACCTGATCGTCAAGGGCGGACGACAACTGGTGGCCCTGGTGGGTGACCTGGAGAAGGGCGCCGATGTGCTGGCACAGCATGTCCAGGCCATCGACGAGATCGAGACCACGGCGGACAAGATCACCCACGAAACCATTGCGCTGCTGCATACGTCGTTCAACACGCCGCTGGATCGCGACGAGATCCACCAGTTGATCATGCGCATGGACGATATCCTCGACCTGATCCAGGATTTCGCCGAGGCCATGTACCTCTATGACATCCGCCAGTTGACGCCGGAAGCGAGGCAGCTCTCGGATATCGTTGCTTCCAGTTGCGAGCGGGTGAGATCCGCAGTGATCCTGCTGCACAAGATGGACAATGCGCCGGCCATGCTAAAGCTGTGCCGCGAAATCGACCAGCTCGAGTCCGATGCCGACCGCGCGATGCGTACCGGCATTACCAAGCTGTTCCGTGAAGAGCCGGACGTACGCCTGTTGATCAAGATGAAGGGCATCTACGAGCTGCTCGAGTCGGTGACGGATCGTTGCGAGGACGTGGCCAACGTCATCGAGGGCATAATCCTCGAGAACTCCTGAACGCTCGTCATGCAAGCGGTCGAGATGAGCCTGACGGTAATCGTGGTGCTGGTGCTGCTGGCGCTGGCCTTCGATTTCATGAACGGCTTTCACGACGCGGCGAACTCCATCGCCACGGTGGTTTCGACAGGCGTGTTGAAACCGCAGCAGGCAGTGGCCTGGGCGGCCTTCTTCAACGTCGCGGCGATAGCGGTGTTCCAGCTCAAGGTGGCCAGCACCATCGGCAAGGGCACCATCGATCCGGCCATCGTCGACCACTACGTGGTGTTCGGCGCCTTGATCGGCGCCATCGCCTGGAACATCATTACCTGGTACTACGGCATTCCTTCGAGCTCATCGCACGCGTTGATCGGCGGACTGGCTGGAGCCGCGTTGGCCAAGGCGGGTCCCGGCTCCCTGGTCTGGGCCGGTATCGGCAAGGTGGTCGCTTTCATCCTGATCGCCCCGCTGCTCGGCTTCATTCTCGGCGGCACACTGATGGTGGCGGTGTCCTGGCTGTGCAACCGGAGTACGCCGCGCAGGGTGGACAAGAGTTTTCGCCGCCTGCAGCTGGTGTCGGCGGCCGCCTACAGTCTCGGTCACGGCGGCAACGATGCGCAAAAGACCATCGGCATCATCTGGATGCTGCTGCTCGCGGCCGGCATCATGAATACCGGCGACCCGGTGCCGATGTGGGTGGTGGTGTCCTGCTACAGCGCAATGGGCCTGGGCACGATGTTCGGTGGCTGGCGCATCGTCAAGACCATGGGCCAGCGCATTACCAAGTTGCGTCCGGTGGGCGGCTTCTGCGCAGAGACCGGCGGCGCGATTACCTTGTTCATGGCCACCACGCTGGGCATTCCCGTGTCCACCACGCATACGATCACCGGCGCCATCGTCGGCGTCGGCACCTCCAAGGGGCCGAGCAACGTGCGCTGGGGCGTGGCAGGCAGCATCGTCTGGGCCTGGGTATTGACCATTCCGGCCAGCGCCCTGATCAACAGCCGAATAGCTCCCGGACCGGCGGCCTTCGCGCTGATGGTGCTGCTGTGCGCCATCTGGGGAATGCAGCAGGTGTCGATCAAGATCGCCAGCGCCGGCATCAGTCCGATCATGCAGGCGGGATTGCGCTCCGGCGCCGCGGCCTTGCTGGTGTTCTGCTGGGCCCGCTGGCAGGGCGTTGTCTTGTTCTCGAAGGACAATTCGCTGCGGCCCGGCCTGCTGGCGGGACTGCTGTTCGGGCTCGAATTCGTCTTCATCTTCGTCGGTGTCGATCACACCACGGTATCGCGCATGGTGGTGTTCCTGTACACCGCACCATGTTTCACGGTGCTTGGCCTGCATTTTTTGGTGCCGGGCGAACGCATGGGATGGCGACAGTGGGCGGGCGTGCTGCTGGCCTTTGCCGGGTTGGTGGCGGCCTTCATCGACAAGGCCGCGGGTGGCAGCCTGCTGGGTGATGCCTTTGGCGTGCTGGCGGCGCTGTTCTGGGCGGCGACGACGGTACTGATCCGCGCCACCGCGCTGGCGAAGGTGACCGCGACCAAGGTGTTGCTGTATCAGCTTGTGGTCTCCGCCGCCGTGATGTTTCCGCTCTCGTGGCTGGTCGGCGAGCGCGGCATCGGCGTGCTGTCGGCGCCGACTCTCTGGGCCATGGCCTATCAGATCGTGATCGTGGCCTTCCTCAGCTATCTGGCGTGGTTCTGGCTGCTGACGCGCTATCTTGCGGGCCGCTTGCTGGTGTTTTCCTTCCTGACACCCTTGTTCGGCGTGCTGTTCGGCATGTTGCTGATGGGCGACCAGCCCAGCCTGCACTTCGTTGTCGCCGCGGCGATGGTGGTGGGTGGCATCGTGCTGGTCAATCTACCGGCGCAGAAATGAACCTTTCAGGATGAAACGAACCCAGGCGTTTTCCCTCGGCCTGCGCTCGGTCATGCCGTTGTTGCTGGGCGTCGCTCCGTTTGGTGTGATCTACGGCCTAGTGGCCCTGCAAAGTGGCATTCCGGCGCTGGCGGCGATGGCGATGTCGAGCATCGTGTTTGCCGGTTCGGCGCAGTTCCTGCTGGCGCAACTGGTCGGCGCCGGCGCGCCGCTGCTGCTCAGCGCCGGTGCGGTGGGGCTGGTGAATCTGCGCCATGCGCTCTACAGCGCCTCGGTCGCGCCGATCCTGGCGCACCTGCCGCGGCGCTGGAAAATCCTGCTGGCCTACCTGCTGACCGACGAAGCCTATGCCGCGGCGATTCCACACCTCATGGCCGTCAAGCCCGACACACCGCCGTCGGCAATGCGGCACTGGATCCTGTTCGGTTCCGGCTTCGGCTTGTGGGCCGGCTGGCAGTTGTCGACCTTGGCCGGGGTGTTGATCGGGGCGCGACTGCCGCCGAATCTGGGGCTGGATTTCGCCCTGCCGCTGACTTTCATCGCCATCGTGGTACCGATGATCGAGAGTCGCGCGCTTCTCATGGCGGCGCTGGCGGCAGGTGCCGCCGCGATCGCCCTCGCTGCTCTGCCTTACAAACTGGGCCTGTTTCTCGCCGCGCTTGCCGGCCTCGTCGTCGGGGCCGTGCTGACAGGGAAAACGAAATGAACCTCTGGGGCCTTCTGCTGATCTGCGGCCTGATAACTTTCTTCATCCGCTATTCCTTCATTGCGGCGGAAGGGCACTACCATCCTCCTTCGTGGTTTCGCCGGCTGCTGCCTTTCGTACCCATCGCGGCACTGACGGCCCTGACGACGCCGGAGCTGATGCTGGTGCAAGGCGAGATCATGCTCGGCAGCGGCAATCCGCGACTGTGGGCCGGCCTGGTGGCGATCATCGTTGCCGCGCTCTGGCGCAATACCCTGCTGACGATCGGCTGCGGCTTTGCGGCGCTGTTCCTGCTGCAGAATCCATGAACATCATGTCGCCGGATGGCGTCATTGATTCTTGCTTGTGGTGTGCAGCCGGTGTAGCGGATGTGCTGGGTTAAGGTTCCAACTGGGTCCGCGCGGCCGGACGCCTCCCCAGTAAAGTGCTTGAGGTCAAATGGCTGCGAAAGACTTTCAGTGGCCTGATGACCTGGGTACGGCCACTGGCCGGTCGACTCAGATTCCTTCCGTTCAGACTCGGCCTGGTCGGCTGGCTCCTCGGTGCCCATCTCTGCCCGATGACAGTTTGATGGTCAATGGCTGGTTCCGCCACAAACCGAGTTTTGAGAATCAGCCGTTCGCAAATTTCAGTCGGAAATTCCCAGCGGGGGGCCGCAATGAAGCACTAAGATGTTTGTAGCGCACCCGTGGAGCCTATATATCAATATCAACTCGTACTGGGATTTGCAACTCAGCGCCAATTGCCTCGAGCATATGTTTCATATCCACATTGCTTGCTGGGTAGTAATGCCCAACCGTCCTTGAGTTTTTGATTCTGGTAGCCGGTGGCCGGATGTCGTGAAACAAGTGTGATGCCAGAAAGGCGCTTGTCGAGTTTGGCGACCTGACCCCACCCCATGCGCTGTAGGGCCGAAGAAAACCTCTGACACTGTTTCGGGCATTAGCGTGGCCCGCGATCGTCACGCGTAGCTTCGTCTGCGGATTTGTGGTGATGGACAATCTTCCCATTAGCCTCAACCTTTGGACTCTTGCGTCTATCCGGCGGGGTGGTCGGTATGCGTAGCACCGCTTTCGGCCAGCGCATCGCCAGGGTTTTTACTTCCACACGAAATGCCTGCAAATCCTTGCTTAATTCGAGCAACTTTGCAGACCGTTCAAGCAGTCCATCCATGGTCGCCTCCGCACATTCAAGTTTGATATCGTCTGCGAAGTGGTCAAGCGCCGAAACAAGACTGGTGAACGCTGCGGAAACAATTTGTTCCGCATTCAATGATGTCGGAGTCATGAGTGTCACCTCCTAATTATGTGTTTTGTCCGATGCCCGATGGTGATAACGCGCCCGTCGTGGCTACTTTCAACCTTGTAAGCGTGAAGATAATCGGCCATCTTGCGAATTGGCGCGCTGCCAAATTCTCGTTCCATGGCCCGAATGCTGGTACGGCTGAAATACCGAAGTACGCCGCCATGCCCGTCATGCCCACTTCGCCAACTCATCCAGCCACTGGTCAACCAGCGGTGGAATGCAGCGCCGTGTGCCCCTCTGGCATGTAAGGTACTTCATTACGTGCTCACTTTGGCAGACGACGGCGCAGGTCATCGGCCAGGCACCGGCCGCATCCTTTCCTGGGCGCTTTATCAACAAATCCCGCAAGCATTCCGGTTTCGTACCCGCGGCGATGGTGCGAGCCAACTCGGACGGTGAATAGTTCTCCCCCTTGAATCAATCTTATTGTTTACGTGGCCTGTGAATTTCTTTCTTATATTCCATGCGGATTAGTGTTCCATTTGGTAGAAATAAAGGTGTCCAGTGGTAGCCGCCCTTGGGGTCACCAAATTCTTCGACAAAATTCTTTGAGTCGGCCTGAGATTCGCGGTAGGCATAATAGGCATCAGACCACCATCAGCTGTTCGATCTAAGTAATCACGCACGACGTTCTGAATCCAGTCGGTTATGTCTGCGTTTGGCCCGGCTCGCAGAAACATCTCACCAATGATTTCCGAGTCGATGGGGATAGCAATATGAGGCATGGCTGGCTCCAATAGTTATTTAGGTAGTTGCTGTGCGCAGCTTAGCAGTACGTAAATTAGCTGTCAATAGTGTCAGGAGTAGTGGCCCGATACCAAACAGCCGTTGGCCTAACTGGCTAGAAGCGAACCCTTTAGGTCAGGGGCGCGACGGAAACCCTTCAAGACCAAGGAAAGCCAGTGGCAGGCCGTGGCCGGGTGCGGAAACCGGCTTAGGCAAGGCTACCCACGGCTTCCGCTGCATTGCCGAAGTCCATGTGAACAAAGGGGTGACGCCGCTTGAATGGGCCGGAGGATGGCTGGTGAAGCCGACCTCAATGGCATTCGCACCATTGTGATTGGCTGTTGATGGCCGTGAGCGTTCCGCCATCTGAATGAACAAAGCCCTACTCCTTGGAACGGCGAGTTGACTCAGTAAGCCGCCGCTCAGAACCTCGTGATTTCAACCCCGGCAGTGCCGGCTCCCGCTGCTTTGCGGTCGTAGGTACCGATGGACACCAAAACCCGCAGGGCGCGGAGGCTGACGTTCAGGTAGTCAGGCAAGGCTTCCCTCGCTGATGGAGGGCGGCGCCAACGTCCTGATCGAGGCCGTGACCAGCGGGGTGCCGGTGCTGGGCAGCGACATTGCGGGCAATCGGGGCATGCTCGGGGCGGACTATCCAGGCTGGTTTGCGGGGGGTGATGCGGAACGCCTGGCAGGCCTGATCTCGACCGCGATGCAGGAGCCGTGCTACTACGCGACCTTGTCACGATGCTGCGTCGAGCGGGTATCCTTGTTCTCCCCGGCACGTGAATGCGCTGCCGTCCGTAGTCTTGTTGAAATGACAAAGGTGTCGAGCCAATGAACTCCGCAAATCTTCCCGTCAGTCCGATTCGGCTGACCTCGTTCAGTCATGGCGGGGGCTGTGGCTGCAAGGTCGCTCCCGGCGTGCTGTCGGAAATCCTGCGCGGCGTCCGCAACTTTCCGGTGCCCAAGGAACTGATGGTCGGCATCGAAACGGCCGACGACGCGGCGGTATATCGCCTCAACGACGAACAGGCGCTGATCGCCACGACCGATTTCTTCATGCCCATCGTCGATGACCCCAGGGATTTCGGCCGGATCGCCGCGACCAATGCGATCAGCGACGTGTATGCGATGGGCGGCACGCCGATCATGGCGCTGGCCCTGGTCGGGATGCCGATCGACAAGCTGCCGCTGGAGGTCATCGGCAAAATCCTCGAGGGCGGCGAGAGCGTTTGCGCCGCGGCCGGCATACCGATCGCCGGCGGCCACACCATCGATTCCGTCGAACCGATCTATGGCCTTGTGGTGATGGGTCTGGTGCATCCCGCCAGGGTAAAGACCAATGCCGGGGCGCGGCCGGGCGATGTGCTGATCCTGGGCAAGCCGCTGGGCGTCGGCGTGCTGTCGGCGGCGCTGAAGAAGGGGGCGCTGGATGCCGCCGGCTATGCGGCCATGATCGCCAGCACCACCCAGCTCAATACGCCCGGTCGGCGGCTCGCGCATCTCGATGCGGTGCATGCCCTGACCGATGTCACGGGTTTCGGCCTGTTGGGCCACCTGCTGGAGATCTGCCGCGGGGCAAAGCTTTCCGCGGTTCTCGACATGGCGGCAATTCCCCTTCTGACTGACGTGGCGCGCCTGGCCACGGCCGGATACATCACCGGGGCCTCGGCGCGCAACTGGACGGCTTACGGCGACGACGTCGCGCTGGACGCCGCGATTACCACCATGCAGCGCGCCCTGCTGACCGATCCGCAAACCAGCGGCGGCCTGCTGGTGGCCTGCGAGCCCGTGGCAGCGGACGCGGTGCTGGAAGTGTTCCGGGCTGAAGGCTTCGCGGCGGCAGCAGTGATCGGGCACATGCAGTCCGGGCCGGCTCAGGTGACGGTGCGTTGCTGATTTCCTGCCCGGTGGCCTGTTCCCGGCGCAGGCTGGCGTTCCGTTGCGGCGAATCCCGGTCGACAATCTGATGCAGGCGGACCTGGGGCGGCAGCGGCATGTTACTCAGCCAGGAGCAGAAATACCGTGGGACGCTTGTCGATCTCCGGCGCCGCGGCGGCTTTCCAGTCCGCAATGCGACGTGTGGCGATCTGTTCGCTCGGCAGCGTCAGGTCGGTCGCCAGGCAGAGCCAGGTGCGCGGCCGGCAGCTCAGCAGCAGGGCTGCGAACAATGCGGGATTCCGGTAGGGCGTTTCGATGAACATCTGGGTTTGTTTCAGGCGCGCCGATTCCTTGTCGATCTCTGCGATGCGACGGCTGCGCTCGGGTTCGCGTGCCGGCAGGTAGCCGTGGAAGGCGAAACGCTGTCCGTCAAGCCCGGAGGCCATCAACGCCAGCAGCAGCGAGGAGGGACCCACCAACGGCTTGACGGTGATGCCAAGTTGATGAGCGCGGCGCACCAGCAAGGCGCCGGGATCGGCCACCGCCGGGCAGCCGGCTTCGGACATCAAGCCGAGATCGTGGCCGGCGTGCAGGGGCGCCAGCAGGCGCTCGATGTCTGCGGCGGCTGGCTTCGCGGGCAACTGTTCGATCGCCAGTTCACGCATGGGTAGCGGATGAACGATGCGCTTCAGCTCGGCACGCGCCGTCCTGGCGTTTTCGACGACAAAATGGCGCAGCCGACAGGCGGCTGCGCGGGTGGCGGCCGGCAGGTCGAGTTCCCAGGGGGTGTCGCCAAGGGCGACCGGTATTAGCCAGAGTGTGCCTGCCATCAGGGCTCAGAACGCGCAGGTCATTGGACTACCATCCCCCCGGCCCCGATCCCACGGCCGGCTTTGCATAGCCGGCCGGCTGCGGCAGCGCGGAGCAGTGCTCCGCGAAACCCTGCCTTCGCCACAAGGCAGGGGATAGTGGTTCGCCGCTGCGCGGCTCCGGAGCTTGGCTGTGCCCCCTTGGGACGGCCCGGCGGGGAGCGCTCACGGCAGGTGCAGGCCTTCGGCGCGCAGCATGTCGCAGAGCGCGATCAAGGGCAGTCCCACCAGCGCGTTGGGATCATCGCCGCGCAGGTAGCAGAGCAGGGAAATGCCGAGCCCTTCGGACTTGGCGCTGCCGGCGCAATTGAGCGCGTCTTCCTTGTCGAGGTAGGATTCGATTTCGGCATCGCTCAGCTTGCGAAACCCCACGTAAGTGTCAATGCAGCGCACTTGCGCACGGTTGCTCGCGCTGTTCAGCAGGCACAGTCCGGTGTGGAAGACCACCTCTTTGCCGCGCATCCGGCGCAACTGTGCGGTGGCATTCTCGCGCCGCCCCGGTTTGCCGAAGCGTTCACTGCCGCTGGCGGCGACCTGGTCCGAGCCGATGATCAGCGCGTCGGGATAGCGTTGAGCCACCGCGCGGGCTTTGGCTTCGGCCAGGCGTTGGGCGGTTGCCGCGGGGACTTCGCCCGGCAGCGGCGACTCGTCGGCTTCCGGCACGGCGGTTTCGAACGGGATCTGCAGGCGGGCGAGAAGTTCGCGGCGGAAGGGTGAACTTGAGGCAAGAACGACGAGGCGAGCCATGCTTCAGACTTGAAAAATGGGGGTCGGGCATGATAGCATCCGCCGTTTTATGTCGCGCGAGCGCCAGTCCGTGTCTGATTCGATTGCCGGAACGGTCATAGACAGCCTCGAGTTCGCGCGCGGAGCAGGTGTGCTGGACCGTAGCGTGGGCTTGGACGAATTGCCGCGCCTGGCGGACCTGCTGGGCGCAACCGCAGGTCGCTTGTCGGTTCGGCTCGAAGGATGGCGGGACGAGCAGGGCAAGTCGTGGCTGCAACTGGCCATAGCGGGGGATCCTGTGCTGTGCTGCCAGCGCTGCCTTGGCGGAGTGAAGTTTCCGCTGGCCATCAAGAGTCGGCTGCAACTGGTAGCGCCGGGCGAGGACTGGCCGGACGACGATCTGGTCGATGACAGCGCGGATGCCATCGCGGCCGACAAGGCGCTGGTGGTTCTGTCGCTGATAGAGGATGAAGTGCTGCTGGCGCTGCCCATCGCGCCACGGCACGAGCAGTGCGAGTCGCCACAGGCGAACGCCGATGTACATGGGTCGTCGCCTTTTGCGGCGCTGGCCGCTTTGAATAAGCATTGAGAAACCAGGAGTAGCGAAATGGCTGTGCAACAGAACAAGAAATCCCCGTCCAAGCGCGGCATGCATCGCGCGCATGACTTCCTGACCAACCCGCCGCTGGCCGTCGAGCCGACCACCGGAGAGGTCCATCTGCGCCACCATATCTCGCCGTCTGGCGTGTATCGCGGCAAGAAGTTGGTGAAAGCCAAGGGCGAATAATTCAGCTTGTTGAAACCGGCCGGGTGTGCGCTGTGCGTCCGGTCGTTTTTGCACATAGAGAGCTCCGGAAGACCACTGAGCGATGGCGATCACCCTAGCGGTGGATTGTATGGGCGGCGACCACGGTCCGTCGGTAACGCTGCCCGCTATTGTTGAATTTCTGCGCCACGACACCGATTGCGCCGCCATTCTGGTCGGCCGCGAAGAGGTTCTGCGTCCGCAGGCCGAGGCTTTGAAGGTTGAATTCGGCAGCCGCCTGTTGATCCGTCATGCCTCCGAGGTGGTAGCGATGGACGAGGCGGTCGCCACCGCGCTGCGCGGCAAGAAGGACTCCTCGATGCGCGTGGCGGTCGATCTGGTCAAGGAAGGCGCGGCCAACGCCGCCGTGTCGGCCGGCAACACCGGCGCCTTGATGGCCGTATCACGATTCGTGCTGAAGACCCTGCCCGGCATCGATCGCCCGGCCATCTGTTCCGTCCTGCCGTCACAGCGTGGCCGTACCTACGTGCTGGACCTTGGCGCCAACGTCGATTGCAGCCCGGAGCATTTGCTGCAATTCGGCGTAATGGGCTCCCTGCTGGTTTCCGCGCTGGAGCACAAGGAACGGCCGACGGTGGGCTTGCTGAATATCGGCGAGGAGGCATTGAAAGGCAATGAAGCGGTGAAGCGCGCAGCGGAGTTGCTGCGCGCTACCGACCTCAATTTCATCGGCAACGTCGAGGGCAACGACATTTTCAAGGGCACGGCAGACGTGGTGGTCTGCGACGGGTTTGTCGGCAATGTCACGCTGAAGGCCGCCGAGGGCCTGGCCCACATGATAGGTGGCGCGCTGAAGCAGGAATTCTCGCGCAACCTGGTCACCAAGCTGGCGGCCCTGGTGGCCATGCCCGTGCTCAAGTCCTTTCGGCGGCGCTTTGATCCGCGCCGCTACAACGGCGCGAGCCTGCTGGGCCTCAGGGGCATCGTGGTCAAGAGCCACGGTTCGGCCGATCAACTGGCGTTTGGCTACGCGTTGGAAAAGGCGGCCGAGGAGGCGCGGCAGCGCCTGCCGGAAGCCATTGCCGCGCGCATGGCCGCCGTCCCGCCGGCGCCGACTCTCTGCGATTGATAATGGACGAGCAATGATCCACACACGAATCAGCGGCACCGGCAGCTACAAGCCCGGCGAGCCCGTCAGCAATTCAGCCCTGATCGCCGCCCGCGGACTCGAATCGTCCGATGAGTGGATAGTCGAGCGAACCGGCATCCGCAGTCGCCATCTGGCAGCGCCCGGCGTCACCAGCAGCGACCTGGCGCTGGAAGCCAGCCGGCGCGCGCTGCAGGCGGCCGGACGCCTGCCTGCGGATATCGATCTCATCATCGTTGCAACCTCGACGCCCGATTACATATTTCCCAGCACCGCAGTCCTGCTGCAGGACAAGCTCGGCATAACCAACGGCGCACCGGCCTTCGACGTGCAAGCCGTGTGCAGCGGCTTCGCCTATGCCATGGTGATTGCGGAGAAGTTCATTCGCTCCGGTTCGCACAAGTGCGCGCTGGTGGTCGGCGCCGAGGTGTTTTCGCACATTCTCGACTGGAACGATCGCAACACCTGCGTACTGTTCGGCGATGGCGCGGGCGCCGTCGTGCTCGAGGCCTCGGACCAGCCGGGGTTGCTCGCCAGCGCAATCCATGCCGATGGCCGTCATCATGACATTCTTTCCGTGCCGGGGCAGTTGTGCGGCGGCGTGGCCACCGGCGATCCCTTCCTGCGCATGGATGGGCAGGCCGTATTCAAATTCGCCGTGAAGGTCCTGGCGGATGTCGCGCATGAAGTACTCACAGCGGCTGGTATGACGGTGGCGCAGGTGGACTGGCTGATTCCGCATCAGGCCAATGTGCGCATCCTGCAGGCAACGGCGAAGAGGCTCCATCTGCCATCGGAACGATGCATCGTTGCCGTGGAACGTCATGGCAATACTTCCGCTGCGTCGATTCCGCTGGCGCTCGACGAGGCAGTGCGCGATGGTCGCATTCAGCGCGGCCAACATCTGCTGCTGGAGGGTGTCGGCGGCGGCTTCACCTGGGGCGCCACCCTGCTCAGGTTTTGAACTCGGGAGAAATCGGCATGAAATTCGCAATCGTGTTTCCAGGACAGGGATCCCAGTCGCTCGGCATGATGGCGGCGTATTGCGGGGATGCGGACGCCACTGCGGTGATCCGCGCGACCTTTGACGAGGCTTCGACTGCGCTCGGACGCGACTTGTGGCAACTGGTTGGCGAAGGCCCGGCGGAGGCTCTGAACCAGACGGTCAACACCCAGCCGCTGATGCTCACCGCCGGCATCGCGGTGTATCGCCTGTGGCTTGCAAGGGGCGGCGCAGAGCCGGCTCTGGTCGCCGGACACAGTCTTGGCGAGTATTCGGCGCTGGTGGCTGCCGGAGTGCTGCAATTCAAGGATGCGATACCGCTGGTCGAACTGCGCGCCAGTGCGATGCAGGAAGCCGTTCCAGCCGGTGTGGGTGCCATGGCCGCGGTAATGGGACTCGATGCCGCGGCCGTGATCGCAGCCTGTGCCGAGGCAGCGCAAGGGCAGGTGGTGCAGGCGGTGAACTTCAATGAACCGAAGCAGACCGTGATCGCTGGCGACAAGGCGGCAGTTGAACGCGCCGCTCAAATTGTCAAGGCCAAGGGTGCCAAGCGCGCCCTGATGCTGCCGGTATCGGCGCCTTTTCATTGCTCACTGATGCAACCGGCCGCGGAAAAGCTCGGGACCCGCCTGGGGCAACTGATTCTGGCCGCGCCGCGAATTCCTGTAATCAACAATGTCGATGTGAAACAGGTTTCCGATCCCGCCGCGATCAGGGACGCGCTGGTGCGCCAGGCTGCCTCGCCGGTGCGCTGGGTCGAGATCATGCAGGCGATGCAGGCGGCGGGGGTGACCCACATACTTGAGTGCGGTCCGGGCAAAGTGCTGTCCGGGCTGGCCAAGCGCTGTGTCGAAGAACTCAGCGGCATTGCCCTGAATGACCGGGCCGGCATCGATGCAGCGCTGGTGGCGGTGTCCCATGGGGATAGCGTCGCCGGCGCTGCCAGCGACACAAAGGGAGGCTGACATGGCGGGTTTGAAAGGGCTGATCGCCCTGGTGACGGGGGCGTCGCGCGGCCTGGGTCGTGCCATCGCCCTGGAACTGGGCGCACAGGGTGCCACCGTGATCGGCACCGCGACCTCGGATGCAGGCGCCAGCGAGATTCAGAAGGTGCTGGACATGGCCGGCGTGAGCGGCTGGGGCGTGATGGTGGATGTCACCGACGCGGTCGCCTGTGAAGCGCTGGTCGGCGAGATCGACAAGAAATTCGGCGCGGTTTCGGTATTGGTGAACAACGCCGGGATTACCCGCGATAATCTCGCCATGCGAATGAAGGACGATGAATGGGATTTAGTCATTGCGACCAACCTCAAGGCCGTGTTCCGCCTGTCGAAGCTGGTCATGCGCGGCATGATGAAGGCGCGCTTCGGACGCATCATCAACATCACCTCTGTGGTCGGCGAGGCCGGAAATCCAGGCCAGGCCAACTATGCCGCAGCCAAGGCAGGTGTGGCCGGCATGAGCCGGTCACTGGCGCAGGAACTTGGCAGCCGCAACATCACGGTGAATTGCGTTGCGCCGGGATTCATGGATACCGACATGACGCGGACACTGACGGATGCGCAACGCGACGTCCTGTTGAGCCAGATTCCGCTGGGGCGTCTGGGCCAGCCGGACGAAATTGCCGCGACCGTGGCGTTTCTTGCATCGAAGCGCGCAGGGTATATCACCGGCGTCACGCTGAATGTCAATGGCGGAATGTATATGGTTTGAGTGGATGTCAAACCCGCAAGGACGTCCGGCATTTTTGTTAAAATACGCTGGTTTCAACCACCCGAACAATCCAGGGAAGGAGTTTCAAGATGGAGAACATCGAACAACGCGTCAAGAAGATCGTCGCCGAGCAACTTGGCGTCAATGAAGCCGATATCAAAAACGAGTCCCACTTCGTGGACGATCTCGGTGCTGATTCTCTGGACACAGTGGAACTGGTGATGGCACTGGAGGAAGAGTTCGAGTGCGAAATTCCCGATGAGGACGCCGAGAAGATCACCACGGTACAGCAGGCGATTGACTACGTCGTCGCCAATGTCAAGAAATAGTCTTTATCCTCATTCCAACTTTCGGAGTTCATCGTGACGCGACGCCGTGTGGTCGTCACCGGTCTGGGTTTGGTCTCGCCGGTTGGCAATAGCGTTCCTGAAGCCTGGGACAACCTGGTTGCCGGCAAGAGCGGCATTGGACCGATCACCCGCTTCGATGCCTCGGCATTTTCGGCGCGCATCGCGGGCGAGGTGAAGGGCTTCGATGTCTCAGGCTACCTGTCGGCCAAGGAAGCGCGCCGGATGGATGTTTTCATCCATTTCGGCATGGCGGCCGGCATCCAGGCTTTTCGCGATTCGGGGCTGCAAGTCAGCGCCGAAAACGCCGATCGCATAGGGGTGAATATCGGTTCGGGCATTGGTGGCTTGCCGATGATCGAGGAAACGCACAACGACTACCTGGCCGGCGGCCCGCGCAAGATTTCGCCCTTCTTCATTCCCGGCACCATCATCAACATGATCTCGGGGAACCTGTCCATCATGCTGGGTGCGAAGGGGCCGAACATCTCGGTGGTCACTGCCTGCACCACGGGTTTGCATGCGATCGGAATCAGCGCGCGGATGATCGAGTACGGCGATGCCGAAGTGATGGTGTGCGGCGGCTCCGAAGCCACGATAACGCCACTGTCGGTCGGCGGCTTTGCTTCAGCCAAGGCTTTGTCCACGCGCAACGACGATCCGGCGACGGCCAGCCGGCCCTGGGACAAGGATCGTGACGGCTTCGTGCTCGGCGAAGGCGCCGGCGTGATGGTGCTGGAAGAGTACGAGCACGCGCGCGCACGCGGTGCGAGGATCTACGCCGAACTGGCCGGTTTCGGCATGAGTGGCGACGCGTTCCACATGACCGCTCCGGATACCGACGGTCCGCGGCGCAGCATGGCGAATGCGCTGAAGAATGCCGGTGTCAATGCGGACGAAGTGCAATATGTCAACGCGCACGGCACGTCGACGCCACTCGGCGACAAGAACGAGACCGACGCCATCAAGCTGGCCTTCGGTGTTGAGGCGGCGAAGAAACTGGTGGTGAATTCAACCAAATCGATGACCGGCCACCTGCTTGGTGGCGCGGGCGGTGTCGAGTCCGTGTTCGCGGTGCTCGCGGTGCATCATCAGATATCTCCGCCCACCATCAACATCTTCAATCAGGATCCGGAGTGCGATCTGGACTATTGCGCCAATACCGCACGGTCAATGAAGATCGATGTGGCGCTGAAGAACAATTTCGGCTTTGGCGGCACCAACGGCACATTGCTGTTCCGTCGAATCTAAGTTGTTGTGGCGATGAAGTCGGTCGCTCCCCTGTCAGTTTCGATCAAGCCCTCGCGTCGCCTGCTGGTCATCCAGTCGGTTGCTCATGTCGCGGCCGTCGGCGCGGTACTGGCGAGCACAGTGCCCTCATGGCTGGCGGCTGTTTTTCTGTTGGCGATCGGCGCTTCCCTGGCGCGCCTGCGCGGGATCTCGCCTGTCGATGGCCTGGTATTGCACGGCGATGGCAGGCTCGAAGCAGTCGGCGCCGACGGCACGGTGAACCAGGCGCTGGTGCATCCGCATACCCTGGTTCTGTCGTTTCTGGTTGTGCTGCTGTATCGGCAGCAGGGCCGGTCGCGATCCCTGACCTTGCTCGGTGACAGCCTGGCGCCGGAGGACTTTCGCCAGTTGCGCCTTTGGCTACGCTGGCGATCGACGGCGGCGGATCCAGCCTGATGCTCAGCCGTCCGGATCAGGGCAGGCGTGGATGCAGTACGGTTTCCAGTGCGCGCGGCAGGGTTTCCGGGTAGTCGCTGCTGAAGTGGAGGCCGCGGCTTTCGTGGCGGCGCTGCGCGCTCTTGACGATCAGATGCGCGGTGAGCACCAGATTGCGCAACTCGATCAAGTCGTTGCCGACACGAAAGTTCGCGTAGTACTCGTCGATTTCCTTTTGCAGCAGGCGGAGTCGATGCAGGGCGCGTTCCAGGCGCTTGTTGGTGCGCACGATGCCGACGTAGTCCCACATGAAGCGGCGCAGTTCGTCCCAGTTGTGGGAAATGACGATTTCCTCGTCGGCGTCGCGGACCCGGCTCTCGTCCCATTGCGGCAGATGGGGCAGGGGCTCCAGCGGCGCGGCGAGTATGTCCCGCGCCGCCGCGGCGGAAAACACCACGCATTCGAGCAGCGAATTCGAAGCCAGGCGGTTGGCGCCGTGCAGGCCGGTGAAGGTGGTTTCGCCGATCGCATAGAGCCCGCTCAAATCGGTGCGCGCCGCCAGGTCGGTGACCACGCCGCCGCAGGCGTAATGCGCCGCGGGCACCACCGGAATCGGCTCGCGGGTGATGTCGATTCCCAATTCAAGGCAGCGGGCCAGGATCGTGGGGAAATGATCCTGGAGGAATTCCGCCGACTTGTGCGTCATATCGAGGAAAACGCAGTCGAGGCCGTGGCGCTTCATCTCGCTGTCAATCGCGCGGGCGACGATGTCGCGCGGGGCGAGTTCGGCGCGGCTGTCATGGTCGGGCATGAAGCGCGTGCCGTCGGGCAGGCGCAACAGGCCGCCTTCGCCGCGCACCGCTTCCGAAATCAGGAAGGACTTGGCGTGCGGGTGGTAGAGGCAGGTCGGATGGAACTGGATGAACTCCATGTTCGCCACCCGGCAACCGGCGCGCCAGGCCATGGCAATGCCGTCGCCCGTGGCGGTGTCGGGATTCGTGGTGTAGAGATAGACCTTGCCCGCCCCGCCCGTGGCAATCGCCGTATGGCTGGCGCCCAGCGTCAGCACGCGATCGCGAGCGATGTCCAGCACGTAGGCACCAAGGCAGCGATTGCGCGGCAGGCCGAGCTTCGCCGCGGTCAACAGATCGATTGCGATGTGCCGCTCCAGAACCGTGATGTTGGGATGGTTCTTCACCTGTTCGGTCAGGGTCTGCTGCACGGCGCTACCCGTGGCATCGGCGACATGGATGATGCGGCGCTGGCCGTGGCCGCCCTCCCGCGTCAGGTGGAAGCCCAGGGCCGAATCGTCGGTGGTGAATGGCACCCCGCGCCCAATCAGCCACTCGATGGCCTCGCGGCCGTGTTCAATGACAAAGCGGGTGGCAGGCGGGTCGCACAGACCGGCCCCGGCCGTAAAGGTGTCGTTGACATGGGCATCGATGGAATCGGCGGGGTCAAGCACCGCGGCGATCCCGCCCTGTGCCCAGGTAGAGGCGGAGTCCGCCAGCATCCTCTTGGTCACCAGTGCGACCCGGCGGGTATCGGCAAGCCTCAGTGCCAGCGACTGACCCGCCAGGCCGCTGCCGATGACGAGGACGTCGAAATGCTGGATTGCGGCCGGATTCATGGGGCCGGACTATATCACTGCCAGGGGTGTGGAACTATTTGAATGGGCTCGGGTCACTGGTGGCAACGGCTCGGGGTTGCCTCTGCCGGAGCAGCAGAGAATGTGCATGGAGTGCCTTGTTATACTCGCTTGCGGTCAAGTTTGAAGCCGCGCATTTTTGATCTGGCGGGAATACAAGATCCATGGGAGATCGCGAAGCAGACCGAGTCCTGGTCGAGCGGGTTCAGGCGGGTGACAAGCAGGCTTTCGGCCTGCTGGTTGCCAAGTACCAGCGCAAGCTTGCGCGTCTGGTTTCGCGCATGGTGCGGGATGCGGCGGAAGTGGAGGATATTGTTCAGGACAGTTTCATCCGAGCCTATCGAGCCTTGCCAGGTTTTCGCAATGACAGCGCGTTTTACACCTGGCTTTACCGGATTGGAGTCAATACCGCGAAGAACTGGCTGATGACACATGGCCGGCGCGCTTCGGTGACCAGCGGTGTCGACAGTGAGGAGGCGGAGGCCTATGACGACGCCGAATTGCTGCGCGACAACGACACCCCCGAGCGGCTGCTGATGACGAAGCAGATCGGCCAGACGGTAAACGCGGCGATGGAAGCCCTGCCGGAAGAGTTGCGCACGGCAATTGCGCTGCGCGAGATCGAGGGTTTGTCATACGAGGAAATTGCGCAAGTGATGGATTGCCCGATTGGCACGGTGCGTTCGCGGATTTTCCGCGCCCGCGACGCGATTTCAGAGAAATTGAGGCCTTTGGTCGATTCGGCCCCAGACAAAAGATGGTGAGCACATGAAGACACGGCTTTCGGCACTGATGGATGGAGAACTCGAAGACCACGAGATCGTGGAGGCATTTCGCGCGCTGCGTCGCAGCCCGGAACTGCGCAGCGAATGGTGCGATTGCCAATTGATCGGCGCTGCCTTGCGCGGCGAACGCGGTCTGGGCATCGATGTCACGGCACGAGTGATGGCGGCGATTGAGGTGGAACCAACGGTGATGGCTCCGGCGCGGAAGCCCCGCCCTGAATGGCAGCGGCCGGCACTGGCGCTCGCGGCATCGGTGGCAGGCGTCGCGCTGGTTGCCTGGCTGGCACTGGCGCCGGTCGGCAATGGAATGCCGACCGGGACCGCGGGGCTGGCTGGCGCTAAGCAGGAACCGGTGGTTGCGCAGGTGCAGTCGACACCGCGCCTGCAGGAGTATTTGCTGGCCCATCAGGCCTACGCCCCGGGCGGTGCCGTCGTTAGCGGCGCTCGCAATATCCGCACCGTGGCTGCATCGGGCGAGCGACGCTGATGCTTGGGCTTCCCACGCCCTGGCTGGCCCTGTTGGCGATCCTGCTGGCGCCGACGCCGGCCCTGGCGGAGGATGGCCTGACACTGCTGCAGCGCATCGCGCAAGGATCGCGGCAACTGACCTACAGCGGCACCTTCGTTTATCGCAGCGGCGGCAGGGTGGATACCTCGCACATTGCGCATTCGCTGGTCAATGGGATCGAGGTGGAACGAATCGAGGCGCTCGACGGCAGCCCGCGCGAGGTCACCCGTGCCGGCAGCGAAGTCAAATGCTTTCTCCCGGAGGAAAAGCTCGTCATCATTGAAAACCGTTCAAGCCAGCGCCGGTTTCCGGCCTTGCTGCCCGCCGGTTTGGGCAGCTTGCCGGAGTTCTACGAAATTCGTGGCGGTGAACAGGGACGGGTTGCAGGCGTGATGAGCCGCGCCGTGTTTCTGCAGCCGCGCGACGAGCTGCGCTATGGCCATGAGTTCTGGATGGATGTCGCCAGTGGTTTGCTGCTGAAGGCGAACCTGCTTGGCGCGCGTGGCGAGACCCTCGAGTCCTTTGCCTTCACGCAAGTCAAGATCGGCGGTCCGCTTGAACAGGAGGCGCTGAAGCCCCGTTTCGACAGAGAGCGGGTGCGGGTGCAGCAGGTGCGGACGACTGAACTCAAGTCCGAGGATATCGGCTGGATTTTCCGTAGCATGCTGCCTGGTTTTCGCAGGGTCGCCGCGATGAAGCGGCAGGCGGCCCCCGAGAACCCGGAGAGTCTGCATGTGGTGTTTTCGGATGGTTTGGCATCGATCTCGGTGTTTATCGAGCCAGGCGGTGCGGCCGGAGAAGCAGAGGCGGTGTCCTCTGTCGGCCCGGTCAATGTAATACCGGCGTCAACTGGGCGAGCATCGGCTGTTGGTCATGGGTGAGGTCCCGGCGCTCGCCGTCAGGCGCCTCGGCGACGGCATCGAGCAGAGGCGCAAATGAGCCAGTGCGACGCTGTCGTAGTCGGAATATCCGGCAGGGATGCATGGGTTGAAGTTCCCGGTCGCGCCCCTAACTGTGGCAGTTGCAAGACCACGGACGCATGTCAGGAAGGCCTGCTTGGTCTGAAAGCGGGACCCCGCCGCTATCGTTTGGAGAATCGAATCGGGGCCAGCGTCGGCGACCATGTGCAACTGGCCGTGGCCGAAGGCACGGTCTGGCGCGCGGCGCTGGCCTCCTATGTGCTGCCGCTGTTGCTGGCCGTCGCCGGCGCAGTCATCGGGCAGGCGCTGGCAGGTGACGGGTGGGCGGTGATGGGAACGCTTGCCGGCCTGGGTTGCGGCCTTGCTCTGCTGCGCGGCAATGAGATGCGTGCACGTCGCGATGGCGATATGTTTTTGTTGCAAGTTCAAACCATGGAAGTACGTTTCAAGGAAAAATCATGAAGAAACTCCTCGTCTCGCTCGTATTGGCATTGTCCTCGCTGCTGGCATCGCAGACGCGCGCCGCCGATTTGCCCGACTTCACCGAACTGGTCGAAAAGCAGGGCGCCACCGTGGTGAATATCAGCACCACCCAGATTATCAAGGGACGCCGCGGCGGCCAGCCGTTCCCGTTCGAGGGAGACGAATCGATGCAGGAGTTGCTGCGTCGCTTCTTCCCGGGCCAGATCCCGAACAGCCCCGGCGCGCCACAGGAATTCAAGAACCGTTCGCTCGGTTCCGGTTTCATCATCAGCGCCGATGGACACATCCTGACCAATGCGCATGTGGTCGATGGCGCCGACGAGGTACTGGTGAAACTCATCGACAAGCGCGAGTACAAGGCCAAGGTGCTGGGCGCCGACAAGCGCACCGACGTGGCGCTGATCAAGATCGAGGCCAATAATCTGCCGGTGGTGAAGCTCGGCGACTCGGCCAAGCTCAAGGTCGGCGAATGGGTGGCGGCGATCGGCTCGCCCTTCGGCCTCGAGAACACGGTGACCGCCGGCATCGTCAGTGCCAAGGGACGTTCGCTGGCCCACGAGAATTTCGTGCCCTTCATCCAGACCGACGTGGCAATCAATCCCGGCAACTCCGGTGGGCCGCTGTTCAACCTGAAAGGCGAGGTGGTTGGCATCAACTCGCAGATCTACTCGCGTTCCGGCGGCTCGATGGGCTTGTCCTTTGCGATTCCGATCGATCTGGCGATGGACATCCAGAGCCAGTTGAAGGCAAAAGGCAAAGTCAGCCGCGGCCGTCTGGGCATCGGCATCCAGGAGGTGAGCAAGGACCTCGCGGAGTCCTTCGGTCTGGGCAAGGCTCAGGGTGCGCTGGTGGCCTCGGTCGAGAAAGGAACGGCGGCTGACAAGGCCGGGATTGAAGTCGGCGATGTCATTCTCCGCTTCGATGGCAAGGCGGTGGCCGAGTCCAGCGATCTGCCGCGCATGGTGGGAGCCACCCGGCCTGGCAGCAAGGTTGTCGTTCAGATCTGGCGCAAGGGTGCAACCCGAGATTTCAACGTGAGCGTCGGCGAGATACCGGACGATGAGGCAGGCACGCGTAGCGCCAGTCGTGGCGGCAAGCCCTCAGAGCCACAGGCAGCCAACCGGCTCGGCCTGGTACTGGTGGTGCCGACGGTAGAGCAGAAGCGGGCGCTGGGCATCCAGCACGGGCTGATCGTCGAGGATGTCAGAAATGCGGGAACCCGCACCGATCTGCGATCCGGAGACATCATTCTTTCCCTGATCTCCAAGGGGGTCCAGACGGAGATCAAATCGCTGGCGCAGTTCAATGAACTGCTGCAGGGCTTCGACAAGAGCGCCACGATCACACTGCTGGTGCGGCGCGGCGATGCGCAGACTTTCATCACCATCAAGGGCTTGTCGGACAAGTAAGCCATTGGAGGGTCGGCGATCAGCACGGTTGCGGCTGTTCAGCCGCAACTACTGCCACCTGTGCCGCGACCTGCTGGCTGCGCTGGAGGGCCTGCGCAGCCAGCCTGGAGAGGCGCATTTCGAGATCGAAGTGCTCGATGTCGACGCGGATCCTGAACTTGAAGCGAAGTACAACGAACTGGTACCGGTTCTGGTCGATGGCGAAGGTCGCGAGCTCTGCCACTACTTTCTGGATGAGGCGAAAGTGCGTGAGTATTTGAGCGCGTTCCGCTAAAACCCGCCTGGATCGCATCCGCAATCAATACTGCGAGTCCCATGCCACGAAAGGTTCACGCGGCTTTATTGCGGACACGTCGTTCGATCCTACCCGCATTTCCTGGACCTGCTGCCGTGGGTTGAGCGAATCCAGAGACGTGCCTCTGTTACCGGCAATTCAATGCTGTTGCGACCGAGTGCTTCTCGGGCAGGATTTGCCACAGGTTCTGTCAACGGGTTGAATGACTCGAAGGAAATCATTCGCTCATCCGTGATTACTATGGGAACTCCGACCGCAGGATCCTTTAAGGCTATTTCTTGAAATGTTCGTACCGATTGCCGCGAACAACTTCTCCCCCCTGCGGGAGAGGGGCCGGGGGCTAACGTATCCACACGACCTCGCAAGCAGTTGATTTTCCACCCCTCTCCCCGTGTGGGCTACCGTATGCACACATCTCAACGGCACCGTCTCCCCGGCGAAAGCCGGGGTCCAGAAGGGCTGAGGCGATGGACTTCGGGACGGTCTTCGGCAAGAAAAGCCAAGACATACAGGGTAAATCGATGTTTTGCGGTCCCCGTCCACTGGATTCCGGCCTGCGCCGGAATGACGGGAGAGATGTGTGCATACGCTAGCCCGCAAGGGGAGAGGGAACTTGTGTGCATACGGTAGCCCGCAAGGGGGGAGAGGGAGTGTTCGCGCTCCTGCAATAGGTATCTCCATTGCCGGAATTCGCCTACGTGCGCGAATGACCAAATTCATCGCGTCCGTGAAACGGGCGATGAGGATGCGAAAAACATTGTCATAGTCGGTTGAACCATGGAAAAGACGGCGACCGATTCAGCCTCCATCCGGTCGGGCATGGTCAGCCGAGGATGTTCGAAAAACCCTTGAACTGGTGTTCGGCCCTTTCCAGTACCGCACCCAGGTTCCCTTCGCCGAGGCCGAGGCGCTGCCACGCGGCGGCGTCCGGTGCGGGCACCATGGCCTCGGCGTCGCCCGCCAGGTCGAGCGCATGCGCCATTACATCGGCGACATGGACGATGTCGGCCATCTCGACCGCCGCGCCAATCGATCCCTGGGTCACCCGATGATGCCGTTCGACGGCGTCGGCGATCGACTCGGGTATGCGCCAGTGGCGGCATAGCGCGCCGCCGATCTGCGCGTGATCGAAACCGAGCACCGCGCGCTCGGCCTCGACCGGCGGGCAATCGTCGAGCACGCGCCGCCGCAAGGTTTCGGCAAAGGCTTCCGGGTACGTGGCCACCAGCACGAGGCGGCCGATGTCGTGCAGCAGTCCCGCCAGGAACAGCGTTTCCGGGCGCAGCCTGGCATGACGCGCCAGCGACTCGGCACAGGACGCCACGCCCAGGCAATGGCGCCAGAAGACCCTGGCTTCGAATCCCGTGCCGACGCTGGCCGGCCATGCCGTGGCAATGCCCGCGGTGGTCACCAGCGAGCGGACATTGACGAAGCCGAGCACGGTGATCGCTTCGGCGATGGTGTCGATCTTTCCCTGCACGCCGTAAAACGGCGAGTTGGCCACCCGCAGGGTGCGCGCCGCCAGCGCCTGGTCGTTGCCGATGCCGCGTGCCAGCCGGTCGATGGCGACGTCCTCCTCGCCCATGGCCTGCAGAAGTTCCATCACCACGGTCGGCAAGGACGGCAGGGCGCGCAAACTGTCGACGAGATCTGCAAGACTGGGCGGTATCATTGCAAATCCTCCAGGCGGCGGTCGAGCACCGCGTTGAACAGCGTCTGCGCGGCGCCGTCGGCGTCATCCCGGTCGCAGCGACGGAACAGATAGCTCAAGGCGCTGGCGCAGCGCATCGCGCGCCGCATTCAGTTCAGCCTCGCTGCGCTGGATCTCGATCGCAACGGCGACGATGCCGCGCGCGGCGAGTTTTTCCAGGGCCGCTTCGGTGAGCAGGCTGCCGGCGGTCATCAACACCTGACCGTCGGCGCCACGGATGGCGGCCGTCAGGCGCGCACCGGGCGCCACCGAGGCCAGGGGAACAGTCGGTGGTTCGTCAGTGTTCATGGAGTCAGGTCCGGCATGAAGATCAACAGATAGCCGCGCTGCTGCATGATCGAATCGACGGCGTGGCAGCTTACCCGCCAGGCGTCTTCGTCCATCAGCAGCATCGCTTCGCCGCGCCCTTGCGCCACCAGGTCCGCAAGCTCGGCCGGCAGCGCCTCGGCGACCGTGGCGCCCAGCAACGCGCGGCGCGCGAAGCGCTTTGCCGCCGCGGCATTGGCAAATACCAGCAGGCCGTCGGAGTCGACACCGAGTATCGGCAGCGGCACGCAGTTCACGATTTCCTGGGTCGCGGTCAGTGCCGCCTCGCCGAGTTCGGTGCGCTGCCGCTGGACATCCAGCGCTTGCTGCAACTGGGCGTTCACCCGGATCAGCTCGGTGTTGGCTGTCTGCAACTCTCGGCTCAGGCGCCGGTTCTCGTCCTGCAACGCCTTGCGGCGGAAGGCATCGTCGATCTCGGCCTTGAGCGCGTCGTCATCCCACGGTTTGGAAAGGAACTTGTAGATCGCGCCTTCGTTGATGGCATCGGTAATGCTTTTCAGGTCCGCATAACCCGAGAGCACCATGCGCAGCGTATCGGGATAAAGCTCCTTGGCCTGACGCAGGAAGTCGACGCCGCTCATGTCCGGCATGCGCTGGCCGGAGACGATGACATCCACGCGACCGCGGGCCAGTTCATCGAGCCCGGCCTGGCCGCCGTTGGCGGTGACCACCCGATAGGCCTCCCGGCGCAGCAGGCGCTTTAGCGACGACAGAATGCTGTCCTCATCATCGACCAGCAGCAAGGTGGGGCGCGCAGGGACGTCCTCGGCAGTCATGGTGAGGTCGCGGCCGGCGGCGCGACGGCCTCCCTGGGTTCCACCGGCAGCGTGACGGTAAAGGTCGTGCCCTTGCCGACTTCGCTCGCCACCTCGATCTTGCCGCCATGCCGTTCGACGATGCCCCACGTCAGCGACAAGCCGAGTCCCGTGCCCTTGCCCACCGGCTTGGTCGTAAAGAACGGATCGAATACCCGCGCCAGCGTCGCCGGCGCAATGCCCGCGCCGGTGTCGCCGATGCTGACCCGAACGGCGGCATCGCCGACGCATTCGGTGGTAATCGTGATCTCGCCCTTGTCGGTGATGGCCTGACCGGCATTGACCAGCAGGTTCATGAATACCTGGTTGAGCTGCGACGGCAGGCAGCGGATTTTCGGCAGCGCACCGTAGCGCTTGCTCACCGTGCAGTGGTACTTCAGTTCGTTCCAGACCATGTTGAGCGTCGAATCCAGTCCCTGGTGGATGTCGGCCCATTCCCACACCGTGTCGCTGACATGGGAGAAGCCCTTGAGGTCCTGGACGATCTTGCGGACACGGGCGAGACCGTCCTTTGATTCGCTCAGCAGCCCGGCGATGTCCTCCTTGAGGTAGTCATAGTCGAGCGTCTTCCGGAGGCTGCGCGCCTCTTCGAAGGCGGCGTCATTGCCGGCCAGCGCCTCGGCCTTCTCGTAGGCCGCGATGATCGAAAAGATGTCTTGCAGATAGCCGGTCAGCGTGCCGAGATTCGAGCCGACGAAACCGATCGGGTTGTTGATCTCGTGCGCCACGCCCGCCGCCAACTGGCCGATCGATGCCATCTTTTCCGACTGCATCAGTTGCAGTTGCGCCTGTTCCAGCGCATGCGTGCCTTGATCCACCTGATGGACCAACTGCGCATTGAATCTCTTCAGCATGTCGCGCGCCTGCCTGGCCTCGAGCTGGGTGCGCACGCGGGCGAGCACGATGGCCGGGGTGATCGGCTTGGTCAGGTAGTCGACGGCGCCGAGTTCGAGCCCGCGCCGTTCGTCTTCGCTGGAATCCATCGCGGTGACGAAAATCACCGGTATGTCGCGGTCGGCCGGCGATTCGCGCAGTCGGGCCAGCACCGCATAGCCATCCATTTCCGGCATCATCACGTCGAGCAGGATCAGGTCGGGGCGGGGCTCGCTGCCCACCGCGCGCAGCGCCTCGGCGCCCGAGCGGGCCACGCGAACGCGAAAATACGGTCTCAGCACCGCGTTCAATACGCCGAGATTCGCCGGGTCGTCATCGACCGCCAGGATTGTTGCCGCCGCTCGGGCAGGGGCTGTCGAATTGCCAGTCGCTTCGTCCATTGTTCAGCCTCGTCAGTCTTCCGGCAGTTGCCGGATCAGATCCCGTGCCGTCGCCAGCGCCGCCGGATAGTCGAATGCCGCGATCTGCCGGCCCAGTTGCGTCGCCCCTGTGCCCGGCATTGCCGATAGCAGCTCCCGGTTGGCCGCGAAGAGGTCGCCGGCCCCCGTATCATCGCTGGCCAGCAAGGCTTCCAGCTCGTCGAGCACAGCCCGGAGGCGCCCCGGCTCGGCTGCCGGCGGGCGGGCCGGCAGCCCGCCTGCATCGTTGTCGTCACCGGCGCAGTGTTTCACGGCGTCCTTTGCTGCCGCGACTGCCGTGGCCGGCATTGCGCCATGGCCACGTCGCAGGCGGGCGGTGAACCAGAAACGGCTGCCCTCTCCCGGTGTGCTTTCGGCGCCGGCGTCGCCGCCCATCAGTTGCGCCAGCCGCCGGGTGATGACCAGGCCCAGGCCGTTGCCGCCATGCCTGCGGGTGAGCGACGCGTCGGCCTGCGCGAAGGGCCGGAAAAGTTGACTCATCTGTTCGGGCGCGATGCCGGGGCCCGTGTCCGTGACTTCGAAGCGCACCAGCAAATCCTCGCCGCGGTCTTCCAGCACCCCGGCGCGAAGGACGATGGAGCCCCGCTCGGTAAACTTGACGGCATTGCCGGCGTAGTTCAGCAGCGCCTGGCGCAGCCGCGTCGCGTCGCCGCAAAGCAGCAGGGGCTCGGCCGCATGCTCGACCTCGATCCGCAGGCCCTTTTCCCTCGCCGCCCGGCTGAGCATCGAGCCGACATCGGCGAGCACGGTCGAGAGCAAAAAATCGGCGCTTTCCAGTCGCAGTTCGCCGGCCTCGATGGTCGACAGGTCGAGGATGTCGTTGATGATTCCCAGCAGGCGCCGGCCCGCGCCGTCGATCTCCTGCAGCTGCGCGGCCTGTTCCGTCCTTGCCCCGGCGCTGCGCAAGACATGGCTCAGGCCGATGATGGCGTTCAGCGGCGTGCGGATTTCGTGGCTCATGTTGGCGAGGAAGGCGCTCTTGGCCACGTTGGCGGCCTCGGCCTGTTCCCGCGCGGCGACCAGTTCCGTCGTGCGCCGCGCCACCAGTTCTTCCAGATGGTGCCGATGAGCATCCAGTTCGATGAGCAAGCGCTTCTTCTCGGTGATGTCTTCCTTCACCGCCACATAGTGGCTGATCGAGCCATCGGGCTGGCGCAACGGTGTGATGACGGCAAACTCGATGTATTCGCTACCGTCCTTGCGCCGATTGTGAAATTCGCCCTGCCACGGCTGGCCATGGCGCAACGCGTCCCACATCGCCACATAGGTTTCGGGCGGCGTCTTGCCCGACTGCAGCACGCGCGGGTTGTGCCCGATCACTTCCTCGCGGCTGTAGCCCGTGGCCTGGAGGAACGCGTCGTTGGTGTATTCGATGCGCGCTGCGGCGTCGGTGATGACGATGCCCTGGGAGCTTTGCTCGACCGCCCGCGAGAGTTTCTGGATTTCGGCCGTCCGGCTGGCGACCCTGGCCTCAAGCTCGCGCTCGTGCGCCCTTGCCTCGACCAGCATTTTTGCCAGAACCGCCAGCAGCAGGCTGAAGAGCAGTCCCAGTGCCGTGTTCAGCGCCAGCCCGGCAGGGTCGCTCCAGCCCCTGGCGGGCGCCGCGCTCAGGGTCCAGTTGCCATAGGGCAGTTCCACGGTGGCGTGCACCGGCTCGATCAGGGCCGCCGGCGACGACGCGGCGATAGTCTGTTCTTGTCGGCTGGCCGGCTCGACGCGCCAGAGTCGGTAGTCGATCCCCTCCGCTGCCCACTGCGGCAGGCCGACGCCGACCAGGATGTCGGGAAAGCGCATCATGACGCTGACGAAACCCCAGAACGAGGGCTTGCCGTCCGCATCATCGAGAAACACGGCGAGGCGCCCCACTGCGCCCTCGCCCCCCTGCACCAGCTTGAACGGCCCGACCAGGGTCAATGTCCCGGTGTCGCGCGCAACAATGGCGTCTCTATCCCTCCGTGGGTCTTGCAGCAGGTCGAGGCCGATGGCCGCTTCATTGCCGGCCAGCGGCGCGATGCGCCGGATAACGCCGGCGGGCGCCAATTGCACCGAATCCACCGGATAGACCCGCAGAAGTTCGCGCGCCACCGCATCGAAATCGCCAATCTCGCCGCTGCCTTGACGAACCAGCGCCGCCAGGGTGTAGACAGCCGCGAGGCCGCGGTCGATGTTCTGCCGTATGGCCTGCGCACGGATTTCGGCCTCGCGAGCCACCTGGCCATGCCGATTCCGCAGCCGCTCCTGTTCCAGACTCCGGATCAGCGCCGCCGCCAGAGTCGCCGCGAGCAGGAAAACCAGCAATCCGACCAGCCATGGCCGGCGCCAGGCATGACTGCCCGCATCGGGCACGGCGGCGGATGTCGGTACGGGTTGCCGCGGCCTCATGGCGCCTTCCTCGCTATTCCTCAGTCGCATCCAGAATCAATTCCCGCAGCGTCGCCAGCGCCGCCGGGTAGTCGAAGTCCGCGATCTGTCCGCCGAGTTTCATCGCCCCCGACCCAAACCTTGCCAGCAGCAGCGCCCGGTTCGCCTCGAACAGGTCGCCCGCCGCGGTATCGTCGCAGGCGAGCAGGGGCTCCAACCGGGCCAGCACCGCGACCTCGTCGCCGTTCGCCGGCAGATCGGGCAGGCCTGCCGGAACAGCGTCCCGCGCGCTACCCTGGCTGCCGGTTGCCAAACCGGGAGCAGCGGCGGCCGACTCGCCGGACATGCCGTCGTGGCCGCGCTGCAGGCGCGCCGTGAACCAGAAGGTGCTGCCGCGCTCCGGCGTGCTGTCAACGCCGACTTCCCCGCCCATCAGACGTGTCAGGTGCTTGCAGATCGCCAGTCCGACTCCAACCCCGCCGTACTTGCGCGTGGTCGAAGTGTCTGCCTGTTCGAAGGTTTTGAACACCAGGGCCTGCTGCTCCGCGGTGATGCCGATGCCCTGATCCTCGACCTCGAAGCGCAGCAAAAGATTGTCCACCTTCGTTTCGACCAGGCGTACCCGAACATCGATGCGTCCGCGATCCGAAAACGCGATGGCATTGCCGACCAGGTTCGCCAGTATCTGGCCCAGGCGCATCGGGTCGCCGCGCAGCACCGGCGGCAGCGCGGGATCGATTTCGCGCTCCAGGATCAAGCCCTTGGCCGCTGCGCGCTGACGCCACAAGGCCATCGTGGCGTCAAGAACGGCCAGCAGGGCGAAGTCCTTCGATTTGATCGGGAGCGTGTCCGCTTCCAGCCTGGACATGTCCAGTATTTGATTGGTCATGTCACGCAGAAGCTTGCCGGCGCCGGTGATTTGTTCGAGGTGTTGGCGCAGCTCCGGTTCGGCGATCTTGAGGCCGAGGACATGGCCCAGTCCCAGGATGGCGTTCAGCGGCGTGCGCAGTTCGTGGCTCATGTTCCTCAGAAACGCGCTCTTGGCACGACTGGCGGCCTCGGCGCCGACCAGCGCGTCGCGCAGCGCCTGCGTGCGTTGCGCGATGCGTTGCTCCAGCTCCGCGTTGAGTTGCTGCATCTTGTGGTTGGTCTGGATCAGATCGAATTGCATCCGGGCGTAATCGTTGTTGAGTTCCAGCACCGTATCGTTGAGCCGCTCCAGATCTTCGATGTCATATTCCGCCAGTAAACCGAGCTGTCCGGCCAACCGCCAGACGCGGCCACGCAAAGGCATCGTCTTTCCCCTGCGATCGCCCATGGTCAGCAGCCCGCGGTGGACTTCGCCATCGGCGCCCGCTCGCGTGCCGACGAGCGTCGCAAAATCCGGCTGAATAAAGCACTGCGCCACGTCGGCGCTACCCGGCGACAAGCCCTGTATCTCGATCAGTCGCAGAAAACCCGCATTCGCCTCGATCAGCGTGCCGTCTTCATCCAGTGTCGCCGCCACCACCGCGAGCAGCGGCGCCAGCTCGGGGGCAATCCCCGTCATGGCATGCCTGACTGCCGACTGCCGACGATTCGGGTGGCTTCGACAACGGACGCCCGCGCGTCGGCGCTGAACCCATCCGCGCTGACCATTCGGGCCAGCCTGTCAAAGCGGTTGATCGCAAGGCCGCCGATCATCACCGCCGGCCGCGCATCGCCAAGCCGCTCGATCAATGCCGCGATGACCGCCTTGACCGCCGGCAACTGCTGCGCAAACGACACGGAAAGCCCCACCAGATCGGCTTTCCACTGCGCTGCGTGTTCGACCAGCGCGGCAGTCGGCACATTCGCACCGAGATACTGTACGTCCCAACCGGCGAGCTGGAAGGCGTCGGCCACCATGCGCAGTCCGACGCAGTGAGAGTTGCCCTCGACGCAGGCCAGCAGCACGCTTTTGCCGATCGACGCCGGTGCCGGCGACTGCAGCAGGCCGACGGTCATCACCGACTGCGCGATCGCCGTCGCCATGTGTTCCTGGGCCACCGAAACCTGGTTGGCCTGCCATTTCGCCCCGATCTGGTACAGCGCCGGCTGGATCACGTGCAGTTCGACATCGACCAGCGTTTGCGCGCAGTCGATACAGCGGCTGACGATCGCCAGTGCCTCGCGCTGGTTGCCGGCGAGCAGCGCCGCTTCGAATGCGGCCGCTTGCGGCCACGGATCAGGCGCCTTGAGCGGCGTCTCCGCCGCCGTGCCTGCCTCGAGAAACTTCATCCGCGCCGCCCTCAGCGCCGCAACCACCACCGCGCCATCCGTGCCGCCGATCCGCCCTTCAAAGAACTGCCCCAGCCAGTCCAGCGACTGCGCCAGATGCTCGGTGGGAATTGCCCGCGCGCGCAGCACGCTCGCCAGCCAGAGCAGATAATCCACCATGGGCTGCGGCAGCCCGAACTCCAGCACCGGCCGCAGAAATTCGAGGTGAAACGCCAGATCCTCGCGACAGGCTTCGCGGCCGCGCGCCCCGAAGCGCACATAGGCGGACCCGTGCGTGGCAAAGAAGCGTTCGGTCACGGCGCTGACTGCATCGGCCCGCAAGGCCTGGAATCGCCGCATTCCCTCCGGCGACAGCGTTCGCAGTTCAAGGTTCATGCTCATGTTGTCCAGCTCCCGATCAGTCCGCAAACACTTCGAACAACCGCACTTCGGTACTCCCCGGCACCAGCTTGAGTCCCTTGGGAATGCCTGTGTGCGACTCGTGGTAGGCGTGTCCGTGGTGCCAACTGCGATAGCTCTGCTCATCGCGCCAGCGTGTCACCAGCCAGATTTCGGCCGGCGTGCCGACCGGGCTCATCACCTCCATGCCGAGAAAACCGCTCACCTCATCAACCAGGTGGGGCCGCCGGCGAAACGCCGCGCGCACCTCGTCCGTCATGTCATTGGCAATCGTGAAGCGGCTCAATGCGATTATCATCTTTGCTCACCCGTCAATCGATACGGCTGCCGGACCGCATCAGTTCCCGCAGGGTCGCCGCTTGGGAAACAGGGCGCGGAGCGGTTCCCTACGGCCCGAGTTCTTGCCGCACTGTTTCGATAAACACGGCCGAGTTCTCAATGAGCCACTGAGCCTTTTCCACCGTGACCTCTTCGCCCGAGTAGTCGGCGACCAGGCGAATTTCCGCAGCCCGGTTCAGGGCCTTGCCAAGTTCAACCGGCAGCCGTCCGGTCTTCACCAGATGCAGGCTGAAAGCAGCGATCAGACCGCCGTGGGTCTTCGCCACAGTTGGTTCGACCGCTGCAACTGACCAGATCAAAGCCGCCCGGGCAGCATCAAACATGGCGTAGTAGGCGCGGTAGCAAGCCCCGTCCGCGTCTCCGGAATCAAGCAACAACCTTGCAGACGCCGCAGCCTTCGATGCCTTGTCCATCAGGTCAATCGGATTCACAGGCGCACCCCCTCGCGGCTGATGTTGTGGAGTAGAGCGGGGTTCGTGTAGCTTTCCGGGTGCTGCCATTCATCTTCCCATACCGGAGCGGCTGGATGTGCACCCCGTTTCCAGCAGCACGTCGTAGGCAATGTCAGCCAAGGCGAGCTTGGTGTCGAGGAACGGGCCCCGCTGCCCGTGCAGCAGCACCGCAATGTCGGCATCGCTGTCAGGACGATGGGTTTGCCGGGCGCGACTGCCGAAAAGGATCGCTCCCATCACGTCATACTGCCCCGACAACCTGGCAATAAAGGCGCGGGCCGCCTTCGCGGTATCGTCGTCCAGACTGGCTGTACTCATTGCGATGTTCCTGTTCTCGGTACCGAAGGCGCCCCAAGCGATCAATTTACTCCAATGGCTCAGCACAGGCACATGGTATTGCAGATTCAGTTGAGCCCTTTCAGCGTCGCCAGCGCCGCCGGATAGTCGAAGTTGCCGATCTGCCGCCCGAGTTGCATCGCGGCGGCGCCGAAGCTGGCCAGCAACAGCGCCCGGTTGGCCTCGAACAGGTCGCCCGCCGCGGTATCGTCGCTGGTCAGCAGGGGCTCCAGCCGCGCGAGCACTGCGCGCGCCCGGCCGGGGTCGGCGGTGAACTCGTCGCCCTCGCTGCCAGCGGTCGCCACGTCCGGCAGTTGCGAGAGCACCGCGTCGAGCGCTCCCTGCTCGGCTTGCAGGGTATCCACCAGCGCCGCCAGCGCGGCAGGTGCCGCCGCATTGCGCAAGGCCAGCTCCAGTGCGACGGCCGCCGCTTGCAGGCGAATCGCGCGCAGGCTGCCGGCCGCCCCCTTGAGTGCGTGCAGGCGTTGTTTGGCGGCATCGGTCCGGCCCGCCGCGAGATCGTCCCGCAGGTGCTGCGCGTCCATGCCATGGCCGGCGGCGAACTGGCGCAACAAGCCAATGTAGGCGGGCGCGTTGCCGCGCAGCGCCGCCAGCCCCCGCGCCGCGTCGAGTCCGGCGAAATCGGCCAGCGCTGCCGGCAGGCCCGCCGACTGCCGCGGCGGGGGCGCCGACGCGGCGCGCGCGCAGCCGTCGCCGTCGCCCGGCCGCGCTTGCGGCAGCCATTTCAGCAGCGTGGCATACAGCGCTTCAGGCTCCACCGGTTTGGTGATGAAGTCGTTCATGCCGGCATCCAGGCAGGCCCGGCGGTCCTCGTCGAAGGCATTGGCCGTCGTCGCCAGGATCGGTTTGGTCTCCCAGCCGGGCAGCGCGCGGATCGCGCGCGTGGCGGCGAGGCCGTCCATGTTTGGCATCTGCATGTCCATCAGGATCAGGTCGTAGGCCGTGGCGCGGGCCTTTCCAGGGCCTCGCGGCCGTCCTCCGCCGTATCCACCGTCAGGCCAGCGCCGTGCAGCAGTTCGAGCGCCACTTCGCGGTTGATCGCGTTGTCTTCCGCCAGCAGCAACCGCGCGCCGGCGAAGGATTCTCGCAGCAGGGTCTCGGCCTTGCCGAAGTCCACGGCCGTCGCGGCGTCGGTGCTCGCGCCGGCGCGGCCGCGCTGCAGGTGGGCGGTGAACCAGAAGGTACTGCCCACGCCCGGCGTGCTGTCGGCGCCGACTTCTCCGCCCATCAGTTTCGCGAGTCGTCGGGTGATGGCAAGCCCGAGGCCGCTGCCGCCTTACCTACGCGTGATCGAGGCGTCGCCCTGCTCGAAGGGCTGAAACAGCCGGGCCATCTGGTCGGGCGCGATGCCGATGCCGGTATCCGCGACTTCGAAGCGCACCAGCAATTCGTCGCCCTGGCGTTCGATCAGTCGGGCGCGCAGCGCGACGGACCCCTTCTCGGTAAACTTGACGGCGTTGCCGGCATAGTTGAGCAGGGCCTGGCGCAAACGCGTCGGATCACCGCGCAGCCACAAGGGCACCTTGTCGCGGTCGATGCTTATCGTCAGGCTCTTGTCCTGCGCCGCCTGCCCGAGGATCGAGGCAACGTTGTCCAGGATGACCGAAAGGTGGAAGTCGGTGAATTCCAGTTGCATTCTGCCAGCCTCGATCTTGGATAAGTCGAGGATGTCGGTGACGATGGCGAGCAGGTGCTGCGCGGCGCTGTCGATCTTGCCCAGCCGCGCGGCCAGTGTTTCCGCCGCCCCTCCCCCCCGCAGCAGCAGGTGGCTCAGGCCGATGATGGCGTTCAGCGGCGTGCGGATCTCGTGGCTCATGTTGGCGAGGAAGGCGCTCTTGGCCTTGTTGGCGGCGTCGGCCCGCGTCCGCGCCTCGTTCAGTTCGGCCGTGCGCTGCTCGACGAGTTCCTGCAGGTGGTGGCGGTGGGCGTCGAGTTCCTGTCCAAGGCGCTTCTTCTCGGTGATGTCTTCCTTCACCGCGACATAGTGGGAAATCCGTCCGTCGGGCTGGCGCAACGGCGTGATGATGGCGAACTCGATGTATTCGCTGCCGTCCTTGCGCCTGTTTACGAATTCGCCCTTCCACGGCTGGCCCTGGCCCAGCGCAGCCCACATGGCCACGTAGGTTTCGCGCGGCGTCTTGCCTGACTGCAGCAGGCGCGGATTGCGGCCGATCACCTCGTCGCGGCGGTAGCCCGTGGTGTCGAGGAAGGCGTCGTTAACGTACTCGATGCGCGTCTCGGCATCGGTAATCTCGATGCTTTCCGGACTTTGTTCGACTGCCCTGGCCAGCTTGCGCAGTTCCATCTCGTTTTGTCGCGAGCGGGTGATGTCGCGGCCGACGCCCAATACGCCGATCAGCGTTCCGTTGGCGTCGAACATTGGCACCTTGATGGTTTCCAGCAGTTCCCGGTGGCCGTCGGAAGCAAAGCGTACCTCTTCCTCGTCGATGGACGGGCCGGGCCCGCGTCGATGACCGCCCGGTCCTTCTCACGGAAGAAATCCGCCAGCCGCGCTCGTTAAAGTCATAGTCCGTCCGCCCGACGATCTGCTGCTCGCCGCGCCATAAAGTGCCTCGAACCTGGCGTTGCAGGCGAGATAGGTTCCCTCGGGGTCCTTCAGCCACACCAGGTCACGGCAGGGTATGAATCAAGGTCTTGAGCATGGCGCGCTCCCGACGGCCAGGCCAACTCGGACTGCTTGCGGCTTGTGATGTCGGCATGGCTCACCACCGCGCCGCGAACCGGCTCGCCCAGCGGCGTGACGCTCATGCTGAACCAGCGCTCGTGCCGTGGCGAATGGCAGGGGTATTCGAGGCTGAAGTCAGGCAGGGTGCCGTCCAGCACCGCCCGGATGCCCGCGCCGGCATCGACCGCAACCTGATCCGGTGCAACGCCGGCGCGGTTCCGGCACACCGCCAGGTAATCGGCGCCGACATCGGCGCCCGGCGCCGGTTCGCCGGCCACTATGCCGTTGTCCCGCGCAAAACGCCGCCAAGGCGCGTTGGTCGCGATGATCACCCCGTCAGGGCCCAGCACGGCGATGTTGGCGCTGACGGAGTCCATGATCGCGCGATTGAAAGCTTCGCTTGCACGTAGCGCGCGCAGGCCTTCTGCCTCCTTGATGGCGCGCGTCAGGCTGGGCGCAAGCCGTTCCAGTTCATGCTTGAAGATGTAATCGACGGCGCCGTGGCGCAGGGCTTCGAGCGCGGTTGTCGCCGAAATGGTGCCTGAAACGAACAACAAGGGCACCTCGGGACAATATTCGTGGGCAATTTCCAGCGCTCTCCGGCCGGAAAAAGCCGGCAGAGTCCAGTCGGCCAGGATGGCGTCGGGCAGCCGCGCGGCGAGGGCGGCACGGAAGCTGGCTTCATCCTCCACGCGCCGCACAGCCACGTCCAGCCCCGCATCCCGCAGGGCATCGACTTCCAGTTCGAGATCGACGGCCGAGTCCTCGACGGCGATCAGGCCGAGTGGGCGTCGATTCGTGTCGTGCGCATTCATGATGGCCCTGACATTAGCCCTGCGTCAGACTCTGACCAATGGGGAGTTCCTTGATGCGAATGCCGGCCGGCGTCACGGTCGCAATGGCGCCGCGTGCCAGTGCGGCACCGGCACGTTCCCATACGCGAATCAGCAGGGCGGCAAGCTCGTTGCCTTTGAGGCCTTCGATACGCAGGCGCACGACGGATGGCGCACTCGCACCGCTCACGGCGAGCAAGGCATGAAAGTCCGCATCGAGGGTAACAACAGTGCTGCCCTGTTGCTCGGCGTGCTTGAGAATGGTCTGATCGCTGGCCGTTGCCAAACCAACATCGCCAACGTGAAGTGCATCCCACCCCTGCTGTATCAACAACTCGGCCGCCGAACGCGGCAAGCCCTGATCGAGCAATATCTTGATCATGCCGCATCAAGAGACAACAGGTGGTCGTCGAGGTTGCAGGCAGCGAATTCAAGTGCCTGACGAACATCCTCGGCATCGAGTTCGGGAAATTCCTTGAGTAGCTCGTCCCGATTCGGATAAAGCGCCGCCGCCGCGACGACACGCCGCACGGTCAACCTCATGCCGCGAATGGATGGCTGACCATTGACAATTTCGGGATGAATGGTAATGCGATCGAATTGGCTCATGGTGACACTCTCCTGATTGTTGAATCGTATGCTACCCGTCCGTATTTCGTTTCGCCCGGGACTTCGTTGAGCGGCATCCGGTACAGCTCCAGTTTGCGAACTGCCTCCGTCAACCCAGCCTCGCGCAGGGCATCGATTTCCAGTTCGAGATCGACAGCCGAGTCATCGATGATAATCAGGTCGAAGGGCGCGGGCTGTCTCGTGTCCTGATTATGCGTGTTCAAAGTCCTGCCTCGTTAATGTAGTCGGCATTGCGGCGGACTGGTTGTTCGCTGAAAGTCCATGATGACTACGGCCGATCAAGCAGGAATTGGTCGCTGCCAGGGATTGATGACGTCGAGTTCCGGGAAGTTGAAGTCGGCTTCGTTCCGGGTCACCAGGGAGAATCCATGATGGAGAGCCGTGGCGGCGATCAGGCTGTCGATGGCGGGCACCGAGCGCTTGACGCGGAGCAGCCGACCCAGCGATCCACCACCGGGGTATCGATGAGGAGAATCCGGCCGGTGAAGAACGCCGGCAAGTCGATTTCGAGCCAGTCGCGCAAGGCAAGGCGTTTCTTGCCGTTCGGCAAGGATTCAATGCCCTTGCGAATTTCACCCAGCGTGAGCACGGAGAGATACAGTGTGGTGGCCGGTCGGTCGCTGAACCAGGCCACCACACCAGGATCCGGTTCCGTGCGGCGCAGTTCGGAGATCACGTTGGTGTCGACCAGGTAACTCAAAGTTCGACCCCGCGGATCGGGCTCCTGTCGCGCTCGATGCGCAGCGATGCGAGCCCGTACAGCGGGGAACGGCGCACGCAGTCCACCAGCGATTCGCCGGTGCCGGCAAGCCGGTCGAACTCTGCACGCGAAACCATCACGGCGACCGAGCGCCCGTGCAGCGTTATGTCCTGCGGGCCGTTGTGCTCAGCCCGTTTGACCACCTCGGAGAGCCGCGCCTTGGCTTCCTGCATTTGCCACGTCTGCATGATTGACCTCTTCGTTCTGACCAGTCTGGTCAGCTTAATGAGTTTCTGCCCAAGATTCAAGTCCCGCGCGTTTCGACGAAATCCGCGTCGAATGACCCGATGGCAACGGGTGGTCCGCGGTTCCTTCATTTCGTGTCGCCCGGCAGCTTGTTGATCAGCATCCAGTACAGCCCCAGTTCGCGCACCGCATTCATGAACGCTTCGGACTCGACCGGCTTGACCACATAGCTGTTGGCGCCCAGGTCATAGGCACGGGCGAGGTCGGACTCCTCGCGGGATGAGGTCATTACCACCACCGGCAGCCGCCGGGTGCGCTCGTCGGCGCGCAGGGCGCGCAGCACATCGAGGCCATCCACGCGCGGCAGCCGCAGATCGAGCAGCACGAGGCGCAGCCGATGGCTTTCCGCTGCCGAATCGGCGCCGTGTGCGAACAGGACATCCAGGGCTTCGGCGCCATCCTTGACCCATTGCACGGCGTTGACCAGACCGCTGTCCCGCAACGCATCCAGGGTGAGTTCGGCATCGGCGGGGTTGTCTTCCACCAGCAGAATCTGCATTTCCTGACTGTTTGTACTCATGATGCTTGTCCTCCCGAAAGCGGTTTGCCCCCCGATGCCGGCAGTGGCAGGGTGAACCAGAACGTGGCGCCGACATCGGGTTTGCCCTCGCCCCATATGCGACCCTTGTGGCGATGCAGGATGCGCTGGGCGATGGCCAGGCCGACGCCGGTGCCCTCGAACTCATCCTGGCGGTGCAGGCGCTGGAAAACGCCGAACAGCTTGTCGGCATACTGCATGTCGAATCCGGCCCCATTGTCCTTGACCCAGTAAAGCGCCTCCCCGGCGTCGACGCGGCCGCCGACCTCGATCAGCGCGTCCGGACGCCGGCGCGAGAACTTGACGGCATTGCCGAGCAGGTTCGCCCACACCTGGCGCAGCATCGCGGCATCGCCCCGGCCGGCGGCAGCGGGCGAAGACGAACTCGATGGCGCGCTGCGCTTCGGCCGCGCGCAGCTCGCTGGCGACGCTCCTGGCCTGGCTATCCATGTCGACCGATTGCAGCGCAATCTCTTGCCGGCCCATGCGCGAGAAGGCGAGCAGGTCGTCGATCAACCGGCCCATGCGCTGGGCGTTGTCGCGCACCACCTGCAACTGGCGGCGGCCTTCGTCGTCGAGCTTGTCGCCGTAGCCGGCGACCACCTTGCGCGAAAACCCGTCAATGGCTCGCAACGGCGCCCGCAGGTCGTGCGAGACCGAATAGGAGAAGGATTCCAGTTCCTTGTTGGCGGTGTCCAGCCTGGTGACCATGGCGGCCAGATCCCGCGACAGTTGGCCGATTTCGTCGTTGCGCGCGAGGAGCAGGCGTGCCACGGCCGCGTGCTCGCCCTTGCGGATCTCGACGGCGGCCTGCCGCACCTGATCCAGCGGGCGCAGGATCTGGCGTTCGAGCAGCGCGATCGCCGCCAGCGCCATGGCCACCGGCAGGCCGCCAAGGGCGTAGGCGACCTTATTCAGCCAGGCGTTGGACTGCTCTATCGCCTCACGCAGGATGACCGACAGGGCACGACGTTGGTCGCGAGGGACTGGCCCTTCAGGTTCAGGAGGGCGCGTGCGGCGGTCCCGTTCCTCCAGGGACGACGATGGCGAGGACGTTGCCACGCCGACCATTTGTGCTTCCACCTCGATCAGCGTCTCGTGGATTTCGCGGCGCAGGCGCTGCTCTTCGTCCGCATGATCGCCGATGGCGCCAGCCAGCCATTCCTCGCTGAGCAGGACATTCAGGCGGCGGAGCTTGGCTTCCGCCTGCACACGGGCGCGCTCGCCCCGGTGCAGCGCGTAATCGATGGTGGCGGTGCGCAGTTGGGCCACCTCGGTCCAGATGTCGACGAGTTGGTCCATGGCGGTCTGCGTGGCGACCAGGCGCTGATGCGCGACATGGAACGCGCCGCCCATCAGCAGGGTGAAGATGACGATGCAGGCGGTGACGAGGCGCGTGCGCGCAAGCAGGCTCATGGCTCAGTGGATGACGTTGATGGCCTTCGGCTTCACCGCTTCGAGGCCGCTGAAGTCGATGAAGTCGAGATAATTGGGCATCGCCACCTCTGGCGCCAGTCCGCTGCGCATAGCCCACTGCGCCTGCCGTTCGAGTGCAACAAGGTGGCTTTGACTGAGTTCGAGCGCGAAACGGTAGTTATCCCACTGCGCGTCGAGATCGACCGGCGCCATGTCGAGACGACGCGCGACGAGGGTGATCGCCTCCTGCCGATGGCTGCGCATCCAGTCGATGGCCTGCCCGGTGCCGCGCAGCAGGCGTACCAGGGCTTCCTGGCGTTGCCTGGGGAAGTCGCGGGAAGTGAAATAGCCGGTCGTTGATGGGCAGCGGTCGCGGTCGAGAAGAACGCGAGCGGTGCTGCCGAGCGCCTTCTGCGCCTGGGACAGGTGCGGTTCATAGGCCGCGATGGCGTCCACGCGCCGATTGAGCAGTGCATCGGTCATTTGCGCACCCGCCAGCGGCACTTTGTCGATGTCCGCCTCGCTCAGCCCGTGATCGGTGAGCAGGACATGGAGGCAGTAATCCGCACTGGTGCCGGCAACCACGCCGACGCGGTGCCCGCGCAGGCTGGCGGCGGACGCGATGCCGCTAGCCGGATGCGCCAGTGAATAGTTCCCGGCGTCGCTGGACGGAAACTGCCGACCACAGCGAAATCGCGGCGCTGGAAGCTGGCCAGCACGATCGGCGTTTCGGCCACGGTAGCCACCTCGACTTCGCCGCGAAAAAGCGCCTCAAGCGCCGCCTTGCCCGTTGAGGAAACGCCTGATGGTGACATCCAGCCCCGCGTCGCGCAGAAAACCTTGCTCCTCGGCCACGAGAACCGGCATCATCAAGAGGACATCGGCGACGCCGAGCACCAGCTTTTCCGGCGGCCCCGACGCAAGCTTTTTTTCGGCGCCAGGCGCCAGGCGCCAGAGCGCAAGGCCCGCAACCCCTGCCAGCAGCACAAGCAAGAACGCCAGCCACGGATGTTGCCGCATGGGTAAAGGTATGTTCATCGCCAGCCCTCCCGATTCGCAGCTTAGACCCTATATCGCCGTCTTGCCAGTACCGACTTTTCGCAGCGCGTGCTTCTCGCTGCCGGGGCAAATCACATAGCGCTTGGTGATAAGCAGATCGTCGCAAGCCGGGGTGAAGCCTTTTGGTGGACTCGGTAATGAAACCGGGGTCAGACCCCGGTTTCTCGCGGCGCTTGCGTTGCCGCTTCCGGGTAAAGCTCCGGCAGCAGGAACTGAAGCGCATCGAGCGGGAACGAGATCTGTACCGGCGCCGTGTGGCCGGTGCTGGCGACCAGCCCCGTTTCGATCAGCCTTGACAACAAGGCCCGAGCGGTGCGTTCGCCGAGGCCGGTCATTTGCTGGAATTCGCCGCGCGGCACGGGCCCGGCGAGAAACAGGTGATGCAGGGGAACGATGGCTTCCGCGCGAATGGCCTTGTCGAGCGTCGAGCGGTAGGTAATCAGGGCGGCGATACGCGCCTTCATGGCGTCGAGGTCGAGCATCCTTGCCATGAAATCCACCTGGTCGGCGGCGAGGGCGATGAACCATTCGCACCATTCCCAGAGTTGCTTCTCGCTCAGGTTGCCACGCCCGTCCAGGTCGCCGTGCCGGTGACTGTCGGCGGCATCGAGCAGGGCGTAATACGTGTCGCGCTTGCGTGCCAGGCCCCGGCTCATCGACCAGAGTCCGGCACTCAGGGGCCACAGGGCGCAATGCGTCTGCAAGCGCACGGCGCGACCGTTGCCATCGAGAAAGGGATGTACCCATGCGCCGCGGTGATGCGCGGCGGCGGCGACGACAGGCAGCATGTCGTCCACGGCGACCGGCCGCGAATAGGCTACATCGAGCCTGTTTAGAAAGGCCGGCAAGGACGACCAGAGCGGCGGTTCGTGACGACCGACGGCCACTTGCTCGGTTCGCAGCGCTCCGGGCACGACGATGCGCCCCTCGGACGTGGTCCGGTCTTCGATCGAAAGCCGGCCATATAGCGCGGCATGGGCCTGCTGCAGGAAGGCGGCAGTCAGGGGGCGCTCTGCGGCAGCCACCCGTTGTTCGAGTTCCTGCTCGGCCTCGATATGCGCCACTGCCAGACGCTGCAATCGGGCGATGTCGGGCCGGTCGGAAAAGTCGTGGCGCAACGCGCGCTCGATATTCAGCGGATGCGTGCTCTGGCCTTCGATGCGGTTCGAATAATAGGAGTTCATCGCCCGCACCAGTTCGCGCAGGCTGGCCATGGTTGCCGGATGCGCACTGCCGGCAAGCCGCAGCGACCGCTCGACGACGGCGCCGGCCGGCCGCCGCAGTTCGTCCAACCGCTGTTGCGGCAGCAGCGGCTCGAACTGTTGCGGCTGGGTGTAGCGGTCGATATTCTTCGGGCTCATGATTTGCGGCGATTTGGCCGGCGAGTTTGCCGGTCAACTTGCCGGTTGGCACAATATCTTAATATGTTTGGAAACATATTGTTGCAATAGTTTTACTGGCGCACTGTCACAGGAACTCTGCCGGTCTATTGGCCGGGTCGCGGCGGCGGGGTCTCGCTGTCGGCCACCGTACTGGCGCGCGGCGTCGAGGGTGCAGGAGAAACCGGGGTCAGCCCCCGGTTTCCGTGATGCTCGGGTCAGACTGCGGTTTCCGCACGCAAGAGGCCAGCCAGTTCGGCCAGGCCGATGGCCCGCGCGCCATGGCGCAGGGCGAACTTCTCGCTGCCGGGGTAGACCACGTAGCGCTGCGTGATGCGCAGGTCGTCGCAGGCCTGGGCAAAGCCTTTCGCCGGACTCGGCGCGCTTGAACGCCTGATCTCGATGGCGATGTCGGGCTGGCCGCCTTTTTCCAGCAGCAAATCGATTTCGGCCCCGGCATGGGTTCGGTAGAAATACGGCGCCCGGCGCGGGCCCGCCGCCTGCATCAGGTTTTCGATGCAATGCCCTTCAAAGCTGAGCCCGCAGACGGGGTGCCCGAGCAGATCGTCCAGGGTTTCCAGTTCCAGCAGGCCGTGCAGGATGCCGCTATCGCGCACATAGACCTTGGGCGACTTGATCAGGCGCTTGCCGACATTGCCGCTCCACGGCCGCAGGCGGCGCAGCAGTTGCAGATCGACCAGCAGGTCGATGTAGCGATCGACCGTCGGGTTGGCGACGCCGAGCGCGGCGGCGAGGCGAGCCTGGTTGAGCAGGCTGCCCTGCTGGTGCGCCAGCATGGTCCACAGGCGGCCGATGGTCTCGGCGGGCAGCCGCGGCGCAAACATCGGCACGTCGCGTTCCAGGTAGCTGCGGATGAAATCGCGCCGCCAGTCGAGGCTGCGCCGGTCGTCACGCGCCAGCAGGCTGTCCGGGAAGCCTCCGCGCACCCAAAGGGTCGTGGCGTCGATCCCGGCGCCACCGGTGTCGCCGATGTCGAACGGGGCGATGTCGAGGTAGGCAACCCGTCCGGCCAGGGTTTCGCTCGACTGGCGCATCAGGTCCAGCGCGGCCGAACCCAGCAGCAGGAACTGACCGCTGCGCTGCCCGGCCCGGCGGTTGTCGTCGATGATGCCGCGGAGGACATCGAACACGCCGGGGGCACGGTGGATTTCGTCGAGGATTACCAGCTTTCCGGTTTGGGCGCGCAGATAGCTGTCGGCATCGTCGAGGCGCAGCCGGTCGGCGGGGCGTTCCAGATCGAGATAGACCGTGCCGCCCGACCAGTCGGCAGCGATATGCCGCGCCAGCGTGGTCTTGCCCACCTGACGCGGCCCCAGCAGCACGACAGCGGCGGTATGGGTCAACGTCTGGCAAATGGTGGCTTCGGCTTGACGATGAATCATCATTGTTATATTAACGATAGGCGTTAAGTTGTCAATGATAATAAATCAGATTGGGTGGATCGCGGCGAAACCGGGGACAGACCCCGGTTTCGCCATTCAAGAAGCCGAAGAGTCCGGCCCGGCCGATGGCTTGCGCGCGGCTATGGAGACGCGCCTGGCTGTGCTACGGATGTTTCGCCGGCACGCCTCAGGACATCGGCGACAAGCCGATCGCCAAGGAAGTAATTTGCTGCTTTCCATTCCTCGATAATCGGGGCGATCGCAGCGATCGCTCCAAGACGCTTTGCCTTCAACAAGATCCCAAGACTTCCAATGGCCTGCACACCGATCTTGCTGGCCACCGAGCGCGCAACGGTCTCGTCCAGCAGAACAGCACAGTGACGCGCATGGGCGGCGGCAAGGGCCTCCTTTTCGCCGTCATCAAGAAGCAACAAGTCACAGGCCGCGCCCGAAACAGGGGCCGGTTCGAGAACGGTCAGCAGACCTTCCCGAATGGCTTGCCGGATCGCTATCGCCCCCGGCTTCCCCGCCTCGTCAATGCATTCAGAAACCACGGCCGGCGGCACCAGGATTTCCTCGACAACGGCCCGGATCAACTCGATGCCGCAGGTTTTCCCGAATATGATCAGCGGCCCGGCATCCGCAACCACAATCCTCATGCATTGAGCGCCAACAGCTCTCCATCCAGGTCTGCCGGATCATAGTCAATGACAGGGATTCCCAGACGACCAAGGCAATCCATGAAGGATTCCAGACGCATGCCGGCAATCTTGGCGGCACGCCCCATGCTGAGCATGTGTTCCTGATAGAGCTTGACCGCCAGAGCCACATTGACGCCATTCCTCAGCAAGGTGTCGCTGAAGGGAACCGCGACAAACACGGGCTGACCGTGCTTTGCGACAACGGAAAGCTGCCCGGCCTCGGCATTGCGAACCAGATCCCCCGTACGTTCGCGAAGATCCCTGATCGAGAATGTATCCATAATGATCCCTTTATTTGTGCTATCAAATGCTAGCACAATTTGGAATCAAAGTGCCTGCATTGGCGACCAAGACTTGGGTCGAGCTCCGGCGTCATCCTTCGCGTCCCCGCCTCACGCCGCCTCGTGATACCGCGTGGCGATGGCGACGAACTCGTCGAAGCCGCCGAGGAAGGCGTCGCATACATCGGGATCGAAATGTTTGCCGCGTCCGGCGGCGATGATCTCGCGCGCCTCGGCGAAGCTCATGGCCGGCTTGTACACGCGCGCCGAGATCAGCGCGTCGAACACGTCGGCCAGGGCCATCAGGCGCGCGGCGATGGGGATGGCGTCACCGGCCAGGCCGTCGGGATAGCCGCTGCCGTCCCACTTCTCGTGGTGCCAGTGGGCGATTTCCTTGGCGATGGAGAGGAAGGGCAAGGGCGTTTCAATGTCACGCTCGGCCAGCTCGATGGCGTTGCTGCCCAACCTGGCATGGGTCTGCATGATGGCCCATTCCTCAGGCGTGAGCTTGCCGGGCTTGAGCAGGATGTGATCGGGAATGCCGACTTTGCCGATATCATGGAGCGGCGCCCGAGCGGGCCAGCAGGTCGATCTCGCGGTCGTTGAGTGTGGCGGCGAAACGGGGATGCTCGCGCAAGCCCTGGCCAACTGCAGCACATAACCCTGCGTGCGCAGGATGTGGTTGCCGGTTTCCGGATCGCGCGTTTCGGCCAGATGGGCCAGCGCCCGGATGCTGACTCGCTGGGTCAGGTCATTCTCGACCATGCGGCGCGCGACTTCGGCTTCGAGGATGGCGTTCTGATTCTTCATCCAGTCGCGCGCCCGTTTGGCGTCGATCTGTGCGCGCACCCGCGCCAGCAACACGGCAGGCTTGATCGGCTTGGTGATGTAATCCGCGGCACCGAGTTTCAGGCCTCGCTCCTCATCGAGATCGTCGGCCAGGGCGGTCAGGAAAATCACCGGGATGTCGGCCGTGGCCGGGCTGGCGCGCAGGTGCCAAAGCACCGTGTAGCCGTCCATGCCGGGCATCATCACATCGAGCAGCACCAGGTCCGGCCTGGGCTCGCCGGCTGCCGCGCGCAGGGCGCTGGCTCCCGAGTTGGCGGCGCGTACCTGATATTCGGGCCGCAACACATGCGTCAGCAGCGACAGGTTTGTCGGCTCGTCATCGACGATAAGTATGGATGCTGCTACCACGAGGCACCTCCGTTTTTCCCTGCTCTTGGCAAAGTCTTGCCAGAAGCATAGTACATTTCATGAAGCATGGCACCGACTCGCCACACCAAGCGGTACGTTGTCGTCTTTGCTGATGCACCACGTTTCGTTTAATCTCCAATCATGTGCACGACGCATCCCGCACCCGACAGGGACTCATGAATCACACCACGGAAACGCCGGCCACGTTGCTGCTGGTGGATGACGAGGCGAGCATTCTTTCATCGCTGCGGCGCCTGTTGCGGCCGACGGGTTATACGATTCATACGGCGGCAAGCGGCCAGGCAGGCATCGCGATCCTTGAGCGCGAGCCGGTCGATCTGGTGATCTCCGACCTGCGAATGCCGGAAATGAACGGCGCGCAGTTTCTTGAACAGGTGCGCAATCGATGGCCGGCGACCATGCGGATTCTGCTCACGGGTTATGCCGACGTCAGCTCGACCATCGATGCAATCAACCGTGGGGAGATTTTTCGCTATGTTTCCAAGCCCTGGGACGACACCCAGCTCACGCTGACCATTCGCGATGCGCTGGAAAGCAGCCGGTTGCGCAAGGAGAACGCCCGCCTGCTGGCCCTGACGCAGGCGCAGAACGAGGAACTGGCTGGACTCAACGTCGGCCTGGAACGCAAGGTGGCCGAACGCACGGCGGAAATCGAACAGGTCAACAGCTTCCTGAACCTGGCCAATGATCGCCTCAAGCAGAATTTCCTGGTGTCGATCAAGATATTTTCCGGCTTGATGGAACTGCGCGGGGCAAGCATGGTCGGCCATTCGCGGCGGGTGGCCGATCTGGCGCGCAAGCTCGCCATCAAGCTCGAGCTTCCCGCCAGGGACCAGCAGGACATTTTTGTGGCCGCCCTGCTGCACGATATCGGCAAGATCGGTTTCTCCGACAAGCTGCTGGCCCATCCCGTGTCGCGGATGAGCGGCGAGGACGTGGGGACTCATCGCCGCCACCCGATCGCCGGCGAAGCCGCATTGTTGCCGCTGGCCGAACTGAAAGAGGCGGCGCGCATCATCCGCTCGCATCACGAACGCTTTGACGGCCAGGGCTATCCGGACGGTTTGCAGGGCGACTTCATCCCGCTCGGCGCGCGCATCCTTGCCGTGGCCAACGACTATGATGGCCTGCAGATCGGCACACTGTCGGACAAGCGTCTGAGTCCGGAGCAGGCGCGCGCAATGCTCGTCCAGACGCGCGGCAAGCGCTACGACCCGCGGGTGCTGGATGCCTTCCTCGAACTGATCGGCGCCCCGATGCAGGAAGCGACCGGCGAGCAAGCCGTGCCGGTGGCCGACTTGAGGCCGGGCATGGTCCTGGCGCGGGATTTCTGCGGCCGTGACGGGGTTTTGCTGCTGGCGTCCGATTACATCCTGGATGCGCCGCTGGTCAAACACATACAGGACACGGACCGTCGCGAAGGCGGCGGCATGAGTCTGTATGTGCGTACCGACCGCCGCTGAGGTTTAGCCCGTCACACCGGCGAAGGCCGGTGTCCAGATGCTTGAAAAAAACTGGTTTCCGGCTTTCGCCGGAATGACGAATTTGGACTTGGTCAGCGTTTCCCTATGTCTTGTTCGCGCCCGTGGCCGAGGCCGCGTCTTCGAACACCATGGAACCGTCCGGCCCCCATTGCACCGCCGCCACCGGAATTGCCGGCGAGGCCTCCGCGCGAGGGTCCGCCGCCTTGCCGGCAAGCGCGCGATTTTCCAGCACCAGATCGCGATGATTGAGGGCCTGGGCGATCATCGACATCAGGAAATAGTCGTTCCACGGCTTGGGCAACATGCCGAAGATATCCGCGCCGTGAATCGACTGGTTGATCAGGTTGATGTCGCTGCATCCCGACAGGACCATGCGCGCCGCGTCGGGCTGTATTTCCGCGATTTGCCTGAGAAATTCCACGCCGTTCATCCGCGGCATGTGGTAATCGGACAGGACCAGATCGAAGGGCGCCGCGCGCGCGCGATCCAGCGCGGCCAGCGGCGAATCGAAGGTCTCGACTTCGAGTGCATATACCAGGCGGCCATAGGCGCAGGGCGCGCGCGACAACAGGCGGCGCAAGGCATTGAGGACCCCCTGCTCGTCGTCAACGATCATGATGCGGCTCATGCGGCCTCCTGGCAATTGCGGTTGGTGGTCCGGGCACCAATTGCGAGAACCGCATTCAGTCTATATCACCGAGACGCCGACTGGGATGCCGCGGGCAAGAACGAAAAGGGCGATGCGGCCTACCTGCTCCACCTGGACGGCGTTCCTGCCGGCGGACTGGAGAACTGGCGCGATGGCAGGGGCTGGGAATCCTGGCGCTGCGACATCGTGCACGGGTTGACGCCGGCGGAGCGCTTCGCGCCAAGGCGTAGGGGGCCAGCGCCCGACGGACGGCGGAAGCGATCATCCTCGCCGAGCGAGGGCGGGCAAGGAGGGAGGAAGACGGGCCACGGCGGTGTGTGGCGACAAACCCGATGTTGCTGATGGATCGGGAATGACCGTGGACCAGAGTATTTCGACATCGGACGGTGCTGCTACTGTTGCCACTCTTGCTACCGTTGCCCGGCGTGAGCGCTGATCGGCAGCAGAAGTAGCGAGGGTAGCAGGGGTGGCGGGTCGAACCGTTGATGTTCTGCGGAGAACGGCGCTCGTAGATGCTGCTTATAGCACCCGAGATGCCGAGAACAGGAATTTGCCGTCGCCTGTGATCTGCCTCGGTTCCTCAAGGAGCGCAAGAACCTGCCTGGATAGTGGCACGATATGCTGGACCCCTATCTTCATGCGTGCCGCCGGGATGCGCCATTCGCATTCCTCGGCATAAAACTCGGACCAAAGTGCTTCGCATAACTCTCCCGGCCGGACAGCAGTCAACATCAATAATTTCACCGCGATGACTGTTTGGCGCTGTCCCGTGTAGTCTTCCAAAGCCAAGAGGAAGCCGGGTATGTCCCTTTTGTCCAAATGCCTGCGGTGCTCGACTTGGCGCCGGGCGATGATGCCTTTCAATGGCGCCGCCGGATCGTTGTCCGCGCGTTAGGCAATGATCGCCTGACGGAAGACGCTGGAGATCAACTGTCTTACGAGCAACGCTTGCGTCGGAGCCCCCCTTGCTTCGAAACGCCGGAGCACATCCACAAGTGCCGGGGCAGTAATCGATCGTATCGGGAAAGGCCCCACCTTTGAGAACAGGTCTTTTCGCAGCAACGAATCCACTTTTCCGGAATATTCCGATGTCCATTTCTTGCGTGTCGTCTCGAACCATTCCGATCCCACGGCCTCGAAAGTGTTGGCATTCTCGTTTTGGCGCTTGATCTGATCCAGCTTGCGGCTGTGCGTCGGGTTGAGGCCCTGTGACACCAGCTTACGAGCAGCGTTGCGTTGTTCCCGAGCTTCCGCCAGTCCGATTTCGGGGTATTTTCCGATGACGAAGGCCTTCTCCGAGCCATCCAGGCGAAAACGATAGCGCCAAAGCCGCCCTCCGGCTGGAGTGACTTCAAGATATAATCGTTGGCTGTCTGAAAGCTTCTTAGCCTTGGTGCCGGGCTTGGTGTTGCGGATCCGTGTATCGGTCAACATTGCTGTTCCTCCAATGGGCACTCCGACCGTTCCAGCGAAACTCGTCGAATCCCACCGCTACAAGGTTTTGGCGGTATTGAGGGTAGACTGTTTTGCCGAAAAATTAGCTACCCGCAAACTACCCGCTTTCTGGTTGGCTGGTAGCAGATCAAGAAGGCTCGCCTTCTAAGGAAATAATGCTTTTAATCATGCCGTTGTAGATGTTATTGGAAGTTAATGGACGGCTTGAGTCCACAAGAAACCGCATGGATCACATCCGCAATTTCTCCATCATCGCCCATATCGATCACGGAAAATCCACCCTGGCCGACCGCATCATCCAGCGCTGCGGCGGCCTCTCCGACCGCGAGATGGAAGCGCAGGTGCTCGACTCGATGGACATCGAGCGCGAACGCGGCATCACCATCAAGGCCCAGACCGCAGCGCTGCGCTACACCGCGCGCGACGGACAAGTCTACAACCTGAACCTGATCGACACCCCGGGGCACGTGGACTTCTCCTACGAGGTCAGCCGGTCGCTTTCCGCCTGCGAAGGCGCGCTGCTGGTGGTTGATGTCTCGCAGGGCGTCGAGGCGCAGACTGTGGCGAATTGCTACACCGCGATAGAGTTGGGCGTGGATGTGGTTCCGGTGCTGAACAAGATCGATTTGCCGGCGGCCGATCCGGAGAATGCGCGCCAGGAGATCGAGGACGTTATCGGCATCGATGCCACCGAAGCGATCCTGTGTTCGGCGAAAACCGGTCTTGGCGTGGAGGATGTGCTGGAAGCGGTGATCGCCCGAATCCCGCCGCCCAGCGGCGATCCGGCCGCGCCCCTGAAGGCGCTGATCATCGATTCCTGGTTCGACAACTATGTCGGCGTGGTAATGCTGGTGCGGGTGATCGACGGTGTGGTGCGCGCCAAGGACAGGTTGCTGCTGATGGCGGAAGGTTCGATTCACCTGTGCGAACAGGTCGGCGTGTTCACCCCCAAGTCGCTGGTGCGCAGCGAATTGAGCGCAGGCGAGGTCGGCTTCATCATTTCCGGGATCAAGGAACTCGACGCCGCCAAGGTCGGGGACACGGTGACTACCGTCGACCGTCGCGCGGCGGCGGCACTGGAGGGCTTCAAGGAAATCAAGCCGCAGGTCTTCGCCGGCCTCTACCCGGTTGAATCGAACCAGTACGACGCATTGCGCGACTCCCTGGAAAAGCTGCACCTGAACGATGCGTCGCTGCACTACGAGCCGGAAGTCTCGCAGGCGCTGGGCTTCGGCTTCCGCTGCGGCTTCCTCGGCCTGCTGCACATGGAAATCGTCCAGGAACGACTGGAGCGCGAATTCGACCAGGACCTGATCACCACGGCGCCCACTGTGGTCTATCAGGTGCTGATGCGTGACGGCACGCTGATCCAGGTGGAGAATCCCGCCAAGCTGCCCGAAACCCAGAAAGTCGAAGAGATTCGCGAGCCGATCATCACCACCAAGATCTTCGTGCCGCAGGAGTACCTCGGCGCGGTCATCACGCTGTGTGAAGGCAAGCGCGGTTCGCAGGTGAACCTGGCCTACCATGGCCGCCAGGTTCAGCTCACGTACGAGATGCCGATGGCCGAGGTGGTGATGGACTTCTTCGACAGGCTGAAGTCGGTCTCGCGCGGTTATGCCTCTCTGGATTATGACTTCAAGGAGTACCGGGCGGCGGACGTGGTCAAGCTGGACATCCTGATCAATGGCGAAAAGGTCGATGCCCTGTCGGTCATCGTGCATCGCGCCAACGCGCCGTATCGCGGGCGTGAGCTGGCCGCCAAGATGCGCCAACTGATTCCGCGCCAGATGTACGATGTTGCGATCCAGGCGGCCATCGGTTCGACCATCATCTCGCGCGAAAACGTCAAGGCGATGCGCAAGGACGTGCTCGCCAAATGCTATGGCGGCGACATCACGCGCAAGAAGAAATTGCTGGAGAAACAGAAAGCCGGCAAGAAGCGCATGAAACAGGTTGGCCGTGTCGAAATCCCCCAGGAAGCATTTCTTGCAGTACTGCGCGTAGGTGATAAATGAACTTTGCCCTGATACTTTTCGTACTCGTGGTTGTCACCGGCGTGGTTTGGGCGTTCGATCGCTTCTGGGCAAGGAAGAAGCGGCCCGCCGATGCCAGGGATCCCTGGTGGGTGGAGTACGGCGGCAGCTTTTTCCCCGTCATTCTTGCGGTTTTTCTGCTGCGTTCGTTTCTCGTCGAACCCTTCAAGATCCCTTCCGGCTCGATGATTCCGACCCTGCTGGTGGGCGATTTCATTCTGGTGAACAAGTACACCTATGGCGTGCGCCTGCCGGTGATCAACAAGAAGATCGTCGAACTCAACTCGCCGCAACGGGGCGATGTGGTGGTGTTTCGCTACCCGCCGGATCCGTCGCTAGACTACATAAAGCGCGTGGTCGGCCTGCCGGGCGACAAGGTGGTCTATCGGAACAAGAAGCTGAGCATCAACGGGCAGGAGATGTCGCAAAGCAAGACCGAGGACTACCTTGACCGTGACCGTCTGTTCTATACGCCCCGTTTCATCGAGACCCTGTCCGGCGTCGGGCACCACATCCTGGTTGAAGCCGAGGCGCCTTCCTTTGTTCGACAAATCGCCCGGTTTCCGCATGAAGATAAATGTCACTACAATAGCGAAGGCGTAAGCTGCGAGGTTCCGGCCGGACACTACTTCATGATGGGTGACAATCGCGACAATTCGCAGGACAGCCGTTTCTGGGGCTTTGTTCCCGACGAAAATCTGGTTGGCAAGGCGTTCTTCATCTGGTTCAATTTTGGCGATCTGAAACGGATCGGCCCGTTTCACTAGGGGATAACATGAAACTTCAGCGTGGTATCAGTCTGAACGGTCTGATGATCGGCGGCGTTGTTCTCGCCTTGGTGGCCCTGTTGGCGATGAAGGCCGTGCCGCCCTGGATCGAGTACGGCAACCTGCTCCAAGGCGGTCAAGGGCACTGCCGCCGACAGCAGCCTCAAGGACGCTTCGGTTTCGCAGGTGCGCACAGCGTTTGGCAAGCGTGCCGACATGGATGATGTGAAGAGTGTCACGCCTGAGGATATCCAGGTCACCAAGGAAGGCAACGAACTGGTCATCTCCTTCGAGTACACCTCGAAGGTGCCACTGTTCGGCAACGCCAGCCTGGTCTTCGATTTCGAGGGCAGCAGCGCCAAGAAATGAGCTTCGGGCGTCTGCAAGCCGGGCTTGGATATGATTTTTCCCAGCCGGAGTTGTTGCGCCAGGCGTTGACTCACCGCGGATACGGGACTCCAAACAACGAGCGCCTCGAGTTTCTCGGCGACTCGGTACTCAATGCGTCATTGCCGACAATCTCTATCGCTGCTTCCCGCTGCTGAAAGAGGGGCAATTGCATCTCCTGCGAGTCGGTCTGGTGCGCCAGGCGGCGCTTGCGGAGATCGCCACCGGCCTCGGCATCGGGGAGTTTCTCCTGCTCGACAAGAACGCCTTGATGAGCGGCAGTGCAAAGAGTCCGGCGGTCTTGTCCGATGCGCTGGAGGCAATCTTTGGCGCGATCTTTCTCGATGGCGGCTTTGATCGTGCCCATCAGGTCATTTCATCGCTTCACGCAGCGGCGATTGCCAGGATCGATCCGGGCGACGTCGGCAAGGACCCCAAAACGGCATTGCAGGAGATACTCCATCAGCGCCGCCTGCCGGGCCCGGTATACAGCCTCGCGGCCACCCGTGGTGATGACCATGCCAAGGAATTCGACGTCGAATGCGTGCTTCCGGGACTCTCGGTCAGGACGTTGGGTACCGGTCGCAGCAGGCGCGTTGCCGAGCAGCAGGCGGCACAGCGGGCGATGGCGGAGATCAAGCCATGAGTGCAGCATTTCGTACCGGCTACCTGGCGGTCATCGGCCGCCCCAATGTCGGCAAATCGACCCTGACCAACCGCCTGGTCGGCGCCAAGGTCAGCATCACCTCGAAGAAGGCCCAGACCACCCGGCATTGCATCCACGGCGTGCTGACCACCGCTGATGCCCAGTTCATCTTCGTCGACACGCCTGGATTCCAGATGACGCACAAAAACGCGCTCAACCGGCTGATGAACCGCAGTGTGACGTCGACGTTTGCCGATGTCGATGTGATCCTGCTGGTGGTCGAAGCAGGGCGCTGGGGCGCCGGCGAAACCGAGATCGTGCGGATGCTGCCGGCCGACCAGCCGGTGGTGCTGGTGATCAACAAGATCGACCGGCTCGCCGACAAGGCCGAGCTGCTGCCGTTCATCGCACGGGTCGCGGTGCTGCATGAGTTTGCCGAAGTGGTGCCGCTGTCGGCGGAAAAGGGACTGGGCACCGATGAATTGCTGACCGCCATCGCGCGCTACCTGCCGCTGGCGCCGCCAGTGTTTGCTGCGGATGACATTACCGACCGTTCCGAGCGCTTCATGGCCGCCGAGATATTGCGTGAAAAGCTGTTTCGCAATCTGGGTGAGGAATTGCCCTACGGCATCGCGGTGGAAATCGAGAGGTTCGAGCAGGAAGGCGAGTTGCGCCGCATCCATGCCGCGGTGATCGTCGACAAGGCGGGGCATCGCGCCATCGTTATTGGCAAGGCCGGGCAGCGGCTGAAGCGCATCTCGACGGACGCGCGCAAGGAAATGGAGACCCTGTTCGGCGGCAAGGTCTGGCTGGAGACCTGGGTCAAGGTCAAGGGCGGCTGGGCCGACGATGAGCGTGCCCTGAAGAGCCTGGGCTATGGCTGAAAACTTGTGAATAAATCTACTGCGCGTGCCGGATCGGGGCTTGGGCGGTGCTCGCTATCCTCATGTACAACGACGTACATTCCGGTAGCTGCGCTCCGGCCGCACCCCGCTGCGGCCCGCTCGCTACGATTTCTTCACAAGTTTTGACATCATGGGCAAGCGCGTCGACGGCCAGGCGGCCTATGTGCTGCATCTGCATCCCTACAGCGAGACCAGTCTGGTGGTCGATGTGTTCACCCGTGATCACGGCCGCGTGCCGCTGCTGGCACGCGGTGCCAGACGGCCGCGTTCCGCGATGCGCGGCATGCTGATGTCGTTTCAGCCGCTGGAGCTCGGCTGGTTCGGCGGTGGCGAGGTCAAGACCCTGGCCCGGGCAGAATGGCTCGGCGGCATGCCCCTGCTGGGCGGCCGCTGCCTGTTGCTCGGCTACTATCTCAATGAATTGCTGCTCAAGATGCTGCCGCGCGAGGACGCCCACGGCGCACTGTTCGACGCCTATGCGGCGGCCTTGCACGCGCTGGCCTCGGGCGGCGCCGATGCACCGGAACTGCGCCGCTTCGAGAAGACCCTGTTGAAGGAAATCGGTTACGGTCTGACACTCGATGTCGATATGCAGACAGGCCTGCCGGTGGTGCCGCAAGGCGAATACATCTACCTGATCGAACGCGGTCCGGTGGCACGAGCGGGCGCGGTCCAGAATCGTTCGCTGCGGGGCCAAGCACAAGGCACATCCTGCCCGAAAATGGCGAGGCGCCCGGCCTGTGCGGCAAGACGCTGCTCGACATGGCGGCGGACGATTATTCCGATCCGCGCACGCGGCTCGAGAGCAGACGGCTGATGCGCCAGTTGATCGCACATCACCTGGGCGGCAAACCGCTGCAGTCGCGGCGCGTGTTCATGGAATTGCAGGAGCTATGACTACTTTTCCCTCAGCCCCTTTTAGTTCCGGCGTAACGCCTGCTGTGCAGGCATTAGCCTTCTCTGAAGCGCTGGCGCGCTTTCCGAGAAAAGGGGTGACGATTGTTCGCGGGCTGCGCCCGCTCCATGTGTTGGCTGTCCCTCCTTGGGGCGGCCCGGCGGAGGAACCATGATCGAACTAGGCGTAAACATAGACCACGTGGCCACCGTGCGCGAGGCCAGAAAAACCCACGAACCGGATCCGGTATGGGCAGCCGTCGAAGCGCATCTCGGGGGTGCCGACGGCATTACCGTGCATCTGCGCGAAGACCGTCGCCACATCCAGGACAGGGACGTGCAACGCCTGCGCGAGCTGACCCACATCAAGCTCAATCTCGAAATGGCCGCCACCGACGAGATGGTCGGCATCGCCTGCAGGATCAGGCCCGAGATGGCCATGCTGGTTCCCGAGGGCCGGCACGAGGTCACCACCGAAGGCGGGCTGGATGTCGCCGGCCAGGAGGCACGTTTGCGCGAGGTCGTGGCGCGGCTGGCCGATGCCGGCATCATCACCAGTGCCTTCATCGATGCCGAACTGCCGCAGGTCGAGGCAGCCGCGCGCATCGGCGTGCGCGTCTGCGAAATCCACACCGGGCCCTATGCCCATGCCTTCTACGGCGGCGGCCGCGATGCCGAAAGCCCGCCGGTGCTGGCCGAACTGGACAAGGTACGCCTGGCCGGCGCCGCGGTGCGTGCCGCCGGCATGCGCTTCAACGCCGGCCATGCGTTGAATTACGTCAACGTGCAGCCGGTGGCGGCATTGCCCGGCATTCGTGAGCTGCATATCGGCCACGCCATCGTCAGCCGCGCGATCTTCGTCGGCATGCGCGAAGCCGTGGCGGAAATGAAGCGCCTGATGCGGGAAGCGCAGCGCCGATGATCCACGGCATCGGCACCGACATCGTTGCCGTGGCGCGCATGGCCGACTACTGGCAACGTCACGGCGAGCGCGGCCTGGAGAAGCTGCTGGCGCCGGACGAGCGCGCGGCGTGTCGCGGCAGCAATCATCCGGCGCGCTTCCTCGCCAAGCGCTTTGCCGCCAAGGAAGCGCTGGGCAAAGCCCTTTGGCACGGGGGTACGCGCCCGCTGCTGCTGCCCGCCATCGCGATCAGCCATGACGAACTCGGCAAGCCCGGCTTCGTCTTTGCCCCGAAGCTCGCCGCCCACCTTGCGGAACGCGGCCTTGTCAGCCACCTTTCCATCAGCGACGAGCAGGACTACGCCGTTGCCTTCGTCATCCTGGAAACGCCATGAACACCATTCCACTCGGTCCGCTGATGATCGACATCGCCGGTCTCCAACTGTCTGAACTCGATCGCGAACGCCTCGCCCATCCGCTGGTCGGCGGCGTCATCCTGTTCGCCCGCAATTACCGCGACACGGGTCAGCTCACGGCGCTGTGCGCGGACATCCATGGGCTGCGTTCGCCGGCGCTGCCGATTGCCATCGATCACGAAGGCGGGCTGGTGCAGCGCTGTCGCGACGGATTCACCCCGGTACCGGCGATGCGCCGCCTCGGTGAACTGTGGGATCGCGATGTCGCGGCGGCGCGCGCCGCGGCAGCCGACATCGGCTATCTGCTGGCGGCGGAACTCCGTGCATGCGGTGTGGATTTTTCCTTTACGCCGGTACTCGATCTCGACTGGGGCCCCAGCGGCGTCATCGGCGACCGTGCGTTTCACCGCGACCCGGTGGCGGTTACGGACCTGGCCGGCGCCCTGATCGACGGCCTGCGTACCGCCGGCATGGGCTGCTGCGGCAAGCACTTCCCCGGTCACGGCTGGGTCGTGGCAGACTCGCACCTGGCGATTCCGGTCGATGAACGCAGTCTTGCCGAGATGGCGCCCGACCTGCAACCCTATCGGCATCTCAGGCTCGATGCCGTGATGCCGGCGCATGTCATCTATCCCCAGGTCGATTCCCGTCCCGCCGGTTTTTCGCCGGTGTGGCTCACCATGTTGCGCAGGGAGTTCGGGTTTGATGGCGTGATTTTCAGCGACGATCTGTCGATGGAAGGCGCCAGTGTCGCCGGTGGCATGGTCCAGCGCGCGGAGGCCGCCTGGAGCGCCGGTTGCGACGTGCTGCTGGTGTGCAATGCGCCGGATTCCGTGGCAAGCCTGCTGGAAAACTGGCAACCGGCGCATGACCCCGTGCGCTCGGCGAGACTGGTGCGGCTTGCGCCGGGCGACGGCTGGCAGCAGGATGCCGTGCGCTACGCAGCGGGCAGGGCGGCGGTGCAGAGTCTCGCGCCTGAGGCCATCCTATCGACCACACCGACCCGGTGCCACGATGTCCGACACAACGCAGCTTCCCGATCCGTTTTTGCCTGCCAATGAAATGCCTGGACGATGCTCAAACCATCGTGCGCGAGATCGAAGCCTTGCTCAGCCAGCGCAAGCTCAGCCTGCGCCCGCCACCGCCGGTGCCGACCGCTTGCTGTGGTCGTGGTTGCGGCAACTGCGTCTGGCAGGGGTACTACGAAGCCCTCGCCGGCTGGCGGGATCAGGCGAGGATCCTTTGTGGCGACGGGCCGGTAGCGGCCGCTGATGTTGCGCATCGTCGATAGTGGCCCGCCGGGACGGGCGGAGTCCCACTGAGTCTTCAGCCCACGGCCGGCGCCGGTCACTGATCAGGCCGCGTGGGCTATTCCTTGCAGGTGCTTGCCGGCACGAGTTTCGGAACTATGCTGAAGGAGCGTATACCCCCGCATCACGCTACGGGTAGCTCTCATACACATGCTCGAACACCGCCGAGCATTACTGGTTGTAGATCTCGGGCGTATAGGCGCGCGGCAGGCCGCCGTCGAGGGTATCTTCGATTGCAAGCTTCAACGCTATTTTCCTCAGTTGACCGTCGCGAAACTGCTGCAAACTGAGCGCTGACGCGGGATCCCGACGGAGAGGGCGGGTCACCCGATGGGTGAGAGGGAATTTGAGCAAAACGCCCTGGCAAAGGCGGTGAAAGGGGCGATTTCCGAGCAGGTCAGAGAAGCGAGCGAGCAGCGCGTGGCGACCCCCGGTGGTCGTTTTCAGGTGCGCTGGGATGACAACGGCAGCGCCAGCGCCTTGGGCCAATTGGCGTTCTTTGCCGAGTTCCTGGAAGTATCGGGGCTGTTTGAACGCTGGGTAAAAGGTTGCCCGATGGCCTACACCAGCGGTAACGCCCCGGAGGTCTGCGACGTGCTGGGCACCTGGCTGCTGTCGATCCTGGATGGTCAGTGGCGTTATGCGCACGTCACCGGACTGCGCGGCGATGCGGTGGCCCCGCAAATACTGGGCATGACCCAGATCATCAGCGACGAAAGCCTGCGCCGGGCACTGAAACATCTGGCGCCGAGCATCGGCAAACGCTGTTCCGAGAACGAGCGCATCCGCCGCGAGGCCCAATTGGCCAAGAGCACCGAATGGACGGATGCCGCCCTCAAGGACAGCATCACGGACGCCTTGGGCACCGGCTGGATACTCGACTGCGACACCACCATCAAACTGCTCTACGGTCACCAAGACGGCGCGGAAATCAGCTACAACCCGATCAAACCTGGACGGCCCAGCCATGCCATCCACACCTACTGGATCGCCAATGTGCGCCTGGTGCTCGAGGCCGAAGTCCAAGGCGGCAAGGCCCATGCCGCCAAACACAGCCTGCCGCGACTGATCCAGATCCTCAAGGCGCTCCCGTGCGGTGAAAGACACGCTCTTGGCCGAGACGAAGAAGACCAGCAAACGCGAGAAGCGCCAGCAAAATCTGCACTTTGTCGATCCACTGCAACCGGTGAAACTCTGGGAATACGCGGTTCTGGTGACCAACTCCGGCTACGATCTGGACGCCATCGGCCAACTCTACCGGGATCGGGCCGACTGCGAAAATGGCTTTGATGAGTTGAAGAACCAGTGGGGCTGGGGCGGTTACACCACCCAGGATCTGGAACGCTGCAACCTGTCGGCACGGGCGGTGGCCCTGATCTACAACTGGTGGAGTTGGTACGTGCGGCTGGCGCACCCGAAGACGCGACTCGAGGCCATTACCTCTCGCCCCATGCTGTTGGCCGGAGTGGCGCGATTCACCCAGCACGCCGGTCAGTCACGGCTTCTGCTGACCTTGACCCATGCCGCAGGCGATCAGATCAAGGCCATGATTGTCAATATACGCAAGGGCTTGGATACCGTTCTCGCCACTGCGCCTCAGTTGACCAAACCGGAGCGCTGGCAGGCCCTGGTGCGCTACATCATTGGAAAAATCATCACGGCCAAACCGAAAAATCACTCGCCTCCGGCCGCGCTGACTTCGGGCTCGCGACTCGCCGCTACGGGGTAACAGAGGAAAATAGGATGATCTGTCCGCGACCGGTTCACGCAAAAATCATAACCGCAGGACGCCGCCGGCCAGGTGCCGCGATTGCGCCAGCCGGGCCAGAGTAGGCAGCAGATTCAGGCTGGTGGCCTGCTTCAGGTGCTGGGCCGCCGTCTTGAGTTCCTCGAAAGTCGGCATCGATGGCGCGCCGACCGCGGCCAGTGCAATGGCATTGCCGCTGTCGCAGGAGGGAAAGGCGATGGCGCGGCCCTCGAAGGCCTCTTCCAGGCGGGACACGCTCTTGCGGAAATCCTTGCGGCGCGACAGCAGGTTCACGCACAGGAGGCCGTCGTCGGCGAGGCGGGCGCGGCAGTCGAGGTAGAAGGGCAGGGTGTCGAGCCGCCCGGTGCGGGCGTTTTCGTCGAAGCCGTCGACCAGGATCAGGTCGTAGCTTTGCTTCGACTCGATCATGAAGTCGGCGCCGTCGCCGTAGCGCAGCTCGATGCGCTTCGGGTCGTCGGGCAGCTTGAAGAACTGCCGCGCGGCGGCTGCCACGCGCGGCTCGATTTCGATCACCGTCAGCCTGGCTTGTGGCCGATGGCGGTAGAGGAACTTGGTCACCGAGCCGGCGCCGAGGCCGACCTGCAACACCCGCCGCGGCCAGTCGTCGGCATGCAGCAGCAGCGGCGTCATCATCTCGCGGGTGTAGTCCAGTTCCAGCGCAAAGGGTCGCGCGATGCGCATCGCACCCTGCACCCAGCTCGAACCGAAATGCAGAAAGCGTACACCCGCTTCCTCGCTGATGTCGATATGAGAGTCCATTTCAGCAGGAATCATGCCCCGCGCGGCTGGGCGTTGGGTTGCGATGCGAGACGGAGGGAGCGCCGCATGGTACATCCATGCAAGCGACCGACAACGTGGCAGCGCGCCCAACGCCCGGCAGCCCTTCGGGTTGAAGCCAGGATCGGCGTCTGCGGCGTTGCAGCGCTTGCCAATGGGACCAACCATTGGCAGCGCGCTGCGCCTTGCATCCATCCGATCCTGGCTTCAACGCGGGGCATGATTCCTGCTGAAATGGACTCTTAATGCAGGATCCGCCCCTCGGGCGGAAACAGCTCGTCGACGATTTCGGGGCCGAAGCGGTACTCGTGGCCGCAGATCTCGTCTTCAATGGCGATCATCTCGGCATCGGCCAGCATGGCTTCGAGTTCTTCGCGGCCCAGCGAAAGCAGCATGTTGCGTACCTTCTCTTCGTCGCGCGGACAGTGCCACGCGGCCTGGCGCGGCGCGTAAAGGCGCACGTTCTCCGCGTTGAACAGTCGCGTCAGAAGCGTTGCCGGCGACAGCGCAAGTTCTTCGTGACGCACCGTGGCGGCAAGTTGCTCGATGCGGTTCCAGCCATCCGGATCGAGCCCATCGGCGCCCGGCAGTTTCTGCAGGAACAGTCCGCAGGCGGTGTCGGCGGTTGCCGCAAGCCACAGGCGCGCCGGTTGCTGCTCGGACTGCGCCAGGTAGTGCTCGAAGATCGCAGCCAGCGTGCTGCCCGTAATCGGCACCACACTCTGGTAGGGCGTCTGCGCCGTCTTCGGCTGAAGCGTCAGTACCAGCCGGCCATCGCCGAGCAGGTCGCCGACGCCGGCAATCCTGGCTTCGGCGTCTGCGTCGAGAACACTCTTGGCCATGCCACGCAGATGCAGTTGCTCATTGCAATCCATCACCAGCATCGACACCGCGCCGTGGCCCTGCAACTGGAAGCTGATGCGGCCGGGAGCCTTCAGGTTGCTGCCGATCAGCGCGGTGACGGCGGCCATTTCGCCCAGCAGTTTGCGCACCGGCGGCGCGTAGGCGCCGGCTTCCGGCCATCGCCGCCCAGGAGGGGCCGAGCTGAACCAGCGCGCCGCGGATGTCGAGGTCTTCGAGAAGGAAGCTGTGAACTTGATCCATCAGCGCACGAAGCTGTCGAACATCGTCGGATCGAAACCCACCAGTATCTGTCCGGCTTCGTTCGCCACCACCGGACGGCGGATTACGCTGGAGTGCTCCATCATCAGTTCCACGGCCTGTCCCTGGGCAGTGATCGCCTTCTGCTCTGGCGTCAGCTTGCGCCAGGTCGGGCCTCTGGTATTCACCAGCGTCTGCCAGCCCAGCGTACGGCACCACTTGACCAACTGCTCACGTGGCACGCCGAGCTTCTTGTAGTCGTGGAATTCATAGCTGATGCCATTGGATTCGCACCAGGCAAAGGCCTTCTTCATGGTGTCGCGTTCTTGATGCCGTAGATTTTTACCATTGCAGTCCGCGGGGCGGAGTCGGGGAAGGGGAGCCGAATCATAGCAAACGCGGCATAATCGACCGCCATGAATACCCCTCTGCGCAGCGAGGCGCAGCAGCGCACCGACGAGATCGGCATTTTCCAGGCGGAGCTGGCGCGCCTCGAAGTCGAAGGCGTGTTGCGGCTCGATCCCGCCCAGCAACAGGCCGTACGCGAACACCACGCCGCACTGCTGGCCGGGTTCGCCGGCCGCTTTGACATCGACCGCAACGTGCAGGCAAGGCAGCTCTCGCTGGGCATGCGGGTCGCGTCCTTCCTCGGCGCGCTGGCGCTGGCGGCCAGCGTGTTCTTTCTTTTCTACCAGTTCTGGGGGCATTTCGACGAAACCGCCCAGGTCGCGATTCTGCTCGGCGCAGCGCTCGCCAGCATGGGCCTGACGGTCTTGGTCCAGACGCGCGATGCGTCCGGCTACTTCACCAAGCTGGCGGCGATGGTGGCCTTCGCCTGTTTCGTGCTGAACCTCACCATGCTCGGCCAGATCTTCAACATCACGCCGACCGACCGCGCGCTGATCCCCTGGGCGGCGCTGGCCTTCCTGCTGGCCTATGCCTGCGACCTGCGCCTGTTGCTGGCGGCGGGCATCTGCTGCGTGATCGCTTTCGTCGCCGCCCGCGTCGGCGAATGGAGCGGCATCTACTGGCTGCATTCGGGCGAGCGGCCGGAGAATTTTTTCCCCGTGGCGGTGCTGCTGTTCGTCTTCCCGCAGTTTGTCGATCATCGCCGCATGACAGGCTTCGCCTCGATCTACCGCATCTTCGGCCTGCTCTGCGTGCTGGTGCCGATGCTGGTGCTCGGCCACTGGGGCTGGGGCAGTTACCTGGCCGACTACGACGGGGTTTCGACGCGAACCATCGAGGGCGGCTACGAAGTTGCCGGCTTTGTCGCCAGCGCGCTGGCGATCTGGCTCGGTGCCCGCCGGCAGTGGCCGGACACGGTCAACACCGGCATCACTTTCTTTGTCATATTCCTCTACACCAAGTTTTTCGACTGGTGGTGGGAGATCATGCCGAAGTGGCTGTTCTTCCTCGTGCTGGGGCTGGCCGCGATCCTGATCCTGCTGGTGCTCAAACGCCTGCGCCGAAGCGGCGGCGCGGCGGCGGAGATGGCGCCGTGAAGGTGACGCCCATCAAGACCCTGGCGGCGGGCGCGGGCCTGATCCTGCTGGCCAATGCCGTGGCGCTCACCGGCGTGTACTTGAATCGCAGCGGGGAGCCGGAAGGCCGCATGACGCTTTCGCAGCGGGAGCTGAGCATGCCCTGGGGCTGGGGCATAGCCAGGGACAACAGCGGACTGGCACTGGGACTGAACTGGCGGGTCAAGGAGGGCAGCGCAGTCGACTACCCATACGGCGGTGACGGTTTCCATGGCGGCACGCCGGAATGGCTGGACGAGCCGCGGATGAAGGCGCTCGGCTTCGACACCGCGCATTTGCCGGACGATCCCGCCGAGCGCCGCCGCTTCGAGCGCCAGTTGCCGCGCCAGGCGCTGCTGGTGCTGGAACTTGCCGGCCCGGCCTGGCAGCAGGCGCTGGATCAGGCCCGGCAGAACGCCGCGCGGCACGAGGCGGCGCGTCTGGCGAATGCCGACAGCAGGGAATTCACCGACAAGGCCAAGCGGGCGCAAGAGCAGGTGAAGCGCGAAGAGAATTCAAACAGTCGCCTGTTTGCCGTCGATGTCGGGCTGGACCGCGCCGCCCTGCGCGCCAGGTATCCCGATCGCAGCCGCTTTCTGATCCTCAAGGCAACGCTGCGCCCGCGCCTGGAAACCCAGGACAGGAAGACCCGCGTCACCGGCTATGTCAGCGAGCTTGCCGTGACACAGATCAATGTGCCGCATGCGCTGCGCCCCACTCTGGAACCCGTGCTGCGCAAGCGGAGAAATGCGGCGGATGATCCGGCAGCACGTTTCGTGGCGACGGTCGCGGTCGGCCAGCGTCTGGAACCCTGGATAGAGTCGGTGGTGGTGGGGCGTTGATTGGCGCGGCGCTCCTCCCCTTCAAGGGCTAGCGTATGCACACATCTCTCCCGTCATTCCGGCGCAGGCCGGAATCCAGTGGACGGGGACCGCAAAACATCGATTTACCCTGTATGTCTTGGCTTTTCTTGCCGAAGACCGTCCCGAAGTCCATCGCCTCAGACATTCTGGACCCCGGCTTTCGCCGGGGAGACGGTGCCGTTGAGATGTGTGCATACGGTAGCCTTCAAGGGGAGGCCGGGAGGGAGATGGGACGGAACGGGGGCGTGGCACGGCCAGCTTGTGACCCCGCCCCTTGCCAACCCTTGAAGGGGAGGGGGAAAGCCCCGCAAACGCGGCATAATCGGCCTCCATGAAACCATCCTTTCTGCTGCGCCGCGTGCTGCCGGCGCTGATCCTTGTCGCTGCGATTGTCGGCGGATTCCTTTGGACCACGCGCGCCAAGCCTGTCGTCGTGGTACTCAAGACCGTCGACCGCGGCAATGTCGAATCCACGGTCGTCAATACCCGCGCCGGCACCGTCGAAGCCTGCCTGCGCACCCGTCTGTCCACCATCATGGGCGGGCGCATCGAGTTCCTCGGCGTCAAGGAAGGCGACAAGGTGAAGAAGGGCCAGCTCCTGCTGAAGCTCTGGAACGATGACCAGAAGGCCCAGCAGACCCTGGCGGAGGCCCAGCGCGCGTCGGCGACGCAGCGGGTGAAGGAGGTCTGCACCACGGCCGCCAGTTCGCTGCGCGAGGCCGAGCGCCAGACCTCCCTGCGCGCCAGGGGCTATGTCTCGGAGGCCAGGGAGGATGCCGCGCGCAGCGAGGCCAATGCCCGCCGCGCCGCCTGTGACACGGCTCGCGCCGACATCGTGCAGGCCGACGCGCGGATCAGGGTGACCAAAGTCGAGCAGGGGCGCATGACGCTCTATGCGCCCTTCGATGGCACCGTGGCGAAGATCGTCGGCGAACTCGGCGAGTATTCGACGCCGTCGCCACCGGGTGTGGCGACCCCGCCGGCGATCGACCTGATCGATGACACCTGCCTCTACGTCAAGGCGCCGATGGATGAAGTCGATGCGCCGAAGATCAAGGCCGGCCTGCCGGTGCGGGTCTCGCTCGATGCCCTGCCCAAACAGCCGCTCGCCGGCAAGGTAAGGCGCGTCGCGCCTTATGTTTCGGCGGTGGAGAAGCAGGCGCGCACGGTCGACGTCGAAGTGGATTTCGAGATGCCGGCGAGCGGCGGCCTGCTGGTCGGCTACAGCGCCGATGTCGAGATCGTGCTCGGCGGTCGGCAGAACGTGCTGCGGGTGCCGACGGCGGCGCTGGTCGAAGGCGGGCGGGTGATGGTCTTGAACGCGGACAGCGGCAAGCTCGAAGAGCGCAAGGTCAAGACCGGCATCGCCAACTGGGAGTTCACGGAAATCGTCGACGGGCTGGCCGAGGGTGAGCGCATCGTCATTTCGCTCGAACGCGAGGGCGTGAAAGTCGGCGCCAGGGCCACGGCGGACGAAAAATCGAAATAGGCGGCGCAAGCTGCCCCCCGGCATGACCGTCATCGAACTGGCCGGCATCGAGCGCGTCTTCCATCTGGGCGACAGCGAGGTGCACGCCCTGACCCGGCTCGACGTCGACATCAATGCCGGCGACTACGTGGCGATCATGGGACCATCGGGCTCGGGCAAGTCCACGTTGCTCAACCTGCTGGGTCTGCTCGACCGTCCCGATGCGGGCTCGTATCGCCTCGAAGGCCGCGACGTCACCACGCTCTCGCCGGACGAACAGGCGGCGGTGCGCAGCCGGCGAATCGGCTTCGTGTTCCAGAGCTTTCATTTGGTGCCGCGCCTCACTGCTGCCGAGAACATTGCCCTGCCGATGATGCTGGCCGGCATTCCCGTCGTCGAGCGGACGCAACGGGTGGTGCAGGCGCTCAAGGATTTCGGCCTCGACCAGCGCGCCGACCATCGCCCCGACCAGCTTTCCGGCGGCCAGCGGCAGCGTGTCGCGATTGCCCGCGCGACCATCATGCAACCCGCGGTGCTGCTTGCCGACGAGCCGACCGGCAACCTCGACCGCGCCACCGGCGACGACGTTATCAACCTGCTGGAGGGCCTGAACCAGCGCGGCATGACCCTGATCATTGTCACCCACGACCCGAAGATCGGCCTGCGGGCGCGGCGACAACTGATGATGGAAGACGGGTTGCTGAAGAGTGACAGCGCGCGGCCTTCGGCTGTGGTCGCCTCGACCTGAATGCGAATGAAGAAGTCATCACGCCGCGACTCCGCGTCCCGTCATTCCGTCCTCCTTCCCGTCATTCCAGCGCAGGCCGGAATCCCGAACGTCTTCCTGATCGCAAGCAATGATTCTTGCATTTGCGCACCGGCTTCCGGGCCCGGATCGAGGTTCGGGGTGACGTTCTTTCGACCGAATAGCCTGCCCCGGACCGGTTCCGCGGACGGTGTTATGGGAAGGCGCCAACTGTTCATGCGGCCTTTGGCGCACAGCCATGCGTAACGCCGACATCCTGCGTTTTGCCCGCGATGCGACGACGGCCTATCCGCTACGCACCTCGCTGTCGGTGCTGGCGATGGCCATCGGCGTGGCGGCCGTGGTGGTGCTCACGGCGCTGGGCGACGGCGCGCGGCGTTACGTGATCGAGCAGTTCTCCTCGCTGGGCAGCAACCTCGTCATCGTCTTGCCCGGACGCTCGGCCACCGGTGGCTTCAGCCCGGCCAACGCGATCACCACCACGCCGCGCGACCTGACCGTGGACGATGCGGCGGCATTGAGCCGGCTGCCCTTGGTCCGGCGGGGTCGCGCCGCTGGCCGTCGGCACGTCCGAGATCAATGCCAATGGCCGGCTGCGCGAAACACTGGTCGCCGGCACGGCCTCGACCTACCTCGAAATTCGCAGCTTCAAGATGGCGCAAGGGCTTTCCTGCCGGAAGCCGACTGGAACCGCGGGTCGCCGGTAGCCGTCATCGGCGCGAAGATCCAGGAAGAGATATTTGCCGGGCGCCCGGCCGTGGGCGAACTGATCCGCCTCGGCGACCGGCGCCTGCGTATCGTCGGCGTGCTGAAGTCCACCGGGCAGGGACTGGGCATGAATACCGACGAAGTGGTCTTCGTGCCGGTGGCGATTGCCCAGGGCATGTTCAATTCCAATACGCTGTTTCGCGTCCTGATCGAGGCCAAGAGCCGCGACCAGATCGAGCAGGTCAAGCGCGACGCAGCCGCGGTGCTCAAGGAGCGCCATGGCGGCGAGGAAGACATCACCGTGATCACCCAGGATGCCGTGCTGGCTACGTTTGACAGGTTGCTGCGGGCACTCACCGCCGCGGTGGCCGGCATTGCCGCGATCAGCCTTGCCGTGGCCGGCATCCTGGTGATGAACGTGATGCTCGTTGCCGTCACCCAGCGCACCGGCGAAATCGGCCTGCTCAAGGCGCTCGGCGCCCGCGGCTCGACCATCCGCAACGCGTTCATGGCCGAAGCCGCGATGCTGTCCCTGGTCGGCGCCTTGACCGGCTACGGCCTCGGCCTGTTCGGCGCCTTCGTGTTGCGCCAGGCGTATCCGGTGTTTCCCGCCTACCCGCCGAACTGGGCGGTGGTCGCCGCCCTGGTTACGTCCCTGTCCACCGGCCTGTTGTTCGGCATCATGCCCGCGCGGCGCGCGGCGCAGCTCGATCCCGTGCAGGCGTTGATGAAGCACTGAGATGACAGCCCATCCCCCAGCCCCTTCCACACGGGAAGGGGTGAGCAAGGTTCAGCCGCTTTGCGGCTTCCATGGCTTACGCTTCGTCCCTCCTTGGGGCGGCCCGGCGGAGGGACGATGCTGCTGACCGACGCCCTCACGCTGGCCATTCGCGCGATCACATCCCAGCGCCTGCGCAGTTTCCTGACCCTGCTTGGCATTGCCGTCGGCATCGCCGCGGTGATCCTGTTGACGTCGATCGGCGAGGGCACCCATCGCTATGTGCTGGCCGAGTTCACCCAGTTCGGCACCAATGTCATCGGCGTTCATCCGGGGCGCACCAAGACCGGTGGCGCCGCGCTGCACGGCCTGCCGAGTAGCGCCAGGCCGCTCTCGCTGGACGATGCCGAGGCGCTGGCACGCCTGCCCAACGTGGTGGCGGTAACTCCCAGCGCCTTTGGCAATGCCGAAGTCAACGCCAATGGCCGCCTGCGTCGCGTCTCGGTCTACGGCGTCGGTCCGGGCATGCTGACCGTATTCAAGGGCAAGGTCCGCAGCGGTCAGTTCCTGCCGGCGGACGATGCCGGCAGCGCCCGCGCCCAGGTGGTGCTGGGTCCCAAGCTGAAGAACGAGCTCTTCGGCAGCGAGAACGCCCTCGGCACGCGGGTGCGCATTGGCGGGCTGCAATTCCGCGTGATTGGCATCATGGAACCCAAGGGCCAGTTTCTCGGAATCGATCTGGACGACACCGCCTTCATTCCGGCGGCGCGCGCCCTCGAACTGTTCAATCGCGAGGGCCTCAACGAAATCGACATCGCCGTGGCCGAGGGCGTGCCTTCCGCGAGCGTGGTGGCCGCGGTCAAGGAGGTGATGAAGGCACGCCACGGCCGCGAGGATGTCACCATCATCAGCCAGGAGGAAATGCTGGCCACGCTGGGCGGCATTCTCGACGTACTGACCATGGCCGTAGGCGCGCTGGGCGGCATCTCGCTGCTGGTGGGCGGCGTCGGCATCGTCACCATCATGACCATCGCCGTCACCGAACGCACCAATGAAATCGGCCTGCTGGTGGCCCTCGGCGCGCGGCGGCAGACCATCCTCGGCCTGTTCCTCGGCGAAGCCGTGGCGCTCGCCGCGATCGGCGGGCTGGTCGGCCTGCTGCTGGGCATCGGACTGGCGCAACTGATAGGCCTTTTCGTCCCGTCCCTGCCGGTGCATACGCCCCTGTCATTCGTGCTGCTGGCCGAAGCCCTGGCGGCGGCCATCGGGCTCGCCGCCGGCGTGCTGCCGGCAAGGCGCGCAGCGCGGCTGGATCCGGTGGAGGCGTTGCGGGCCGAGTGAAGGGGGGATGTGGCGTTTTCAGGCGAAAAATCTGCCGGCGGAGTGCTTACATCTGCGGATGCCGACTTTGCTGGCGGTGGCCTGAAAGTTCCGAGTCGCATCGCGACTGTCGCGTCTCGCTGTGCTGGATGCCGCCGGTGGGCAGGCAGTGAACTGCTCCATCTTCGCACTGGCGGCACCGCCGCCCGTCACGGTGCGCTCATGTACGGCGCCGGCGTCGGTGACCGCCGTGAAACACCACAACCCGTCAGACACCACACGCGCCGAGGCCGCCAACGATGTCTTGGCCCAAGCGGCGATCGCTTTCTTGGTGAATTCCAGCTTCTTCAAACAGACGAACAAGGGATGGCCGTTGTCCGTGGTCTGCACGGCAGCGATGAAGGACACCTTGTTCTCCGAGCCGCGGCCGCTCTTGCCACCGGGCAGTTCCCCGCCCAGATAGGCATCGTCGATCTCGACACGGCCATCGAGCTGGCGCGAGGCCTCACGTTCGCTCATGACGTGCATGAGCTTGTGCTTCAGCAGCCAAGCCGTCTTGTAGCGCACGCCCGGATGGCGCTTGAGTTCCAGGGCCGAGACATTGTTCTTGGCCTGGGTCAGCAGGTGCATGCCCAGAAACCACGTCGTCAGCGGAAGCTTCGTGGCCTGAAGAATCGTGCCGCACATCACCGTCGTTTGTTCCCGGCACGCCGAGCACTGCCAGTAATGCAGCCCCTTGCTCTCGAAGGTGCAATGGCGTGTGCCACCACATTCCGGACAGACGAAGCCATTGGGCCAGCGCAGCGCCACCACCGCAGCGTGGCATTTCTCTTCCGTCCCGTAGCGCTCCATGAACGCCGCCATCGACAACCCCTTCTGAAACTGCACCTTGTTGATCCCCATCGCGTATCTCCTCTCGTCGGAATGCGCTCAGTATTGGCCCTGCGGGGCTCACCAGATGAGCCTACTGAACTTCGTGGCTAATCAGGAAGGGAGATCAAACGAGATCAAAGAAAGATCAAAGGGGTCAGGCTCAGATTATTCCGAGCAAATAGCAATGATCAAGGGCACGATTTCCCGTTACCACCTTCCCGTTGCGCCAGCCAGCGATCAAACGAGCGCTGGCTCTCGCCAGATCGCTTTCCAAGTAGAAGCCCTTCGACGCTGACGTCCTCGTCGATATCCTCCCAATGGATGCCCGTTCCAGATCCGATCAGCCGCCAGTGCTCGCGTTCTTCCGGGGTCGCGCGGGAGAGGCGCGGGTACCAGCCAAGCGGGGCCGTCAGCGTTCGGCCATCGTCGAGTTCGACGGTCAATGCGTCCTTCGACACATGGACATTCAGGGCATTGGGGATGCCGAATTCAGTTTGTGAAAAAATCATTCCATGCCTCCGACAACATATCGCGATTTTCGGCCACCAAGGACGCTATCTCGACCAATTCGGATCGACCGAAGCCAGTGCTGTGTTGCAGTCTCACCGGCGACAGCCAGAACTTGGCGACAGCACTATCGCGTTCTACATGGATATGCATGGGTTCGTCGCAATCACGAAGAATCTTTGCGCGATCAGCCTTGCCCCGATAGATTCGCCACCGTGGACCGGTACCACGGTCGAACGACCATCGGGGTGCTGAATGAAATGGTGACTGCCTTTGACACGGAGTACTTCAAAGCCCGCCTTCTTCAAGGCCGACAACAGTTTCTTGCCGGTCAGACCGGGAACAGTCGTCATGCGGCAATTGAAATGCGTTGAACCCCGACAAAATCCAGCGGTTCCAGGACGTCACCCTGAACTTCAAGACAAAGCTCAATGGCCTCGCGGATGCGCACCATCAGGTCATCGAGCGATTTGGCCTGCGTGTGACAGCCGGGTAGCACTGGAACCGATGCCACAAAGTACCCTGCCGAGTCCTTTTCAACAATCACGTCGACCTGGCGCGTCATATCAACCTCCAAGGATTTACGCAGAAATTGTACGCCGAAGCGAGAGGCGGCGTAGGAAGCGTCAATTTCGCTCCAATATCCAGCTTCAGCGCCAAGCGTGGCGAGTGTTTCGCGGTGCCTGATTGCAGGAAGACAGGCTGGCAAGCATTGTCAGGCATTGACATCCACACCACCGACCACTTCAGTCCATGGTCTGATCTTGTCCAGAGCCGTCGCAAGGCCGTCCCTGGCACGCTCGGTGTCGTAGCGGGCTTGACCCCGCAGCCACCAGCCTTCCGACAGCCCGAAAAACCGGCACAGCCTCAGGTCGGTGTCGGCGCTGATGGTGCGACGACCCGCGACGATCTCGCCGATCCGTTGTGCGGGAACGCCGATTTCTTGGCGAGCCTGTATTGGGAAATTCCCATCGGCTTAAGGAATTCTTCGAGCAGCATTTCACCCGGCGTTACCGGCGGCAGCTTTCTTGTTTTGGTCATCATGCGGCTCCACTAGTGATAATCGACGATCTCGACATCCATCGGTCCGTCGGTCGTCCACACGAAACAAACTCGAAACTGCTCGTTGATGCGGATGCTGTGCTGCCCTGCCCGATTGTGTTTCAGTGCTTCCAGGCGATTGCCGGGTGGCACGCGCAGATCATCGAGCGCCCCCGCCCATTCCAGTTGTTGCAGTCCATCTCAGCAGGGATTGCCCGCCCCCGCGTTGAGACTAGGTAGCAGAAGATGTCTGGGATCTGACCCATGCGCCGGCGTCGGCAGGACGGCGCTACACTGGCAGCATGCACATGCTCCTCCTTTTCCTTGCACTGGCCATTCCGTTGCCCGCCATTGCCGATGAATTGGCCGGCAGGGTTGTCGCCGTGCGTAGCGGCGACACGATTACCGTGCTCGACGGCACCCAGAGTCGGCACGAAATCAAGCTCGTCGCCGTCGATGCGCCCGAATCCAGGCAGCCATTCGCCCAGGCATCCAGGAAGCATTTGTCCGACCTGGTGTTTGGCAAGGAGGTCGGGGTGGCATGGACGCAGCGTGATCAGTACGGGCGTATCGTCGGCAAGGTGGTGGTGCGGCCGCGCGGCTGTCCGGCCTGCCAGACGACGCGCGATGTCGGGCTGGCGCAGTTGGAGGCGGGTCTTGCATGGTGGTATCGGGAACACCGTCGCGAGCAGTCGCTGGAAGACCAGGGGCGCTACGAGTACGCCGAGTTCGATACACGGACCAGGCGAATCGGCTTGTGGCAGCATGCGGCGCCCGTGCCGCCGTGGGAGTGGCGCAAGAGGCACCGGATCGCGGCTTGAGGATCGCCGGAGGCTTGTCATGGCGCGATTACCGTATCGGGATCAAAAGGGCTAGTCTCGGGCTGTTGTGCAATTTGAGAACCGATTCGACCCGGGCCTTCCGTTCAAGCACCACCCTGGCTGTCCGGAATAGGCTCCACACAACCGAACAACACGCGAAGAAGAAGGAAGCATGGAAAAGATCTGGCTCAAGGAATACCCGAAAGGCATCCCGGCGGAGGTCGATATCCATCAGTACTCGTCGCTGCGGGACATCCTCGAAAAGAGCTGCGCCAGGTTCCGCGAGCTTCCCGCCTACGACAACATGTCGGTATCGATGAGTTACGGCGAGCTGGATGGCTTGAGCCGCGACTTCGCCGCCTACCTGCAGAATGAGCTCGGCCTGGGCAAGGGCGAGCGCGTGGCGATCATGCTGCCCAATCTCTTGCAGTATCCGGTGGCCTTGTTTGGCGCGCTGCGCGCCGGTCTGACCGTGGTCAATGTCAATCCGCTGTACACCGTGCGCGAGCTTGAACATCAGCTCGAGGATTCCGCTGCGACAGTGATCGTGGTGCTGGAGAATTTTGCGCATACGCTGCAGGCGGCGCTCGCCAAGACGCAGGTCGGGACGGTGATCACGACCCAGATCGGCGACCTGTTTCCCGGCGGCAAGGCGCTGGTGACCAACCTCGTCGTCAAGTACCTGAAGCACATGGTACCGGCCTGGAACATTCCAGGTGCGATCGGGTTCAAGCAGACCCTGCGGGCGGGCAGGCGGCATCCGCTCCGGGAGGTGCCGCTGGCCCATGATGACATCGCCTTCCTGCAATACACCGGCGGCACCACCGGGGTGGCGAAGGGCGCCGTCCTGACGCACGGCAACATGGTCGCCAATCTCCAGCAGGTCGCGGCCTGGATTGCGCGCGACCTGGTCGAGGGCGCGGAAATCATCGTCCTGCCATTGCCGCTGTATCACGTCTATGCGCTAACCTCGAATCTGGTATTCATCAAGATCGGCGCGCGCAACATCCTGATCACCAATCCGCGCGACATGCCGGGCTTCATCAAGGAACTCAAGGCGATCCGCTTCACCGGCATGATCGGCGTCAATACGCTGTACCACGCCCTGCTCAATGCCCCCGGCTTCGCGGAACTCGCCGCGCAGACGCTGAAGGTGACCTCCGCCGGCGGCATGGCGGTGCAGCGCGTGGTGGCCGAGAAGTGGAAGCAGGTGACCGGCGTGCCGATCATCGAGGGCTACGGCCTCACCGAGACCTCACCGGTCGCCATCTGCAACCCCCTCAACCTCACCGACTGGACCGGCACCCTCGGCCTGCCGATTCCTTCCACCGAGGTGGCGCTACTGGACGAAGCGGGCGGCGAAGTGCCGCTGGGCGAAGTCGGCGAAATCAGCATCCGCGGCCCCCAGGTGACCAAAGGCTACTGGAACCAGGCCGCCGAAACCGCCAGGGCCTTCACGGCGGATGGCTGGTTCCGCACCGGCGACATGGGCTTCATGAACCAGAAGGGCTACGTCAAGCTCACCGACCGCAAGAAGGACATGATCCTGGTGTCGGGGTTCAACGTCTATCCGAACGAAGTCGAGGACGTGATCATGATGCACCCGGGGGTTCTCGAAGTCGCGGTGATCGCCGCCCCCGACGAGCGTTCCGGCGAGGCGGTGAAGGCGGTCGTGGTCAGGAAGGATCCCGCCCTCACCGCCGAAGAACTGATCGCCCATTGCCAGAAGAATTTGACCGGCTACAAGGTGCCGAAAATCGTCGATTTCAGGACCGAGCCCTTGCCGAAGACCAATGTTGGCAAGATTCTGCGGCGCCTGTCGGACCGGCTGCAAGGCAGTCAGGACTGAATCGGGCGACGAATCGCCCGATCTCCCGTTTCGGATACTGCCGGCAGGTCAATGGACCACCGTCCATTTCCCCGCGGCATCGCGCGCGGCGGCGGTGCGCGCGACAGCAATGCGCCGCCTCGTCGGCTTACGCGGCGGCAACCTGTGCCTGCATCTTCTCGATCGCCTCGGCCATGGCGACCACCCGCTTGGCACTTTCCACATGCAGATTCTCGATCAGCTTGCCGTCGACGACGACAACGCCTTCGCCGCGTGCGCTTGCCGCTGAATGCGCTTCGATGATCTTGCGCGACCATTCGACGTCGGCGACGTTCGGCGTGAAGACCTTGTTGCAGCTCCCCACCTGCTTGGGATGGATCAGCGTCTTGCCGTCGAAACCGAGTTCCGATCCCTGCCGGCAGGCAAACTCGAAACCGGCTTCGTCGTTGAGGTCGAGGTAGACGCCGTCGAGGATCGCAAGCCCTGCCGCGCGCGCGGCGAGCAGGCACAGTCCGAGTGAGGTAATGAACGGCAGCCGCTCGTGGGTATGCGCGCAGTCGAGTTCTTTGGCGAGATCCGAAGTGCCCATCACGAGACAGGCCATGCGCGGGGTGGACTCGGCGATCCGCTGGGATTCCAGGACACTGCGCGGCGTTTCCATCATCGCCCAGATCGCCATGTCGTCGGGTGCGCCGTTCGCCCGCATGATCGCTTCCATGTGGCGGATGGCGTCGGCGCTTTCCACCTTCGGCAGCAACAGCGCGTCGGCGCCGGACCTCGATGCCAAGGCCACATCGTCGAAACCCCATCGCGTAGACAGGGAATTGACGCGAATGATCAGTTCGCGCATCCCGTAGCCGCCCGCTTTCACGGACTCGCAGACCTGTTTGCGGGCAACCTCCTTGGCGTCGGGGGCGACTGCGTCTTCAAGATCAAGGATCAGGCCATCCGCCGGCAAGGTTTTCGCCTTGTCGAGGGCGCGGGCGTTCGAGCCCGGCATGTAAAGGACGCTGCGACGCGGACGTGCTGTTTTTTGCATGGTGAATCCCCTTTGCTAATCAATGGTTGACGGTGTTGCATTTGCGGAAAAGGTACTCCCGGGCTTGAACAAAGTAAAGCATGGGCTGCGGTATCGGTGACCACTTCCGTCCATGGCCTGGTCTCATGCTGACCCCGAAGTGCCGATTCCCTCGTTTACACTTCAGGCGTGGATGAATCGCGCACCGACGAGACCCTCATGCTGGCCTATCGCGATGGCGAGGCGGCGGCCTTCGAGGCGCTCTACGCACGTCATCGCGGCCGCCTGTTCCGGTATCTGCTTCACCAGTGCGGCCGTCGTGAGCAGGCGGATGAAATGTTTCAGGAGATATGGATGTCGGTGATTCGCGCCCGCAGCGGCTACGAGGTGTCGGCCAAATTCACGACCTGGCTCTATCGCATCGCCCACAATCGGCTGATCGACGGTTTTCGTGCGCGCGGCCGGCTGGCCGAGTTCGAGGTCGATGCCGGCGATGGCGAACCCCTGATTGCCCGGCGCCCGCAAGCGCACAGCCGGAGCGCCTGCTGGAGCGCGTGCAACTGGCGGGCCGACTGCTGGCCGCGATCGAGGCCTTGCCGGCGCCGCAGCGCGAAGCCTTCCTGCTGGCGGTCGAGGGTGGCCTGACCGTGGAGGAAATCGGCAGTGCCACCGGCACGGGTTTCGAGACCGCAAAGAGCCGTTTGCGTTACGCCTATTCGCGGTTGCGTAACGAACTGGGGGATCTGCGATGACCGGTCCCGTCATTCCACCGAGGCCCGAGTTGGCGGAGTCGGCCGTAAAAGAACTCCATGCGCTTTACCGCGAAGCTGCGCAAGCCGAGCCGAGCGTGATGCTCGACCGCGGCATCCTCGATACGGCACGGGCCGAGTTGCAGGCAGACCTCGCGATGAAGTCCAGGCGGTCGAAGCCGTGGTGGAAGGGTTGGCTGCCCGTAACGTCGGCGATTGCCGTGGCGCTCGTGGGTCTGTCGGTTACCTGGCGCGTCATGGACGAACAGGAACGTGATCTGCGCCAGGAAATGAAGGCGGCGCAGGGTGTCCGTGGAAGCTCCGTTGACACGGCGGGTAGCGCCGCGCCGGCGCAACCTGCTGCTGAAGTCATGCCCCCGAGCAATGCCCAGGCGCCGGCGGCCGAGAAGAGTCGCCGTGCCGAATCGCCGGCGCTCAAGGATGCCCCGCCGGGTGTACCCGAGCCCGTAGCGTCGCCTGCGGCCGCAGCCCCGGCAACGGTGGCGCGCGCGCCGGCCGAGCAGGCCATGAAGAAAAGCCAGCGCGCCGAGACCGATGAGCTGCGCGAACGGCGCAACGCCGGTCCTGCCGCCGATTCTGCGTCGGGTCCGTCGCGTCAAGTTGGCAAGCTCGAAGCCGGAAGCCCTGGCGTCGGTTCAAGCAGCGAAGCAACGGCCGATGCGCAGGCCAAGCCATCCGCCAACCTGTCGGCCAAATCCGTCGCGGCCCCGGTTGCCCAACCCGCAGCCGACCCTGCAACGCCCGAAGCCTGGCTGAAACAGATCCGCGAATTGCGCGCCGCCGGACGCAGCGCCGAAGCGGCGCGAAGCCTGACCCGCTTTCGCGCGCGCTACCCGGACCTTGTCCCGCCCGATGATCTGCTCAATTTGAAATAAGCCGGGGCCATGCGCCTTTAACCCCGGTTCCGGACCTGCTCCGTTTACAGGCTTGCGGACATCGCAAACTTTCCACGGAGAAAATCATGAAAAGACCTACCCTTGCATCCTGCATTATCGGCGCGGCGAGTTTTGTCGCCTTGCTCGGCTGTACCCAGCCGACGCTTGCGGCGAGACTGGTCGATGTGTCGATTGTCAATCGCAGCACCGGCGAGCGGCTCACGCCGTATCGGCATGGCGGCAGGCTGTATGTCGCCGGTACGCCGGGCGAGCGCTATGCCGTCGAACTCAAGAGCAAATACGCCGACCGCGTGCTTACCGTGCTGTCGGTGGATGGCATCAACGTACTTACCGGCCAGACCGCCGCCACGCTGCAATCAGGCTATGTGCTCGAAGGCGGCCAAAGCTACGGGATCAGCGGCTGGCGCAAGAGCATGGACGATGTCGCGCAGTTCGTGTTTACCGCGCTGCCCAACAGCTATGCCGCGCGCACCGGCCGGCCGGGCAATGTGGGCGTCATCGGTGTCGCCGTGTATCGCGAAAGGTCGGCTCCGCCACAACCCATCGCTACGGCGCCCTATTCGCCGCCCGCGGAGCCGTGGCGCGGTGAATCGCGCTCACAGGGCAAGGATGATTCTTCGCGCGATACCATGGACGGCGCGACGCGCCAGGCCGCTCCCGCTCCCTCCGCAATGGCCAGGACAACGGAAAGCGACGCCGGCGCTTCCGCCGGCAACGGATCCGCTGCCGCCGGAGCGCTCGCCGAGCGACGCGCCGACCAGTCGCAATCCCGCGCCCCGTCACGTGCGGAATCTGAATTGAAGTCCATGAAGCTCGGGACCGGCCATGGCGAACGCGAGTATTCGCCGACACGCCATACCGAGTTCGTGCGCAACAGCGATTCGCCCGACGAAATCATCACCATCTACTACGACTCCCGCGCCAATCTCGTCGCCCGTGGCATCATTCCGTCGCCGCGCCTTGCCGAGCCATCGCCGTTTCCGGGCAGCAGCGGCTTCGTGCCGGATCCGCGAGGTTAGCGAGTGGACCGGAACAAGCTTGAAGCCTCCGTTCGGGTTGAGCCTGTCGAAGCCCTGAATGCCCTTCGACGGGCTCTGGCGAACGACTACTCAACAGCGCCGGTGCGGTTGCGGGCCGGGTCATTCGTAAGGGAGGCTGGATTGAATTACTTGCAGAGGATTCTTCGCTCATGAACAAGTTCAGCGCGTCGATCGTCAAATGGCTTGGCATCGGACTGCCGCTGATTGCGGCGTTATCGGCGGGCGGCTGCGCCACCAACCCGGTGACCAAGAAGACCGAGCTGACGCTGATGTCGGAGAAGCAGGAAATCAAGCTCGGGTCGCAGCAGTATCTGCAGAATCAGCAATCGGCCGGCGGCAAGTTTATTCTCGATCCCCAACTGGTGGCCTATGTCAACGAAGTGGGGCAGAAACTGGTGCGTGTCAGCGACCGGCCGAACCTGCCTTACGAGTTTGTCGTCATCAACGATTCCGTGCCCAATGCCTGGGCTTTGCCCGGCGGCAAACTGGCGGTCAATCGCGGGTTGCTGACGGAGCTGAAAAGCGAGGCCGAACTGGCGGCGGTGCTGTCGCATGAAATCGTGCATGCCGCCGCACGCCATGGCGCCAGCTCGATGGAGCGCGCCATTCTGCTGTCCCGCCGGCGCAGCCGTGATTTCGGTGCTGGCCGCCGACAGGAAATCGCATGAGTTGGTCGACTTCGCCGCGGCCGGCGGGGCAACGCTGCTCACCTTGCGCTTCAGTCGCGAGAATGAGCTGGAGGCCGATCACTACGGCATCGACTACATGGTGCGTGCCGGTTACGACCCGCGTGCCGCGGTTGAACTGCAGGAAACCTTCGTGCGTCTGTCGGGCAGCAAGTCGCCGAACTGGCTGGCCGGCATGTTTGCCACCCACCCGCCGTCGCAGGAGCGCGTCGAGGCAAATCGCAGCAAGGCTGCGACGCTGCCGGCAAACCTGTTTCGCGGCGAGGAAGTCTACCGGCAGAAGCTGGCTTTCCTGATCAAGTCGAAGCCGGCCTATGCGGCACATGACGAAGGCCGCAAGCTGATCGAAAAGCAACCGGCGCAGGCGCTGGCGAAGGCCGATCAGGCCATTACGCTGGAGCCGCGCGAGGCGATGTTCTACGCCCTTCGTGGCGATGCGCTGAGGAAGCTCGGCCGCGCCGCGGAAGCCGAGCAGGACTACGGTGAGGCCATCAAGCGCAACGTTGACTACTACGCCTACTACCTGAACCGGGGCCTGACCCGCAGCCGCCTCGGCAATGCCGCTGGCGCGCAAAGCGACCTGGAGCGCAGCAATGCACTGCTGCCCACGGCTGCGGCGCATTACACGCTGGGCAACCTGGCGCAGGGCGCCAACAATCCGGGCAAGGCGATCGAGCACTTCCGTATGGCCGCAGAGTCCGATTCCGAGATCGGTCAGCGCGCCGGCACAGCGCTGGCGCGCCTCGAACTGCCGCGCATGCCCGGCAACTACGTCCAGGTCGAACCCGTGGCGGACGGCAACGGCAATCTCGGTCTGCGCGTCACCAACCGCAGCCCGCTTGCGTTGCGCAACCTGCGTGTCGTGGGCACAGTGCAGAACAGCAGTTTTTCCCGCGAATATTTGCTGCCCGGCCCGCTGAAGCCGGGGCAGTCGACGGTGGTGGCCATGGGTGCCAGGCTGTCCGACTTGAAGGTTGGCCTCGGGCAGGTGCGGGGGCAGGCGCGCGGCGCGGAAGCGGCGGAGTGAGGCCTAGGGGCTGTCACTCGCTCGCCTGAATGCAACGTGATGCAAGGAGTCCCGTCATTCCGGGCGTGACCCGAAATCCAGTGGCGCACGCCTGGATTCCCGCGTTCGCGGGAATGACGGAAGTACTCTTTCGTATCAGCTTGACCGACGGCTAAACCAGCCCGTTCATGAGTTGCACGCCCACCGTGTCGCCGGCGCCGACTTTCTCGCGGTCGGGTTCCAGCACGATGAAGCAGTCGGCTTCCGACATCGAGCGCAATACGCCGGACCCCTGCGCGCCGGTGGGGCGTACGCACCACTCGCCGTTTTCCTGGAACAGGATGCCGCGCTGGAATTCGGTGCGGCCGCGGCCCTTCTTCATGGCCTCCACGCAGCGCGCCGGGAAGGTGGGGAAGGGCATCACCGGGTCGACACCGGCCAGCTTGAGGATGGCCGGCCGCACGAACTGGTAGAAGGTGACCATCACCGCCACCGGGTTGCCCGGCAGGCCGAACAGCCAGGCGCCGGGGCCATCGGTGCCATCCGGCTTCCCTATTCGACCAAAGGCCATCGGGCGGCCGGGCTTCATGGCGATTTTCCAGAAGGCAACTTCGCCGAGCTGGGCCATCAACTGCTTGATGAAGTCGGCCTCGCCGACCGAAACGCCGCCGCTGGTGATGATCGCATCGGCACAGCCGGCCGCTTCGCGAAACGCCGCTTCGAGCGCGGCCGGATCGTCCCGTACCACGCCCATGTCGATGACCTCGCAGCCCAGCCGCGTCAGCATGCCCCACAGCGTGTAGCGGTTGCTGTCATACACGGCGCCGGGCGCCAGCGGCGTGCCGATCGAGCACAGCTCGTCGCCGGTGGAAAACAGCGCAACGCGCACCCGGCGGCGCACCGAAAGCTCGGCGATGCCCAGCGAGGCGATGATGCCGATCTCGGCCGGACGCAGTTTCTTGCCGGCGGCAATCGCCGGGCGGCCGACCTTGAGGTCTTCGCCGGCGCGGCGGGTGTTCTGCTCGCTGCGCTGGCCTGGCGGGATGATGACCATGTCACCCGCAACGCGCGCGACTTCCTGGATCACCACGCAGTCGACGTCCTGCGGCAGGATGGCGCCGGTCATGATCCTCACCGTCTCGCCGGCGCCGACTTTGCCGTCGAACGCGCGGCCGGCAAAGGCGGTGCCGATGTTTCTCAGGCGCGTCTCGCCTGTGGCGGCGAGATCGCGGAAGCGCAGGGCCCAGCCGTCCATGGCCGAGTTGTCGTGGCTCGGCACGTCGATCGGCGAGATCACATCTTCGGCCAGCACGCGATCCAGCGCCTGGCGCACGAAGACGCGTTCATGGCCGTTGACGGGGTGCAGCAGGTCGAGGATCAGTTCGGTGGCGCGACCGACAGGCAGCGAATTGGGGTCATAGTCATCGGCGCAGGAGAGGATCTGGAGGAGGGAGGTCATGGACGGGAGAAATAAGGAAAACGAACCAGATTACCGACTGGTAGAAAGCATCACCAATATGCATGCCGTTCGCAGTGAGCCTGTCGAACTGCGCCAACGGGTCGGCCAAGGGCCTTCGACAAACTCAGGCCGAGCGGACGGAATGCGCGCGTTGCAGGACATCTCGATCAGCCGCCGATATAGGACATTTCGATCTTCCGGGAGCCCGCAGGCAGCGCCGTGGCGGCAGTGCGGATCTCGGAATAGCGGTCATCGCGGGCGCGCCAGACGGCGGCGATGGCGCGCCGCAAAGCTTCGTCTTCGCCGCCCTGGCGCAGCAAGGCGCGCAGGTCGTGGCCCCCCTGGGCGAACAGACAGGTATAGATCTGGCCCTCGGTCGACAGCCGGATGCGGGTGCAGGTCGAACAGAAAGCCTGGGTCACCGAGGAGATGACGCCGATCTCGCCGGCGCCGTCCCGGTAGCGCCAGCGCTCGGCGACCTCGCCGGCATAGTTGGGGTCGATCTGTTCGAGCGGGAAGGCGGCGTGGATGCGCGCCACGACTTCGGCCGAGGGCACCACGTCGTCCATGCGCCAGCCGTTGGAGCTGCCCACGTCCATGAACTCGATGAAGCGCAGGATGTGGCCGCTGTGGCGGAAATGGCGCGCCAGCGGCAGGACCTGGTCGTCGTTGCTGCCGCGCTTGACCACGCAATTCACCTTGATCGGCGCGAGGCCCGCGGCCGCGGCGGCGGCGATGCCGCCGAGCACGGCGGCGACCGGGTAATCTACATCGTTCATGCGCTTGAATACCGCGTCGTCGAGGCCGTCGAGGCTGACCGTGACGCGCTGCAGGCCGGCATCCCGCAGCGCTCGCGCCTTCTTCGCCAGCAGCGAGCCGTTGGTGGTCAGCGTCAGTTCCACCGGCAGCTTCGCCAGTTGTGCGATCAGGTTCTCGACATGCCGGCGCAGCAGCGGCTCGCCGCCGGTAATGCGGATCTTTTCGACGCCCTGATCGACGAAGATGCGCGCGATGCGGACGATCTCCTCGAACGAGAGCACCTCGCTGCGCGGCAGGAAGGCGTGGTCGTGGGCAAACGCGTCCTTCGGCATGCAATACACGCAACGGAAATTGCAGCGGTCGGTGACCGAGATGCGCAGGTCGCGCACGCGCCGCTGGCGCCGGTCGAGCAAGACGCCATTTAGCGGCGCGACAGGATCGTCCGCCAGGGCCGGGAAGGGCCTGGGCGCGGTGCTGATGGGGATGATGCGGGCGTTGGGTTTCATGGCGCTTCAGACTATAAGCCGCACCTGCGTTGCAGACAACACCTGGGGCCGGAGGGACAAGGCAACTCCCTCCCCTTCAAGCGCTTGGGCGGGGATGGGGTGGGGTAGGGCTGAGGCAAAAACGGATGTGGTGCCTGGGAAACGATGATTGCCTCCCCATGCCCCTCCCGACCCCGCCGTGCAGGGGGAGGAGAAAAATATTTCGCATTCATGGGATTGCCTTGGGCCCGCGGGTCTCAAGCGAGCTTGAAACATGGACTTACACATCACCGGTTTCGTTCAGCATTTCGCTTACAGGCCTGACCGACGATGCACGCCATCAACCCCGGAGTCCATGTCATGAGTGCCGGTTTGCGGATCATTGCCGTCGTGTTTGTAAGCTGCGCCTTGGCGGCGCTGGCGGCGCCAATGGGCATGGACGATGCGCGACACCTGCTGAACCGGGCGGGATTCGGGGCGCGGCCGGCTGACCTGGCCGAGTTCTCCCAACTCTCCCGTGCGGCGGCCGTGGAGCGCTTGCTGGCCGACATGCGCAACGATTCCGGTCCGCCCGCACCCGGCGAACTCACCGTGTACCTCTCGCCGGCAAGCCGTCGCGCGCTGTCCGACGAGGAGCGCAGGGAAACGCAGAAGCGCAGCGCCATAGCGCTGCGCGTTTGGTGGGTCGGCGCCATGCTCAATACCGCGAGTCCGGCGGAGCAGTTGCGCGAAACGCATGACCCTGTTCTGGCACAACCACTTTGTTTCGAGCCTGCAGAAGGTCAGGAGCGCGAAGCTGATGCTGGACCAGAACCGCTTGCTGCGGCGTCACGCGCTGGGGAACTTCGGCGAGCTGCTGCATGCGGTGGGCAAGGATCCGGCGATGATGGTCCACCTCGATTCGGCGACCAACCGCAGGGGCAGCCCCAACGAGAACTTTGCGCGCGAGGTGATGGAACTGTTCACGCTGGGTGAAGGCCATTACTCCGAGCAGGACATCAAGGAGGCGGCGCGCGCCTTTACCGGCTGGAGCATCGAGCCGGCCACCGGCGAATTTCGCTGGCGGCCATTCGCCCACGACAGCGGCAGCAAGACGGTGCTCGGCGTCAGCGGCAAGCTGGACGGCGATGCGGTGCTCGACATTCTGCTGGCCCGGCCGCAGACGGCGGAACTGCTGGTGCGCAAGCTGTGGCGCGAGTTCGTCTCGCTGACGCCCGACGAGGTCGAGGTGCGGCGCATTGCCCGGCGCTTCCGTGATTCCGGCTACGAAAGCCGCGTGGCCCTGCGCGAGATCCTCGGCAGCCGGGCGTTCTGGGCGCCGGAAAGTCGTCTGGCGCTGGTCAAGTCGCCGGTGGATTGGGTGCTGGGCACGCTGAATTCACTGCAGATCGAGGCGCCGGAGCCGCTGCTGCTGGGTTTCGCCCTGCGCCAACTCGGTCAGGACCTGTTCGCGCCGCCCAACGTCAGGGGCTGGCCCGGCGGCGAGGCCTGGATCAACAGCAGCACCCTGCTGGCCAGAAAGCAGTACGCTGAGCGCCTGCTGCGGCGTGAGGGCCACATGGACGCGCGCGAAGCCCTGCTCGATCCCGTGGCGCAACTGAAATGAGGCCGGCATCGTGAAACGGCGCGATTTCCTGAATTGCCTGGGTGGCGCCGGATTGCTGGCGCTGACGCCAAGCCTTGCGGCCGCGGCCGGTGCGGCGCCCTACCAGCGCCTGCTGATCCTGGTCGAGCTCAAGGGCGGAAACGACGGCTTGAACACCGTGGTGCCTTACACCGACCCGGACTACTACTTCTTGCGGCCGCGCATTGGTATCCACCGCGAGCAGGTGTTGCAGATCTCGGACCGCCTGGGCTTCCATCCGTCATTGCAGGCCCTGCTGCCGCTATGGCAGGCGCGCGAACTGGCGGTGGTGCAGGGCGTCGGCTATGCGAACCCGAACCTGTCGCATTTTCGTTCCATCGAGATCTGGGATACGGCGTCGAACAGCGAAGAGACCCTGCAGCAGGGCTGGCTGGCGCGAAGCTTCGCCAGCGCGCCGCCGCCCGCGGCTTTCGCCGCCGATGGCGTGTTGGTGGGCAGCCAGGACATGGGGCCGCTGCTCGGCGGGCGGCTCGTCGTCGCACTGTCCAACCCCGAGCAGTTCGCGCGCCAGGCGCGCCAGGCGGAAGGCGGCGACGGGATGCGCGGCGGGCCGCTGGTGCATCCAGCGGGTCGAGGCCGACATCCGGCAGGCGGCCCAAGGAGAACCAGAGCAATGGCACCGACCACGGCACCGCCAACGTGCATTTCGCCCTGGGCGGCGGGGTGAGTGGCGGCCTATACGGCGAGGCGCCGAATCTGGCGCGGCTCGACGACGGCGGTAACATGGGCTTCGGCGTCGACTACCGCAGCCTCTATGCCACGGTGCTGGAGCGCTGGTGGCGGCTGGATTCGCGCGAAGCGCTCGGTGGCCGTTTTGTCCCTGTAAATGTTTTGGTCTGACTTGCCGGCCTGAGAGGAGAAACGCCGATGAAACTTCGCCAACTGATCGCCGCATGTCACGTCGCGCTGGGCGTTTGCGCGGTCCATGCCCAAGGGGCCGAAGCGGGTTCCGGCCAGAACCCCGGCATGGAGTCGGGAATGGGGCACGAAATCGGGCTCAGCGCCGAAGAGGGGGAAAAGCGCTGCCAGGCCAATCCGGAGCGTTGCGCGCAAATCAAGCAGGCGGTGCAGAAACGGCGCGAAGAGTGGAAGAAGCTGTGCGACGCCGACCCCAAGGCCTGCGAGGAAAAGAGGGCGCAACTCCGGGAAAAGATCGAAGGGCGCGGCGAACATCGGCAGGAACGTCGCGAGGACGCGCAGGAGCGTCGGGGGACCGCGCCGGAGGCGCCGACAAAATAGACGGTCAAGGCCGCCGCCGCAGCAGCCTTGTTGTCGTGTGCGACGGCCAGTATTGGAGTGAAACGAGACCCCGCCCCTGCCTCATCACAGGAAGGTAATCGGCCTGGACAGCGGCACCCGGCGTCAGCCATACTCCCCGAAGGCCCGTTGGATTTCCTGTCCTTCGCATGGCTCAGATACATGAACACGGAATCCAATGACCGAAAAGCGCAAGCGCATCGCCATCGTCGGCGGCAACTTCGCCGGCCTGACGGCCGCGATCAAGTTATCGCGACGCCATGCGGTGACGGTCATCGATCCGTCCAAACACTTCGAGTGGATGCCCAACATCCATGAGGTTCTGTCGAGCGTGAAGACGCCCCAGGGGCTGCGCCTGGACCGCGCTGCCATCGTCAAGCAGGCGGGACACCGGTTCTTGCGGGATCGCGTCACCGTGCTGCAGCCGGCACAGTGCCGGCTGGCCACGGCAGGCGGCCGCGAGCTGAACTTCGATGCCTGCATCGTGGCGGTGGGCGCGCTTTGGAACACCCATCACGTCCCGGGAGTCGCCAGGCACGCCATGCCGTTTCGCAGCGTCGCCGACGGCCTGGCGATCAAGCAGCGGCTGCACACGCTCGTGCAGCAGGGCAAGCCGCTGCGCATCGTGATCGCCGGCGGCGGCATCTCGGGCATCGAGGCGCTTGGCGAGATCCTGCGTCGCCACCGCGACGATGCCAACCTGTCCGTCGAGGTGGTTGAGGCCGGCGCCCGGCTGCTGCCCGGCATGGCGCCGGCACTGGATGCCGACCTTCGTCGCCTGTGCGAACCGTATGCGGTGAAGTTCCGCACCGGCACGACGATCGCCAGCGTGTCGGCCAAGGGCGTGCGCCTGGCCGACGGCACGCGGCTGCGCTCCGAGCTCACGCTGTGGACGGCCGGGCTGGCACCGCCAGCGCTGTTGCGCGAGGCGGGTCTGTCGCGGCCACCGCAGGCCTGGGCGGATGTGCACCAGACGCTGCAAAGTCGCCATTTCGACAACACCTTCGTCGTCGGCGACGCGGCGCAGATGCCGCGACCCGTCGCCAAGCAGGCCTACAACGCCATCGACATGGGTGCGCTCGCCGCGGCCAATGTCGCGCGCTTCCTCCGCGGACGCGCACTCAAGCCGTTCAGGCCGGCACCCAAGCCCGTGCTGATCGCGTTCGGCGACCTGCAGACCTATCTGGTCGCGGGCCGCACCGTGGTTGCCAGCAAGGCGTTGGCGGGCGCGAAGGAAGGCGTCTATCAGGTGTTCATGGCGCAGATGACGCCCGGCAACGTGCTGACCTCGTTGCCGGCTGCGGCTGGCAGGCTGTGGCAAAGCTGGCGCCAGTTGGCCCTGCCGCAGCTTTTGTCCTTGGCCGATTTCCGGAAGCTTCCTGACCTCAGGGCAATCAGTCTGCTGTAGACGGCCCATGGGGGCGTCCCTGGGGTTCTGCGGAGGCCGGCGCGTTGAACGGGGTGCGTACGCGATCGCCGCCATACTGACGGATATCGACGAACTCAACTTCTGCCACCCCGAGACCGGTGACAGATTGGTCTATTCCCTCGTCTAGCTCACCAAAACTAGCTCACCAAAAAAGTGCCCGTCGGATTGAGCGAGGGATCAGGAGATCCGAAGTACTTGACCGTCTCAGGGTGATGGTGATGGCGAAATGAGAAAACGCCCCAGTGGATTTCTCCATGGGGGCGTTCTTCTTTACAACTTCAGGAGTTGGCGCTGGCGATACGGCAAATCCGCGCCGATTCCGAGCCCTACACCGTCACCGTATCCGCCACTTCCCTGAACTCCGCGATCTGGTCGAAGTTCATGTAGCGATACACGTCGGCGGCCTTGGCATTCACCGCCTGCACCTGCGCCAGGTACTCGGCCATGGTCGGGATCCTGCCCATCAGCGCCGTCACTGCCGCCAGTTCCGCCGAACTCAGATAAACGCGCGTGTCGATGCCCAGACGGTTCGGGAAGTTGCGGGTCGACGTCGACACCGCGGTGCTGCCCTTCTTGATCTGCGCCTGGTTGCCCATGCACAGGCTGCACCCCGGCATTTCCATGCGCGCGCCGGACTTGCCGAGGATCGCGTAGTAGCCTTCCTCGTTGAGGATCATCGCGTCCATCTTGGTCGGCGGGGCGATCCACAGCCGCGTCGGGATGTCGGTCTTGCCTTCCAGCACCTTGCCGGCGGCGCGGAAGTGGCCGATGTTGGTCATGCAACTGCCGATGAAAACTTCATCTATCTTCTCGCCGGCGACTTCGGACAGCACCTTGACGTCGTCCGGATCGTTGGGGCAGGCCAGGATCGGCTCCCTGACATCGGCCAGGTCGATCTCGATCACGGCGGCATACTCGGCGTCGGCGTCGGGCTGGAGCAGCGTGCCCTTGTCGATCCAGGCTTCCATGGCCTTGACGCGACGGGCCAGCGCGCGCTTGTCCTCATAGCCTTCGGCGATCATCCACTTCATCAGCGTGATGTTGGAGCGCAGGTACTCGACGATGGGCTCCTTGTTGAGGCGCACCGAGCAGCCGGCGGCGGAGCGCTCGGCCGAGGCGTCGGTGAGTTCGAAGGCCTGTTCCACCTTGAGGTCGGGAAGTCCCTCGATTTCCAGGATGCGGCCCGAAAAGATGTTCTTCTTGCCCTTCTTCTCGACGGTGAGCAGGCCGGCCTTGATCGCGTAGAGCGGAATCGCATTGACCAGGTCGCGCAGGGTGATGCCGCGCGTGCCGGCTTCTTCCAGCGAACCCTTGAAGCGCACCAGTACCGATTCCGGCATATCGAGAGGCATCACGCCGGTGGCGGCGGCGAAGGCGACGAGGCCGGAGCCGGCCGGGAAGGATATGCCGATCGGGAAGCGGGTGTGGCTGTCGCCGCCGGTGCCGACCGTATCAGGCAACAGCAACCTGTTCAGCCAGGAGTGGATCACGCCGTCGCCGGGGCGCAGGCTGATGCCGCCGCGCGCGGTGATGAATGACGGCAGGGTGCGGTGGGTCTTGACATCGACCAGCTTGGGATAGGCCGCGGTGTGGCAGAACGACTGCATCACCAGGTCGGCCGAGAAGCCCAGGCAGGCGAGGTCCTTCAGTTCGTCGCGGGTCATCGGGCCGGTGGTGTCCTGGCTGCCGACCGAGGTCATGCGCGGCTCGCAGTAGGTACCGGGGCGCACTCCCTTGCCTTCGGGCAGGCCGCAGGCGCGACCGACCATTTTCTGCGCCAGCGAGAAGCCCTTGCCCGAATCGACCGGCGGCTGGGGCAGGCGGAACAGCGTCGAGGCGGGCAGGCCGAGGAATTCGCGCGCCCTGGCGGTGAGGCCGCGGCCGATGATCAGGTTGATGCGGCCGCCGGCGCGGACTTCGTCGAGCAGCACTTCGGACTTGTAGTCGAAAGTCGCGACCACGGCGCCGTTCTTCTCGACTTTCCTGTCATACGGGAAGATGTCGATCACGTCGCCCATGTTCATTTGCCCGACATCGCATTCGATGGGGAAGGCGCCGGCATCTTCCTGGGTGTTGAAGAAGATCGGGGCGATCTTGTTGCCGAGGCAGAAACCGCCATAGCGCTTGTTGGGGACGAAGGGAATGTCGTCGCCGGTCCACCACAGCACGGAATTGGTTGCCGACTTGCGCGAGGAACCGGTGCCGACCACGTCGCCGACATAGGCGACCGGGTGGCCCTTCTTCTTCAGTTCGACGATCAGGCTCATCGGTCCCACGCTGCCGGGATTGTCCGGCGTGATGCCCTCGCGGGCGTTTTTCAGCATCGCCAGCGCGTGCAGCGGGATGTCAGGGCGGCTCCAGGCGTCGGGCGCCGGCGAGAGGTCGTCGGTATTGGTTTCGCCGGTGACCTTGAAGACGGTGACGCTGATCTTCTTTGGCACGTCCGGGCGCCGGGTGAACCACTCGGCATCGGCCCAGGACTGCATCACGGTCTTGGCGTTGGCACTGCCGGCCCTGGCCTTGTCGGCGACGTCATGGAAGAAGTCGAACATCAAAAGGGTTGATTTCAAGGCCGTGGCGGCGACCGCGCCGACCATCGGATCGTCGAGCACGTCGATCAGCGGCTTGACGTTGTAGCCGCCGACCATGGTGCCGAGCAGTTCGGTGGCTTTCTCGCGGGAGATCAGCGGAGATGCCGTCTGGCCGGCAGACACTGCTGCGAGGAACTCGGCCTTGACCTTGGCGGCGTCGTCTACGCCGGCCGGAACCCGATGGGTGATCAGGTCGACGAGGAATGCCTCTTCGCCCTTGGCCGGGTTCTTCAGCAGTGCCACGAGTTCTTCGGTCTGCTGCTTGGTCAGCGGCAGCGGCGGAATGCCAAGGCTGCCGCGTTCGGCGACGTGCTGGCGGTAGGATTCGAGCATGATGACTTCCTCTTGTGTTCGCTAGGTTGCAGGGTTGAAAAAGCGCTGATGCGCGGCCGCGGGAATGGCCATGCCGGTGTCGTGAGCCCGGCGCAGCAATTCCCAGTAATAGCGGTAGGAGGCCCGGTCGTGCAACTTCCCTTGCCAGGAGATCGGTCCCCAGTGGGCATCCTGCGCGGCCAGCAGGATTCCCGCGGATTCATTCACCTCGGCAAAATCCGGGCGCATGGCTTCGACAATCGGCTGGATCTGGCTGGGATGGATGCTCCACATGCGCAGAAAGCCGAACTCGTGCAAAGCGCGGTGCGCGTCATCGCGGACAATGCGGCTGTCGCGCAGTTCGGTGGTGACGTTATGGGTCGGAACAATTCCGTTGGCCAGCGCTGCGGCGGCGATTTCGCACTTCGCGCGGATGACCAGGGGATGGGAAAACTGACCCGGCGAGCGCATCGCGGCGCCGGTGATTGCGCCATGATGGGCGCTGACGAAATCCATCAGGCCGAAGTCGATCGATTCGACGTGCGGCAGGGCGGCGATCTGCCAGACTTCGTGCAGCGCGCCGGGGGTTTCGATCAGAACATGCACCGGAATTTCGCGCTCGATGTTGCAACGCGCGCGGGCTTCGTCGATGGCGACAATCTGGGTCAAGGCGTCATCGGCATTGGCAACCTTGGGCAGCACGATGTAGGCGACTTGCCGGCCGGCGCGACCGACAATGATTTGCAGGTCGTCGCGCCAGTGCGTGTGCGTCACGTCGTGAATGCGTGTCCCCATGCGCCCATGGCGATTCGCCGGGTCGAGCAGCAGGTCGGCAATCATGGCGGCCTGCTCGGCTTCGCGGCCAGCCGCCGCGCCATCCTCGCAATCCGCCGTGACGTCGAAGATCGGGCGCTCGTCTACCCGCAGTTCCGATTGCAGATGCAGGGCCTTGCGGATGTTGCGTTCCGAGCCCGCGTAGTGCTCACAGGCGGCGAGCGCGGGGAAGCACTTCGCCCCACGATACAGCACGGCGGCGGGATGAAGCGGCAGGCTCACGCTTGCTTGCTCCGCTTCATCCGCCCATCGTCAGCCGAGAAGGCTGGCGACGCCGGCTTGCTCTTCCTGCAGTTCGGCGAGGGTCTTGTCCATCATGCTGCGCGAGTAGTCGTCGACAGCCAGGCCCTCGACGCGCTTGTACTCCCCACCTTCGCAGGTGACCGGCACCCCGTATATGATGTCTTTCGGTATGCCGTAGCTGCCGTCGGAAGGCACGCCCATGGTGACCCACTTGCCGTTGGTGCCGAGCGCCCAATCGCGCATGTGGTCGATGGCGGCGTTGGCGGCCGAAGCGGCGGAGGAGGCCCCGCGTGCCGAGATGATCGCGGCGCCGCGCTTGCCGACGGTGGGGATGTACTCGTTCTTGTACCAGGCGTCGTCATTGACGACGGCGGGGGCGGCTGCGCCGGCCACGGTGCAGAAGCGCAGATCGGGGTACATGGTGGGCGAATGGTTACCCCAGACGATCATCTTTTCGATATCGGACACGGCCTTGCCGGTGCGCGTCGCGAGTTGGGAAATCGCGCGGTTGTGATCGAGGCGCAGCATGGCGGTGAAGTTCTTCTTTGGCAGATCCGGGGCCGACTTCATGGCAATGTAGGAGTTGGTGTTGGCCGGGTTGCCAACCACCAGCACCTTGACATTGCGCGAGGCGGCAGCGTTCAATGCCTTGCCCTGTTCGATGAAGATCTTGGCGTTCTCCATCAGCAGATCCTTGCGCTCCATGCCCGGGCCGCGCGGCTTGGCGCCGACCAGCAAGACATAGTCGGCGTCCTTGAAGGCGACTTTCGGGTCATCGGTGCCGACCATGCCGGCCAGTGTCGGGAAGGCGCAGTCGTCAAGTTCCATCATGACACCCTTGAGGGCTGCCTGGGCTTTTTCCATCGGTAGCTCCAGCATCTGCAGGATCACGGGTTGATCCTTCCCCAGCATTTCGCCGGCGGCTATGCGAAAAACCAGGGCGTAACCGATTTGCCCGGCGGCGCCGGTCACTGCAACACGTACGGGGGCTTTTGCCATTTGTATCACTCCTCTATCAGTTTGAATCGATTGGACAAGACTGCAAGAAAACTGGTTGTTCCGGTGTTGCGCCGCGGGGTCGCGGAGCCACTCATGATACGGCACAGGGGGACCGGTAAAATTCTAACTATCGTAGCACATTCTGTCAATGTTATTATGTTATCTTATATAAGACATAAGACATAGTGTAGACGGACTGCAAAAAATATGTTCAAATTGCTGCCATGCAGAATTCTACCGTGCCGCCGAAGGGGTCTTCCTCCGCGGAGTCCCCCTCACCAACCTTCAGCCCATTGTATCGTCAGATCAAGAGCCTTCTGCTGCAGAGGCTCGAATCCGGCGAGTGGCAGCCTGGCGCGGCAATACCAAGCGAATCGGAGCTTGCGACGCGTTTCGGCGTCAGCCAGGGCACGGTACGCAAGGCCATTGACGAACTCGCCGCGGAGAACCTGCTGTTGCGGCGTCAGGGCAAGGGCACGTTCGTCGCTTCGCACGACGATCCGCGCGCATCCTTTCGCTTCCTGCGTCTGGTACCCCTCGCCGGCGGCAATGAACAGGCCCAGAGCATCCCGCTCGAATGCTGGCGCGCCAAGGCCGGCCCCGAAGTTGCGCGCATGCTCGAACTGAACATTGGCGATCCGATCAATATCGTCCGGCGGCTGCTTCAGTTCTCCGGCAAGCCGGTGGTGGTCGACGAGATCTACCTGCCGGGAAGCACATTCGGCACACTGACCCTGGAAATGCTGCGCGATTTTCAGGGCTCGCTGTACAGCCTGTTTGAAAACCGCTTCGGCACCCGCATGATTCGTGCCGAAGAGCGCCTGCGCGCCGTTCCCGCCGACCGGTCCACCGCCGAGCTGCTGGGCGTGGCGGAGGGCAGCCCGCTACTGTCGGTCGAGCGTGTCAGCTTTTCCTATGGCGACAAGCCGGTGGAGTGGCGGCGCGGTTTGTATTCGACCAATGATCACTGCTATTTCAACGAGATCGGCTGGTGCCGCGAAAAAATTGTCAAGCTGAATCGGTTTGTTTTATAGTGCACCGCATCAAAACCGAATGGGAGGTAGTTTTTCATGTCCGAGATGACCAAACCGCGTCCGAAGTACCTGGCGCTCCACGAAATTCGGCTGCCCTTGGCCGGTTACGCATCGATCCTGCACCGGGTCAGCGGAGCCGGACTGTTCCTGATGCTTCCGCTGCTTATCTGGCTGCTGCAACTGTCGCTTGGATCGGGCCATGAAAATGCCGCACTGTTCAGCACTGTGACGGGCAACATCCTGGTCAAATTGATTCTGCTTGGCTTGCTCTGGGCTTTCCTGCATCACTTCTGCATGGGCATCCGCATTCTGCTGATCGATATCCATGTCGGCGTCGAGAAGCAGCAGGCGCACACCTCCGCCGTTGCCGTGATGGTCGTCAGCCTTGCGCTGACTTTGATCTTCGGCCTCAAACTGCTGGGAGTTTACTGACATGAAGCGACTTGTTGTTGGCGCCCATTACGGCCTGATGGACTGGCTGGCGCAGCGTATTACCGCGATAATCATGGCGGCCTATACCGTGATCATGTTCGCGGCGACGCTCGGCGGCGTTACCGGTTCCCGCGAGGTCTGGCATGCATTCATGGCTAACGGCTTCATACGCTTCATTACCTTCCTGTTCATCATCAGCCTTTGCTATCACGCATGGGTCGGTGTCCGCGACATCTGGATGGATTACGTCAAGCCCGCGACCATCCGCGTCACGCTGCATGTGCTGACGCTCCTCGCCTTGGTCGGTTACGCCGGCTGGGCTGTTCAGATCATCTGGAGGTTGCCGTGAGTCATACCGTTCGCAAATTCGATGCAGTCATTGTCGGCGCTGGCGGCGCCGGTCTGCGTGCCGCGATTCAACTGTCAGAAGCCGGCTTCAAGACCGCGGTACTGACCAAGGTTTTCCCCACCCGCTCACATACCGTGGCAGCGCAGGGTGGCGTCGCGGCCTCCCTGGGCAACTCCGAGGAAGATCACTGGCACTGGCACATGTATGACACGGTCAAGGGTTCCGACTGGCTCGGCGACCAGGACGCGATTGAATTCATGTGTCGCAAGGCCAACGAAGTGGTGGTCGAACTGGAACACTACGGCATGCCCTTCGATCGCCTCGACAACGGCAAGATCTATCAGCGTCCTTTCGGCGGCCACATGTCGAACTTCGGCGAAAAGCCGGTGCGCCGTTCCTGCGCCGCCGCCGACCGCACCGGCCACGCCATGCTGCATGCGATGTACCAGCGCAACGTCAAGGTGAACACGCAGTTCTTCGTCGAGTGGCAGGCGCTGGACCTGGTGCGCGATGCCGAGGGCGATGTGCTGGGCGTCACCGCGATGGACATGGAAACCGGCGAGGTCGTGGTCTTCCACGCCAAGGCGACCATTTTCGCCACTGGTGGAGCGGGGCGCATCTACTACTCCTCGACCAACGCCTTCATCAACACCGGTGATGGCGTCGGCATGGCGGCGCGTGCCGGCATCCCGCTGGAGGACATGGAGTTCTGGCAGTTCCACCCGACCGGCGTGGCCGGCGCCGGGGTGCTGATCACCGAAGGCGTGCGTGGCGAGGGCGGCATCCTGCGCAACTCGGCCGGCGAGCGCTTCATGGAACGCTACGCGCCCAATGCCAAGGATCTGGCTTCGCGTGACGTGGTGTCGCGTGCGATGACCACGGAAATCAACGAGGGCCGCGGCTGCGGGCCGAGCAAGGATTTCGTGCTGCTCGACATCACGCACCTGCCGCCCGAAACCATCATGAAGCGCCTGCCCGGCATCCATGAGATCGCCTTGCAGTTCGCCGGTGTCGACGCGTTGCGCGAGCCGATCCCGGTGGTGCCCACCTGTCATTACCAGATGGGTGGCATTCCGACCAACTATTTGGGCCAGGTCGTGGTTCCGCAGGTGGGCAACCACAGCGCTCCGGTGGCGGGTTTCTATGCAGCGGGCGAGTGCGCCTGCGCATCGGTGCATGGCGCGAACCGTCTCGGCACCAATTCGCTGCTCGACCTGCTGGTGTTCGGCAAGTCGGCCGGGGAAACGGCCGTCAGCGACCTGCGCAAGGACGTCAAGGCGCACAAGCCGCTCGATCAGGCAAGCCATCGACCGCACGCTGGCGCGCATCGATCGCCTCAATAGCCAGAAGGACGGCGCCGATGTGCATGAGACGCGTCTGACCATGCAGCGCACGATGCAGAAGCACGCCGGCGTGTTCCGCTTCAAGGACATGCTGGCCGCCGGCGTCGAACGCATCGGCGAGATCGAGCAGCAGGTGGCACGAACCCAGATCAAGGACAAGTCGAAGGTCTTCAACACCGCCCGCATCGAGGCGCTGGAACTCGACAACCTGATCGAAGTCGCCAAGGCCACCATCGTTTCGGCCAATGCCCGTACCGAGTCGCGCGGCGCGCATGTCCGCGACGATGCGATCGACACGCCGGAGACGCCCGACGGCCGCAACGACAAGAAGTGGCTGAAGCACACACTGTGGTACCGGGAAGGCAGCCGCCTCGATTACAAGCCGGTGCAGATGAAGCCGATGAGCGTCGATACCATCGAGCTCAAGAAGCGCGCCTACTAGGAAGGAACAGATCATGACCAATGCAACTCGTACCGTCCAGTTCAAGATCTATCGCTACGATCCGGATCGGGACGCCAAGCCCTACATGCAGGACATCTCCGTGGAACTGGAATCCACGGATCGCAAGCTGCTCGACGCCATGGTCAAGCTGAAGGCGCAGGATGACTCCATCTCCTTCCGCCGCTCCTGCCGCGAAGGGGTCTGCGGATCCGATGCCATGAACATCAACGGCAAGAACGGCCTGGCCTGCCTCGCCGCCATGGAAGGCTTTCCCGAGGGCAAGCCCATCGTGCTGCGCCCGCTGCCGGGCCTGCCGGTGATTCGCGACCTGATCGTGGATATGACGCAGTTTTTCAAGCAGTACAACTCCATCAAGCCCTACCTGATCAACAACGATCCGCCGCCGGAGCGCGAGCGCCTGCAATCACCCGAGGATCGCGAGGAGTTGAACGGCCTCTACGAGTGCATCCTCTGCGCCTGTTGCTCGACCGCCTGCCCCTCGTTCTGGTGGAATCCGGACAAGTTCGTCGGCCCGGCCGGCCTGCTCGCGGCCTACCGTTTCATCGCCGATACGCGCGACCAGGCGACCAGCGAACGGCTCGACGATCTTGAGGATCCCTATCGCCTGTTCCGTTGTCACACCATCATGAACTGCGTCGACGTTTGTCCCAAGGGCTTGAATCCGACCAAGGCGATCGGCAGATCAAGGAAATGATGGTCAGACGTGCCGTCTGACCACCATTTCCATGATGCCAAATGATGACCTACACGCCCGGCCGCCGGCCCATGGCCGGCTTAGCACAGCCGGCCGGCTGCGGCGGCGCGAAGCGGGGCTTTGCGAGTCCCCGCCTGCGCCCCGTGGAAGGGGATGACTTCGGTTCAGCCGCTGGCGCGGCTTCCCGTTTGGACGGAGTGTTTGGAGATGAATGAAGACCGCACGGCGCGCATCAATCGACTCAAATGGCATTGTCGGCGTTCGATGCTGGAACTGGATCTGGCTTTCGATCATTTCTGGGCAGATCACGGCGAAACGCTGGATACGCAAGGCGAAGCGGCGCTGACGCGGCTGCTGGAACTTGAAGACCACGAGCTTTGGGCGCTGGTCAGCGGCAGGGAAGTCAGCGACGATCCGCAACTGACAGGCATCATTGCGCGGTTGCGGGTAATCTGAGCGACCGCTATTGTAGTAACAAAGCAGCGAAGTGCAGCATTTCAACCGACCCTGACAGAGGAACCGACAATGAGCTCGAATCGCACAGCAACGCTGACCGTCGATGGCAAGACCTTTGAGTTTCCCGTGATGGTGGGAGTTCATGGCAACGATGTGATCGATATCCGCACGCTTGGCGCCAAGACCGGGATGTTTACCTACGACTCGGGTTATCTTTCGACGGCGAGCTGCCAGTCGAAGGTGACCTTCATCGATGGCGACAAGGGCGAGCTGCTGTATCGCGGCTATCCGATCGAGCAACTCGCGGAGACCTGCAGCTTCCTCGAAGTCGCCTACTTGCTGAAAAATGGCGAACTGCCGAACCCGACGCAGAAGACCGGTTTCGAGGCCATCATCAAGAACCACACCATGGTGCACGAGCAACTCGTGAAGTTCTATCAGGGCTTTCGTCGCGACGCGCACCCGATGGCCGTGATGGTCGGCGTGGTCGGGGCTCTGTCGGCCTTCTACCACGATGCCGCCGATTTTTCCGATGCCGCGCATCGCTCGATCTCCTTCAATCGCATGGTGGCCAAGCTGCCGACGCTTGCCGCCATGGCCTACAAATACTCCGTTGGCCAGCCGTTCATGTATCCGCGCAACGATCTCGACTACACGGCCAACTTCCTGCACATGATGTTCGGCACGCCGGCCGAGGCTTACAAGCCCAATCCGGTGCTGGTGCGGGCCCTTGACATCATCTTCACCCTGCATGCCGACCACGAGCAGAACGCCTCGACGTCCACAGTGCGCCTGGCCGGTTCTTCGGGGGCCAACCCCTTCGCCTGCATCTCGGCAGGCATCGCCTGCCTCTGGGGTCCGGCGCATGGCGGCGCCAACGAAGCCTGCCTGCAGATGCTGGAGGAAATCGGCGACGTCTCGCGCGTCGGCGAGTACATCGCGCGCGCCAAGGACAAGAACGACAGCTTCAAGCTGATGGGCTTCGGGCATCGGGTATACAAGAACTTCGATCCGCGCGCCAAGCTGATGGGCAAGGTCTGCGCCGATGTCCTGGCCGAACTCGGTCTGGAGAACGACCGTCTGTTCAAGCTGGCCAAGGAACTGGAAACGATCGCGCTCGAAGACGACTATTTCATAGAGAAAAAACTCTATCCGAATGTCGACTTCTACTCGGGCATCGTGCAAAAGGCGCTGGGCATCCCGACCTCGATGTTCACCTGCATCTTCGCCCTGGCGCGTACGGTCGGCTGGATGACGCAGTGGGAAGAAATGCTGACCGATCCCGAGTACAAGATCGGTCGCCCGCGCCAGTTATACATCGGCACTGCGCGTCGCGACGTCAAGCCGCTGAACCTGCGCTAGAGCTACAGGGGAGGGGCGGCGCACGACGCCCCTTTGTTTGTTGTGTATCTCAATCGGGATGAGGTGACGCCATGATGAAGCAGATGCTGGCCAACTCGTATCTGTTCGGCGCCAACACGCCGTACATCGAAGCGCTCTACGACGCCTACCTGGCCAATCCGGCCTCGGTGGAGCCGACCTGGCGCGACTATTTCGACAAGCTGGCAAATCTGCCGGGCGCCGGCAGCTATACCGGGCCCGACGTGGCCCATTATCCGATCATCACTTCCTTTGCCCAACGCGCCAAGGAGGGCACGCTCCAGGCGCCGTCCCGCACCGCCAGTTCCGATGGCAAGCAGGTCAAGGTGCTGCAGATCATCAACGCCTACCGCTTCCTCGGCAACCGCTGGGCGCAGCTCGATCCCTTGAAGCGCAGCGAGCGTCCGGCGATCCCCGAGCTTGAGCCGTCCCACTATGGCTTCACCGAGGCCGACCTCGGACAGGTCTTCCAGGCAGGTTCATTCACCGCGGTACCTGAGTCCGCCACGCTGCGCGAGATTCTGGAGGCCGTGCGCCAGACCTACTGCGGTACGATTGGCGCCGAGTACATGTACATCGCCGACATTCAGCAAAAGCGCTGGCTGCAGGCCAAGCTGGAACCGGTTCGCGCCACGCCGTCCCACAGCACGGAGCAAAAGAAGCGTTTTCTTGAACGGGTGACTGCGGCAGAGACGCTGGAGCGCTACCTGCACACGCGCTATGTCGGGCAAAAGCGCTTTTCGCTGGAAGGCGGCGAGTCGACCATCCTGGCGATGGATGAGCTGATCCGCGTGGCCGGTAGCCTTGGCGTGCAGGAGATCGTCATCGGCATGGCCCATCGCGGCCGGCTGAACGTGCTGGTGAATACGCTGGGCAAGGCACCGAAGATGCTGTTCGACGAGTTCGAGGGCAAGAAGGCCGTCGATCTGACGGCGGGTGATGTCAAGTACCACATGGGGTTTTCATCCGATGTTGCAACACCCGGCGGGCCCGTGCATCTCTCGCTTTCTTTCAACCCGTCGCACCTCGAGATCGTCAACCCGGTGGTCGAGGGCTCGGTGTATGCCCGCCAGCGGCGGCGCGGCGACAAGACCGGCAGCCAGGCGCTGGCTCTGCTGATTCACGGCGATGCGGCGGTGGCCGGGCAGGGCGTCAATCAGGAGATGCTCAACTTTTCCAACACCCGCGGCTATGGCACCGGCGGCACGGTGCATATCGTGGTGAACAACCAGATCGGCTTCACCACCTCGGATCTGCGCGACTACCGTTCCTCGCTGTATTGCACCGACATCTTCAAGATGATCGAAGCGCCGATCTTCCACGTCAATGGCGACGACCCGGAAGCCGTGGCTTTCGTCACCCGGATCGCCATGGAATTTCGCCAGGAGTTCAAGAAGGATGTCGTGGTCGACCTGGTCTGCTTCCGCAAGCTCGGCCACAACGAGCAGGACGAGCCGATGGTGACTCAGCCCCTGATGTACAAGAAGATTGCCCAGCACCCTGGAACGCGCAAGCTGTATGCCGACAAACTGGTGGCGCAGGGCGTTTGCACCCCCGACGAACCCGAGCAGATCATTGCCGACTACCGCGCCGCGCTGGATCGCGGCGAACTGCTCTACAACCCGGTGCTGGAAAACTATACGGCGAAATTTGCCATCGACTGGTCGCAATATGTCGGGCAGGCCTACAGCGACGAATGCAACACGGCGGTGCCGGCGGCCGACTTGCAGAAGCTTGCCCGGCTGATCACCAGGGTTCCCGAAAACTTCACTTTGCACTCCCGGGTGCAGAAGATCATCGATGACCGCCGCCTGATGGGCGAAGGCAAACTGCCGGTGGACTGGGGCATGGGCGAGAACCTGGCCTATGCGACGCTGCTGATGCAGGGATTCGGCGTGCGGGTCTCCGGCGAAGATGTCGGTCGCGGCACCTTTTTTCACCGCCACGCCGTGCTGCACGACCAGAACCGCGAAAGATGGGATCACGGCAACCATATTCCGCTGCAGCATCTCGATGCCAAGCAGGCGCCTTTCATCGTCATCGACTCGGTGCTGTCCGAGGAAGCCGTGATGGCATTTGAATATGGCTACTCGACGGCGGAGCCGAATGAACTGGTGGTGTGGGAAGCCCAGTTCGGCGATTTCGCCAACGGCGCGCAAGTGGTCATCGATCAGTTCATCTGTTCCGGCGAAGCCAAGTGGGGGCGTGTATCGGGTCTGACCTTGTTGCTGCCGCATGGCTACGAAGGGCAGGGCCCGGAGCATTCCTCGGCGCGCATCGAACGCTACATGAACCTCTCGGGCGAGTTGAACTGGCAGGTCTGCATTCCGAGTTCGGCGGCACAGATTTTCCATTTGCTGCGCCGCCAGATGCTGCGCAAGGTCAGGAAGCCGCTGATCGTCATCACACCCAAGTCGCTGCTGCGCCACAAGGACGCCGCGTCGCCGCTTGATGAATTGGCCTCTGGCGGCTTCCGCACGGTCATCGGCGAAAGCGAGGAGATCGATCCGAAGAAAGCCACGCGCGTGGTGCTTTGCTCGGGCAAGGTGTATTACGAACTCATTGCACACCGCCGCGAGCAAAAGATCACCAATACCGCTGTCGTACGTCTGGAGCAGGTCTACCCCTTCCCGAATGACGCGCTCCAGGCCGAACTCGCCAAGTGGCCGAAGGCCAAGGAACTGGTCTGGTGCCAGGAAGAGCCGCGCAACCAGGGCTGCTGGTACTGGCTCGCTTCGCGCCATCATCTGCTGCGCTCGACGCGCGCCGGACAAGGCCTGTTCCTGGTCAGTCGACCGGCGTCCGCGTCGCCCGCGGTTGGCTACTATTCAAAACATAACGCCCAGCAGAAGGCCCTGATCGAAGGCGCGTTCGGCAAGATGAAGGCGCCGGAATGAACCGGCAAGACGGAGCGAGAAAATGATGCTGATCGAAGTCAAGGTTCCACAACTGTCCGAGTCGGTCGCCGAGGCCACCCTTTCCGCCTGGCATGTCAAGGAGGGTGATGCGGTGGCCCGCGACCAGAACCTGGTCGATATCGAAACCGACAAGGTGGTGCTGGAATTGCCCGCGGCGGAGGCCGGCGTGATCGTCAAGATCATCAAAGCCAGTGGTGAAAGCGTGGTTTCAGGCGAAGTCATTGCCCAACTCGATACCTCGGCCAAAGGGCGTCGCGGCTCCCGCGAAGAAGCCGGCCGCGGCGGCCAAGGTGGCGCAAGCCCCGGCGGCGGCAACCGCAATGCCTGCCGCGCGCAAGATCATGGATGAAAAAGGCATCGCTGCCGCGGATGTCCAGGGTAGTGGTCGCGGCGGCCGCATTCTCAAGGAAGATGTCAGCGGCGGCGCCAAGGCGGCACCGGTCCCTGCCGCCGTCCCTCCGGCGCCGACCCAGGGGATACCGCTGCGCATGACTCCCGCCGAAAAGCCCGCGCTGCCGCAGCCCAACGTGGTAAGCGCGGAGGCCATCATCGCCGACCGTCCCGAGCAGCGGGTCCCGATGTCGCGCCTGCGCGCCCGTGTCGCCGAACGCCTGGTGCAGTCGCAGGCGACCAATGCCATCCTGACGACCTTCAACGAAGTCAATATGGCCCCGGTGATGGAGATGCGCAAGAAATACCAGGACCGGTTCGAGAAGGAGCATGGCGTCAAGCTGGGCTTCATGTCCTTTTTCGTCAAGGCGGCCGTCGCCGCACTGAAAAAGTATCCGGTCATCAATGCCTCGGTCGACGGCAACGACATCGTCTATCACGGCTACTTTGACATCGGGATTGCGGTTGGCAGCCCGCGCGGCCTGGTGGTGCCGATCCTGCGCGACGCCGACCAGATGAGCCTGGCCCAGATCGAAAAGAAGATCGCCGAGTTTGGCGCCAAGGCCAGGGATGGCAAGCTCTCCCTGGAAGACCTCAGCGGCGGCACCTTCACCATTTCCAACGGCGGCACCTTCGGCTCGATGCTGTCGACCCCGATCATCAACCCGCCCCAGTCGGCCATCCTCGGCGTGCATGCGACCAAGGACCGCGCAGTCGTCGAAAACGGCCAGGTGGTGGTGCGTCCGATCAACTATCTGGCCATGTCCTACGATCATCGCATCATCGACGGCCGCGAGGCGGTGCTGGGCCTGGTAACCATCAAGGAGGCGATGGAAGATCCGGCGCGCCTCCTGCTGGATGTTTGAAACACTTTCAACGCAGAGTACGCAGGGGCGCGGAGAACGCAGAGTTTTTCTTGCCTTTCTCTGCGTCCTCTGCGCCTCCGCGATCTCGGCGTCCAAAGAGGTTATGTCATGAACAAACAGTTTGATGTCGTAGTAATCGGTGGCGGCCCGGGAGGCTATGTCGCGGCGATTCGCGCCGCGCAGCTCGGTTGGTCCACTGCCTGCGTCGAATCCGAGTCCTACGCCGACCCGAGGGGCGAAGTGCGACTCGGCGGCACCTGTCTCAATGTCGGCTGCATTCCCTCGAAGGCGCTGCTGCAATCCTCGGAACTGTTCGAGCAGGCCGGCCACTCCTTTGTCATGCACGGGATTTCCACCACGGGCGTCAAGATGGACGTCGCGACCATGATGCAGCGCAAGGACAACATCGTCGGGCAGCTCACCGGCGGCATCAAGGGCCTGTTCAAGAAGCACAAGATCACGCTGTTGCCCGGACATGGCAGGTTTGTCGGCCGCGAGGACGACCGCTGGCAGGTCGAGGTGGCCGGCGAAACGGTGGACGCCACCCATGTCATTGTCGCCACCGGGTCCAGGGCGCGCCATCTGCCGGGCATCCCGGTTGATAACACGATAATCTGCGACAACGTCGGCGCGCTGCAGTTCGATTCCGTGCCCAAGCGTCTGGGCGTCATTGGTGCCGGCGTGATCGGTCTGGAACTGGGTTCGGTTTGGAAGCGCCTCGGTGCCGAAGTCACGATACTTGAAGCCCTGCCGGATTTCCTGGCCTCCGTTGATCAGGCCGTCGCCAAGGAAGCCTGGAAGGTCTTTACCAAGAAACAGGGACTCGACATCCAGCTCGGCGTGAATATCACCAAGGTTGAAGTCGCGAGGGAAGGTGTCACGGTGGAGTACGAACTGGGCGACGAAATCCGGATCCTGCAATGCGATCGCCTGATTATCTCCGTGGGCCGTGTGCCCCATACCGAAGGGCTCGGCGTTGAGAATGTCGACCTCGCCCTTGATTCGCGCGGCTATATCGGTGTTGACCACAATTGCCGCACCAACCTGCCCAATGTCTGGGCTGTGGGTGATGTCGTTCCCGGCCCGATGCTGGCGCACAAGAGCATGGAAGAGGGAGTGATGGTGGCGGAATGCATCGCCGGACAGAAGGGGCATTTCAATCCCGATACCGTACCCTGGGTCATCTATACCCACCCGGAAATCGCCTGGGTCGGCAAGACCGAGCAGCAACTCAAGAACGAAGGTATCGACTACCGCACAGGGCAGATTCCCTTTGCCGCCAACGGTCGCGCACTGGGCCAAGGCGACACCACCGGCTTCGTCAAGATGCTGGCTTGCGCCAAAACCGACCGCATTCTCGGCGTGCATGTGATCGGCAACAATGCCTCTGAACTGATTTCCGAAGCCGTCGTGGCGATGGAATTCAATGCTTCATCGGAAGACATCGCCCGCATCTGTCACGCGCATCCGACGCTCTCGGAAACGATGCACGAGGCGTCGCTGGCGGTGGATAAACGGCCGCTGCACTTAACGCTCATGGCAGCGAGAGACACCCGCTGATGATGAAACACGCGAAAGGCGAATTGAAGGCCCGCCCCTCCCATCCTCCCCTCGCGGGGAGGCTTTTGATTGGCTCGCTGCGCTCGACTATCACCGGTCGCTCCGGACGTGTTATTTCACGTTGAGAGAGGAGGATTCACACCGGGGATCATGGGGAGGCCGCGCGGGACCGACTGGTGTAATGCCAATGGCTCCCCGTGTTCCCGAGGTGGATGTCCAATGCCGCACAAGATTCTCAAGGTCCCCAAGGACGGCATGATCGAGGGCTTCAATGCCGCGCTGTCCGCGCGCGGCATCGAGGCCGATCCGGCGCAACTGTTGGCAGCCCGGCGCCTGCAGAAGTTCTATGACAATCTGCTGGCGCTGAAGGCGGCGCGGCGCAGCAAGCTCAGAAAGCTCCTGGTCCATCCCGAACTGCCGCGCAGTGTGTGGTTCTGGGGCGGCGTCGGGCGCGGCAAGAGCTTCCTGATGGATTGCTTTTTCGCGGCGGTACCTTTCCAGCGCAAGCGCCGCGTACATTTCCACGCCTTCATGAACGAAATTCACGAGTCATTGCGGGCGCATCGGCGCGAAGCAGATCCGCTCGCGAAGGTGGCGGCAAACATCGCCAAGGCGACGCGCCTGATGTGTTTCGACGAATTTCACGTCTCTGACATAGCCGACGCGATGATGCTGGGCCGCCTGATGCAGGCCCTGTTCTATGCTGGCGTGGTGTTCTGCATCACCTCCAACTATCCGCCGCAGGGCCTGTATCCGCACGGCCTGCAGCGCGAGCTGTTCCTGCCGACCATTGCGCTGCTTGAACAGAAATTCGATGTGATTGAAATCGATGCCGGCATCGACTATCGCCTGCGGACCCTGAAGCAGGCCCAGGTCTTTATAGCGGGCGACGAGGTGAAGGCCGACGCGGAAATCGAGCGCACGTTCCAGAAGATCGCCGGCGGTGCGGGACAAAGCCAGGACGTGGAAGTGCTTGGCCGGCTGATACCGGCCGTGCGCTGTGCGCCCGGCGTGGTCTGGTTCGATTTCGACACGCTGTGCGGCCCCCCGCGCTCGCAGAACGACTATCTCTGGCTGGCCAACTGCCATCACACCTTCTTCCTTTCCCGAGTCCCGAAGATGGGCGCCGACATGCCCGGCGAAGCGCGTCGCTTCACCTGGCTGGTCGATGTGCTCTACGATCACCGCGTCAAGCTGATCATCGGCGCGGCCTGTTCGGCGGAACAACTTTACACGCGAGGCCTGCAAGCCGGCGAATTCAAGCGCACCGTCAGCCGCCTGATCGAGATGCGGTCGCTGGAATACCTCGCCAGCCCGCACTGGCACGAGGATTCTCTGGTGAGTGACGAGGTGGGCAACGGGGGGGACGGCGGGACTTGATTCCTTCCCGGCAGACTCGGTTAGAATGAACCGAGTTCGCCGCAGAAGGAGAACCGAGTGCTGCATCAAGGAGAAAAAGCGCCGGAGTTTTCGTTGCCCGACGCCGACATGGAGTGGTTCGATTTTGCTTCGCTGCGCGGCCGTCAGAATGCGGTGCTGTTCTTCTATCCGCGCGACGGCACGCCCTACTGCACGCTGGAGGCAGCCGATTTCTCGGATCACGAGGGCGAATTCGCCAAGTACGATTGTGTGATTCTCGGCGTTTCGCGCGACGATTGCCTGTCGCACGCGGATTTTCGCGACAAGCACGGCCTTTCGGTGCGGTTGCTGTCGGATCAGGAAGGCGAAGTGTGTCGCAAGTTCGGCGTGTCCCAGTTTCGCGAGCGGGACGGCCACAAGAAGCTCTGTGTAATACGCTCGACGTTCGTTGTCGACAAGCAAGGCATCGTTCGTCACGCCCTCTACGATGTGCATCCGAAAGGGCATGCCGCCGAGGTCTATCAACTGGTCAAAGGCCTCAACGGCAAGGGAAAGCCACATGCTCATCGCTAGAAACACCGTCGTTACCCTCAAGTACAGCGTCAAGGACAGCGACGGCGACGCCGTTGATGACGGCGCGGCGCCGCTGGTCTATCTGCATGGCGGCTATGGGGGCATATTCGACCGGATCGAAGAAGAACTTCAGGGCAAGGCCGTGGGCGATGCCCTGGAAGTGAAGCTGGAACCCGAAGATGCGTTTGGCGAATACGACGCGGAACTCGTCGCCGTCGAGGCGCGCCAGTTGTTTCCCGAAGATATCGAGGTTGGCATGCAGTTCGAGCGCGGCAGCGAGGGTGGCGAGGATGACGACACACTGTTCACCATCACCGATATCGCGGACGACAAGGTTGTGGTTGATGGCAACCATCCGCTGGCCGGCATCGCCCTGCTGTTCTCCTGCACCGTGACCGGTGTGCGCGCCGCGACCAGGGAAGAAATCACCCACGGCCATGTTCATGGCGCGCACGGGCATCATCACTGAGCCTGGCGGAAGTTGCTGAACAACGGGGACTTGTCGCCCCGTGACGTCGATGCGCTGACGGGAGGCGCCGGCGACGGGCCTTCCGCCGCTTTGGCTGAAATCAGGCAGTAGTTTTGCCGGCCGCTGGCAGGTCGTCGCGCATGACCAGAAAGATCTTGCCCTCGGCATGCTCGGTATCGAGCCAGATCATGGGCAGCTTGGGAAAGGCCGCCGCGACGAGTTCCTGGTTGTGTCCGACCTCGATGGCCAGCAGACCGCCGGGATTCAGGTGTTCGCGCGCCTCGGCGAGGATGCGCCGCACCACGTCCAGACCGTCGGCGCCCGCGGCCAGTGCCAAGGCCGGTTCGTGCCGGTACTCGGGTGGCAGGGCTTCCATCGCTTCAGTGGTGACGTAGGGCGGGTTGCCGAGGATGAGGTCGTAGCGCCTGCCCTTGACCGCCGCGAACAGGTCGGACTCGATCGCCTGCACGCGATCGCCAAGCTGGTAATCGGCGATGTTGCGGCGTGCCACGGCCAGGGCGTCGGCGGAGATGTCGATTGCATCGACCGTGGCGTTGGGGAAGGCGTGCGCCATCAGGATCGCCAGGCAAGCCGAGCCGGTGCACAGGTCGAGTGCGGTGCCGACGGTTTCCGCATCGTCGATCCAGGGGGCGAGGCCATTTTCCAGGAGTTCGGCGAAATACGAGCGCGGCACGATGACGCGCTGGTCCACGTAGAAGCGGTAGGGTCCGAGCCAGGCTTCCTGCACCAGGTAGGCGGTGGGCAGGCGGTGCACCACGCGCTGCTGGAGCTTGTCCAGCAATGTGAGGCGTTCGCTCTTCGTCAGGCGCGCGTCGAGCCAGGGCTCGAGGGTGTCTCTTGGCAGATGCAGCGTGGCGAGGATCAGCCAGATGGCCTCGTCCCAGGCGTTCTCCGTGCCGTGGCCATAGGACAGCCCCGTCTCGTTGAAGCGGCTGACCGCCCAGCGCAGCCAGTCGCGCACGGTATGCAGTTCGTCGGTGGTGCTATCGATCAAATTGACATGAGCCGGTCGAAGGTCAGTTCGTAGATGCGCGCCAGCGGTTCGAGATCGGCTACGGCAATGCGTTCGTCCACCTGGTGAATGCTGGCGTTGACCGGGCCGAACTCCACCAGTTGCGGGCAGATTTCCGCGATGAAGCGGCCGTCGGATGTTCCGCCGGTAGTCGTCATTTCCACTGAAACGCCGACTTCGGTGGCGATGGCGTCCGTCAGCGCGGCGCCCAGATCGCCACGCGGCGTCAGATACGGCTTCGCGCCGAGGGTCCAGCAGATGTCATATTCGAGCCGGTGGCGATCGAGCAGCGCGTGTACCCGCGATTGCAAGCCTTCGACCGTGCTGGCGGTCGAGAAGCGGAAGTTGAACATCAGATCGAAGCTTCCCGGCACGACATTGCCGGCCCCCGTCCCGGCATGGGCGTTGGAGATCTGGAAACTGGTCGGCGGAAAAAATTCGTTGCCGGCATCCCATGTCGTGGCGGCCAGTTCCGCCAGCGCCGGGGCCGCCAGATGCACAGGGTTGCGCGCCAGATGCGGATACGCGACATGCCCTTGAACACCCCTGATGACGAGTTTCGCGGAGAGCGAACCGCGACGCCCATTCTTCATCGTGTCACCGAGGCGAGCCACGCAAGTTGGCTCGCCGACAATGCAGAAGTCGATGCTTGCCTTGCGCGCCCGTAGCGCTTCCACGACGCGAACGGTACCGTCCACTGCGTCGCCTTCCTCGTCCGAGGTGAGCAGCAGCGCGAGTGTGTCGGCGCTGGCGGGGTGCCGAGCGACCAGGCGTTCCATGGCAACGACGCAGGCGGCGATCGAGCTTTTCATGTCGGCCGCCCCGCGGCCGTAAAGGTAGCCGTCGCGCAGGGTCGGTTCGAATGGGGGAGAAGTCCAGTGCTCCAGCGGGCCCGTCGGTACCACGTCGGTATGGCCGGCAAAACAGATCAGCCGGCCGCCGGTGCCGCGTCGTGCCCAGAGGTTGGAGACGCCGCCAACATCCAGGCGTTCGATGAGAAAACCCAGCGGAACCAGCCAGGACGCAATCAGGTCGAGACAGCCGGCATCCCCTGGAGTGATCGAGGGGCGGGCAATCAGTGCCCGCGCTCGCTCCAGCACAGGCATCAATTGTCCATCTTCAGGGTGGAACTCGCTGAAGGATCCCGGCGCGACGGATCTGGTAGCCGTGCCGGTGTCGGACTTGACCGGTTCGCTGGAACCTTCCTCCGACGCCGCTGCCGCTACCGCATTGTTTATCACCTGCTGCAGGTTGTTGGCCGAATCCGCGCTGGCCAACGCTTCTTCGAGCGTGATGGTGTCGTTCTTGTAGAGTTCGAACAGCGCCTGCTCGAATGTCTGGCTGCCGGGCACCATGCTGTTTTCCATGGCGTCCTTGATTTCGTTGAGGTCGCCTTTTTCTATCAGTTCGGCGATGTGGCGCGAGTTCATCAACACCTCCACCGCGGCGACGCGGCCGCCGCTGGGCGTCTTGACCAGGCGCTGGGAGATTACGCATTTGAGCGTCACGGCGAGGTCTGCCAGCAGGGCGGGACGGTTTTCGAGAGGATAGAAAGTGATGATCCGGCTCATCGCGTGGTAGCTGTTGTTGGCATGCAGCGTGGCCATGCACAGGTGCCCGGACTGGGCGTAGGCAATGGCTTGGCCCATGGTGTCCTTGTCGCGAATTTCACCAATGAAGATCACGTCCGGCGCCTGGCGCAGGGCATTCTTCAAGGCGATCTGGAAGGCCTTGGTGTCCGTGCCGACCTCGCGCTGATTGACAATGGACTTCTTGTTCTTGAAAAGGAACTCCAGCGGGTCTTCCAGCGTCAGGATGTGGCCCGAGACGTTTTCGTTGCGGTGGTCGATCATCGACGTCAGCGTGGTCGACTTGCCCGAACCGGTGGCGCCGACCATCAGTACCAGGCCGCGCTTTTCCATGATCACTTCCTTGAGGATTGGCGGCAGGCCGAGGGAATCGAACCTGGGAATGTCCACGGGAATGTAGCGCGCCACCATCGCCGGCGTACCGCGCTGGAAGAAACAGGACAGGCGATAGACGCCGATGTCGCGCGCCACGGCGCGGGTTTGCAGCTCCTTCTCGCGTTCGAAGTCTTCGAGTTGTTCCGGGCTCAGGATTTCGCCGAGCAGGCTGCGCACCGTGGCCATGTCGAGGATGGTTGAGTTGACCGGCACCGCATTGCCGTTGATCTTGATGGTGATCGGCGCGCCGACGGAAAGAAACAGGTCGGTCGCCTTTTTCTCGGCCATCAGCCGGAACAGCCTGTCCATCGTGCCCATGGTGCGATCCTCCTTCAGTCCCTCAGCAGTTCATTGATCGCGGTCTTTGCCCGCGTCTTGGCATCCACCCGCTTGACGATGACGGCGCCGTAGAGGCTGTACTTGCCGTCCGCGGAGGGGAGTTTACCGGCGACCACCACCGAGCCTTCCGGAATGCGGCCGTAGATCACTTCGCCCGCGACGCGATCGTAGATCTTGGTGCTCTGGCCGATGTAGACACCCATCGAGATCACGCAGTTGTCTTCGACGATGACGCCTTCGACGACTTCGGAGCGGGCGCCGATGAAGCAGTTGTCGCCGATGATGGTCGGGTTGGCTTGCAAGGGTTCTAGCACGCCGCCGATGCCGACGCCACCCGACAGATGCACGTTCTTGCCGATCTGCGCGCAGGAGCCCACGGTGGCCCAGGCGTCGACCATCGAGCCTTCGTCGACATAAGCGCCGATATTGACGAAACTGGGCATCAGCACCACGTTCTTTGCGATGAAGCTGCCGCGCCGGGCGACGGCGGGTGGCACCACGCGGAAACCGCCTTGCTGGAAGCGGTGCGTGTCGTAGTGCGCGAACTTGTTCGGCACCTTGTCGAAGTAGCGCATCGAGCCGCCATCCATCAGCACATTGTCTTCGAGACGGAAGGACAACAACACTGCCTTCTTGATCCACTGATGCGTTGTCCATTGGCTGTCGATTTTTTCGGCGACGCGCAGCGTGCCGCGATCGAGTTCGTCCAGCACATGCGCGACGGCGTCGCCAATACGCGCCGGAGCCGCGCCGGGACTCAGGTTGGCGCGGTCTTCCCACGCCTGTTCGATGATCTGCTGGAGTTCATGCATGGTGGTTTCTTTCAGAGAGAGAGGCAGAAATCGTTGATCCGGCGCGCCGCTTCAAGGCATTCCTCGTGCGCCGCGACCAGGGCTATGCGGACGAAATTTGCGCCCGGATTGACACCCGCGGATTCACGCGCGAGATAGCTGCCGGGCAGCACAACCACATTCCTCTGGCGAAACAGTTCGCGGGCGAAATCGGTGTCCGCGATTGGTGTTTTGGCCCAGAGGTAGAAGCCGGCATCCGGCACCCGGCAATCGAGGTGGCGGGCGATCAGCGGGGTGACTTCGTGAAACTTCTCGGCATACATGCGGCGATTGTCGCGGACGTGGGCCTCGTCGTTCCACGCCGCGATGCTGGCCGCCTGAACCGCCGGATTCATCGCACTGCCGTGGTAGGTGCGGTAGAGCAGGAATTTTTTTAGCAGGGCGGCATCGCCTGCGACGAAACCCGAGCGCAGGCCCGGCACGTTGGAGCGCTTGGACAGGCTGGAGAAGGTCACCAGGTTCGGGTAATCGCTGCGTCCCAACTGCGCGGCGGCGGCAAGGCCGCCCAGCGGCGGCGAGGCTTCGTCGAAATAAATCTCCGAATAACACTCGTCGGAGGCAATGACAAACTTGTGGCGGTCGGAAAGTGCGAACAAGGCCTGCCACGAAGCCAGGTCCATGATCTTGCCGGTCGGGTTGGCGGGAGAGCAGACATACACCAGTTGCACATCGCACCAGGTTTCTTCGGGGAGCGATTCCCAGTCCAGTTCAAACCGGTGTTCCGGCAGGCTGTTGAGGAACACCAGTTGCGCGCCGGCGAGCAACGCGGCGCCTTCATAGATTTGGTAGAAGGGATTGGGACAGACCACCCTGGCGCGGCCCTTGACACGGTCGATGACGGTCTGGGCGAAGGCGAACAGGGCTTCGCGCGAGCCGTTGACCGGCAGCACCTGCGTTACTGCATCCGGCGTGGGCACCCCATGGCGGCGCGCAATCCACTTGGCAATGGCCTCGCGCAGGGCATCCGAGCCCTGGGTGCTTGGATAATTGGCAAGTCCCGCGACGTTGTTCTCCAGCGCGCGCTGGATGAATGGCGGCGTCTCGTGCCGCGGCTCGCCAATCGACAGCTTGATCTCGCCAAGAGTCGGCGGTGGCGACACGCCGGCAAACAGGTGGCCCAGCTTTTCGAAGGGGTAGGGCTGCAGGCGGGCGAGGTCGGGATTCACGGCGTTTGGATCGATGAACGGAAGTGGAAGCATTATACGAGAGGGCTGGTGCTGGTCGATGAGCACTGAAATCCGGTACATTCCCTACATTCGCGTTTCGTCAACAGCAGAGGAGACAAGCATGGGACAGATCATCGAATTCAACCGGCCGGACGGCAGCGCCTGTCGCGGCTATCTTGCCAATGCCGGGCAGGGCCGTCCCGGCGTGGTGGTGATCCAGGAATGGTGGGGGCTCAACGACCAGATTTGCGGAGTCGCCGACCGTTTCGCGCGGGCCGGGTTCACTGCCTTGGCGCCCGATTTGTTCAAGGGCCGCGTGACCCAGGACGCCGACGAGGCCAGCCACTTGATGAACGGCCTGGATTTCCCCGGTGCCACGCATCAGGACATTCGCGGTGCCGTCGATTACCTGCGTGGCGTGGGCGCCGGCAAGGTCGCCGCGATGGGCTTCTGCATGGGCGGCGCGCTGACCATCGCCGCCGCCGTGCATGTGCCGAACCTTTCGGCGGGTGTGTGCTTTTACGGCATTCCGCCGCGCGAATTCGCCGATCCCGCCAACATCCACGTGCCGTTTCAGGGGCACTTTGCCAACATGGACGACTGGTGCACACCGGCGGCGGTCGACGCGCTCGAAGCCGCGATGCGCGCCAGGGGCGCGACGCCGGAACTGCACCGCTACGATGCCGATCATGCCTTTTTCAACGAGCGGCGCGGGGAGGTCTACGATGCCGCCTGTGCCGGCCTGGCCTGGGACCGGAGTGTCGCCTTTCTGGCCAAACACCTGGCCTGACTTCAGTGCCGCTGATGGACCTCAGCCCGGCCGACTGGGTCAATGCCAGCCTCACCGAGGCGTTGCTGGCGCGCGAGGGACCGCCACTGTACGTGGCGGCCAGGCTTGGCTGCGTCGCTGCGGTGCGCGTGATGACCGAGGCCGGTACGCACCTGGAAGTTCTCGGTCCGAAGCGGCAACGGCCCCTGCACGCAGCGGCCGCTGGCGGCCATGCCAGCATCGCGGCGACGCTGGTGAGCGCCGGCTGTGAAATCGATGCACAGGATGAGGACGGCAATACGCCGCTGATAACGGCGATTCTCCACGGCGAGACCGGACCGGTGGAGCTGCTGCTGGCGGTCGGCGCCGACATTGGAATCGCCCGGCTCGATGGCCTTACGGCGATTGACATAGCGCTATTGCCCGGTACGCCGAAGGCCATACAGGAACTGATGCTGCTCGGGCAGGACGAAATGAATTGAATGCCGGCTTCCCCGAGCGAGGCTGTCCGCGGTGCGCCGAAACAATGAACCTCGCCGCATGAAGCTGTACATTGCCGGCCCCGACGTGTTTCGCCCGGACGCGCTGCAATGGGCCGAAAGCGTCCGTGCGCTGTGCCGCCGGGAGGGCCACCAGGCGCTGATCCCGCTCGACGGCAGGCAAACCACCGCGGTCGGCATCTACCGCAACAACCTCCGCTTGATCGGCGACGCCGATGCGGTACTAGCCAATCTCAATCCGTTTCGTGGCGCAGAGCCGGATTCCGGAACCTGCGTCGAAATCGGCTATGCGCTGGCGCTCGGAAAGCCGGTGATCGGTTATGCCGACACGCTGATTCCGCTGCGCGATCGATTGCCCGCGGTCAGTCCCGACGCCGCGGGCCATTGCCGCGATGCCACGGGCTGGGCCGTGGAGGATTTCGGGCTGGCCCTAAACCTGATGCTGTCGGTACCGGTACGACTGGAGCAGGGTGGGATAGCAGATGCGTTGCGGGCGGTGATGCGTCTGCAACAGGATCATCATGCAGCCGACCGAATCTGCTAGCGGACAGGTGGCGCCAAGCGGATTTCCGGCGCGATTCGCGTGTTCTCTCCGTCAACAATCAACCAGACTTCGGCGTCCTGCAGCGTGCACTGCAACTGCATGCCGCGTGCCGCGAGGGCCGCCAGCGCACGCGATTCCTCCGCCGCCAGATTGATGATCGTGAGGTTGTCCTGGCGTTGCAGGGCAGCCCGATTCTGCTGCCACCACATGTCGGCGACACGTCCGCCGTAAGTCAGCACGACGACCTGTCGCGCCCTGCCGCAGGCGCGCCGGATGCGTCTTTCATCGGGCAGACCGACTTCGATCCAGATCTCGATGGCGCCGGTCAGATCCTTGCGCCACAGATCCGGCTCATCTTCGGACGACAAGCCCTTGCCGAAGCTCAACGCCGGGTCGGCATACAGCGCGAACGCCAGCACCCGTGCCATCATTCGCTCATCGGTCTCCGACGGATGCCGGGCGACGGTCAGCGCATGGTTCTGGAAGTAGTTGCGATCCAGATCGGCGATCTGGAGTTCTAACTTGAAGATCGTCGATTTGAGGGCCATCGCAAGCAATTCGCCATCGCTTGCGCGATCCAGGTGTCGTTTCAGTCGCTGATTCGCAGAAACCGGCGATTCGCAGCCCGCGCCGGGCCCGTGCTACTTCTTGACGGGCGTGGGAACGGATGACTTTCCCTGCGCTCCGCCAAAAGGCGAAGCCGGCGTGGCGGGCTTGGTCTTGTCCTTCTTGGGCTTTTTCTGTTCACGATTGCTGCGCAATTGTCCCTTGGCCATTTGAGTTCTCCTGAAAGTGCAAATTGTGGCGGCACATGCCGATCGATCAGCAACGCGGTCGAACCGTGCAGGCGGCCTTGCCCGGCTCCGCCATTCTGACCTGTTGCCGGTGCGCCGCGGCAGATGCTACACCCAATCGACGCTGTACGTGGCTGGCGAATCGGCAGACGACCGCGATGCTCGATTTGACATTGCGCGCGCAGAGGCCTACAGTTGAATCGCCTCGACTTGCAGGCAATTCCAGGGAAACCTAGCGCTACACAAACGTTCGCGAAGTCCAGTGTTACCTTGACCAGGAGTCTTCCGGGCTCCAGCCCCGACGGGCAGCGCCGATTTGAGTTCCAGCTTGCGGGCGCACTACAAGTACAGCTAAAGCGGTAAGCAAAAAGCCCGTTCTGGTGACATGCCGAAACGGGCTTTTCGCCTTTGGCCGCGCAATGTTCAGCAGGTGGCTTCGTAGCCGGCATCCACGATGGCGCGCAGAATGTCGTCCGGGCTGATGAAGCGGCCATGCTCGACACTGGCTTCGCCCTTCTCCAGCGAGACCTCGATGTGGCCGATGCTGGGCAGATCCTGGATCGCGTTGGCCACGGTGCGTACGCATTCCTCGTCCTTCATTCCGCTGATCCGTACAACAATGGTTTCCATGCTCGATTCGCTCTGTCAGGTGGTGTGGGTTCGCGCTGGCCGCTTTGCGTTCAGGAGCTGCAAGACAGCGCCGAGCAGCCGGCCTTGTGCCGCGCCCACTCGGGTCGGCGCGCGGCCAGATCCTCGTGTTCCGGCTGCTCGTCGTAGGGGTGATGCAGCACGCCGAGCAGCCGTTCGATGACGGACGCATCACCATCGGCCAGCGCATCGATGGCGAGCTGGGCCAGGTAGTTGCGCGCCACGTACTTCGGGTTGGTGCGATTCATCCGCGCCCTGCGGACGGCGGGCGCCTCGCCGTCGCGGCGCACGCGGTCGCCATGGCGACGCAGCCAGCCCACCAGATGGCGCCCGGCGTCGCCAGCGTCGGCATAGAAGGCGTGACGCAGCGGTGCGAGCAGCGCGTCGTCGCTCAAGCCGGCTGCGGCCTCATCCACCGGGACATCGGCAAGCCGGCGGAAGAACAAAGTCATGTCGGTCTCGGTGGCATGCAAGGCGGTGACAAGGTCTGCCACCAGCGCGTCGTCGCTCGCGGTGAAGTTGAGCAGGCCAAGCTTGTCGCCCATGATGCGCCGCGAGCATTCGCCATAGACCCGCCCGTAGGTGCGGATCCCGGCTTCCAGGTCCGCGCGGTTCGGGATCAGCGGCGACAGGGCGCCAGCCAGGCGCAGCAGATTCCACTGCGCGATTTCCGCCTGCCGGCCGTAACAATAGCGGCGACCCTCGGCATCGGTGGTGTTCGGCGTCCAGCCCAGGTCGTAACCCTCCAGCCAGCCGTAGGGGCCGTAATCGATGGTGAGGCCGAGGATCGACATGTTGTCGGTGTTCATCACGCCGTGAACGAAGCCGACGCGCATCCAGTCGGCGACCATCAGCGCGGTGCGGCGGCAGATCTCCTCGAACCAGCGTGCATACACCTCGGGCGCGGGTTCGCCCAGTTCCGGATAGTGGGTCGCGATGACGTAATCGGCGAGGCGCTTGAGTTCATCCAGTTCGTCGTGCCAGGCGAGGATTTCAAAGTTGCCGAAGCGCACGAAGGACGGCGCGACGCGGCAGACGATGGCGCCGGGCTCGGCCTGCGGATTGCCGTCGTAGAACATGTCGCGTACCACGGATTCGCCGGTGGCGACCAGGGAGAGCGCGCGCGTTGTAGGCACGCCGAGATGGTGCATGGCCTCGCTACAAAGGAATTCACGCACCGAGGAGCGCAGCACGGCGCGCCCGTCGGCGGTGCGCGAGTAGGGTGTGCGGCCGGCGCCCTTGAGTTGCAGCTCGCGACGCTGTCCGTCCGGGCCGATCACCTCGACCAATGTCAGCGCGCGGCCATCGCCAAGCTGGCCGGCCCAGTTGCCGAACTGGTGGCCGCCGTAGCGCGCGGCATAGGGCTGCATGCCCGGCAGCACGCGATTGCCACCCAGGACCTCCGCCGCTGCTCCGCTCGCGGCATCAGGGCGCGCAATGCCCAGCAGCTCGCCGACCGCGTCCGCCCAGGCCAGCAAGCGGGGCGCGGTGACGGGCGTGGGTTTGACCTTGCTGTAGCAGGCGTTGCGCACCGGGCGCGGGACATCGCGCTGCAAGGGATCGGCAGGCAGATCGCGGACGAAACTGTTGTCGAAGCGGCTCATCAGGCGCGGGTCGCACAGGTCGAGTTGCAAGGCTTGGTCGAGCATATTGCGCGGTATATCGTTCATGGCGGAGTTGCAAGGGGCCGGGCAATCGGTGTACAGCGCCGGCGGCAAATGAAGCGCGGCGACGAGGGATGGGAAATCAGGGACGACTCTGCTAATCTCACGCCCGAGTCTCTTGATTTTCCCCTTTTTCAAGGAGCCATCATGGTTCGTCCCGGTCTGTTGCTTGCCGCCTGGCTTGTCCTCGCCGGCAGCGTCCACGCCGACGCGTTCAAGCTCGACTTGCCATCGGGAGCGACCGCCGCCCTTGCCGGTTTCATGATCAATGCCAATTCCATCGGCAAGGCAACGCTGACCGGCACATACAGCCGCAAGCAGTAAACGTCCGGACCTGGATGGACACCGAGAGGACTGGGACATGCGCGGCACTGAAATCGCCATCGTCATCAAGGCAGCGCGCTTCGCCGCCGACAAGCACCGCCAGCAACGGCGCAAGGATGTAGACGCCTCGCCCTACATCAACCATCCGATTGCCGTGGCCGACCTGCTCGCCAACGAGTGCGGCGTAACCGATCCGGTGGCGCTTTGCGCCGCGCTGTTGCACGACACCATCGAGGACACGGACACCACCGAGCAGGAACTACGGCAAGCCTTCGGCGACGAGATCACCGGCGTGGTGCTGGAAGTCACCGACGACAAGACGCTGGCCAAGAAGCTGCGCAAGCAGCTTCAGATCGAGCATGCGCGCCATGCCTCGCCATGCGCCAGGCTGGTGAAGCTGGCCGACAAGACCTGCAACCTGCGCGACATGGCGACCGCACCTCCGGCCGACTGGTCGGCGCAGCGCAAGGCCGACTACTTCGACTGGGCAGGCGAGGTCGTCGCCGGCTTGCGCGGCAGCCACCCGAAACTGGATGCGCTGTTCGACGACGCCTGGCGGCTGAAGGAATTCGTCTGACGCGATGTCCGGTCTCGCCGCGCGCTACACCGCCGCCGCGCGGCTGATCGGCCAGGCCGACGCGCTTGTCATCTGCGCCGGAGCCGGCATGGGCGTGGATTCCGGCTTGCCGGATTTCCGCGGGCCGAGGGGATTCTGGCAGGCCTATCCGGCACTTGGCCGCGCGCGCATCCGCTTCGAGGAAATTGCCTCGCCGGCCGCCTTCAGGGCTGACCCGGCACTGGCCTGGGGCTTCTATGGCCATCGGCTGGGGCTCTACCGCGAGACCGTCCCGCACGAGGGCTTTGGCATGCTGCGCGATATCGCCGCGAGCATGCCGCACGGCGCCTTCGTGTTCACCAGCAACGTCGATGGGCAGTTCCAGCGCGCCGGATTTGCCGAGGCAAGCGTCGTCGAATGCCACGGCTCGATCCATCACCTGCAATGCCTGGAACGTTGCACCGAGGCGATCTGGAGTGCAGAAGCGCTGACGCCGAAGCTCGACGCGGAAAACTGCCACATGACATCAGACTTGCCGCGCTGCCCCCGGTGCGGCGGTCTGGCCCGGCCCGCGATCCTGATGTTCAACGACTGGGACTGGGCGGACGGTCGCACAGACATGCAGATGGTTCGGCTGCACGAGTGGCGGGCGAGGGCGCAACGTCCGGTGGCCATCGAGGTCGGCGCCGGCAGCGCCATCGCCACGGTGCGCAGCTTCGCCCAGGATCTCGGCGCGCCGATCGTCCGCATCAACCCGAGCGAATGGCAGGTGACGCATTTGCGCGACGTTGGCATCCCGGTCGGTGCGCTGGAGGGGATCAGGGGTTTGAAGAGTGCTCTCCACGCTAACGTGGCTGGGGCCATCCGGCCTGCTCTGGATCAGGCGTGAATCGCGGCGCGGGGTTGTCCTCCTCCTTCAATGTGTCCAAAATAATTGACATCAGAGGGGCGGGCTGTGACAAATGTTCCAGAGTATCCGTTCGACGATGTCAAGGCACTTGAAGCCGAAGTCGGTCCAGAATCAAACAGGTTTGGTCCGACGCCCGGCCCGGCTGGTTTTCTCCAGAATCCTGGAATTACTGGCATCTGACGCTTGGGCTGTCCAGATTCGACGGGATTCCACCGCAACCAGGGAGGACCGATGCCATTCAATCCGATTCTCAAGGGATCCGTCACGGTTCAGCAGTCTGCCACTCCGGCAACAACCAGACGCAAGCCGCAGTCAAGGCGCGAAGGAGGGTCATGACTCGTGAAACAAGTTGTTGCAATTTTGGCTTGAACCGATGGATGCCGACCCCATCTCAACAATGGCCCCTAAGATCAGAACAGCAATGGAGACGGATATGCAGTCGGATGTGATCCTCAAATTTCTCGCCGCTTCGCGTCGTTACTTCGGTCACTAGGCACAGCTTCCCCCGGCGGCTGGTTTCCTCCTTCCAGCCGCCCGAAGGCCCCGCCTCCGCGGGGCCTTCGCCTTTATGTCCCCGGCGCCCTCGCCGGGGTTAGTAGTCACAAGGGACTGCGGAGGACGTGACCCTGGACGCGCAAATCCAGTTGTCCAACAAGATGGAAGAATCGCAGGAGCCGCAAATGACGCAGCGAACCTTGAGCCTGATGGATGTTCTCGCGCCACCCGGAAACCAATGGCTGGCCGAACTTTCCCGCCGCAAGGCCGATCTGCCGGCCGGCGTGCATATTGTGCGCTTCGGCGACGCTGACGATGATCCGGTCGAGGATGCCGAAGGCGAGGATGCCCGGGCCAATCCGCGCAAGGCGGTGGTTGCCTGACGTTGCCGATTCCGGCGCAGGCAGGCAACGCGGTTGCTCCGGAGCGCGCGCGCAGCGCTTTCCGGGTGTTGCCGACATACATCAACCTGGCGTGCATAGGCTGGGAGGCCGTTTGCCGCGGGCGCCAACCCACGCTCATCGAATACGGCGGCGCTGGATGCACTCGCTGTCCGTGCTTGTGTTGCCTGGAACTGGCAGCAACGCCAGAGCGGCAAATGCCTCGATCGAGGATGAGTCGCAATTTCGGGAGGCCGGACGATTTGTTCGGTGCACCAAATCCGCTAGAATCCATAGGCAAGGCCATGTAAAAAGAAGCGGCCGGCAACAATCCGGAACACCAAGTCAGGGAGCGACTGGCAGATGACGCAGGCAGCATCGACATTCGAGTATTACCGCCGCAATTTCGGCAAGGACGCGATGGCTTCGATCGTCGTGTTCCTGGTGGCCTTGCCGCTGTGCATGGGCATTTCGATTGCTTCCGGCGTGCCGCCTACCGCCGGATTGATTACCGGCATCGTTGGCGGCGTGGTGGTGGGCCTGCTGGCGGGTTCGCCCTTGCAGGTGAGCGGCCCGGCGGCGGGCCTGACCGTGCTCGTTTGGCAGATCGTGCAGCAGTTTGGCCTGCCCATGCTGGGTGTGATCGTGTTGTTGGCCGGGTTGATGCAGATAGCGGCGGGCTTGCTGAAGCTGGGGCAATGGTTCCGCGCGGTTTCGCCGGCGGTGATCCACGGCATGCTGGCCGGGATTGGCGTGCTGATTCTTGCCTCGCAATTCCATGTGATGCTGGACGGCAAGCCGATCGGCGCGGGTTTCGACAACCTGGCGGGCATTCCCGGCGCCTTGTCCCACGCGCTGTACGACGGCGGGACGCCGTTGCAGACCCTGCTGATCGGCGCGCTGACGATCGCCGTGATCGCCCTGTGGGCAAGCTTCGCACCCAGGAAACTCAAGATGTTGCCGGCCCCGCTGGTGGCCATCGTCGTTGCGGTGGGCGTGGCGGCATTGCTGCAGCTCAAAATCAAGTACATCCCGGATCTGCTGAAGAATCCGGAGGACATCAACAACATCTGGTCGGTGATCCAGTATCCGACCCTCGAAGGCCTCAAGCGGGTTTTCGACAGCGGCGTGCTGATCGCGGCGGCTTCGGTGGCTTTCATTGCCAGCGCCGAAACCCTGCTGTGCGCCACCGCGGTGGATCAGATGCACCAGGGTCCGCGCACCAAGTACGACAAGGAACTGACCGCGCAGGGAGCCGGCAACGCGATTTGCGGCCTGCTCGGCGTACTGCCGCTGACGGGAGTGATCGTGCGCTCCAGTGCGAATGTGGATGCCGGCGGTCAAACCCGCAGTTCGGCGATCCTGCATGGGGTCTGGCTGCTGGTGTTCGTCGTGGTGCTGCCGTTTACCCTGGCCTATATCCCGGTGGCGAGCCTGGCGGGGCTGCTGGTGTTCACCGGCTACAAGCTGGCCTATCCGAAGGTTGTTCCCAAGCTGCTGCTGTACGGCAAGACCGAGGCGGCGATCTATTTTTCCACGATCATCGTCATCGTTTCCACCGATCTGCTCAAGGGCGTGCTGTTCGGCCTGTTCCTTTCGTTGCTCAAGTTGCTGTATGTGTTTTCCCATCTCGAAATCCGCTGGGACGAGGACTTCCTCAACAACCGCCTGAACCTCCACCTGACCGGTTCGGCCACGCTGATTCGCCTGCCCTTGCTGGCCGCCGAACTGGAGCGCGTGCGTCAGGGCTCGGAAGTCCATATCCATTTCGAGCATCTCGACTATATCGATCATGCCTGCCTGGACCTGCTGACCAATTGGGAAACCCAGCACGAATCCACGGGCGGCAGCCTGACTCTTGAGTGGGAAGAGCTGTCCTGGAAATACCACCAGCGCAGAACCGGAGCGCGGAAGGCGGCCGCCTGATCGGTCGCAGAGTCAGGGCTGCGCCGGCCCGCTCACGCGAGATCCCGCATCAGCGCCAGCAGATCGTCGGTCGAGGGTAGCGCCATGCCGGCTTCGCCTTCGGCCAAAACGCCTTCGGCCAGCGCGCGCTTGTCGTGGTGCAGTTCGATGATGCGTTCTTCCAGCGTGCCCTTGCTCACCAGGCGATACACCGTCACCGGGCGCTGCTGGCCGATGCGGTGCGCGCGGCCCATCGCCTGGTCTTCGGCCGCCGGGTTCCACCACGGATCGGTGATCACGACGTAATCGGCGGCCGTCAGGTTGAGGCCGAAGCCGCCGGCCTTGAGGCTGATCAGGAACAGATCGCCGGCGCCGGCCTGGAAGGCGGCGACACGGCGCGTGCGTTCGGCCTGCGGGGTGGCGCCGTCGAGGTACTGATAGGCAATGCCGGCGGCATCGAGCGGTTCGCGCAGCAGGGTCAGGAAGTCGACGAACTGGCTGAACACCAGCGCCTTGTGCCCGTTGGCTACCAGATCCGCCGCCAGTTCGGCGAAGGCGCGCACCTTGGCGCCGACAAAGGCCAGATCGGGCGTGGTCAGGCGCGGATCGCAGGCGGCGCGGCGCAGCCTGGTGAGCTGGGCGAGGATGTGCAAGCGCGCCTGGCCGGCGTTGTGCTCCGCCAGGTCTTCCGACTCGGCGATGGCGAGCCGGCGCAGCGCCTCGTAGTGCGCGGCCTCGTCGGGCTCGGGAGCAATCGCGAGGACCAGTTCGGTGCGCGGCGGCAGGTCCTCGAGCACCTGCGCCTTGGTTCGGCGCAGCACGAAGGGCGCGACCAGGCGGCGCAGCAGGCGCTGGGCATCGCGGTCGCGATCGCGCTCGATCGGGCCGGCGAAGCGTTCGTTGAAGCGCGGCAGGGTGCCGAGCAGGCCGGGGTTGCAGAAGCGCATGATCGACCAGAGATCGGCCAGCCGGTTCTCCACCGGGGTGCCGGACAAGGCCAGCCGAAAATCCGCGGGCAGGTCGAACAAGGCCTGGCTGCGCTTGGCGGCGGCGTTCTTCACCGCCTGCGCTTCGTCGGCAATCAGCGTGTGCCAGGTGCGCGCGCCGAAGCTTTCGGCTCCCTGCTGCATCAGCGTATACGAGACGATCAGCACGTCGCCCGCTTGCAGCGTATCGACCACGCCGGCGCGCTCGCCCTCGCCATAGATGCGGCAGTTGAGGCCCGGCGCGAAGCGCGCCGCCTCGGCCATCCAGTTGCCGCACACCGAGGTCGGCGCCACCACCAGCGCGGGACCGCCCGCCGCGCGCGCAATCAGCAGCGCCAGCGCCTGTACCGTTTTGCCCAGGCCCATGTCGTCGGCCAGGCAGGCGCCGAAACCCGCTTCGGCCAGGCGCGCCGCCCATTGGTAGCCGTCCTCCTGATACGGTCGGAGTTCCGCTTGCAAGCCGCTTGGCACGGCGGGCCGGATGTCCTGCGCCGCGCGCAGGCGCTCGACCCGCTGACGGAAGGCCTTGTCGGTCTCGACCGCGATGCCCTCCAGCGTTTCGTCGAGCCAGGCGCTGGCCAGGCTCGGCGCCTTGATGCCGCCCTTGTCAATCTCCACCACCGCCGACAAGGCGGCCAGCCGCTCGCGCAGTGCGGCGGACAGGGCCAGGTATTCGCCTTCGCCGAGCGCCACGAAGCGGCTCTTGCCGGCCGCCGCCGCGAGCAGCGCCTGGAGTTGGAACACCCGGCCCTCGTCGAGTTCGGCGCGGCCATCGACGCGGAACCAGTCGCGCTCGGTCTTCACCGTCAGCTTGAGTTTGCTCGCGTCGACGCTGGTGACGCGCACCGCCTTGCCGCGCGGCCAATCCACCGCGGCGATGGCTGCCAGCGGCGCAGGGCCCGACCGGCCAGCCCCCCCCCCCCCCCGCCCCCCCCCCCCCCCCCCCCCCCCCCCCCGCGCCGCCCCCCCCCCCGCCCCCCACGGCCCCCCCCCCCCCCGCCGCTCCCCCCCCCCCGGCCCCGCCCCCCCCCCCCCCCCCTCCCCCCCCCCCCCCCGCCCGCCGGCCCGGCGGCCGCCCCGCCCCGCCCCCCCCCCCCCCCCCGCCCCCCTCACTCCGCCCCCCCCCCCCCCCCCCCCCCCCCCCCCCCCCCCCCCCCCCCCCCCCCCCCCCCCGACCCCCCGGCCCCCCCCCCCCCCCCCCGCCCGCCGCCGCCCCGCTGCCGCGCCCTCCCCCCATCCCCCCCCCCCCCCCCCCCCCGCCTCCCCCCCCCCCCCCCCCCCCCCCCCCCCCCCCCCCCCCCCCCCCCCCCCCCGCGCCCCCCCCCCCCCCCCCCCCTTCGGCTTGCTCCAGCCGCGCGTTCCCTGCTTCTGCTCCATGGCTTCGATGGCATCGACGCGACCGCCCTTGCCCAGACGCAGCGCCCACAGAATGCGGGTGTCGCCGGCCGCTGCCGTCTTGCCGGCGGCCGAGGACTCGCCGCTCAGATCCAGCAGCGAGGCCAGCACGTTGCGCCAGGCCTCCTGCCCGCTGCCGAGAACAAACCCGGCGGGCGCATCCTCGCCGAAAATCACCGCCTGCGCGCCGGCCACCTGAGCGTCGAGCCAGTCGAGGCCGAGTTTGCGCAAGCGCGAATGGAGTTCGGCCACCACCTTGTCGAGCGCCTTGGCATCCTGCGGCGGCCCCGCGCTTTCCGCACCGGCCCAGGCCCGCAACAGCAGCTTCCACAACACGGTTTCGAGGGCGATCCGCTGTGATGAATGAGTTTGAAATTCGAGGCAGCGGCGATCCAGCGGCCACTCGCCCAGCCGGGCTCCCACGACATGCACCCACAAGCCCCACCCGGCATAGGGCGCAGGGGTGCGCGAGCCGGATTCGCCAAGGCAGAACTTGCGCGCCGTTTCCAAGGCCTTGGAACTTTGCCGCACCAGCAGCGCCAACGGGTAATACCACGCGAGTGACTCCGGGAACACCCGCTTGCGCGCGCCAACCTCTGCCTGACGGCGCTTCAGCGCCGCTTCCATGGCGAGCTGGGCCGGCTCCCACCGTCCCGCCTGGACCGCCGCCGCCGCCTTCATCGCATCGGCGGAGGCGCCGTCGTAGGCGGCCAGATATTGGTTCATCCGCGCCACGTCACCCCGCTGCAACATCCACTCGGCAAGCTGGAGACGCAGGGAATCCGGCGCCTCGCGCAATGCCTCCGGCGGCAGCCTCTCGGCATGCCGGGCCATCGGCAGGGAATCCACGCGCCAGTTCTTGACCACCGACTGCACGGCATGAGACAGCATTTCCCAGCGCCAGCCCGGCGTGATGCGCTCGAACAATCCGGCATCGAAGGCCTCGTAGCAGGCCTCGCTCAGCACCGAGTTCCAGTCCAGGCGGTAGCTGATCAGCGACTGCATGCGCGCCAGGGTCTCTTGGTCGGCGCCGGAAAACGCCGCCAGCCGGAGCAATGCCACGGTGATGCCTTGATCATAGGTCGGCCACTGGTAGTCGAAACGGGCCAATGGAATATTCTCGGCCCGGCACATCGCATTGCGCGCAAGATCGAGTGGAATCTTGTCGAGGAGTTCCCGGTACAGGGCGATGCGCAAGGGATCGGTGAGGCGGACGTAACCCGGCCGATTGTTCTGCTCCTGCAACAGGCCGACCTGCTTCAGGCGCCACCAGGCGCTCTTGATCTGTTCGCCGGTGAATGCCTTGGCCGTCTGCGCGGACCGGCTGCCGACCGCGCGCAGCAGGTTCAGCAGTTGCGTCTGCGTGGTCCAGGTCCAGCGCAGGGCCATGCCGAGCGCAATGGCGCGCGTGTCGTCCGCAAGGAAACCAAACTCCGATTCGCCAGCCTGCGCCATGCCTTGTGCTCCATCAATGTGTTGTCCCGGCGCCGTCGCGCCGGCGCCAGCGCGCCGCGCCCCCGCCGGGAACTTCCGCCTGCGCGTGATTCGGTGCTCGATACGATCCGGCCGGGATTCCGGCTGCGGATGGTACAGCGTCGCGCGGCGAAGCCGAAAGTGTTTGCTTTGCTCTTGGACTTTCACTCGCACTGATGTGCGCGTCGGCCTTCGCTCCAGCGTCTGCTGCGTCGCCCGATGTCTGGCGCTTGCTGCATTCGCAGCGTGACATCCCCGCGCGGATGCGCGATCCCGACACGCCGTGAGAAGGGATTGCTGCAATCCGGACTCGCCGTCTTGCCAGCGCCGACTGTTTCGACAATGGCTGCGCAGGCGGCGACATCCGATCTGAATACGCGCGGGCCAGCGCGGTCAGCACTCACGCGGTAACAACGCGGTCGGTGGATGCTTCGCGGGAGGAATTGACGGGCGATGCCGTGCCGCTTGCCAAGGGAGCGTTCCGCCGGGCGTAAGTCGGGAACAGCTTCATCTTTCGGTGTCCGCGCTCGATCGTCTCGACGGCCCGAATCTTGCCGTCCCTGCCAGCCAGCGTTTGCCAGATTGCACTACTACGTCTTGCCGCCTTTCGCCGACGCCGTCTTGCACATCGACCCGCCCGACCTCAGCATCGAGCCGGGGGTGGTCAGACTCGCCTGATAGGCAGAGATGGCAGCCAACTGGGCATTGTTGTATTTGGTGATGACCTTGAGCATTTCCGGGGGAACTTCGACGCGCTTTCCATCGTGAATCTCGGTCATCTGACGCAGCAGGTACTGGTAGTGCTGGCCCGCGAGCACCGGGTAGAACATCTCCTTCAGACCCTCGCCGTTCGGTTGGTGGCATTGGGCGCATTCCTTCTCGTACAGTCGCTTGCCTTCGGCGACCTGCTTGGCCGCATCGGGGCCTTGATACTTGCCGGAATCGAGTGGGATGCAAAGGGTTCCGATATAAGCCGCAACGTTGGCGATGGCCTGCGGATCGGGCAATTTCCTGGCAAACGGATACATCGTGGGGTTGTAACGCAGCCCGGATCGAATGTCGGCCAGTTGCTTGATCACCACGCTGGAGTGCTGACCCGCCAGTTGCGGGATGCTGCCATCGGGAGTCCCACCTCCTGTAGGCATGTGACAGGCTTCGCAATATGCCTTGTAATCTGCCTGGCCTGCCTTGGCATCTCCCTTGAGCTTGAGGGTCGCGACCTTCTCGGTGGGTGGAGTATTCCCTGGGTAGTCCTTGATCTCGATGCCAGATTTCTTGTCGGCCGATGCTTGGGCCAGCGCGAACGAGGAAACGAGGGCCATCGAGACGGCGGCAGTCAGAAGCTTGTACATTGTGGAGTCCTTCCGCGAAATTGATCGGCAATGCCGGATTGTGCCCACGCAGTTTCGTCGGTGCTGGCACCCCGGTCCAGCGGCGATTCTATTGCTTTCGGAGCTTAATGCGCCAGCACACTTTGGCCTCATCCCCGTGTCTCGGACCGGAGGTCAGCGTCGCACGTCGCGTTCGCACCACACGCTGTGGTCAATAGGTTTCCACGTGATAACGTCCCTGCCGCAGCAACTCGGCATGGAGCGCCTTCCAGTCCAGGCCATGGCGGCGGCAGACCTCACTGAAGGCTTCGTCAACGCCTTTTCCATACCCTTCAAACCACAGAGGTAGAGATAAGTGTTTTCGTCGCGCAGCAATGCCGCGACATCCGCGGCGCGTGCGCGAATCAGGTCCTGCACATACTGGCGGGGTTGCCTGGGCACTCTTGAAAAGGCCAGGTGGATATCGATGAATTCTTTTGGCAGCCGCGTCAGCGGACCGAAGTAGGGCAGCTCGGCGGCGCTGCGGGCGCCGAAGAACAGCATCAGCTTGCCGTCTTCGTTGGGGACGGATTTGCGCCGCCTGCGTTCCGTCATCGCCCTCATTGGCGCAGACCCGGTCCCGGTGCAGATCATCAGCAGGTTGCTGCCGGGATGGTTGGGCATCAGGAAGCTGGTGCCGTAGGGGCCGACGACGTTGACCTTGTCGCCCTTCTTCAGGTCGCAGAGGAAGTTCGAGGCGACACCCTGCGCCTCCTTGCCCCCATGGTCCTCGGTGACGCGCTTTACGGTCAGCGAGAGGTTGTTGTACTTGGGGCGCTCGCCGTCGCGCGGGCTGGCTACCGAGTAAAGGCGCACGTGGTGCGAGCGGCCGCTGGCATCGAGCCCCGGCGCCAGGATGCCGATGGTCTGGCCTTCGAGCACCGGAAATGAGGCATTGCCAAAGTCGAGCACGATGTGGCGAATGTCGCTCGACGCTTCCTCGGCCGTCAGGCGGAAGTTGCCGCTGACGGTGGCCACCGCCGGGTTCTGGATCGAGTAGAGATTCACGTAGGGATGCGCGGCCGACCAGGGCGGAGGGGCGACGCCGCCCTGACCGGATGTGGCCGCCGCGGCAATTCGTTCCACGTCGTCGGGCAGCGTCGTCGCCGGACTGTCTGCTCCCGTCGGCTGGCTTTCCTCCACGGCGACCTGCTCCGGCAGCGTATCCCACAGCAGTTGCTCGGCCAGCGGATAGGGCGCTTCCGCCCGAACGTGGCGCCAGTTGTCGATGGCGCCGGTGGGGCAGGGCGAGATGCAGTTATGGCAAAACTTGCACTTCGCCGCGTCGACCACGTAGTTGCGCGAGTCGTGGCTGATCGCGCCAACCGGGCAGGATTCCTCGCAGGTGTTGCAGCGAATGCAGATCTCGGGGTCGATCAGGTGCTGGCGCATGATCGTTCCAGCAGTGGTGGTGGCAGTAGTCATGTTAATTCCTCGCGCCGGATGTTAGGCGAAAACCTCACTAATCGCAGAGTTCGCAGAGACGCAGAGTACGCAGAGAATCCCCGACGGCGAATCTGAGCCCTTCCTCTGCGTTCTCTGCGTTCTCTGCGTCTCTGCGTCGCGTCGAAAGAGTTATGACTTTTCAGTTGAAGCGCACGTACTCGAAATCCACCGGCTGATTGTTGATGCCGCGTGCCGGAGGCGCGATCCAGTTGGCGAACTTCCCAGGCTCCGCGACGCGGCCCATCAGCGAACTGACGAAGGCGCGGTCCTCGATCGAGGGCAGCCATTCAAGGTGGTGGTGTGTCCATTCGGCTTCCGAGAGCACCTTGCCCGTGGGCGATATCTTCGACGAGGACAGGGGCCCGATCTTGCGGTTGAAGGCCTTGTGCGGCGCTCTCAGGACGAAGGGGATGCCCTGCTTCTGGATGATCTTGTTCCAGCGCTCGATGCCGGCGACGGCATCGCGGACATAGTCGTCGCGCAGACGCTCGTTGAGCGCATTGAGGTAGGGGGCCTGGGCCGTGACGACCTCACCGTTGACGACTTCGAGTACCGGATAGCTCGCATTGTTGAGCAGATGGTCGTCGTCCTGCTTGGTCTCCTCGTAGCGGCCCTTGAGTCCGGTGTTGTAGAAGGTGGCGGCGTTCGACGAGACGTCGGCGCCGAAGAGATCCATGGTGACGCTGAAATGGAAGTTCAGGTAGCGCTGGATGGTGGGCAGGTCGATCACACCGGCGGCGCGAATCTTCGCCACGTCATCGGTCGTCAACTGGTTCATGACTTCGCAAGTACGCTGGATCACGCGGCCGACGCCGGATTCGCCGACGAACATGTGGTGCGCTTCTTCGGTCAGCATGAACTTGCAGGTGCGCGCCAGCGGGTCGAAGCCGGACTCGGCCAGGGAGCAGAGCTGGTACTTGCCGTCGCGATCGGTAAAGTAGGTGAACATGAAGAACGACAACCAGTCCGGCGTCCTTTCGTTGAAGGCGCCAAGGATGCGCGGATTGTCGGCATCGCCCGAGCGGCGCTCGAGCAGGGCTTCGGCTTCTTCGCGACCGTCGCGGCCGAAGTAGGCGTGCAGCAGGTAGACCATGGCCCAGAGGTGGCGTCCTTCTTCGACATTCACCTGGAACAGGTTGCGCATGTCATAGAGCGAGGGGCAGGTCAGGCCCAGATGGCGCTGCTGCTCGACCGAGGCGGGCTCGGTGTCGCCCTGGGTGACGATCAGGCGGCGCAGGTTGCTGCGGTATTCGCCCGGCACTTCCTGCCAGGCGGCTTCGCCCTTGTGTTCGCCGAAATTCACCTTGCGCCCGGCTTCGGCCGGATTGAGGAAGATTCCCCAGCGGTACTCCGGCATCTTGACGTAGTCGAAGTGCGCCCAGCCGGCGGAATCGACACTGACCGCGGTGCGCAGGTAGACATCAAAGTTCTGCGAGTCGTCCGGCCCCATGTCCTTCCACCAGTCGATGAACTCCGGCTGCCAGTGCTCAAGGGCGCGTTGCAGGGTCCTGTTTTCGGCAAGGCCGACATTGTTGGGGATTTTCTGGCTGTAATCGATGCTCATGGTGCTCTCCTGTGGGGGATTGGGGATGCTGCTTTTATCGTCATTCCGGCGAATGCCGGAATCCAGGAGCTTTTGCGTGGACTTCTGGATTCCGGCGTGCGCCGGAATGACGAGCTTGTGTCAGACGCGTTCCCAGTTGAACTTGGCCTTGTTGCCGCTGCCGAAGACCTTCAGCGCGCCGGTTTCGCCGACCGCGTTGGGTCGGATGAAAATCCAGTTCTGCCAGGCCGAAAGCCGGCCAAAGACGCGGGTTTCCATGGTTTCACCGGGGCCGAAGCGAAGGTTGGCTTCCATCGCGGTCAGCGCGTCCGGCGAGAGGCTGGCGCGCTCTTCCAGAACGATGCGGATCTCGTCTTCCCAGTCGAGGTCGTCCGGCGTGGCGGTTACCAGACCCAGCTCAGCAGCTTCCTTGGCTCCCAGCGGTCTGCCGACTGCCGCCCTGGCAGCGGCGATCGGCGCCTCCTCTTCATAGAAGCGGGCGGCGATGCGGTAACGGCCATTGACCATCGGGTAGCTGCCGAAATTCATCTCGGACAGCGTGATACTGGCTTCCTGCTGGAGATCGTCAGGCACGCAGAGCATGTAGCTGCGGTCCGCGGCAAGCAGCAGTTCGGCTAGCGTGCCGGCGAAGCAGGTGTCGCCCTCGACCATCGCAATCAGGGTGCGCGACGTGACGTCGAGGCGCGCCAGCGTCCGTCGCAGCATGCCGATCACTTCGCGGACGAACCAGTGCTGGTGGTGCCGCGCCAGCGCCGCGTCGGTATCCAGCACGAGCTGGGCGTCGCCGCTGGTCTTCAGCACCCAGGTGCCGATTTCCAGATCGTTGGTACGCAACATCAGGATAGCGTCGTCGAGCTCCCGTGCCATCAGCAGCGGCCACCAGGACGCGCCGGCAGCAGTGATCCCGTCGATGTCGCTCGCAACGCCGGAGGAAGGGGCGGCGACGGTCAGGGTTGCCCGGCGCGCCTTGCGGTCGATCGCCACATCCACGGTTTCATAGTGATAGCCGGCGCCGTCGATGATGCGCTTGACGGGGGGCAGAAGTATGCCCTTTGCGTCGGCAGGGCGGTCACTCTGTGCGGCGAGATCTTCGGCGCGCTGCTTCACCTTCGCGGCAAACTGCTGGGGTTTGGCATGGTCGTCGATCAGCCGCCATTCCTTGGCGCGCTCCGCGCGGATGCCCTCGGTCAGGGTGCAGAACACATCGGCATGGTCGCGCCTGACGTGGCGTTTGTCGGTGACGCGGGTCAGGCCGCCGGTTCCAGGCAGCACCCCGAGCAGCGGGACTTCGGGAAGGCTCACCGCGGAGGAACGGTCATCGACCAGGATGATTTCGTCACAGGCGAGCGCCAGTTCGTAGCCGCCGCCGGCCGTGGTGCCATTGCAGGCGGCGATGAACTTCAGCCCCGAGTGGCGGCTGGAATCCTCGATACCGTTGCGCGTTTCGTTGGTGAATTTGCAGAAATTCACCTTCCATGCATGCGTCGACAGGCCCAACATGAAGATGTTGGCGCCAGAGCAGAAGATGCGCTCGCGGCCGGATGTGACGACCACGCTCCGGATTTCGGGATGCTCGAAGCGGATGCGCTGCAGCGCGTCGTGGAGTTCGATATCGACACCCAGGTCATACGAGTTCAGCTTCAGCTTGTAGCCGGGCTTGATGCCGCCGTCTTCGTCGATATCCAGATGGAGTGTGGCTACCGGGCCTGCGAATGTCAGGCGCCAGTGCTTGTAGCGATCGGGATGCGTGTCATAGGTGATGGACTGCCGGGAGGCTTCTGGATCATTCATTCGGTTCTCCGTGTGTTGTGTTGGCTGGCTTCAGTGCAGTGACGGCCTCGCGCAACCGGGCAAGGCATTCTTCCGGCCGCCGCCCGGTGGTGTCGAGCGTGAAGTCCGCTTTCGAGTAGAGCGATTCGCGGGCACGCAGGATGCGGCGCAGGTCTTCCATGGCCTCGGTACTACCTTCCATGGGCCGGAAATCCCCCTGGGCGATGACGCGTGACATGTGTTCCTCGGGGCTCGCCTTGACCCAGACGGTGAAGCAGTTCATCAGTAGCAGATTGAAGGTTTCCGCCTCGGAAACAATGCCGCCGCCGACCGTGATGACGGCGCTCTGATGCCGGCCAATGAAGCCTTCAAGACAGCGCCGCTCAAGCCGGCGATAGCCGGGCTGGCCGTAGAGCATGAAAACCTCATTGAGGTTCATGCCCGCTTCGGCCTCGATCGCACTGTTGAGTTCCAAGAAGGGCAGGGACAACTCGGCGGCAAGAGCGCGGCCGAGGCTGGACTTGCCGGCGCCGCGCAGGCCTACCAGTGCAATGCGCTTTCGGCGCGCGGCGTCTTCGTTGCCGAAATCGCGCATCAGGCGCAGCAGGGCCTCTTCGAGCCGGGCTGGAGAGAGTTGTTCGAGAAAGCCGGCGATCAGTCGATATTCGGGGGAACTGTGCTGCGGCTCCAGAAGCTCGATCAGCGATATTCCCAACGCATGAGCGACATGCCGCAGCACGATGATGGATGGATTGGTCTCGCCGCTCTCCACCTGTGCCAGATAGCGTTCCGAAACCTCCGCATTCACGGCCAGCGCCTTGCGAGACATGCCGTGCCGAGCTCGGGATTCGCGGACGCGGATGCCGAGCGCCTGAATGAATTCGGTGTCCACCGATTCGTCGACGAAGCGCGTCGGGACATGTATTTCGACTTTTGGGGTGGTATCCATCTGCGTCTGCCCAGTGGCAAGGAAAGGCTGGTTTAAATGTACAGTGATATGCACTATAGTGCAGAATATTAAACAATGTCAAAGAAAAGTTTTTTAGGTCTAAGATACTTGTGGTTGAAAAAATATTTAACTATCGGATATTAAATGATAAAAATGCTATCAAGAAGAGCATGAAAAATACTGCATACAAGGCTTGACTCCGGCGATTATTTGAACCATACTCGGCTCACCGGATGTGAATTATGTTTCATTTGCAGAACAATAGTTCCGCATCCAATGAGCGCTAACTCCCGAACGTAGTGCGACGGAGAGCGGATACCAATAAGGAGACATCAATGGCTGATGGTTTGTTCGACCAGTTCAGAAACTGGTATGAGAAACGCCACGACTACGCACGGGATTGGAAAGCACGTACCGGTGGACAGGTTGTCGCAACCATGTGCACCTACACCGCGGAAGAATTGCTGATCGCCGCCGGCATGCTTCCGGTTCGCGTGCTTGGCGCACACGAACCGCAGAACGTCACCGAACCGCATATCTTCGGCATGTTCTGTCCCTTCTGCCGCGATTCCCTCGCTCAGGGTCTGCTGGGTCGCTTCGATTACGCCGAGGGCGTGACCCTGACGCAGTCCTGCATCCAGTATCGGCAGACCTTCAGTTCCTGGCGCAGCAATGTTCCCAGCGTGCAATGGGATTACTACGTGCCGATGCCCAATGACGTGCAGTCGCCGCATGCGCGCAAGGCCCACCATGCCGAGCTCCAGTCCTTCCGCACTTTCCTGCAGGCGCTCACCGGCAAGGAGCTGACCGATGCGATGCTCAGGAGGCGTTGGCGGTGGTCGATGAAACCGCCGCCTGTTGCGTCAGTTGTTTGAGTACCGCAAAGGCAGTCAATCCCCAGGTCACGGGCGTCGAGGCGCTGTATGCCTCGATCACTGCGCAGTTCGTGGACAAGCGGGAGCACAACGAACTGCTGAAGAAGGTGCTTGCCGCACTGCCCACGCGTCAGTTGAATCGTCCGGAAGGTGTTCGCTTCATGACCATCGGCTCGGAGAACGATGACCTTGCCTTCATGCACATGGTCGAGTCGGTCGGATCAACCATCGTGATCGACGATCAGTGTTCCGGCACCCGCTACTTCTGGAACGAGTCGAAGCCGGATGATGACGTGATCAAGGCGATCGCTGACCGCTATTGCGATCGGCCGGCCTGTCCGACCAAGGACTACCCGAATCACACACGTTTCGATCACGTGCTCGGCCTGGCCAAGGAGTTCAACGCCCGTGCGGCGATCTTCCTGCAGCAGAAGTTCTGCGATCCGCACGAGGGTGACTATCCAGATCTGAAAAAGCATCTTGAGGACAACGGCATTCCGACGCTGTTCCTGGAATTCGACATTACCAACCCCATCGGCCCCTTCCGCATCCGTATCGAGGCCTTCCTCGAAACGATGAGCGACGAAGAGCTGTTCTGAACTGACGGGAGAGAACGATGAATGCACCGAACAAGTATCCGAGCGAGACCCTAAAGCTGTGGGGCAAGGCCAAACAACTGCGCGAACAGTACTACGCGAACTACGCCAAGGCCAAGGACAACGGCGGTCTGCGCTGGTCCGGTTCCGCCTGGGCGCTCGACGCGCTGCCGGCCGGCCTCGGCGAGGCGACGTCTATTCGCTGACCGGCGAGCCCTACGCGGCGGCCGTCGCCCATGACAAGAAATTCGCCAAGGAATGCATGGATGCCGCCGAGTCGGTCGGATTTGCCCGTGATCTGTGCTCCCATGCGTATTTACTGGGGCGGCATGCACATAGACCAGTACCTCTACGGTAGCGTTTCCCAACCGGACTTGGTACTTTCCAGACGGATCTGCTGCTCGCACTCGAAGTGGTATCAGCACGTCGCGCTGCAGGAAAAGGTGCCGCAGTTCTACGTCGATGTCGGTGTCGGTCCCTACAAGGACATGAATGCGGCGCGCCTCGACTACGTCACCAACCAGTTGCACGACGGCATCGAGTTCCTGGAGAAATCCACGGGACGCAAGTTCGATGACGAAAAGTTCATCAAGGCGGTCAAGAACGAAATGCGCTCGACCAGTCGTTGGGCCGACATCTGCGCCCTGAACAAGGCCAAGCCGGCGCCGCTCGACGAGTAGTCACATGTAACACTCGCTGTCGTGTTGGCGACGCCGTCGAAGTCCTCGCAGAAGTAGCGCCGACTTCACGTCGAACCCTACGAGGAAGTCAAGGGATCGCGTGGCCCGCGGCATCGCCGCCGTGCCCAACGAGAAGTGCCGCATGATGTCCGACACGCAGCCGCCCTGGTCCTTCCTCAAGATCTTTCGCTACCTCGAGACCTATGGCGCGGTGTCGATCGGTTCGCTCTACACCTTCGCCCTCGAAGGCATCTGGGAGGACAAGCCGGATGGCAGTTGGGCTCAAGCCGCCCCGTGCCGAACAAGCCAGGATCGAAAATGAACACCAGACGGGCCTGCAGTGGTCGGTTCCGCCGACAAGTCATCCGACTTCGGTGGCAGCACTTCTTCAGATCCACGTCTGAAGACCGCGATGATGCTGCGCATCGTCAAGGAATGGCAGGTCGATGGCGTCATGCTGCACTTGAACCGCGGCTGCGAAGGCCTCTCGCTCGGCATCATGGAGAACCGCGGCGGCATCGCCAAGGCGGGGGTGCCGATAATGACCTTCGAAGGCAACATGGGCGATGAGCGCGAGTTCGACGAAGTGCGTGTCCAGGCGCGGGTTGACGCCTTCATGGAGCAACTGGGTCTGCGCCGTCAGGCCGCCTGAGCGCTTTTGACATGCAAACGAGAATCTACAGGAGGAATCCAAGATGATTACCGCTGGAATTGATATGGGCTCGCGCAGCGTCAA
>JADJQA010000009.1 GCA_016712985.1 Sulfuritalea sp. | reverse complement strand
GCATTCAGCGAGGCCTCGGTTGCATTCGCTTAGATTGCACGCCGTGGAGCGGCTCTGCTGGTGGTCGGTGATGAGACGTCGAAGCAATTCCCCAAGGTGCTGGCGGAATTCCGGCAGCGCCAGGGTGCAGGTATGAAGGTAAATCTACTTGTGAACTATGGCTGGGAATGGGATCTGGCCGGCCTTAAGAATGGCGGCCTGCGGTCAAATGAAGTGTCTCGTCTGGATTTGATCGTACGCTGGGGAGGCGGTCGCCGACTGAGCGGCTTTCTCCCGGTGCAGTCCGTTTATGCGGATTTCTACGTCAGGGACGAGTATTGGCCGGATTTCGATCCGCAGCATTTTGAGCACGCACTCGCCTGGTTCAAGAACCAGGGATCAGACACTCGGCGGCTAGCGCATAACTCCGACCCGCGTAAACTGTTCGCTGTTGGAAGCGAAGCGCGGCAAGCTGTTGGCGCCGCCTCCCAGGCTGGAGGGCCTGTTCGGCAGCCTGCACCTGCCGCAGTCGCGCTTGAACAGCTATGCGCTGCGACTCTTGCCAGCCTTGACAGGGCGATGGCGACGGCCTGCTTGACTGCCTTCTTCTTCTTCGTCGGCGGATGGCTGCTACCGATCGATCCGTCCTTCTTCCAGTCGTCCACCAAAGCCTTGATGTTGCTGCTGACAATTGACTTGCTGGCCCCAGCCTTCAGCGGCATGGCATTGCTCTTGTCTGCGGCATCACGTCAATGGTGAGCAGCGGCCTGCTCGGCACCGGTGATCGGAGTACCGGCACCGCTGGTGTTGGCGATGTCGAGGGAACCATCAGGTTTCTTCACCAGCCAGGTCCAGCCGGAGCCGAAGTTGCCCACGGCCGATGCCTGAAACGACTTCTTGAACTCGTCAAGGATCCCCACTTCTTGTTGATCGCTTCTGCGAGCGCTCCCTTCGAGAGCCGCCGCCTTAAGGCTTCATGCTGTGCCAGAAGAATGTGGTTCCATTACCTGCGCCGCATTGTTGAAGACGCGCCGCAGCCGGCGCTTTCCTGATCATGGAAGATTGAAACACAGTGCTGGAAGAATCATTTCTTCGATGCGGCCGATGTCACCCGCCACACCACATTGCCCACATCGTCGTCGACCAGCAATGCGCCCTGCTTGTCGAGCGCCACACCGACCGGCCGGCCGTAGGCATTGCCTTCATCGCTGAGGAAGCCCGTCAGCACATCGATCGGGGCGCCGGCAGGCTTGCCGTTTGCGAAGGGCACGAAGATCACCTTGTAGCCGCTGTGCGGCCGGCGGTTCCACGAGCCATGCTGGCCGATGAACATGCCGTTGGCGAAGGGTGCGGGCAGCGTGGTGCCAACGGAAGATGCCAGCCCAGCGAGGCAGTGTGTGGCCCCAGCGCGTAGTCCGGCGCAATTGCCGTGGCCACCAGGTCGGGCCGCTGCGGCGTCACGCGCTCGTCGACATGCTGGCCGAAGTAGCTATAAGGCCAGCCGTAGAAGCCGCCGTCGCGCACCGAAGTCATATAGTCCGGAACCAGGTCACTGCCGAGCTCGTCGCGCTCGTTCACCGCTGTCCACAGCGCACCGCTATCAGGCTCCCAGGCCATGCCTACCGGGTTGCGCAGGCCGGAGGCAAAGACACGACGCGCTCCGCTCTTGAGATTCACCTCCCAGATCGCGGCGCGCGCGGCCTCCACTTCCATGCCGCGCTCGGCCACATTGCTGTTCGAGCCCACGCTGACATAGAGCCGGGTACCATCCGGGCTGGCGATCAGATTCTTGGTCCAGTGGTGGTTGATCGGGCCGGCCGGCAGATCCACCAGCTTGATGCCGGGCACCGTGATGCGGGTGTCGCCGTTGGCGTAGGGAAAGCGCAGCACTGCGTCGGAGTTGGCCACATAGAGATCATTGCCCACCAGTGCCATGCCGAAGGGCGAATTCAGTCCTTGCAGCAATACCGTGCGCAGGTCGGCCACGCCGTCGCCATCGGTGTCGCGCAGCAGCGTGATGCGGTTGGCGCTGGGCACCCCTGCCCCCGCCCGCTTCATCACCAAGCCCATCACCCAGCCCTTGATCCCCTTCGTGTCATCAGGCTTGGGTGGGGCGTTGGTCTCCGCCACCAGCACATCGCCGTTGGGCAGCACATACAGCCAGCGCGGGTGGTCCAGGCCGCTGGCGAACGCGGCCACGTGGAGTCCCGGCGCTGCCTGCGGTGTCGCACCGGGTGGCCAACCCTGGGCAGGCGCGATGTTCACCGTGGGGAGCAGCGTCCGCTGTGGCGGCGGCAGTGTGGGCTGCGGCCCGGTGCCGGCCGAGATTGGCAGCGCGGCCATCTCGCCGCAGGCGGCGAATGCCAAAGCGATTACAGCAATCGACAGTACGCGCGGCACGCTCATCGGGTTTTCTCTTGAAGTCGAAGCGACAAACGCCTACTTGGGGCGCGGCCGCGACAGATTCGGCTGCACCGCCTGGAGCCGGCCGGCACGCAAGTCGACCACTGCCTTCGCCACGGCGCGCGCCACATTGCGCGCTTCTTCCTGCACCGGCTGATCCTTGTCCAGCGCCTCGTGACTGGTCGCATAGGGCTCGTAGTAGCCGATGTAGCGATCCAATCGCGCTTGCGCTCCGGCGTCGATGAAACCCATCCAGTCGAGCCAGTCCGACAGGGCGCGCCGCGAGCCTTCCACGCCGGCTACGTCGCCGTGGACGATCACCCCATAGGCACGTCCTGCCAAATGCTGCGGGTAGTTCCATCCCGCCATTTCGAGTGCCTTCGCCTTGCCGGCCTTCTTGCCCGAGGTCGAGGTCGGATCGGGGTTGCCGCCGTCGGCGCACACCAGGCGGTCGATCATCAGCTTCAAGGGGCTGGGGCTCTGGTACCAATACACCGGCGAGACGATGATCACCGCATGAGCGGCGGTCCAGCGCTCGTAGATCTCGGCCATCCAGTCATGCGTCTGGTTCAGCGCGTGGTTCGGGTAGCAACTGCATGGCCAGTGGCACAGCGGCATTGCGGTCGACACGCAAGCCTTGCAGGGATGGATCTTGCGGCCGTAGTCGGAGGTGAGCAGGCTCAGGTCGAGTACATCGGTCTGGATCTCAGCCTGTTCCAGCGTTTCGCGAGCAATCCCGAGCAGCCGGAAAGTCTTGGAGATTTCGCTGGGGCAGGTGCCATCGTTGCGCGCCGAGCCGCAGATCAGCAACACCCTTGGATGGGGTCAAGGGTCGGCCCAGCGCAGTTGCGCGTCGTCGATGCGCTGTTTGGGGCAACCCACTCGACTGACAAGTCGTAGTCCGGATCGACATAACCCGGCCGGCCTTCTGTGTGAAGGGTGCCTTGCGGCCCTCCGTATAGGCACTCCAGGCGATGTCTTCAAGCCGCGCGATCGACTGATCTTCGGAGCGGAACGCCGGATCGTGGAAGGAGGCACGAAAGCGCACGCCGAACTCCGTACGATCAAGCGGGGCCGGCGCCTGGCCCTTGCGAATCTCGATCACGTTCACACCGCGCTGACGACGTCTCTGGATTCGCCCACCGAAGCCTCGATGACTTCCCTGGCGATTGCCGTTTCCTGCGTTGTCACGGTCTGCGCCACCAGCACGACCTGGCCGCTGGCAATCGCATCGCGAATCAGATCCGAAAGCCAGCCGTCCTTGTGTTCAACATTCGTTTGAGCCCCCTGCCGCGGCGCCGACGAGGGCACCGAGGCTGGCGCCCCAACCCAGCATGGCCAGCGGCGCAACCAAGGGGCTGGCGACGAACAGGCTGACACTGGCCGTCACCAGCGCTACTTGCGCGAGGGCGCCGACGCCCGTGCCCACTGCGGTTCCGATGGCTCCGTCGACCAGCACGTTGGTCAGCACTTCATTGCTGTCCGATTTTGGCGCGGGGGCCGGCGGTGTCGAGTCCGCATCCAGCAGATGCAACCGTTCGCGTGGCAGGCCACGTTCCAGCAGCCGGGAAAGGGCATCTTCTGCTTCTTCGCGGTGGGCAAAGAAGCCCGATACGTGGTGACTGTAGTCATTCATTTTGATTCACCTTGGAGTGGGCCGTGCAGCGCGGAATTGCAGCCTAGCCGGCGCGACCCGGGGCGTCTGTGCGTTGTCGCACCAATGCCAAGGGAAGCGACATCGATGATTTGGAACTCGAGGCGGGAATTGACGCAATCGAAAGTTCCGGCTCGTCGCCGACCAGTGAGGCACCGGGAGCGTTCTTTGTTCTGTTCGCCAGCACACCCAGGTCGCCGCGTTTTGTGTGCGCTGGCGCACAGAACCGGACCTCACGGGCTGGCATCCCGTGCGTTACTCGAACAGGGACTCTTGAACATGGACGTCATACGTATTCTGGGCATCGTGGGGAGTTTGCGCAAAGACTCCTACAACCGCTTTGCCCTCAAGGCGACGAAGGAAATGGTGCCGGACGGCGCGGTGCTGGACCTGATCGAACTCCACGGGATTCCGGTCTTCAATCAGGATGATGAAATGGCGCCGCCGGCCAGCGTGATTGAATTCAAGCGCCGGATTCTGGCCGCGCATGCCATCCTGTTTGCTACCCCGGAGTACAACTATTCAGTTCCGGGCGGGCTCAAGAACGCCATCGACTGGGCGTCGAGGCCCTATGGCAAAAGCGCCTGGCTGGGCAAACCGGCGGCGATGATGGGGGCTTCTGCCGGAAATCTCGGAACGTCTCGCGCGCAATATCACCTGCGACAAATCCTTGTTGCGCAGGACATGGCCATGGTCAACCAACCGGAAGTGATGATCGGCAATGCCGCACAGCGGTTTGACCGGGATGGAAGGCTTACCGACGAGCCGGCCAGGCAGTTGATTCAGAAGCTCATCGCCGCATTGCTGCAACTTACAAGAATTTGCTTGGTGGGCAAGAAGCCGGTCGGTCAATGATTCATAAGCCCGAGGAGAGCAATGATTGCAGCATGGCGGGAAGGAACTGGCCCGCCTGCTCAACGCGCCCTTGGTTGGCCAGGAGCACATCGACTTGATGGGAAAGCCAGCAACACCAGCCGTTGCCCGCAGAGGTAGCCGGGACAAATCAGAATACCGATCATGGTGATCCTGAATTGCGCAATGCGTTCGCGGAATTTAGCAACCAGGTACTGAAGGCCGCACTCGAAACCGTCGCGAACTGCGTCGCGATCTGGAATCACTTGTGCGCTATCGGCTTTTCGCGAAACAAGTAGTCCTTGAGTTGGCCCGACAGCTCCGGATCCATGCGCCGAATCCACTCCAGCAGCATCGCCGCGTGCTCTTTTTCCTCGTCGCGATTGTGCTCGAGGATCGCCTTGAGTTCCACGTCCTTGCAGGCATCGGCTCGCTGGTTGTACCAATCGATGGCCTCCAGCTCCTCCATCAGGGAAACGATTGCCCGGTGTATCTCGCGCGTCGCGTCCGACAGTTCCTCGATGGGTTCGTGATAACCGATGCTGGACATTCCATTCTCCTTTGGGTCAGGGTGATTCCTCTGCGGATCAACGGGACGATGCGCTGGAGGCGAACCGCCAGATTCAAGCCACTATGTCTGACGGCCGACAATGGTGCTCCGAGAACGTTCCTTGTTCTGTTCGCCAGCGCACACAAGCTGCCGTTTCGCGCTATGTGCGGTGGCGAACTGTGCAGGCCGTCCGGGGCTGCCATCCTGTGCGCGACTCGAACAAGGAGTCTTGAACATTGGCGGTGACATGGCGGAATACCACTTTCTGACGATCTGGCGTATCGAAGCGCCCCTGGACGAGGTCTATGCGGCCATCCAGGATTCGCTGCATTGGCCAAACTGGTGGCCGAGCGTGCGCAAGGTCGAGCAGACGGCATCCGGCAACGTCAATGGCATCAACAACATCCGGCGCTACTCCTGGCAGGGGAAATTGCCTTACCGGGTGGTGTTCGATATACGAGCCACTCGCATCGAAGAACTTGTGGTCATCGAGGGGACTGCCCGCGGTGACCTTGAAGGGTGTGGCCGCTGGGATTTTTCCCGACAGGGCAGGGTCAGCGTCGTCCATTACGAGTGGCATGTCCGCAGCAAGCGGTGGTGGATGAACCTGGTCGCCCCGGTTGCCCGCTCGATATTTGTCCGCAACCATGCGCAGATCATGGAGCAGGGCGGCAAGGCCCTGGCGCGCTTGCTCAAGGCGCGCATGGTGAACCAGGAACACCTCGACCTGACCATGGCAAGTTAAATCGAGCATTTTGGCGACGTCGACCGCAATGGGTACGTTGGCGCACAGACGCGATCCCTCGGGCGGTGGAGGATGTGAACCGAGTCAGGTCTGCGCTTCAATTCATGGCTGTTTGCGAAGGACGACGGGGCGTTGAATCAACTCTGCGGAAAGATCCCCGCCAATGGCGATCATGCACAGCCTGCTCCAACGCTCACACTCCGGTCAACTTACGAGAGGAAACATCATGAATACCGAACTAGCCCCAAGACAATGGCCCATGGAACGCAGCAAGCAGTCGCTCGAACGCGGCAAGGAGTCGCTTGTAAGCGACCTGAAACGCCTTATCGACGACGCCGATGGCCTGCTGAAGGAAGTTGCCAATTCCGGCATCGACGAGTTCTCTGCGGTGCGCACGAAGGTCGCGGCACGACTGGGCGAGGTCAAGTCGAGGTTCGACGATGCGCGCATCGCGGTCACCCAGAAGGCCAAGGGCGCCGCAGATGTCACCAATCAGTATGTCAAGGAGAATCCCTGGAAGGTAATCGCGGTTGCCGCGTGCGCCGGGCTGGTCACGGCCTTCCTGTACACCCGACGCTGATTCAACACTGCCCGGGAGCGGCGAGGAAAACTGGATTGCCGACGCAGTACCGCACGATCAAGGTGCATTTGTTCGCAACTTCCGGTGCCGTCCATGCCGGGTTGCGCAAGGTATCGCCTGAGGTCTTGCACCGTCGCGGTTCAGCTTTGCGCGACGACCCGGCCTTCCGCATTCACGACTAGCCCACTGACCGACACGGCGCAAGAGTTCATCCTGTTGCTTTCGCTGCCCGCCGGGGCGAGCCAAGGGCCGGCACCGCAGCCTCCATGGAAGCTGTTGCCTGCTTGCACGCTCCGCAGGGCGCTGGAATAATAGTGACTTGAGAGGCGACAACAGCATGAGACCAGGATCGACAATGAAAAAACTTTGGGCGGCGACGCAGGGCCTTGCGATCGCCCTGGCTTGCCTTGGCGCAGGCGTTGTCCAAGGCGCCGACTCCGCGGCGAATTCGGCCGCCATGCTGCGTGCCAGGTACGGGCAATTGCAGCCCAAACTCAGCCAAAACCAGTTCCAAAGCCCCCTCTACCTGGAGTCCAGCGAGACTCCAGGCGGCGTGACAGGCGACATCTATGCGCTCATCAATTCTCCGTTCGCCCTTGCTGCCGCGGCGCTGAATGAGCCTGCCCGCTGGTGCGACATCCTGATGCTGCATCTGAATACCAAGTACTGCCGCGCCTCGAACGACAGCCACGGCAGCGCGCTGCAGGTCAATATCGGCAAGAAACACGAGCAGCCGGTGGACGAGGCTTACCGGGTGGACTTCGCCTACCGCATCGCCGCGGCCACACCGGACTATCTCATGGTCATGCTGACGGCGGATCAGGGGCCGCTCAGCACCCACGACTACCGCATCATCCTAGAAGCGGTTCCCCTCGGTAATGGCCGCACCTTCATCCACTTCACATACTCGTACGCGTATGGATTTTCCGGCAGGCTGGCGATGCAGGCCTACCTCGGCACCATCGGCAGCGGCAAAGTCGGCTTCACTGTCATGGGCAAACAATCGGACGGCCGGGCTCTCTACATCGACGGCATGCGCGGCATGGTGGAACGCAATACCATGCGCTACTACCTGGCGATCGAGGCCTTCCTCGGCGCCTTGTCGGCGCCCCCGCAGGCGCGGCTCGAAAAGAGCCTGCATGACTGGTTTGCGGCCGTCGAGCGCTATCCACGCCAACTGCATGAACTCGAACAGGGCGAATACCTCGACATGAAGCGCAAGGAGCACTTGCGACAACGGGCCGAAGCGGGGCCGCTATAAAGGCTCAGCGCGCAGCACGATGCAACGGATTCGTCACTACCGAACCCGTTAGCCATGCTGAGGGGACCGGGGTTTGCCCCTGTACGGCAAGGCAAGCCAGGGTTGAGCGATCTGTCTGTGGCGTTCTGGCGAGACCTCAACGCGGCGCCTGGGACGCCCAGCGGAAATCGACGGTCCGCAGTTTCTCCGAACCGATGGTGACGGTGCGTCTTTCCGCATTGCCGGCAAAGCTGGCGACGATTTGATAATTGCCGGCGGGTAGCCTGGCCAATAACCACGGCCCCTGCGACGTCGTGTCCAGAAGCATCTTGCCCACGGCATCAGAGATGGTGACCTTGACGCCGCTTACATAGTCGCCAGCCTTCAGCGCAAAGACGAGCTTGAGATTGAAATCTGCGGCGAGGGAATCAAGGCGGTCGATCGAAGCCGTTCCGACGCCGCCGGAAACGTAGGACACGCCGCCGGCGCTGAGCGCGACTTGATCGCTTTGCTCCTGCGCCAGGGAACCGAACGCGGCGACGCCCAGCAGAATCGCGGCCATTGCCGTGTTAAGCAGTTTTGGATATTTCATGACTATGCCTCTCTTGTAGTTGGCAGGAAATGCCGGCCCTATTGTGTGCAGCCAGCCGAATGGATCTCCGACGCTCGACCCGCCCTGTCCTTTCGGCCAACCCTTGCGGATTCATGGCTGATGGGGCGGCGACAGCCTTGCAATTATCGCCATTGCGGCGGAACGGTCTGTGCTCTGGCGCACCAACCGGAGATGGATATCCCGCAAGCCGGAAGCAGACCGTCGAACCACCGCGCCCGACGCCGGGCGCAACAATTCATCCCTGCGGCCCACCTCCTGCGTACGGCAGCGCACAGAGAAATCCGGCGCATTGCAGGAAACTCGCAACTCGCCTCTACTGTTGTTCCCTATCGAAGCGCTTGCGCGCCCAGCCATGACCAAGACCGCGGATTCCACTGACGCTCCGGCAGGGCCGACGGAGCACGCCGGCCGGGCATCCCGTATGTCACGGCTCACCGTGGCGGTCGGCCTATTGACCGTCATGGCGGTGGTCGCCGCGCTGTACCTGGCGCGCGCATTTGTGGTCCCCTTGCTGCTCGGGATTCTGGCGAGCTACGCACTGCGCCCGGTGGTGAACTGGTTTCAGGCACGTCACATTCCCGCAGCGGTGGCAGCGGCGCTGGTGCTGGCCGCGCTGGTCGGCGGAATTTCCTGGATCGCGTTTGCCTTGGGCGACGACACCGCGGCGATGATCGAAAAGCTGCCGGACGCTGCGCGCAAACTGCGGCAGACCCTGATCACCGCGCGCACCGGCGGCCCCACCGCATTGCAGAACATGCAGGAAGCCGCCAACGAGATCCAGGGAGCGGCGACCGACGCCGGCGCGAAGGTGGGCGCGCGCGTGATCGCGCTCAAGCCCTCCGAGCCCACCACCTGGTTGCGTGACTACGCTCTGGCGCAATCAGCGCTGCTGTTCACGGTGGCCGCGCAAACACCGATTGTGCTGTTGCTCACCTATTTCCTGCTGGCGTCGGGCACCCATTTCCGGCGCAAGCTGGTGCAGTTCGTCGGTCCCTCGCTGTCGCGCAAAAAGGAGGCCGTGCGAATCCTTGCCGAGATCGACGTCCAGGTTCAGCGTTACCTGCTCGCCACGCTGGCGTCCAATGCGCTGGTCGGCATCGGTACCTGGCTGGCATTCGAGGCGCTAGGCATGGAGGCGGCAGGCGTCTGGGGCGTCGCCGCCGGAGTATTGCACTTCATCCCCTACCTGGGCCCGGCGCTGGTCGTGCTGGGCAGCGGCATAGCCGCCTTCCTTCAGTTCGGATCGGCGCTCCATGCCCTGGCGATAGGCGGCGTCGCACTTCTGGTCGCCGGCACGATAGGAATGGGGCTCATGACCTGGCTGCAGAGTCGGGCGGCGAGCGTCAATGCGGCGGTGCTGTTCATCGCCCTGCTCTTCTTCGGCTGGCTTTGGGGCGCCTCGGGTCTCCTGCTCGGCGCCCCGCTGCTTGGCATCTTCAAGGTGGTCTGCGACCGCGTCGATGCGCTCAAGCAGGTAGGCGAACTGCTCGGAACTTGAAGAACGCCGCCTTCACCCATGCAATCTGTGCGACAGCGAACACAAGGACTGGCTGAAACTGCTCGCCTTCGCATGGCTATGGGCGCTACCGCACAGAACGGGCCGGGCCTCCCGCATATTCTGAGCCACGGTGAGCGTTGGAATCGCGGTGTCGCGCTCCCGACTGTCACCAACACTACCCTCAGGAGAGCCAAAATGAGTCAACTGCAAGCATTTTCAAATTCGCCCGTAAAGGCGTCGAGCATCATCGGCACGAAAGTCGTCAACCCTAAGGGCGATAGCCTCGGCGAGATAAAGGAAGTCACCATCGACCCGCGTACCGGAAGGGTCGCCTACTCCGTCGTGTCGTTTGGCGGCTTTCTCGGCATGGGACAAAAGCTGTTCGCCATCCCGTTCGGCGCGTTCGAGTACAACGTGATGAACAATCAATACGTACTGAACGTTTCCAAGGATCGGCTGCAGGCGGCGCCCGGATTCGATGCGGACCACTGGCCTTCGATGTCTGATGAAAAGTGGAACCGCGAATTGCATCGCTACTACGACAGTTCTCCGTACTGGGAGTAGTCCGCTTTCGAGAATCTGCGAGAAATGCAAATCGCCCCCTTATGTTCGATATCGCACAGACCGTCCCGCGGTCGAGGTATTTAATTCCCTCCAGTAACGATGCAGACAGGGCGCCAGAGAAGCTGGCCGCTGCAATTTCAAACCGGGCGCGGCAAATGGCCCGGCGCAAATCAGGAAAGGAGTATTGCCATGTTGTACACAGTTGCTGTTGTTCTGCTCATCCTCTGGTTGCTGGGACTGGTCAGTTCCTACACCTTGGGCGGTTTCATTCACATTCTGCTGGTGATCGCAGTCGTCATTTTCCTGGTGAATGTCATTGGCGGGCGCAGGGCTTAGCTGCCACTGCGGTCGCCGGGAAGAACCCCGAAACAAGCACGTCTCCATCGATCAAGTGGCGCCACCAGCCGCCATTTGACCGAAGCATTTGAAACAAATCGAATCACCCGAAGCAATTCGCCATGGGATGACCTCATCCGGCGGCGGACCACTTCTCAACCCACCCCAGAAAGGAACGACCATGAACAGAACCAACATCACCACAATCGCAGCGGCGATTACCCTCGCCTTCAGTGCCGGAGCGATGGCGGAAAGCTTGTCCAAGGCTGACTACAAGGCCGGCAAGGACAGGACCTCCGCCGAATACAAATCCGCCAAGGCGGCCTGCGGCTCGCTGTCAGGCAACGCCAAGGATATCTGCGTGGTCGAGGCCAAGGGCAAGGAAAAGGTCGCTCGAGCCGAGTTGGAGGCCAGTTACAAGCCCAGCAGCAAGGCCAACCATGCAGTGACAATCGCCAGGGCGGAAGCCGACTACTCGGTAGCAAAGGAAAAGTGCGACGACATGACCGGCAACGAAAAGAAGACCTGCGTCACTGATGCCAAGGCCGCTGAAGCGCGCGCCAAGGCACCGATGCAGACCGCCGAAAACATGCCGGCCAAGGCGCAAGCCGCTGCACCCGCGACCAAGCACGAATCCGCGGGAGAGTATGTCGACGACGCCGTGATCACCAGCAAGGTGAAGGCAGCCGTGTTGGGAGAAGCCTCGTTGAAGTCAGCGGAAATCAACGTCGAAACCTATAAGGGCGTTGTTCAGTTGAGCGGATTCGTCAGATCCCGCGCCGATATCGACAAGGCCGTCGCCGTTGCCAAGAGCGTGAAGGGAGCGTCATCGGTCAAGAATGACATGGTCGTCAAAGGGCAACAGTAAGCCGGACCAAGGTGACTCCGATGAACCAGGCAACATCAGAGTCACCCCGGTTCTTTCGCGCGGATGTGGACCGGATGCGAGTCTGGCGCAGGATTGGAATCTGCGACTGACAGGAGGACTTCAGTCATGAAGATGAACCGCTTGGCATTACCGACCCTGGGCCTGCTGGCGGCCCTTGCGTCACCAGTATTGGCTGCACCCTTCTTCGAAAACCCTGGGTCCGCAGGCAGCATGGCGCTGCTCGTCTCAGACACCAGCGCCCAGTTTGTGCTTGCTCAGGAGCCGACGGCCCCATGGCCCGACGACCAATTTGGCGGCCAGGACTCCGACAGCACGAGCGCCTTCCACGAGACGGCTGTCTTGCTCGCAACCAATGAGACAGGATTGACCATCGATCCGATTCACGATGCCATGGACTGGTATGACCTCAGCGATGTCGCGAGCCTGGTCATTGCCAATAACGGTCTCTCGTCGAATCGTTTTGGCATTCCCCCATCTGCTGGCTGGAGCGGGTTCAGCCTCACCGACTCGTTTCTCCGTGAAACGGCAAGCGAGACCAGTCCTGCAGAAGCTGGACCTGATTCGCCCTCGCTGACTCGCTTCTCGTGGTATCGGGAAATCGCGGAAGCCCTCCGACAGTTGACGTCACCATCAACAACGTAAGGTTCCTGTCGCGTGAGCGTTCCGGGGCCGCGGCTCGCGTCAGTTGGCGCGTACCTCGTCCGTCCAGACCCTGAAACTGCTCAAGGTGTTCTGGCCGAACGCATTGCTGAGCGCGACGTCTGCGGCGTCGCGGCCTCGTGCGATCAACACCCTGCCTATCCGCGGTGTGTTGTTGCGGGAGTCAAAGGTGTACCAGCGGCCACCCAGGAAGACCTCGAACCAGGCGGCGAAATCCATCTGGCCGTAAGGCGGCGGCATGCCGATGTCGCCCAGGTAGCCCGTGCAGTAGCGCGCGGGGATGTTCATGCAGCGGCAGAAGGCCACGGCGAGGTGCGTATAGTCGCGGCAGACGCCGGTCTTGTCATAGTAGGCCTCCAGTGCCGTCCGTGTCATGCGCGCATGTTCGTAGCCGAAAACGATATGGTCGTGGACATAGTCGCAGATCGCCTGGACGCGACCCCACCCCGTCGGACCCTGTCCGAAGAGTTTCCACGCCGTCTCGGACAGGCGATCGGTCTCGCAATACCTGCTGCCGAGCAGGAACAGCAGCGTTTCCTCGGGCAGGTCCGGCACGGCGAGCTGTTCCGCTTGCGGAGCGAACAGGTCAGGGGCGCCGCTATCGTTGACGAGCACGTCAGTGCTGATACGCAGGCGACCCTCGGGTGCGACGATGCGGGTGCACCAGTTGCCGAAGCTGTCACGATAGGCCGCCGTTGGAATCGAAGGTTCAAATCGAAGTTCGTCGCGGCCCAGGAGGTCCGACACGCGCGTCGAGTGCACATTCAAATTCAGGATCATCGGGGTGGGCTGCGGGCAGTCGTAAATCATTTCGAAGCCGACGCGAATCTTCATAATGGGTCTCCAATATAGGTCAGGTGAAATCGCGCGCGACGGGTCGCGGGATTGGTGAAAGTCATGCTCACTGCACAAAAGGGCCACAGGCGCCAAGAACGGCACGGCCTGGTGTACATGCGATACGCAACGAATCCGTAAGTACCCCACGTAGCGCCGGCCAGCGCGACCCCCCAGTCAGGGGGATGGCCTGGTTAACCTCCAATTCGATGCCGACGTAGGATTCGTTCGGAAAGCGCTGGCGCAAATACGCGGTCAGCCCGTCCCCCTTGCCGGCATAGGGGTAGTTTCGCCGCACCCGAAGCTCGGGAGCGCGTGCCGCCAGCACTGTCTTCCAGCGCGCGCAAAGCTGCGCCTCGCTGTCGCGACCGGGGTCATACAGCAGGCCAACATCGGCGCGACGTAGGTTGCCATCCAATTCCGGAGTAAAGCTATGCGACGAAACATGCACAACTCGCCGCCCAGCGGCGCATGCTTGCCGGACCAGGGACTCTATGTGCGTGCGATAGGGAAGGTAGTGCTCCGCGATGATCTTCTCGCGCAGGGTCGCCGGTGCACGGCGCGTCGCCGCCGAGAAGAGTTGCGGGTGGCCGATCGACCGATTCAGGTCGACCAGCAGGCGGCTGATGGTCGAAGTCACGAGTGGCGCCTGGAATGCCCGGGCCAGAGCCTTCGCCATGGCCAGCGCGCCGGGATCGTATCCGCGATGGGTTTTGAGCAGCGCTTGATAGCCTTCGAACAGCCATCGAAAGGACGAGGGAATCCGGTTGCCGCCATGTTCGCAGGTGATGAGGAAAACTGTACCGGTCACGTTTCGTTACCAGGACAACTCGGGCAGTTGGCGGAATACCTTCCGCGTGCCTTCGCTCCACTCGTGGCTTAGAGCGCTGAAATAGGCGTCCCGGTTTTCGAATCGCCGTTGCTTCACTACTTCGAGGCTGTCGCGCTCGTAGCAGATCAGGTCGATTGGCATCCCCACCGACAGGTTGCTGCGCATGGTCGAATCGAATGACACCAGTACGCACTTGATCGCTTCGGCAAGTGGTGTCGAGCGAGTGATCACACGGTCGATGATCGGCTTGCCATACTTGGTTTCGCCAGTCTGAAAATAGGGCGTATCGATTCCTGCTTCGATGAAATTTCCTCGGCATAGATGCGGAACAGCCGCGTCGACTCGCCACGAATCTGCCCCCCCAATATGAACGACGCATTGAAGCCGGTCGGGTTGTCTTCCAGGTAGTCACCGTCGCGTCGCTCAATATCCCGCATTGCGTCGGCGACCAACATTGCAACGTCGAACATCGTCTGCGCGTTCTGGAGGTTGGGGATCGCGTCACCAGCCGCGCAGCGCTGGTTCAGGACGCCGATCACCGCCTGGGTTCCGGCAAGGTTCCCGGAGCTCAGCAGAACAAGAACCCGGTCGCCGGGACGTTCGAACACCGTCATCTTGCAAAATTTCGCGATATTGTCCATGCCGGCATTGGTACGGGAGTCAGACGCGAAAATCATGCCTGCGTCGAGCGTCAGGCCTATGCAGTAAGTCATGCCAGTTTCGTACCTTTCCCTTGCGCAGTCCGCTGCTTGATCACTGCGCAGGGCTAACTCGTTGTACCGTCCAGGCGAACCCGGCGCGATGTTTCTGCATTGCTGGAAATCGCATTGCTATTTGCTCCTGAAGCCGACCAGCAGGAAGACTCCGATCGCGATAGCTCCCGCGCTGACTATCAGCGGCACGGCGACAGTTTCCTTTTCCTGAACCTTGAGTTCCATCGATCCGAGCTTCAGCGCAGTGCTTTCCCTGGTATAGCTGAAGCCGCCATAGGCCAGGCCAAGAGCGCCAGCCACGATGAAGATGATTGCCAGAAGTCTTTGCGTATTCATTTGTATCAATCTCCGAAATGGTGCTGCAAGGGTCAAAAGGGCTACGCCTGTGGTTCATTTCACGATGCGTGCGCCACGGGCTTCCTCGGCGCAGAAAGCCGAAAGCTCGTCGAGCACCGTCCGTACCGCGCCTTTGGCCGCCACTACGCCGCCACGAGGATCCTCGCTGGGGGCGACAACGGTCGCATCGAATTCGCGTGATGCAATCACCCGGCGCGTCGAGCTATCCACGAGATAGGCGCGCAGCGTGAAGCGCACTCGACTCGGCGTGCCTGAAAACTCGTGTTGCAGGCGCAGGATTTCGGTATCCAGCCGCATTTCGCCGGAAGCCGGGCTTGGCGTTTGCACGACGGCGCGAAACGCGCCGCTGCGCTCGATGGCGGCGACGATCAGGGGCGCCACCATGCGCGCGGGTGTATCGATCCACTCGTTGTGGGCAAAATATTCGAGCTGGTCCGCCTGGCGCAGGTACATGATGCGCTGGCTGTCGAAGCCGGCCGCCGCGTGCGGCGGGCTGACGATCAGTGTCGGCGCGGCCGCCTCCGCGCGCGGCGCTGGTGGAACTCGCATCACGGTATCGCCTGCGTCGGCGAGCGTGTAGAAGCTGGGATGCGGCGTAAGCAGCGGCGCGATCGCCTGGCAACCGCAGATCAGGCCGAGCGATAGAGCGGCGGCGGCGAGCTGCCACCCATGACGCAGCGATGCCTCGGGCAGACCACGGTTCATTTCGCCGCCCCTTCTCCGGGCCCGGCCGGTACCGGCCGGCGGCCCAGCAGCAGGCCACCGGGGCTGCCCTCGATTTTTTCGCTCAGGCGTCGCAGCGAGGCCGCCAGCACGGACATCTCGCCAAGCAGGCGCTCCAGTTCGGGAGCTGATTCCGCAGTGATGCGGCGTACATCGGCACCGACTGCGTCAGCCGTTTTGCCCACGCTGGCACTGGCAAGCGCCGCCTCGGTACCCATTTTTTCCAGGGCGTCGGCGCTGCGACCGATGCGATCGATCACGGGTCCGACCTGCGCCGACACGCGTGAGGTGTTTTCGAAGGTGCGGGCGGCATTGGCAATGCCCGCATCGAGCGTGTCCTTGCGCGCGGCAATGGTGCGCGCCACGGTAGCGATGTCCGCGAGCGTGCTCTTGAACGCCGCGCGATTTTCTTCGCTGAGCACGGCATTGATGTTGTTCGAGGTGCTGTCCAGTTTCGCCAGAACGGTCGTCAGAACATTCTCCAGTCGCGCGCCGAGCGAGGGCTTGGTGCGAATCACCGGATAATGGTTTTGCCCGACCACCCGCAGCGGCGGTGCATCCAGAGCGCCGCCGCTGAGCTCGACATAGGCGATACCTGTCAGGCCTTGTGTCTTCAGCACCGCCACGGTGTCCTCCTTGATCGGCGTGCCGTGTTCGATCGCGAACATCAGCAGCACGCGCTCGGGGTTGGCCGGATCCAGCCAGATCTTGCGCACCTTGCCCACGTCGACCCCGCTGTACTTGACCGGTGCATTCAGATTGAGGCCGGCGACGGATTCGTCCACGACTGCCAGATACAGGCCGTATTTCTTCTGGAAGCCCCCGCCCGACGCGAGCCAGAGAATGCCTGCGACCAGCAGCGCGCCAAGAACGAGCACGAAGGCGCCAACAACCGCATAGTTCACTTTGGTTTCGATGATGGGCTCCCGCCGCTTTGATCGCCTTGTGCTTCGGTCCGGGCCTGTTCCTGCGCCGCCCTCCCGCGCGGGCCGTCGAAGTATTTTTGAATCGCAGGATTGTCCATCCGTGATAGCTCGATCATCGAGCCAATGCCTTGCACCTTGCCTTCGGCTAGGACGGCGGCACGATCCGCCACCTGCCACAACAGGTCCAGATCGTGAGTGATGATGACAATCGTCAGCCCGAACTGGTCGCGCAGCTTGCGTACCAGTTGGTCGACCTCACCCGCGCTTTCCGGGTCGAGACCGGCGGTGGGTTCGTCGAGGAAAAGCAGTTCCGGGTCAAGCGCCAGTGCGCGGGCCAGCGATGCGCGCTTCATCATGCCGCCGCTGAGCTCGGACGGATACTGCATGCCCACCTCTGGCTCGAGACCGGTCATGGCGAGTTTCCACGCCGCGATTTCATCGATCAGCGCGTCATCAAGCCTGGTGTGCTCGCGCAGCGGCAAACCGATATTCTGGCGGACGGTAAGCGAGCCGAACAGGCCGCCGTGCTGGAACATCACACCCCAGCGCTGGCGCAGCGCGATGGTTTCCTCGTCACCCAGATCTTGCAGGTCGACGCCGAGCACGCGAATCGTGCCTGCATCCGGGCGTTGCAGCAGGATCATCTCGCGCAGCAGCGTCGACTTGCCGGAGCCGCTGCCGCCAATCAAGGCGAATATTTCGGCACGGTGTACTTCAAGATCGAGTTCGGCATGCACGACATGGTCGCCGAAGCGCGTCGACAGCTTGCTGATCTCGATGACTGACTGGTCTGGCGGCTCGGCGCGCGGCATCTCAGAGGTCCAGCGCGCTGAAGGCGATCGAGAACAGCGCGTCGCAGACGATCACCAGAAAGATCGACTGCACCACGCTGCGGGTGGTCTGGCGGCCGACGCTGTCGGCGCCGCCCTTGGTGCGAAAGCCCTGGAAGCAACCGACCACGGCAATGATGGCGGCAAACACCGGCGCCTTGCAGATGCCGATCAGATAGGCGGTAGGGCTGACGGCCTTGACGAAGCGCTCGAGAAACTCGCCGAAGCCCACGCCGAGCTGCGCGCGCGCCATGATCATGCCGCCGAAGACGCCGAGTACGTCGGCGAATACCGTCAGCAGCGGCAGCGCGATCATCAGCGCGATGATCTTCGGCAGCACCAGCAGATCCAGAGGTGCGATGCCCAGCGTGCGCATCGCGTCGATCTCCTCGGTTACGGCCATCGTGCCGATCTGCGCGGCATAGGCGGACCCCGAACGTCCGGCGACGATGATTGCGGTGATCAGCGGCGCGAACTCGCGCAGCATGGACAAGCCGACGAGGTCGGCGACGAAGATGTTGGCGCCGTATTGCCTGAGCTGGTCGGCGCCCTGGTAGGCCACCACTATCCCGAGCAGGAAGGAGAGCAGCCCGACGATGGGGAGCGCGTCGAACCCGGCGGTGCGGATGTTGTAGAGGATGGGACGCCAGCGGAATCGCGCCGGGCGGGCGACGCATCCGGCAAGCGCGACCGCACTCTCGCCGACGAAGCCAAGCAGTGCGACAACCTGTTCGACGGTGGCCGCGGCAGCTCGGCCAACGCCTTCGAGCGGCGACGATGGCGCGCCGGCGACCGTGGATTCGGAGTCTGCCTGCAAGGTAGCCTGCCGCCCCGCGACTTCCAGCAGTTGGGCGAACTCCGGTCGCAGGTCTCGGATCTTGACGGCAGTACCTTCGTTGCCCAGACGTCGGAGGAGCTTTTGCAGGACCCAGGCGCCCGCGGTATCGAGTGCCTCGATGCGGGCACCGTCCACCACTTTGCCTGAACCGGAAGTCGAGGAAACTGCATTCAGTTGCGGCTGGATCGCGCCGATTCCGCGCGCGGTCCAGGATCCCGACAACGCGAGTTCCCCTGGCGTCGGCTGAGCGATTGCGGCGGGTGTGAGCGACAAGCGGTTCATGGTTGCAGTGCAGGGTAGATGAAACGCCATTGCCCGTATGTACGCCAGCGTACGGAACAGCAACCGGAAATCGCCTATTTTGAGCCACGAGTCGAAGCGGCTGCACGGCAGTTCGCATGATCGATTCTCGTCCATTCTCTGAAAGGAATTTCCATGAAGTATTCAATCGTGTTTTCATCTGTGCTGGTGGCGCTCGCTTTGGGCGCCTGCGACAGGCCGGCTGCTGTGGTTGCCGTTCCGACCAACGCCTGTCCCTGGTCCCGCCGGCCCGACAGGCGCCACTGGTGCCACGGGATCCACCGGATATACCGGAGCGCCCGGATCCACCGGCAATACCGGAGCAACCGGATACACCGGTAGCACCGGAGCGACAGGAGCTACCGGCGATACCGGGGCGACGGGCGATCGCGGCAAAACGGGTGGTGGCACCGTTGTCGTCGTTCCGCCTCCGGCTCCCGCACGCTGAGCCGTTCATGGCAGGGAGGCTGGCGGGTTCGGCAATCGCCGAGCATCATTTGTGAGATCGGCAATGCGTCGCCTTCTCCCGTCGGTGGCAGGCAAATGCTAGCTCGCGGCCCTTTTTGCGTCGCGACGGTGGCGCTTTGCCTGCTGGCCGCGGCCGCCTGCGCGACACTGCCTGACACCGACGCCCTGATTGCGCGGCACGCCGGACAGACCGCCAGGTTCGAGAATGCGCGCGGACCGCTCTCCGCGGAGAAGAGCGCGGCGATCCTGGCGGAGCTGAAGCGCAAATCCGGCGACATCGATATTCTGGAAAAGCAGATTGCGCTGGAACAGGCCATCGTCGGCAGCCCGCTGATCCTGGGCAACAAGGTCACCCTGCTGCAGGACGGGCCCGCCACCTATGCGGCGATGTTTGCGGCGATACGCGCGGCTCGCGACCACATCAACCTTGAGTCCTACATCATCGACGATGACGAAACCGGACGGCAGTTCGCGAACCTCCTGCTGGAGCAGCAGAGCCGGGGAACCCAGGTCAACGTCATCTATGACAGTTTCGGTGCAGTAAATACACCAAAGGCCTTCTTCGATCGGCTGACCGCGGGGGGGATCGAGGTACTCGAATACAACCCGATCAACCCCCTCAAGGCCAAAGCCGCGTGGCAGATCAACAACCGCGATCACCGCAAGCTGCTGGTGGTTGACGGGCGAGTCGCATTCATCGGCGGCATCAACATCAGCAGCGTCTATTCTTCGGGTTCGGTGGTCCGGCGCACCAGAAAGGTGCCAGGGGACAAGGCTGGCTGGCGCGATACCCACTTTCAGATCGAAGGCCCGGTGGTTGGCGAGTTGCAGAGACTGTTCGTCGAGACCTGGACCAAGCAGAAAGGCAAGCCGCTGGCCCCGAAGGACTACTTTCCCGCGCTGAAGACCCAGGGGAAAGACATCGTACGCGCCATCGGCAGCACGCCCGACGATGCCTACAGCCTGATCTACCTGACGCTGGTCTCGGCGATCGGCAATGCCGAAAGACAGGTATACCTGACCCATGCCTACTTCGTTCCCGATCCCCAATTGTTGAAGTCGCTGATCGACGCGGCAGCACGCGGGGTCGATGTGAAGCTGATATTGCCGAGCAAGTCCGATTCGGACACGGTGTTTCATGCCGGGCGGGCGTACTACTCCGCCCTTTTGGCAGCCGGCATCAAGATCTACGAGCGGCGCGGCGCGGTGCTGCATTCCAAGACCGCACTGATCGACGGCGTCTGGTCCTGCGTAGGCTCCAGCAACCTCGACTGGCGCAGCTTCCTCGACAACGACGAGATCAATGCGGTAATCATCGGACGCGAGTTCGCCCAGCAGATGCAGGCGATGTTTGCCAGCGACCTCGCCAATTCGGACGCCATCGATCAGGAGAGCTGGGAGCAGAGATCACCGCTGCTGCATTTCAAGGAATGGTGGGGCAGCCTGTTGCAGCGCCTCCTTTAGCCAGCGCTTGAGACCGCCGCGACCTGCTTTTCGATCTGGCAGCGGACGACGCGTGCCCAGCGCGCGGCCGTGCCTGCAAAGGCCGCCGCGGTGATGCGTGCGCGCATTGACTAGGACGATTGCCTTCGGGGAATCGAGATCAGGCGATCGCGCCGAACAGCGCGCCCACGCCTGCCGTGAGCGCCATCGCCAGCGCCCCCCAGAAGCTGACCCGCCAGGCGCCGACCATCGCGTCGGCGCCGCCAACGCGCGCAGCGATGGCGCCCAGCAGCGCCAGAAATGCGAGCGATGTCCCCGCAACCCAGGGGATCATGACCTGTGCGGGCGTCAGGGCCGTCACCGCCAGAGGCAGCACCGCGCCCGCCGCAAAGCTGGCGGCCGATGCCAGCGCCGCTTGAATTGGCCGCGCGCTGAGGACTTCGGAAATGCCCAATTCGTCACGCGCATGCGCGCCTAGCGCGTCGTGGGTCATCAGTTGCTCGGCGACCTGCTGTGCGCGCCGTGCGGTGACGTTCAATATGGCGGTGCAACGATCTCATGCTTGGGTTGACTCTGCGCTGAACGCGTCTTTCGATCTGTGCGCTGACGCACAGTCGGCCAACCCCAGACTGGCGATGATGAGCAACGGCGGCGCAGCGAATGCGTGCCCTCCCTGCGCGAGCAGGATTTTCATGACCTGGAGCGTTTACTTCAGGTCATCAAGATGCCACCCAAACCGGAAAGTGAGTTTCAGATGACAAATGGCCCCGCTACCTTGCTTGCCAGCATACCGCCTTTGCCTGGCAGCGACCTTGATCGATTAATCCATGCCCAGTTTTCACATCTGACCGGAGGCATTTCGCCGGCGGCGATGCGAATGGCCTTCGAAGACTGGCTCACCCACCTGTCCCATAATCCGGCGGAACAGGCGGACCTGGCACGGAAGTCAGTACACCTGCTGCAAGTATTGTCGTGCAATGCGCTGCAAGCGCTGCAACCCTCATTCAAGCCCTGTATCGAACCAAAGCTGAACGACCGCCGCTTTACCGATCCGGCCTGGCAGGCCTGGCCATTCAATGTCATCAGTCAGGGCTTCCTGCTTAACGAGCAGTGGTGGCAGGATGCCGCTACCGGTGTACGCGGTGTCTCGCAGCACCACGAGGATGTGGTCAGTTTCACCATCAGACAGTTGCTCGACATCGTTTCGCCGTCCAACTTCATCTGGACCAACCCCGAAGTGCTGGCGCGCACGGCGCACACCGGGGGTGCCAATCTCTGGCAAGGTTTCCAGAACCTGGTCGAAGATGCCCAACGCCTGCAAACGCAGGCACCGCCAAAGGGAAGTGAGGCCTGGCAGGTGGGCCGGAATGTCGCGGTCACACCGGGCAAGGTGATCTACCGCAACCGCCTGATCGAGCTGATTCAATATGAGCCGGCCGGCGCCAGGGTGCGGCCGGAGCCGATTCTGATGGTTCCGGCGTGGATCATGAAGTACTACATCCTCGACCTGTCGCCGGGTAATTCCTTGATCAAGTACCTCGTCGAGCAAGGGCACACGGTATTCGTCATCTCGTGGGCGAATCCGTCTTCCGCAGATCGCGATCTGGGCATGGACGACTACCTGCGCCTGGGCGTGATGGATGCACTCGATGCCGTCGGCAAGGTGATCCCCGGAGAGAAGGTTCACGCCGTCGGCTACTGCCTCGGCGGCACCTTGCTGACGATTGCGGCAGCGGCCATGGGCCGTGATGCGGATGACCGGCTGGCGTCGATTTCGCTGCTCGCCGCGCAGACCGATTTCACCGAGCCGGGTGAACTGGCGCTGTTCATCGACGACAGCCAGATCACTTTTCTTGAAGACATCATGTGGGATCAGGGCTATCTCGACAACACGCAAATGGCAGGAGCCTTCCAGTTGCTGAATTCGAACGACCTGGTGTGGTCGCGGATGCTCAAGGACTACCTGATGGGCGAGCGCATGCCGGTGGGCGACCTGCTGGCCTGGAACGCCGATGGCACGCGCCTGCCTTATCGCATGCATACCGAGTACCTGTTCCGCCTGTTCATGCACAACGACCTGGCCAGCGGGCGCTACCCGGTGGGCGACAAGCCGGTCGTACTGACCGACATCCGGTGTCCGATCTACTGCGTCGGCACGCTGCGTGACCATGTGGCACCGTGGCGCTCGGCGTTCAAGCTGCACATGCTGGCCGATGTCGAACTCACTTTCCTGCTCACTTCGGGTGGCCACAACGTCGGCATTGTCAATCCGCCGGGCGTTCCGGGGCGCAGCTATCAGGTGCTGACGCGGGCACATGACAGCATTTACCTGGACCCCGATACCTGGCTCAAAACGGCACCCCCGCATGAAGGATCGTGGTGGCCGGACTGGGCGACCTGGTTGCAGTCCCGCTCGGGTCAGCCTGTTGCGGCCCCGGCTATGGGTGCCGCGGCAGCAGGTCTCAAGCCAATCTGTCCGGCGCCGGGCACGTACGTAATGCAGAAATAAGCGGAAGTTTCCGCCTACGGTATCCCGCGGGCGACCTGTTCCCCAGCATTGGCGCACAAGCCAGAGAAGACCGCTCGCGAACACCGGCCACAGGATGAGCCTCACTGGCACGCCACTGGTGGCACGGCAAGTGTCGAACTCAATGACCTGTTCGCCTCGGGCAGCCTCGCGTGGATCTGTGCGTCAGCGCACAGATCGTCCAAGCCGCCGCGCGCATCCTGATACTTTCACACCCGAACGAAAAAGTTGCAAAAGCCCGCTTCGTCCTCGCAGGCGCCAAGGCATGGGCGACGGCGTAAGCAGGAACACTCCGTAGCGCAACCGGAAGCCCGGAGCAAGACGAAGGAAGGCAAATGATCATGATGGTGCGGGCCAGTTTCATGCGGGTGACGAAATCCCAGAGCATCGGCAAGAGCGCGTGGCGATCACGGAGGGCGACTGCGAGGCTCCGGCGGTGATGGACGGTGATGGACGGCTGGTCGGCACTCTGAGGCTCGATGAACTTGTCGGCAACCTTCGTCAGCCGGCGGGAGCGCTTTGAGGCCTCCGGAAATGCCCAACTCGTTGCATGCATCGGCGCGCTGTTCGGCACGCTCGCGCGACAGGTCGGCGGTTTCGGTATCTGCCTGGGAATGAACGGAGACACACGCAAGGCATGAGCCAACTATCCGAACCTATGATCGAGATCGACGACCTGCACTTTTCCTATGGCGACCAGAAGATCTTCGAGGGCATCACCCTGCGCATACCCCGCGGCAAGGTGGTAGCCATCCTCGGTGCCAGCGGCTCGGGCAAGAGTACGCTGTTGCGGCTGATCGGCGGGCAATTGCGGCCCGATCAAGGCTGTGTTCGGGTGAACGGACAGGTCATCCATGAACTGGACCAGCGCGGCCTCTACAGGATGCGGCGACACATGGGCATGATGTTCCAGGCGGGAGGCTTGTTCAGCGACCTTTCAGTCTTCGACAACGTCGCGTTCCCATTGCGCGAGCTGACCGACCTGCCCGAACTGCTGATCCGCGACCTGGTCCTGATGAAGCTGCAATCGGTGGGCTTGCGCGGCACCGCCTGCCTGATGCCGAACGATCTGTCGGGAGGCATGGCACGTCGCGTTGCCCTGGCCAGGGCAATCGCCATCGATCCGATGCTGACGATGTACGACGAGCCGTTTGCCGGTCTCGACCCGATCTCGCTGAATGTCATCGCTCACCTGATCCAGCGGCTGACAGTGGCCCTCGGCGGGACCTCGATCATCGTGACCTATGACGTGTCGGAATCCTTGAAGGTGGTTGACCATGCCTTCCTGCTCTACCAGGGCGTCGTGGCGGCCGAAGGCACGCCGGAAGAACTGCTGGCCTCGGCCAATCCCTTTGTGGACCAGTTCCTGCACGCGCGCGCCACGGGGCCGGTGGCCTTCCACATGGATGGCCCGTCCTATCGCGAAGATCTCGGCTTTGGCGCCTGATGGTCATCGGCTCGCCAGCGTGAAAACCAAGTCAAGCAATCGATCTGCACTACCGGAAAAACAGGTTTCGGATGGCCAACACTCCTGACACCGAGATTGATCGCGACTCCGGATGGAAATGACCGATCTCTCCTTGATTCGCCGGCACCCCTGGAATTCCCTCGTCACGCTGCTTGCCGTAGTGGCGCTGTCGGTGCTGGCGGTGCGCTGGTGGCGCGGCCCCTTGGTCGCCGTCGAAACGGTAGTGCGGCGCGACTTCGTGCAGTCGGTGGTGGCCAGCGGCCGTGTCGAGGCGCCGCACCGGGTGGATGTCGGCGCGCAGATAACCGGCACCGTGGTGCGCGTGCCGGTGCAGGAAGGCCAGAGCGTGAAGCTCGGCGACCTGCTGGTCGAGCTCGAGTCGGCCGAGTTGCGCGCCCTGCAGCGCCAGTCCGAGGTAAGCGTGGTGCAGGCGCAGGCGCGCCAGCGCCAGGTGCGCGAAGTCCAGGCCCCCGTGGCCGAGCAGGCCTTGCGCCAGGCGCAGGCCAACCTCGACAACGCGAAGTCGACGCAGCGGCGCAACCAGGACTTGTTCCAGAAAGGCTTCATCAGCGAGGCGGCGCTGGAGCAATTCCGCAACACGGTCAATTTGGCCGATGCCCAGGTGCGGGCGGCGCAGAAGCAGCTCGAAACCGCCGGCCCCGCCGGCAGCGACTCGGCGCTTGCCGAAGCCGCCGTGGCAGAGGCCAGGGCCAGTACCAACGTCGCTCGCGCGCGCTCGCGCTATGCGGCGATCAGCGCACCGGTGGCGGGAACGCTGATCGGCCGCAATGTCGAAGTCGGCGACGTGGTGCAGCCGGGCAAAGTGCTGATGACCCTGTCGCCGGCAGGTCGCACGCAACTGGTGGTGGCGATCGACGAGAAGAACCTGCACCTGCTGGCGCTGGGCCAGAAGGCCCTGGCCTCCGCCGACGCGTATCCGCAGCAGCGGTTTTCGGCCAAGCTGGCCTACATCAACCCCGGCGTGAACGCGGCCACCGGCGCGGTGGAGGTCAAGTTCGATGTGCCGTCGGCGCCGGCGGGACTCAGGCAGGACATGACGGTGTCGGTGGACATCGAGGTGGCGCGCCGCCCGCAGGCGCTGGTGGTGCCAGGCAGCGCCGTGCACGACGCCGATGGCGCGGCGCCCTGGGTGTTGATCGTGGAAGAAGGCGCGGCGGTGCGCAGACCGATCCGCCTGGGCCTGCGTAGCGGAGGCTTCGCCGAACTGCTCGAAGGACTGCGCGAGGGTGACCAAGTGATTCGTGCTTCGGCCGCCGTCACGGCAGGGACGCGGGTCCGCGCGACGGCGCCGACTCCCTAGACGGGCGGGTATCCCTGCGATGTTCAAGCCGTGGATACCTTTCGAATGGATCGTCGCGATCCGCTTTCTGCGCGAGGGGCGGCTGCAAACCCTCTTCATCGTCGTCGGCGTGGCGATCGGCGTCGGCGTGATCGTGTTCATGTCGGCACTGCTCTCCGGGCTGCAGGCGAATTTCATCCGGCGCGTGCTCTCGGCTCAGGCGCATATCCACCTGTTGCCGCCGAAGGAGGTGGCCAGAGCGCTGCGCCGCGGCGCGGACGCGGGGAACCGCGAAGTCGAGGGCGCGATTGTGCAGCCGCCGTTGCAGCGCCTGAAGTCGATCGACCAGTGGCAGGCGGTTGCCGAGCAGATCCGCGCGATGCCCGAAGTAACGGTAGTGTCGCCCGTCGCCGGCGGGTCGGCGCTGGTGGTGCGCGGTAGCGCCAGCCGCGCCATTTCCGTCGCCGGGATCGAGCCGGACCAGTACTACCGGATTGTCGACATCAATGCCAAGATCGTGCGGGGCAATGGGCGGCTGACGGCCACCGACATGCTGATCGGCACCGAACTGGCCGACGATCTGGGCGTCGACGTCGGCGACAAGTTGCGCGTGACGACTGCCAGCGGGGCGATCATCACGTTGACGGTCGTCGGCATCTTCGACCTTGGCAACAAGGGCGCCAACCAGCGCAGCACCTTCGTCGCCCTGCATACGGCGCAAAGCCTGCTCGGCCTGCCCGGCGGCGTGACCAGCCTGGAGGTGACGGTGCGCGACGTCTATGGCGCGGAAGTGGTCGCGCAGCGCATTACCGCGGCGACCGGCGTCGAGGCCGACAGTTGGATCAAGACCAGCGCGCAATTCTTCGCCGCCGTCAGCGCGCAGACGACCGCCAACACCGCGATCCGCTTTTTCGTCGGCCTCTCGGTGGCCTTCGGCATCGCCAGCGTGCTGGTCGTGGTGGTGGTGCAGAAGTCGCGCGAGATCGGCATCCTGCGCGCGATGGGCGTCTCGCAAGGCCAGATCCTGCGCGTGTTCCTGCTGCAGGGCGGCTTGCTGGGCCTCAGTGGGTCCGTGGCCGGCAGCGCCATCGGCTCCCTGGCGCTGCTGCTGTGGCAACGCTATGCACGCAACGCCGATGGCACACCGCTGTTCCCCATGACGTTCGATCCGGCCCTGTTCACCGCTGCGTTGCTGCTGGCGACACTCACCGGCCTCGCGGCAGCGTTCGCGCCCGCCCTGCGCGCAGCGCGCCTTGACCCGGTGGTGGCGATCCGTGGCTGATGTCGCGCCCGCGTCGGGCGCCGTGACCGTGCCGCCGCTCGCCAGCGCGGTGGTGGTGCAACTGCGCGGCGTGCGCAAGGCCTTCAACGTCGGCACACCGATCGAAACGGAAGTGCTGCACGGCATCGACCTCTCGCTGCACAAGGGCGAGTTCTGCGCGGTGATGGGACCGTCCGGTTCGGGCAAGAGCACGCTGCTGAACATCGTCGGGCTGCTCGACCGGCCCACCGCCGGCACCTTGACCGTGTTCGGCGAGGAGACCACCACCCTCGACGACCGCGCACTGACGCGGCTGCGCGGCCACAACATCGGCTTCGTGTTCCAGAACCACCATTTGATCACCGCGTTCAGCGCGCTCGAGAACGTGATGATGCCGATGCTCGGCGCCGCCGGATTCGCCAGCAAGGCGATGCGCCAGCGTGCCGCCGGATTGATCGAAAACGTCGGACTGACCGCCTGGCAGAACAACCTGGCCGGCAACCTCAGCGGCGGCCAGCAGCAGCGCGTCGCGGTGGCGCGTGCGCTGGCCATGAACCCGGCGCTGGTGCTGGCCGACGAGCCGACCGGCAATCTCGACACCAGGAGCGCCGACGAGGTGTTCGCGCTGCTGCGCCGCTTCAATCAGGAGCAGGGCACGACGGTGCTGTTCGTGACCCACAACCCCGCGCTGGCGGCGCGCTGCGACAAGACCATACAGGTCATCGACGGCCTGGCGAGCAAATGAAATCCAGGCGACCGCAACAAGTCGCGGAGCGCGTGCCGGTGGAATGCCGCCTGTGTTCGTCAGCGAACAGACAGCGACGCGCAATCACCGTAGCGTGACGTCATGGCACTCGATCTGGTTACGTGCCTGAACCCTGAACTTTCACAAAGAGGTAATCCCATGAAGACGATAAAAAGAGTTGCGTTCAATGCAGTTGCGGCAGCCATGATGCTCGGTTTGGTTGCATGTTCGGGCATGTCCACGCAGGAAAAGAACACCGCCATCGGGGCCGGAGTCGGCGCCGTCGGAGGTGCCGTTCTTACAGGCGGTAGCGGTGTCGGAACGGTGGGCGGTGCGGTTGTCGGCGGCGTCATCGGCCACGAAGTGAGCAAATAAAGTGAAGTCCGCTGCGCCTCGCCTGACCGGCTGGTGCAGCGTTTCCTCTCGCGGACCTGACCGGTCCGCGAGAGGGCTCGGTATGTACGAATCCCACAAGGACTCGCCACTGGCACGCGTCGAATTCTTGCGGCGCCTCGCTCTGCAATGGTCAAGGTGTTGCGTGCCTGAAAGGTATCCCCATGCAAAATCCGTCGCCGCAATTGGACAATGTTCCCGCGCTCGATGCGCTGAAAGCCTTGCGGGTGTCGGAAAGCCGCTATCGACGCCTGTTTGAAACCGCGCAGGACGGGATTCTGCTGCTCAACGCCGATACTGCCCAGATCGAAGATGTCAATCCCTACCTGATTGACATGCTTGGCTATTCGCATGCCGAGTTTTTGGGCAAGAAGATATGGGAAGTGGGGCCGTTTGCAGATATCGAGCAGAGCAAGGAAATGTTCGCCAGGCTGCAATCGACGGGTTACGTCAGCTATGACGATCTTCCGCTGCGAACCAAGGCCGGCGCGCTGATCGCGGTTGAATTCGTCAGCAATACCTACGACTGTGAAGGCATCCGGGTAATCCAGTGCAACATCAGGGATGTCACCACGCGCAAGCACGCTGAACGGGCCCTGACGGAAAGCCAGGCGCATCTGCACCAGCTTACGATTTTCCTGCAAACGGCGCGAGAGCAGGACAGGACACATTTTGCCCGTGAGCTGCACGATGAACTGGGCCAGAACCTGACGGCCTTGCGCATGGATTTCAACGCACTGGCGGCTTGTCTCGCAACAACGGATACCGCCATTGCCTCTCGGTTGGCCACTATCGACCAGATGATCACCAGCACGGTCGATGCGACGCGCCTGATGTGCGAAGAATTGCGCCCCGGAATGCTCGACGACCTGGGTTTTGAAGCCGCCATCTCAAGCCATGCGAAGAACTTCACCCGGCAGTTCGGTGTTCCCTGCGATCTCCTGCTCGACAGCGAGGATTACGGACTGGACAAGCTGTTGTCGACCTCGATCTTCCGCATTGTCCAGGAATCCCTGACGAACATCGCGCGACACGCTCGGGCATCGCATGCCATGGTTGCCTTGCAGGATCGCGGCGGCGACCTGCTGCTGACGATTGCCGACGACGGCTGCGGCATGTCCGCCGAGTTGACCGGTGAAGAAAGAACGTTTGGCATGCTGGGCATGCGGGAGCGTGTAGACATGTTGGGCGGGCGAATTGCAATTGACAGCGCAAACGGGCGCGGTACGCACATCGAGGTAAGCATTCCCAAAGCCGCGCGGCCAACCCCATGATTCGTGTCCTCATCGCCGATGACCATACGCTGATGCGCGATGGGCTGAAGCAGATCCTCGCCACTGCGGGCGACATGGTCGTCGCCGGCGAGGCCAGTGACGGCTTTCAAACCATCGATCAAGTGCGTGGCGGCGACTGGGACCTGCTTTTGCTGGATATGTCGATGCCTGGCCGGAGCGGCGTCGAACTGATCAAGCAGATCAAGACAGAGAAGCCGCGCCTGCCAATCCTGGTTCTCAGCATGCACAAGAAAGCGAATATGCGGTCCGCAGCATTCGCGCCGGCGCCGCCGGATATTTGTGCAAGGACAGTGCATCCGAACAGTTGTTGAATGCAATCCGCGAAGTCGCGGCTGGTGGCCGCTTCATTGGTCCCGACGTTGCATCCGATCTGGCCTTCAACCTGATCCAGCGCGACGACCGGCCACTGCATGCCTTGCTGTCCGATCGAGAATACATGATTCTCCGCAAGCTGACCGCCGGCCGCGGGATCAGCGAAATTGCACAGCAGCTCAATCTGAGCCCAAAGACGGTGAGCACCTACAAGGCGCGCGTTCTACAGAAAATGGAAATGTCCAGCGTCGCGGATCTGATCCGTTACGGCCTGAAACACGACTTGCTCGACAATCCCGCATTGACAGACCCACCGGGAGGATTCCCATGAAGTTCATCATCCCACAACCGTTGAAAAGCGAACACGAGACCCTGCACGAGCGGCTGCGCCAGGCCACCGAGGCCGGTGGCGAAGTCGGTCAGGCAGCCAAGACTGTGGCGCGCCTGATGCATCCGCATTTCCTCAAGGAGAACCAGATGGCGCTGCCGCCGCTGGGCCTGCTGGTGGCCCTGGCGCGCGGCGAGATGAACGACGAGATGGCTGCGGTGCTGGAACTCACCGACCGGCTCGAGGCCGAGTTGCCGCAGATGATGGAGAACCATCGCAGCAAAGGCTGGGTGCGGGCGATTGTGATCGAACATGCCGACGATCCGGCGCTGATCGTCATGGCAGGTCCGGCTCAGGCATGACACCCATCATCGCCTTGGGCAGCATCAGGCCCGACAGGACCAGCGTTGCAGCCCGTCCGGAAAGAAGACCATTTCCAACTCTGGACATGACAAATCCCTGTCCGAGCGGGCACGATACCGGACGGTACCGTTGCCGGGGCAGTACCGCCCACCGTACGCAGGCCGCGGCGTGTCCGGTCACATAGTGCGCCAGGTAGAACCTGTCGCAGCACGGCGTAGCGCGCCCGCGGACGACCCGTCGCTGATCGACATCGCCGATCTGGCCCTGGCGCTGGGCAGCGACCTGGAACGTGGCCTCGGTACCGAAGAGGCTGCCAACCGCTTGAGTGCCGATGGCCCCAACGAGTTGCGCGCGGTGCCTCCCGTGCCCGCCTGGCGTCGGGTGCTGGCGCAGTTGCAGGACCCGCTGGTGTACCTGCTCGGTGCCGCAGCAGCAGTGGCCTTGGCCGCCTGGTGGTTCGAAGGCCGGGGCAGGCCCGGTGTGGCCGGCTGGCCGCTGGATGCCATCGTGATAGCCGGCGTGGTGGTGCTGAATGCGGTGCTGGGCTGGCTGCAGGAGGCCAAGGCGGCGCAGGCGGTGGCGGCGCTGGCGAAGATGACCACCGCCACGTCGGCCGTGCTGCGCGACGGCGCCGTGGCACGGGTGCCCAGCGCCGAACTCGTCAAGGGCGACGTGCTGGTGCTCGCCGAGGGCGACGCGGCGCCATCGTCACCGCCACCGGCATGCAGACCGAGATGGGCGGGATCGCCACCCTGCTGGACACCACGCCCGACGTGCCGACACCCCTGCAGGTCGAGATCGCCTACCTGGGCAAGGTGCTGGGCATCGCGGCGTGGTGATCGCCGGCCTGGTGGTGGCCGTGATCCTGCTCATCTCCGACATCCAGGGCGTGGCCGATGTCGTCACGGTGCTGCTGCTGGGGGTGTCGCTTGCCGTAGCCGCCGTGCCCGAGGGCCTGCCGGCGATCCTGTCGGTGGTGCTGGCGATGGGGGTGCGCCGCATGGCGCGCCACCACGCCATCGTCAAGAAGCTGGCCTCGGTAGAGACGCTCGGGTCCGCATCCGTCATTGCATCGGACAAAACCGGCACGCTGACGCGCGGCGAGATGACCGTGCAGCGGGTGATGACGGTCTCGGGGCGCAGCGACATCACCGGCGTGGGTTACGCCCCCGAGGGGCGCCCCGAGACAGCCGGTGCCGAACTGGCCGAAGGCCCGCTGCGCACAGAGCTGCAGGCCGTGCTGCGCGGCGGCAGCCTGGCCGGCAATGCCCAACTACAGCAGGATGACACCGGTGCATGGACGATCCAGGGCGACCCGACGGAAGCCGCGTTCCTGGTGGCCGAACGCAAGCTGGGCGAACCGGAGAAAAGCGAGGCCGCGCCTGAGACGAAGGAACGCTTCGAGCGCATCGGCGAAATCCCCTTTACCTCGCAGCGCAAAATGATGTCGGTGCTCGTGGTGGACCATGACGACGGCGAGGCACATGTGCTCTTTGCCAAGGGCGCACCCGATGTGCTGCTGGCGCATTGCACCCACGTCCGCCGCGGCGAGGCCACGGTGGTGCTCGATGCGACCCTCCATGCGCAGGTGCTGGCCGACGTGGCGGCGATGACCGGTGATGCGCTGCGCACACTGGCCGTGGCGCGCCGCACGCTGGCACCCGACGCGCAGATCCCGACCGATGCCGTGGAGGCGGCTGCGCTCGAACAGGATCTGGAGTACCTCGGCACTGTCGGCATCATCGATCCGCCGCGCGCAGAAGCGGCCGTGGCCATTGCCCAAGCCCGAGAGGCCGGCATCCGCGTGATCATGATCACCGGCGACCACCCGCGCACGGCGGCGCGCATTGCGGCCGATCTCGGCATCGTCGAGGCTGGCACGTCGGCGCTCACGGGGATCGAGCTCGACAAGCTCGACGACGCTGCCTTCGCCGCCGCCGCGCGGCAGACTTCGGTGTTCGCCCGCGTGGCGCCCCGGCACAAGCTGCTTATCGTGCGCGCGCTGCAGCAAGGCGGCAACGTGGTGGCGATGACGGGCGACGGCGTCAACGACGCCCCGGCGCTGAAGGCCGCCGACATCGGCGTGGCGATGGGCGTGGCGGGCACCGAGGTGACCAAGGAGGCGGCCCGCATGATCCTGGCCGACGACCACTTCGCCACCATCGTGCTGGCGGTGCGCGAAGGGCGTGGCGTGCTCGACAACATCCGCAAGTTCCTGCGTTACCTGCTGTCGTCGAACCTGGGCGAGGTGTTGACGGTGTTCGTCGGCGTGGTGGGCGCGGGTGTCATCGGCCTGAAGGCCACGGCCACCGGATCCGGTGGCGCGGTGGTGCTGCCGCTGCTGGCCACGCAGATCCTGTGGATCAACCTGATCACCGACACCGGGCCTGCGCTGGCCATGGGCGTGGACCCGATCGCGGAAGACGTCATGGCACGCAAGCCGCGCCCGCGCAGCCAGCGCATCATCGATGCCCGCATGGGGCTGGGTGTGTTTGAGGCCGGCGTCGTGATGGCGGTGCTGACCCTGCTGACGCTGGACCTGTTCCTGCCCGGCGGGCTGATCGAGCCGGTGGACGCCTGGCTGGGCGCCGGCCCGCACAGCCTGGAACTGGCGCGCACCGCCGCCTTCACGGTGCTGGTGCTGACGCAGTTGTTCAACTGCTTCAACGCGCGCTCGGCATCCGCATCAGCGTTCCGGGCGGCGTTCTCGAACCGCTGGCTGTGGGTCGCAGTGGCCTTGTCGGCTCTGCTGCAGGTGGCCGTCGTGCACCTGCCCTTCCTCAACCTCGCCTTTGGCACCGTGCCACTTTCGGCAGGCCAGTGGGGCGTGTGTGTGGCGATGGCCAGCGGGGTGCTGTGGTTCAGCGAAGGGCGAAAGCTGCTGCGACGACGCTGGGTCCGGCGCTCGCAATGAGGGGTTAGTGCGCTCGCGATGAAGGGGTTGCGTGGGTTCGCGCGACCGTGACGGCGTTGCGATGGCGCGCTCCCCGGCAACCGGTCAGCGCGCTGCGTGGGGCGCCGTGTCCAATGCGTGCCCCGGGACCAACACGCGATCGAGCTTGTCCTCGATTTCGCCAAGATAGGCCGACAGTGTACCCGTCGCTTCGGCCAACTTGTCCTGCATGCCCCGTTCCGATTGTTCAATCCGGGCTCCGAACTCGCGGTTGGTTGCGGCACCCTGCGCTTCAATCTTGCTCAGTTGGCCTTCCAGCATGGTCTGCAGCGCTGTAAAGCGAGAGGCCTCTGCGGTATCCGCAAGTTCGCGCTGTGCCTTGAGCTCCTTCGTCAACCGCCGCGCTTCGACGATGACGCCGGCCTGCAGCAGCACGATGTACACAATGAACAGGCCGCTGATTGCTGCCGTGAACACCAGCATGACCATGCCGAGCGGGGCGCTGACATCGATCAACCCGAGGCTCAAGGTGCTGGGTGCTGCCATTGCCGCCCAGTTCAGGGTCGCGAACGCTGCTAACAAGACGAAAGCCAGGATCAGGGACAGGGAGAAGGCGCGCAGGTTCATGGTGGTTCCTTGGGTTGTGTGGACGAAAGCTTGGATAGCCAGGTCGGCGCGTTCGTTCCGCTTGGGGGCGCTCTCGGGCACTCGTTCCTCATTTCGCTGACGCGCCGATCCGTGTAGTGGGCGTCGGTGCCGTAGGTCCGGAGTGGGGCTTTGACAGGAGGACAGCTCATCAGCATACGTTAGGCCTGGACGGGCGCCTGCGTCCGTTCGCTGCCGCACACACGGCCCGGCTGCGGGGCCACAGAATGTCTGATGCCGGATCAGTAACCGGCGCAGGGAAGACCGGCACTTTGCGGAGCAGAAGATCGTTTCTGGGTCGTTATCGCCCGTGCCGCCAGCGCCCGTCTTTCGTCAGCGGACCGCTGCGCACTGTGCGCGCCAGCGCACCGACGCTGCACAAGTCGACCTGTAAAAGCATAGTGGCGCAATACTTGAAAGGACTCAAGTCATGTACGGATTCAACACCCATCTAAAGATGCCGTTCGATGCCGCCGTCGCGAAAGTCACTGAGGCCCTTAAAAAGGAAGGCTTCGGCGTGCTTAGCGACATCGATGTCAAGGCGACGCTGAAAGCCAAGCTCAACATCGAGCATCGGCCGTATCGCATCCTTGGCGCATGCAACCCGCCGCTCGCCCACCGCACGATCGAGGCTGACCCGGATATCGGCTTGTTGCTGCCGTGTAACGTGGTGGTGCGCGAAGAAGCCGACGGAACCATAACGGTGGCATTCATGGACCCCGAGGCGGTACTGAAGCTGGTCGATAAAGCGGAAGTGACCGAGATTGCCAGGGAAGTTCGTGCACTGCTGTTGAAGGTGTGTACCAGCCTCAAGTCGTAATGTCAGCCCGCTCGCGCTCGCGCAGTTTTTTCCACCAGGTGCCGCTCGATCAGATGGCAGAGGCCCGGCAGGCTGTGCGCACTGCGGCGCAGGACACGATCACCACAGGAGAACAGCATGCAGATCCAGATCAACATCGACCACAATTTCGAAGTCCATGAAGCAACGATTGGACAGTTTCGTGAAACAGTGCGCAGCGCCCTGAGTCGCTTCAGCGAACAGATCACCCGCGTAGAAATACACCTGAGCGACGAAAACGCCGACAAGAGCGGGCAAAACGACAAACGCTGCCTGCTGGAGGCGCGCCTCGAAGGCCGGCAACCCATGGCAGTTACCGATACGGCGGCAAACCTGAGCCAGGCTCTTGACGGCGCGGTAGACAAAATGACGCGAATGATCGAAAGCACGCTGGGACGCGCGCAGCAATCAAGAAAACCGCCGGAAAAGTTCGACGACGTGCCATGAGCGACACTGCGGCAAGCCTGCGGCGCAAACGGATGATGCAGGAATTGAACCGATGCGGCTCGTTGCAGCGGCGCGGTCACCGTGGCCTGCAAGTACGACCGGTAGCCCACGCTGATCGTTCCACCTCGCCAATCGAGCCCGAGGCGGATGTCCTGGCCGTTTCCCGCCTGCGGCGCTTACTTCGGCCGAAATTTCCTGCGGTAGTGAAAAGCTGCGTCGAACAGATTGACTCCCTCGCCGATATCCGGATTCGCGTCGATCAGGCGGTCGAGCCATGCCGAGGTGTCATGTGCCGGCCACTTGCCGGCCAGCTCGTGGCGCATGGTGCTGATGCGGCGTGCCAGGTCCTGCCACTGGCCGGGCACGGCCTTCTTCAGGTAAAGCAGGGAACTGATGTCTGCCAGCGCCTCTCCCCAGGTTTCTACCGCACCGCTTTTCACCACCGACACATAGCCTTCGATGGTCATGTCGTCTCGCTGGTAGGTATCCGGCAGAACCTTGTCGAAACGCCTGCGGACATAGGCTTCGCGCTGCTCGACACAATGCGTCACCTCGTGCACGGCCATTGCGCGCAGCAGTGGCGGTAGTTCGCGCTCGCTGATGCTGGCGAAGAACTGCGTGAGGCCGTCTTCCGGCCGCGTATTGAAGAACACGATGCAGGTGCTGCTATCGATGTTGAAGCCCGCCGCAAGCAGTGGACGCGTCAGGCCTTCGTCTTGGGCATTGAGCACTTCCAATCTCATGCCTTCCGCACGAACCAGTCTTTCGACCCCGGCCAGCGCCTGGCGGAACCGGCTTTCGGTGGGATAGTCGGCCGCATGTGCGCCCATCGCCCAGACCGCTGCCATGATGGTGCCGAAAGCCGCCAGGGATTTCATGGCCATGGCATCACCCCGCCGGCTTGCCCTGACCGGCCTGCAGGACATTGCCGCGCACAGGAAGAAGCGTGCCCAGCGCGCTGCGCCGGGCTTCCTTGTCAAGCGCAGCGAGGGTGGCAACGCGCCAGTAGAAGCGCGGCAGGTCGCGATCCTCCAGCAGAAGCAGCGCCTCGAAGGCGGGCACCAGTTCACTGTAGAGCGAGAGCGAGACGAGTTTGGCGTTGTTCAGATCCTCGCCAAAGAACTTGTCATAGCCGGCGTGGCCGCCCCAGGCTGTCTTCAGTTCAACGTAGTCGCGGCGCAGGGCGTCGAGCAATGCGACTTTGGCCCGACGCTGATCATCGCTCGAGCCTGCGCTGCCATAGAGTGCGTGAAATTTCTTGCGGTAATCGCGCATCAGGCCGGCGAAGGCCGCCTTGCGCTCCAACTGCCCCTCGAAGGCGGCGCGCTGCTCGGGCGTGGCGCGCACTGCCAGCCAGCGTCGCATGCCTTCGTTTTCCACTGCCGTGGCAAAGGACTCGTTGAACAAGGAATCGCCTTGCACGAATATCAGTTGGTGCGCCAGTTCATGAAACACCGTGCGCGCCACTTCCGCTGTGCCCAGCCGCAAAAAGCTGCTCAGTACCGGATCCTCGAAGTAGCCCAGGGTGGAGTAGGCGGACACGCCGCCCACAAGCGTGTCGTAGCCCTCCCGGCGCAGTTCCGCGGCGAACTGTTCGGCATCCTGTCTGTCGTAGTAGCCGCGGTATTCCACACAGCCCACCATCAACATGCACCATCGCTTGGGCTCCAGCGAAAACTCCGGTGCTGCGAAGACGTTCCAAACCACGTAGGGACGTCCCACATCGGCATAGGCGCGGTTGTTGTCGGGCAGTCCCAGTTCCCTACTGGCGAACTCGCGTATGGTCTGCACGTCTTCAAGTCGCTTCCTGAGCGTCGGGTCGATCGCCGGATCGCGTACCACCACGCTGATCGGCTGCACCGCGCGCATTACATCGAGGTGACCGCCCATCGCCTGCAGGTAGTAGCCGAAGGCTGCCCCCAGAAACCCAAACAAAAGAAAGAAAGTATTTTCCCACTGGCACCCTTCCGCAGCACTGCGATAACTGCCGGCCAGCGCAGCGGCCCGCAGCACACGTCGATTTTGATACTGCTCCGATCGGATTCCGGGCGATATCAGCGGGGAGCGTGACTTTCGGTAAGCGGGTGAGACGCAATCTGTAGGAATCGCCCTACAGTCAGGCCGGCTCGATTGAACTGGCGAAGGTTCGGTGCAGCCTGTCGCTAGTCTGCGAACGACCCAATCCAGAGCCGTGAAATGTTAGCCGATGCCTATTCCAGCTTGGTACAGGCACGCATTGAATCTACAATGTCATACAACGGTCGCGACACACCTCGGTTTCGCGTCGCGGCGCGCAAAACCGGAATCGACAGTCGTGTTGGCCTCCCCCTCCCGGCGACACCAAACTAATCCTTTCGACTGCGGCTTTCGTCTCCGCGCTTTTGCGGATTGCTGTCATCTTGCTCGTCTTTCCTGTCCTTCTGTTTGTCCGCACTGGGCCTGAACTTTTGTTCAGGCGGCTCCGCCCTCTCGGAGTGTGGAGGTCAGGCGGCAATGTCTTCGGCGCGGCAACAGGCGGTTGCGCCGCTACCGGGGCGGACGCGGCGACTGGAGGCAACGGAACTGCCTTCGACTGCACCGCAGCTTGCCCCTGATGAGGCGCCTGCGACGCGGCGGCGGGTGGTCCGCGCTGGTCGCCCTTGCCAGGCTGGTCGTGGCCACGTTGCTCGGGCTTTGCGCGTTGATCTGGTGGTTGCGCAACGGGCGCCGACGGTGCGACGACTCGTTGTTGAGCCGCTGGAGCGGGGCTCTTGACCGGCGGCGGTCCCGGCGGCGCGGCGGCTTGTCCGCGCTGTCCTTCCCTGGCGCCTTGCTCGGACTTTCTGCGTTTTTCAGGCAACGGTGCTGCCGGCGCATGGGACTTCGCGGCCGACGGCGCAGCACCTTGCATAGCTGCTCCGGGTGGGCCCGCAATCACCGGCATCGGCTGAACCGTGCGCTCATCGGGTTTTCCGCGCGCAGCGCCCGGCCTGGCATCGGGTGCCATCGGGGGCGGACGGATGATCGGCGCAGCTTCCTGTTTCTGCGCCACTACCTTGACGACGGGAACCGGCACCACGGCAGCCGGCTTCAATTCCTTGCGTGCGGCGTCGTCGAGCGGGTGTCCCGGCTTCGCGGCCAGTTGCGGCTGTTGCGCCGCGAAGCCGACGTGTGCGGCGGGCGGTTCGCGGCCCATGACAGGCCGCTCGAAGACGCGCGCAGGCGGCTGCTTGCCGCCTGCCGCGCCCGCCCCGTGCATGCTTCTGCCAGTGGGCGCGACCGGCGCGATGGCGGCTACCGGCACACTGGCAATGGTCGCCCGCGATAGCGGAAACCCTTGCCCTGGACACCGGTTGCGACTGCACAAACGCTGTCTTTGGCACGGCGACGACGGCTCCCGGCACTTGCCGGTTGGCATATACGACGTTCGTTATGTTCGTGTTGTTGTAAGTGTTGTTGATGACGGTGTTGTTGATCACCGTGTTGCTGCGGTTGAGCTTCTCGTAATAGCCGCGGCTGACCGCATAGGAGGGCCGATAAACCTCACGCGGCGCAAGCGGAAACCACGCCACGCCGCCGACGTTGCCGCTGGAAATCGAAAGCTGAAAGTTGTTGCCGCCGACGAAGGCCACCAGTGCCGGGGCATAGTAGGCCCGGTGCGCACCGGGCCCGGTACCCATCCCCAGGTTCCGCGGACATTCGCCCAACGACCGTAGTGGGACACGGCAAAGCCCCAGGGCGCGTCATCCACCCATGTCCAGCCCCAGGGGTCTATCCACGTCCAATGCCCATCGCGGTAAGGCGCCCAGCCGGCAGCCACCCGGGTCGGCGTCCACACGTTGCCATAGCCGGGGTCCTCGCGCCAGGTGCCGTGCGCATCGAGATCCTCATAACCGACCACGTCGGGCGATACATAGCGGGCAGAGCCGGAGTTGTCATAAGCACGGTCGCGGCCAGTCGACCAGCGGTCGAATTCGTCGAGGCGCGGCGTATCGACATACTCGTACTCACGCAAGCCTGTGCCCGTGAAGCGATGCGCTTGCCGCGAATCCAGCGCATACGCTGCGCCGTCACCGTAGGCCTCGCCCTTGCCCTTGCGCACGATGATCGTCGTCGCATTGCCGTCCGGATCCACCTCGATCCGGTATTCGCCGGGCTCCCGCAGGGTAAAGGCGAGATTCGGCGTATCGACCTCGAACACCTGCCCAGGCGCCAGGCGGCTCACGCGAACGTTCAACGTGCCCTGCGTCAATTGCAGTTGGGCGATCCGGTCGTCGAGGTTCAGAACCGACACGCCGGTATCTGCGTGCAGGCGAACCATGGCGCCCCCAAGCTGGATTTCAGCCCGACCACGCGCATCCGTCCAAAGACGATCGCCCGTGGTCAGGGGACGATTGATCGTGGCCTCTACCCAGTCGCTCTCGCCAGCCGGCGAAAAGCTGACAGCGCCGGTCATGTAACCCAGACGCCCGACGCGCGACGGAGGATCGGCGCTCGCCCAGCCGCTGAAAGCCAGCATGGCGAGACCCGCCAGGAAGGCGAAAGCCCGAATGAAAGCTTGAGCGCGCATGACGATTCCTTTTCAAAGATCGACCACCCTAGCCCGCGCTGTCCTGGTCGTCTGTGCGATGGCGCACGCAAGCCGAATGTTTGGGCTATGTGCGGGTCCGCACAGACTCGGGCACGCTGGCGCGCCATATTGACCCATCGTTGCAGCGTTTCCGGCTTGCGGATTCAACGCGCCCGAACCCGGCTTTGGCACACGCATCAGCCACTGTCCAGCAGCAAGCATCACCGCAAGCTGTCCCGGCAAGTCCGCTGCCGGCATCTGCAACAGCAAGACAACCAAGGAACATGACATGAACTGGAATTTCGCCGAAGGCAACTGGAAGCAGTTCAAGGGCAAGGTAAAAGCACAATGGGGCAAGCTTAGCGACGATCAGCTCGACGCGATTGCCGGCCAGCGCATCGAGCTGGCCGGCAAGATACAGGAGGCTTACGGCGTCACGACCGACGAAGCCGAGCAGCAGATCAAGCGCTTTGAAGACCTCCACCGCGAAAGCCCGCCGGAGCACCTTTCGTGAGTCGGAAGTCGTGCGCGGCGATGCGCCGCCCATGGGTTGCGAGTACTGATATCACCAGACATCCGCCTGGCGCCGGTCTGCCGCCAGGCTGCGGAACTCCTGACTTCCCGGCGTTTCGCGGGAAGCAAAGCAACGCATGGTGTGCGCACTATGGAGCGGACTGACCCTGGCTCCATGCATATCGCATTGAGTCGTTCTGTTCAGGAGAAGAAATGAAGAAGATTGCCGTTTTGCTGGCCGCTGCCGGCGTTATGTTGTCCGGCTGCGTTGCCTACGAGGTTCCCAGCGCGGATACTCGCGCGTATCGTGGAGATCGCGACCGTGATCGCGATGGGATTCCCAATCAAGCTGATCGCGACCGCGATGGCGATGGCGTGCGCAATCGCGAGGACCACCGCCCGAACGATCCTCGCCGCTACTGAGCGAGGGCCTCGCGCCTACCTGCCGGAAGCGGATGGATTTCGTCCTTCCGGCATTTCCGATGACCCGCCAAGCGCCTTGAACAGACCAACCGACGCCTGTAAGCGCGCCAGCCGAATCTGCGCGAGTTGGTCTTGCGCCTGAAACAGCGTGCGCTGCGCGTCCAGGATCGTCAGCAGGTCGTCCGCACCCTCGCGGTAGCGAATTCCCGCGAGCCTCAGCGCCACGCGCGCCTGTTCCACGACCTGTTCCTGAAGCAGCTCCTGTGCCGCCGTACGCCCGCCTGCGGCCAGTGCGCTTTCCACATCCGCCAGCGCGGCAAGGACTGCCTTGCGGTAGGTTTCCACCAATTCACGTTCGCGCGACGTAGCCACATCCACCTGTCCCCGCAGACGGCCGCCATCGAAAATCGGCTGCAAAAGCGAAGCGCCGATCGCCAATGCCGCGGCGGGCGCGCTGAGGAAATTGATCAGTACATCGCTCGCGAGTCCTGCCGAACCGGTCAGCGAGATGCCCGGCAGCAACGCTGCGCGTGCCGCGGCAACATTGGCATTCGCGGCGGCAAGTTGCGCCTCGGCGCTGGCAAGATCGGGGCGTCGTACGAGCAACAGCGAAGGCAGTCCAGGGGCAACGCGTGGCACGCTCAGACCGGTGACAGCCGAGGCCGCAGCGTCGAACCCTTCCGGCGCTCGTCCGAGGAGGATTGCAAGCGCGAACAGCGTCTGACGTTCCTGCAGTTCAAGCGGCAGAAGAGCGGCCTGTATCGTAAGCACCTCCCTGCTGTCGCGCAAGGTCGAGCGCCGAAGCAGCCCCGTTGCGCACGCGCGAGTCCACAACCTTCAGCACGCGCTGGGCGATGTCAAGGTTTTCACGTGCAACCGCCAGGCGGCCGCGCAGCGACAAGACCTGAAAATAGGCCTCGGCAACGCCCGCGACCAGCGTCAGCCTGACGGTCTCCTCGTCGAAGCGACTGGCGCGGAGGTCTGCCTCGGCGGAACGCGCACCGGAGGCGTTTCGTCCCCATAGGTCGATCTCGTAGCTCGCGCCGAGCGTGACACTGCTCGCATCCCTGGTCTCCCATTTACCGCCATCCACGCGTGTCTTGAAGCGCGACGTGCCGGCGCGGAGGTCCAGGACCGGAAAAAGTGTCGCGTCCGCAATCCGGACCTGTGCTTCGGCCTGACGCACGCGCTCCGCTGCAATGGCCAGATCGGGATTGGCGGCCTCGGCAGCGGCAATCAGCGAGGAAAGCTCGGGCGAACCGAAAGCGCCCCACCAGTCCGCGGCCGGCACAGCGGCGTCGGAGCCAGCCGGCTCGGCAAAGGCCCGTGGCATCTCGGGCGCAGGTGCCGGCGGATTGCCGGTGACGGCACATCCGCCAAACAGCAGCATAAGGATTGGAACCACCAGCCTGGCGAGTCCTTGCATCACGTCGCCAGCGCCACGATCGGGTCGACCCGCGCGGCCTTGCGCGCCGGCATGTAGCCGAACACGAGCCCGGTGGCCATGGCGCAGCCGAAGGCAAGCAGTACAGGACCGAACGAGTATTTGACCGGCGTGCCGAAGGCGCCGACCATGGCGGCCGCCGCGAGCCCCACCCCCACGCCGATGGCGCCGCCGAGCAGGGACACCACCAGCGCCTCGGTGAGGAATTGCTGCAGGATGTTCCTCATGCGCGCGCCGGTGGCCATGCGGATGCCTATTTCGCGCGTGCGTTCGGTGACGCTCACCAGCATGATGTTCATCACCCCGATGCCGCCGACCAGCAGCGATATCGCCGCAACCGATCCGAGCAGAACCGTGAGCGTGTTTTGCGTGTCGGTGGCTGTTTCGAGCACCGACGCCATATTGCGGATCTGGAAGTCCGCGGCCTGGTGCCGCGACTGCAGCAGCGCCGTCACCGCGGCCTGCGTTTCGTCGATGAGCTCAACGTCGTCCACGGCCACGGTGACGTTGCGCAGGAAGCGCTGGCCGAACAGGCGCAAGCCGCCGGTGGTCAGCGGCACCATCACCACGTCGTCCTGGTCCTGGCCCTGCGGCGAGGCGCCACGCACCGCCATCACGCCGATGACCTGGAACATCACGCTGTTGAGCACGATGTACTGTCCGACAGGATCGACTTCCTTGGGAAACAGCTTGTCGGCCACGGTCTGGCCGAGCACGACTACGGCGGCATAGCTCTTCTGGTCCGCCGTTGAAAAGAATATCCCTTTGCTCAGTGGCCAGTTGCGCGCCACGGGAAATGTCGCCGAGGTTCCAGTGGCCTGGGTCTGGTAATCGGAATTGCCGAAACGGGCGGTGACGCTGCCGCCCAGTTCCGGCACCGCGGCGAGCACATTGGGCAGCGCCGCGATCATGTCGGCGTCCTCCGGCACCAGCGACGCGACGGTCCCGCCCACGCCCCTGCGGTTCGGCTGCCCCGGACGAATCAGCAGCAGATTGGTGCCCATGGCGCTGATGCGATCGAGCACCGTCTGCTTGGCGCCGTCGCCGATGGCGAGCATCGCGATCACCGAGGCAACGCCGATGACAATGCCAAGCAGGGTCAGTACGGTGCGAAAAAGATTTGCGCGCAGTGCCCGCACCCCAGTCTTCGCCGCTTCCATCGCGCCACCGATCAGCGAAGCACCGCCTTCCGTCGCAGGCTGCCTGATCTCCGCAACCGCCGGGCCGTCTGACAACCGCGGGCCGGAATCGCTGACGATGCCGCCGTCCCTGATTTCGATGATTCTCTTGGCCTGCGCGGCAATGTCCTGGGCGTGCGTGATCAGGATGACCGTGTGTCCCTGGCTCGACAGGTCGCGCAACAGCGCCATCACTTCGACACCGCTTTTGCTGTCGAGCGCGCCGGTGGGTTCGTCAGCCAGCACGATGCGTCCGCCGTTCATCAGCGCACGGGCGATAGAGACACGTTGCTGCTGTCCTCCGGAAAGCTGGCTGGGCCGGTGCGCAAGCCGCTCGCCGAGTCCGAGCGAGCCCAGCAGTTGCTTTGCACGCGCATCGCGCTCGGCGGGCGGCATTCCCGAATAGACGGCGGGCACCTCGACGTTCTCGAGCGCGGACACGGTGCCGATGAGGTTGTAGCTCTGGAAAACGAAGCCGAAGGCTTCACGCCGGAGCCGCGCCAGTTCGTCGCGCTCGAAGGCCGAGACGTCCTCTCCCATGAATCGGTAAGTGCCGGAGGTCGGCCGGTCGAGGCAGCCCAGTATGTTCATCAGCGTGGTCTTGCCGGACCCCGACGCGCCCATGATCGCGAGAAACTCGCCGGCGTAGATCTTCAAGCTGACGCCATGCAGCACTTCGACATCGAGCTCGCCGCTGCGGTAGGTCTTGGTCACGTTCGCCAGCTCGATCAGCGGATCGATCGCCGGATCGATCGGCGAGGCCGCCGCCGGGGAGCGCGCCGGGACCTCGTCCGTCAGGTCTGATTTCACGGACGACCGCCCGCTGGCGCCGCGTTCGGCGTGAGCGAACTGCCGGTCTGCGCACGCGCAACCGGAGCGGTTGCCCTGGTTCCTACCACGACCTGTTCGCCGGGACTGAGGCCCTCGACGATCTGCGCCGAAACGCGGTTCATCACACCGACCTTCACTTCCCGCTCCACGACCTTGCCATCGGCACCGACGACCCTGACCAGAGCGCGTCCACTGGCAAACTGATTGCGCGGGTCGCTGCCGGTGGCGCCGCGGCCACCGCGCTTGCGGCCTTCCGGCGTCGCCGCCGGATGCAGCGCGGGAAGCGGCACCAGCACCGCGTCCGTGGCGCTCGACGCGACGAAAAACACCTGGGCGGTCATCTGCGTCATCAGCGCCTGGTCGGGGTTCGCCACGTCGAACAAAGCGTCGTAGAGCACGACGTTGTTCACCACCGTCGGCGTCGGCGGAATCTGCCGTAGCTTGCCGTGGAAGCGCCGGCTGTCCCCACCCAGCGTGGTGAAGACGTCCATGCCAACATGCAGCTTGGGTACGTCGGCCTCCGAAACCTGAGCCTGCACCGTCATCGTTGACAAGTCCGCGATGCGCATCACGATAGGCGCCTGCTGGTTGGCGTTCAGCGTCTGGCCCTGCCTGGCAGCCTGTGACACGACGGTTCCCGCAATCGGCGCATAGATCTTGGTGTAGCCGAGGTTCGCCTCGTCCCCGCGCAAGGTTGACCCAGTCTGCTGGATCTGCGCCTTTACCGAGTTGGCCTGAGCCAGTGCCGATTTTCGTACTGCCTCGGCGCTTTGCAGCGCATCGGCCGTTGTCGCATCGTCGCGCGTCAGGTTCTGCTGCCGAGCAAGTTGCAGATCTGCCAGCACGAGCTGTGCCTGCTTGTCGGCAAGCTGCGCCTGCAGGTTGAGCAACTGCGCGCGATCGCCATCAACCTTCGCCTGGTGACCGACGGATCGATCTCGGCCAGCAGTTGCCCTTTTTGACGACATCCCCAATTTCGACGTGCAGTTTCTTCAGTTGTCCGGAGACCTGTGTCCGACGTCCTGAACTCCTTTGGGCTGCAGCGTACCGGTTGCCGTTACCGTGTCCTCCAGATTGCCGCGCGTGGCCGCCGTCGCAAGAATGCTATCGGCTGGATCGGCTGCCGCAAACCATGTTCGCCAGCCGTAATACCCACCGCCCGCCAGCATCGCGAACACAGCAACAATCAGCACCGGTCGGCCGATGCGAGACAGGCGTGACGGGGCCGGGCCTGCAAGCGAATCCTGTTGCCGCACATTTGCAGACGTTTCGATAACTGAAGTCATTGCGTGCTATCCGCGTGCTCCGCGACGAGCGCCTGGGCTACAGGGCCCGACAGGGAGTCGTACATTCAACAAGGCGCGACAAAAATTCCTCCATGACACTTTGACTGGTTCATTGGCTGGCCCACGATTTGATCCAAAAATCCATCGCGCACGAAAGCATGCCGAGCAAGCTGCAAACTCGTTAAGCACGCCAGAGCGACTGAAAAGCAAAGGCCGCTGGCCTCTTGCCGACGGCGGTCAGGCGCTGATTCTATTATCGACATCCACGCACAACGCGCTGTGCGTTGGCGCACAGAGCATTCCCCTCGACCGGTATACGGTTGAACGGGCTGTCCCTTCTGCGGCCAAGATTGGCCGATGCCGTCCGCGCTATGTGCGCTAGCGTACCGACCGCACCGCCGGGCGTTGCTATCCTTGATCCGAGGTTTCGACAACCATGCCGTTTGCTGGCCGCCTGACTCGCTTCGCGGGCCGGAAGCTTGCGCAACCGTCATGAGCCGGAACCAGGTCAAGAAGTCATCTTTTTCCATATTTGGAGATCTCACCATGAAGCAACTTATGAATTATCTTTCCGCGCTTTTTCTGGCTGTCACGCTGGTGTCCGTCGTGGGTTGTGCCTCCACCACAAAGCAGGAAGGGACCGGCGAGTACGTTGACGACACCGTCATCACCACCAAGGTGAAGGCGGCAATTTTCAACGAACCCACTCTGAAATCGGCCGAGATCAACGTCGAGACCTTCAAGGGCGTGGTCCAACTGAGCGGTTTTGTCAGTTCGCAGGCTGCGGCCAGCAAGGCTGTTGAATTGACACGCGGCGTGCATGGCGTGACATCCGTCCGCAACGACATGCGAATGAAGTAACCGGCGGATTGCCGCAGGCATTGCCGGGCTGACGCCCGGCAATGCCTGCGGAGTTTTTTTGTTCCTCGGCAACGACGCTGCCGGATCTTTCGAATGACCCTGCCAGCCCCGAGGATTCGGGAATGCATCAGTTCATGCCCCGGAATCGCTCCCCAACCGAAAGGAGCAATCATGACCACCCGACGCGACTTTCTCCATGCACTTCCCGCCGCCGCGCTGACGTTGATCCTGGCCCGCGCCGCATCGGCCAAGGCGACACGACTTGAGGAATACGAACCGGTCGCGGTTTCGCTGGGGTACAAACACGAGGCCAGCGAGGCCCACGGCAAGAATTTCACGGCCTACGCCGCCGGGCAGAATTGCGCCAACTGCCGGTTTTATCAGGGTAGGCCTGCCGATCCCTGGGGGGGCTGTGGCGCTCTGGACGGAAAGCTGGTCAATCCCAGGGGCTGGTGCGTCGCCTGGGTGAAGAAAATCTGAGCGGCGGATCGACATCCCGCACTGCGTCGTTCCCTCCGGGCGGCGTCACCATCGTTTTCGGAGTCAGCGGCGGGATCGGTCACGCCCGCGCGACGCAACTCCATGCCGACTCCGGTTTCGCCACTGTACTCGGCTGCTCCCGCTCGAGCGCAGTCCCGCCGGACCTCGGCGCAGAGGCGAGCATCGAGACGGTGGCGCCGAGGCGGCTCCTGACGGTGATCGACACGCTGCCGCCGGAATCTTCAGGAGAGTTCCTCGACCAGCGGGGACAGTCGATCGCGCGGTAGCCGGTGCAGCAGGGCGACGCCGGGCACCGGTGTACCGCCCGGAGATCGACGATCCTGCCAACCGGCCGCCAGTTTGTCCTTGTCCGTTTTTCGCCGATTGGGGCAATCCGGCACCGACTGATACGAAACCATTCTGGCCGAAAGCGGTCTGCGTAACGGGCGATATACTGCGCCGGCCACTTTTCCAGTTCTCTCCGAACCATGAACGATGCCTCACAGACTCCGGCCACCACGCCGCTGAGTCGGCTAAAGATTGACCGCAGCGCCGCGTCACCGAAAGGAAAGCGTCGCTGGGGCCGGTGGCTGGTACTTGCCCTTGGCATTGCAGCACTCGGGGTGTTTGCCCTGATCCCGCGCAAGGCCGAGGTTCAGGTCACTTCGGTGCTGATGACCTTTCCCTCGCAGCAGTATGCAGAACTGACGGCGTCCGGCTACGTTGTCGCCCAGCGGCGCGCGGCGGTCGCCTCGAGGCCACCGGGCGACTGCTCGAACTGCGTCCGCGAGGGCAGCGTGGTCAAGGCCGGCGACCTGATCGCCCGACTCGATTCCAGCGACGTGCGCGCCGCCATCGTCGGCCGCCCAGGCCGGGCAGCGCCAGTCCGGAAGCGGCGGTCCACCAGGCCGAGGCGAGCCTGCACCAGGCGCGGATCGAACAGGCCAACGCCGCCGCGGAATTGCGGCGCAACGAGGCGCTGGTTGCGCGCGGCTTCGTTTCGCCGCAGGCGCTCGATACAGTGCGAACGCGGGCCGATGTCGCGCAGGCGGCGGTCGGTTCGGCGCAGGCGGCGATTGCCACCGCGCAGGCGGCGGTCGCCCAATCGGCGGCGCAGGTCGGCGTGCAGCGGGTCAATGCCGACTACACGGAGATCCGCGCGCCTTCTGACGGCGTTGTGCTGGTAAAGAATGCCAATGTCGGCGACATCATCACGCCGTTTTCCAGCGCCGCCGGCACTCAGGGAGCCGTGGTGACGATGGCCGACATGAGTACGCTGGAAGTCGAGGCCGATGTCTCGGAGAGCAACCTGGCCAAGGCCGCAATCGGCAAACCGGTGGAGATCACGCTCGACGCGCTGCCCGACACGCGTTTTCGCGGCGCGGTGGTCGGCATCGTGCCGACCGTCGACCGCGCCAAGGCGACCGTGATGACCAAGATCCGCTTCGACAAGCTCGACCCGCGCATCCTGCCGGAAATGAGCGCGAAGGTGACGATCCTCTCGCAGGCTGCGACCGACGCCGACCAGAAGGCAGTGTTGGCGGTGAATCCGCGGGCGATCGTCGAGCGCGACGGCCGCAAGCTGGTGTTGCGGCTCAAGGATGACACGGTCGAGGCCGTCGACGTGGTTCCCGGCCGCAAGATCGGCGACAACGTCGAGATTGCCGGCGCCCTCCAGTCGGGCGAACGCCTGGTGCTGTCGCCGTCGGACAAGGTTCAGGCGGGAACGCGGGTCACGGTGACGGCCAAGTGAGTGTCACCGGGGATGGCGGGGCCGGACAAACGCTGATCCGGATCCGCAACCTGAGTAGCTTATGTCCGCGGCGAACAGTTCATCCCCGTGCTGCAGGGCCTCGACCTTGACGTCCGCCGCGCCGAATTCGTCGCCCTGATGGGGCCGAGCGGCTCGGGCAAGAGCACGCTGTTGAATCTCGTCGCCGGCATCGACAAGCCGAGCGGCGGCAGCATCATCGTTGGCGGCGTCGATATCGCCACACTCAGCGAGGGAGGTCGTCGACTGGCGCGCCGCCCACGTCGGTTTCATTTTCCAGTTCTATAACCCGATGCCGGTATGACCGCCTTCGAGAACGTCGAACTGCCGCTGCTGCTCACCACGCCTGCGCCGCGAACGCAAGGCGCATGTCGCGGCAGCGCTCGACATGGTCCGGCTCACCGATCGGGTGGACCATTACCCGAACGAGCTTCCGGCGGCCAGCAGCAGCGCGTTGCCATTGCCCGCGCACTGGTCACCGATCCGACGTTGATCGTTGCCGACGAGCCGACCGGCGACCTTGACCGCGTTACCGGCGGCGAAGTGCCGACCTGCTCGACGATCTGCATCGCCAGCTCGGCAAAACCATCGTCATGGTCACGCACGACCCGGAAGGCGGCTGGCGCGCCGAACGCATGGTCCATCTCGAAAGGGCGTGCTGGTGCCCGACCTGGCACCCGGCGCGGTTTGAGCGCAGGCCATGTTCGTCCTCGCTGCTGCTCAAGAACGCTTTCGTCATCGGCTGCGGACGCTGCTGACGATGAGCCGGTTGATCGTCGTGGTCTGCGCTGGCCTCCTGCGGACCATCATCGACGCCTGGTACGCTGGCGCCGAAGGCACTTCGAGCACGCGCCTGGTCACCCGCAACGCGATCTCGCTGACCTTCGTGCTGCCGCTCAATTACGCCGATCGCGTGCGTCGAGTCGAGGGCGTCACCGGCGTGAGCTGGTCGAACTGGTTCGGCGGCGTCTATATCACCGAACGCAACTTTTTCCGCAGTTCGCCGTCGAGCCGGCGAGCTACCTCGGCGCTGTATCCCGAATACATCCTGCCTGAGGCCGAGAAGAAGGCTTTCTGCTCGACCGCCAGGGCGCCGTCGTCGGGCGCAAGCTGGCCAACCAGTACGGCTGGAAGGGGTCGGCGACCAGATTCCGCTTCCGCGGCACCATCTTCCCCGGCACTCGACCTTCACCCTTGCGCGGCATCTGATGGCGTCGACGCCCGACCGACGAGGCGCAGATGCTGTTCCACTGGAAGCTGCTGTCGGAAAATCTGAGCGCGGCGGCCAGAATGCCGATCATGTCGGTGTCTGGTATCGTCGGCATCAACGACCCCAACAACGCGGCGCTGGTCTCGCAGCGCATCGACGCGCAGTTCCGCAATTCGCTGGCGGAGACCCTGACCGAAACCGAAAAGGCCTTCCAGCTCGGCTTCGTCTCGATGAGCGAAGCCATCCTCGTCGCCGTCAATGCGGTGAGCTACGTGATCATCGTCATTATCATGGCGGTGATGGCCAACACCATGACTTCATGGCGCTGATTTCCGCCCGCCTTCAAGGTCAAGCTGTTGTTCGCGAAAGCCTGGTCATAGACTCGGCGGCGGCATCCTTGGCATGCTGCTGACGCTGCCGCTGGCGGCGGCCTTCGCCAAGGCAGTCGGCACTTGTTTCCGGTGTTCGTGGTGTCGATACCACGATGCTGCTGCAACTGGCGGCCAGTGTCACAGTTGGCGCCATTGCCGTCGCCTGGTGGCGTGGAAGATGTCGCGCATCGACATCGTCAATGGTCTGCGCCACGCCGGATGAAAGCTATTCCGTTTTCCACATCGCGCGCAACCTCTGGTGCGGCGGTGACGACGCTGCTCACCGCCGGTGGCATGGCGCTGGTGGTCTTCGCCCGCCACCAAGCTGATGATGAGCGAAGGCATCCGCGCGACGCTGGTCGCCACCGGCCAGGCCGGACAACATGCTGGTATTCGCGCAAGGGCGCCGGGGCCGAAATCAACAGCGGCGTTTCGCGCAGCCAGGCGGCAATCATCGAAAGCCTGCCCGGCATCGCCACCGACGGCAACGGCCAGCGGCTGGTATCGAAGGAGCCGGTGGTGCTCAACAACCTGCCCAAGCGCAGCAATGGCAAGCCGAGCAACGTCACCCTGCGTGGCACCTCACCGCTGGCGCTGGCGCTATGGCCGCAGGTCCGGTTTGATCGAAGGCCGGATGTTCCGGCCGGGAACCCGGAGATCACCGGTCGCTCGATCGCCAACGGATTCATCGGGTACCGGACTCGGCGAGACGCTGCGTTTGGCGCAAACGCGACTGATCGGGCGTCGGCGTTGATTCCTGGCAGGACCGGCTTCGATTCGGAGAGCTGGGGCGATGCCGAATAGATGATGGCGGCCTTTCGCCGCAGTGCCTACTCGACCATTGTCTTCGCCTCGCCGACCAGGGGCGCACCGCCCGCCCTGCTGGCGGCGATCGACGCCGATCCGCGGCTGCAGGATCGACGCCGCCGGAAAATCCAGTTCTACGCCGAGCAGAGCGAGGCGCTGGCCACCTTCATCCGCTATCTCGGCCTGTTCCTGTCGCTGACCTTTCTGATCGGCGCCATCGTCGGCTGATGATCACGATGTTCGCCGCCGTTGCCCAGCGCATTGGCGAGATCGGCACGCTACGCACTGGCTTCGGCGCACGGCGGTGCTGATCGCCTTCCTCGCCGAATCACTGCTGCTAGTCCCTGTTCGGCGGCCTGATCGGTCTGGCGGCAGCCGATCGGGATGCAGAGTGGGGGACATTTCAACGACCAACTTCCGGACCTTCAGCGAGCTGCTTTCCAGTTCAAATTCACTGCCCGGATCGCCGTCCAGATCGTTGGCTTTCGCTCTCTTCATGGGCTTTCGTCGGTAGCTTCATCCCGGCCTGGCGGGCTGCCGGATGAAGATCATCGATTGCCTGCGCGAGGCCTGAGTACTGTTGTGGCCAGGACGCGCACGAAACCACTTGTACGCGCTCGCTACGCGAAGACAAAAAGCGCCCGCATCAGCGAACCCGCGTGGCCGGTGATCGCGTTTCGAAGAACTCCTTCATCAGGAATGCTTCAAGGCCTTCGTTGTCTTCCGGGCGCGCCGACAAGACGACGACGCGATCAAGACGCTGCGATTCCCAATTGAAATTGCCTTTGAAGTAGCGACGAATCAGTTCGATCATCTTGCGAACTATGGCAATCTCGATACTGTTGTTCGTGCCTATTTCGACTTGAATGTATTCGCGCCGGAAGTTGCTCGAATCGGTCGTCCAGCCGCGGAAGGAGAAGGCCGCAGTGCGCGATTCGATGCTGAGGATCTGAAATATCCCGTTGGTGCCCACCGTCAGGTTGCGCTTGACCAGGGGCCATTCTGATTTCGTCTTCCGATGGCTCGCGTTCGTGGAATGCTTCCGTGCTCCTGCCGGAAATGCCGGTGGCGGCTCGGCGACGTTCCCTTGCGGCATTGACATAGCTCTGCAAGTCTGAGGGTGCCTCCGCTGCAGGGGGCGACGGAACGATGGGCGCCACCGGACTGACCGGCTGGCCGGGTCTTTCGTGCGCGGCGTGTTCAGGGCAATGACCGGATCCGCCGATGCCGGTTGCCGACGAACCACCGGCGCCGGCCGAGACTCCGGAATGGCGGTGGATGAAACTTGCGGAGCCGGTGGCTGCACGCGTGGCCGCAAGTTCACCAGCAGCGAATCGCCGGCCGCCGAGCAAGGCAGCGCAACTCGTTCATGCCGTAGTGTGTCAATCGGATCAAGCCGTACCGCCAGCCGCACCGGCATGGAGCCAAAATCATGATGGCGTTCACAGCCTGTGATGCAGCGCCAGCTTGAGCGGAATCAGTCCAGTGGGCGCCGCCTGACTTGTGCATGATCCATGGACCGCGGAAATATTGTAATGCCAATTTCGCCGTCGGAGCATCCGCCCTCGCTACTCCGGCACGGCTTCGCTGAGATCAGGCAGGGTGAATCGACTCCCGTGTCACCCCCTCAAGCCACAGGCAGTCGCCGTTCTTGCGTTTCATGTTCAGGACCGCGCTGCGCGGAAGCTTGCCGATCTGCCGGGTAATCACGTCCATGACCCAGCCATGCGTGATCACCAGAACCCGTTCGCCGGAATGTCCCGCGGCAATGCTCATCACCGCGTCCAGCACCCTACTCTCGCAAAGTGATCCATCGACTCGCCCTGCTCGAAGCAACAGGCGGGGTTCCTTTGCAGGATCTGCTGGAGGAGCGCCGGGTTCAACTCGGCCAACTGGGCCTTTGGAACACCTGGATGACCCCGAAATTCCTCTCCTTGAATCCATCATGACAAACCGGAGGAGCAAGCCGCAACGTGCGGCAGATGATCTCCGCGGTCTCCAGCGCACGCCTCAGCGGGCTTGAATAGACACCTCGAGAAGCCTGAAGCGGCGAATCCGGCAGCCATTTCATGGCCCTGGCGGCGACCCTCGTCGTTGATCGTAACGTCGATCCAGCCCTGCAGAATCCCCGCAATGTTCCAGTCGGTTTCGCCATGCCGGGCGACGCAGACCTGTGCTGGACCGTTCATAAAATTCATCTCTCCCAAGATTTCGCCCGCCTGCTTCTGACAGCAGGTCAGAGTTTCCAGCGCATTCCATCGCGAACCCGTCAATTTGACCACCCTTCGTGACAGCAGGTGCGGAATATTCGATACTTCACCGATGACGAAAGCCGCCGCCCGCAACCCGCCGCTGATCCTTACCGCTTCGGTGCCTTTTCGAACAAGGCAATGTTATGCCGCTTGACCCGTCCGGAGCAGATGATCGATGACTTTGCAAATCGACCCGAAGAGTGCCGTGTTCGCCCTGTCGGATGCTCTCGACCTGGTCGGTGAACGATTTCCAGCACGGCAAGCGAGTTGCGATGATCGCGCGCAAACCGCGCTTCTGCTGGGCCTGCCGGAAGCGCGACTGGACAATCTGGTTATCGCCGGCCTGCTCCATGACATAGGCGTTTCATCGACCACCGTGCACCGGCGACTGGTCCATGAAAGGAATGGAACGACAGGCAAGCCCACCGCGAACGCGGGCACGAGTTACTGCAACCCTTCGCCCACCTTTCGCTGCTGGCCAAGCGTCCTCCATCACCACACGCCATGGGCGGAACTGCCCTCGGACCTGAGCGAGGCCGACGCCCTCGACAGCAACCTGATATTGATGGCGGACCGCGGGACTCGGTGCGCTCGGGAGGGCATGGCAAACCCGCTGCTTCACCGGGAAGCGATCTGCGACGAAATCGAATCCATGGCCGCCCACCTGCTCGCGCCCGAGGTGGTCCGCGCCTTTCTCGCCGCCGCCGACAACGAGGCCTTCTGGATTGCGCTGGTGCCGCGCCACGTGCAGTTTTACCTGTCTGAATTGCCGCTGACCAACTGGCGAGTCACCATCGAATTCCCCCAGTTCCGCCATGTGGCCCGCCTGGTGTCGAGCATTGTCGATGCCAAAAGCCACTTCACCGCGTCATTCACTGGGCGTGGCACAGCTTTCCCGACATCTGGGAGAGCGCATGGGATTGAACGGCGATGTCCTGGTTCAACTGGAAATCGCCGGCCTGATGCATGACGTGGGCAAGCTGTGCGTGCCGGACGAAATTGACGACAAGCCCGCTCCCCTTACCTTTCGAGGAGTTCTCTCGGTAATGGAGCGACACAGCTTCGAGACCTATCAGATCCTGCGCCATATCCCCGGCATGAAAACCATTGCCGAATGGGCTGCCTTCCATCATGAAACCCTGAACGGCCATGGCTATCCCTTCCGCCACAAGGCCGAACGTTCCAGTCTTGAAGCCGCATCGTCGCGGTGGCGGACGTATTCAGGCGCTGGCGCAGGCGCGCCCTACCGCGGGCCCCCAGCCCGCGGAAGAGATCCCGCACCCTGCGCTATTTTGTCGCCAACGGAGCGCTGGACCCGGAGGTAGTGGCGGTGGCCGGCGAAGATCTGCAAGCGAGCTGGCTTGCCGCCACGCAAACACTCTGAGCGAACCCAGACCGCTTGCACGGATTCGCGGATCGACCTGCACGGCCGAGACTGAGAAGAGGCGCGGGATGATCATACGTACCAGCGCGTGACCATCTCGGCCACGCACGCTGGCCTGTCGCCGCCCTCGATCTCGACTACCGTCTGCCAGACCACCTGGACGCCGCCGGGAATGTCATCCACCGCGCCAAGGACAAACCTTCCACGTACCGGCTGCCGACTTTCACCGGCGAGGAGGTACGCACACGGTTAAAGCCATAGTTGACGGCAAGCTTGGACGCCCTCGACGTCAATGCATTCCAGCGCGAACTTGGCCAGTAGCGACAAAGTGAGGTAGCCATGGACAATCGGCCCGCCGAAGGGTGATTCGCGTTTCGCCCGCTCGACATCGACGTGAATCCACTGTTGATCGCCCGTGATCTGCCCGAAGGCATCCACGCGCTCCTGCTCGATCGGGATCCAGTCACTGACGCCGATCTCCTGCCCCGTACGGGCCCTGGCATCTTCGATGCCGGTGAAGCGCGTTGCTTTCATCGGTCCCCCGTATGCCGCCCCGGTCCTCCCAAATGCACCGGAGGTTCGTTGATGGTCGGGCTTTGGCGCCGGTATGTGCATGGGTTCGGATTGCTTCCTGGTCCGCAGTTTCCTGAAGCGTGCTGCTTGCTGGCCCGCCCGACAGGACTCGAACCTGTTACCCCCGGCTTAGAAGGCCGGTGCTCTATCCAGATGAGCTACGGGCGGATACGCTGCACCCGGGAAGTTTACAAGGGAAACGGGGAGGAACGCACGTCGATCGAGCGGAACGCCGTCAATATCGGTGAGCCCTTGGCGAAGGACGAAAAATTCGCGTTCAACGTAGCATAATCACGAGTGTCGCAGCCCGATACCGGCCCACTCCCATGGCAACAGAGCCCACATACTGCTACCACTGTCGGACACATCATCCGCGCAACGAAATGCGTCTGATCGTTACCAAGACCGGCAAGCGCTGGCGCTGCATCCGCAGCATCGAGGCCACCCAGCAAGGACCAGAGGCCCGCGAAGCCTATGGCCGGCAGGTATCCGAGATCAACAAGGCCGAATCCAAGAGTCGCGCCCAGCGAATGAACAATCTCCTTCAGGAAAAATAGATCTCATGAAAGCCCCCGCTACTGACAAACTTGACCGCATCGTCGCCGATGCACGGCGCGGCGCCGAGAGCCGCGATCAAGGCTATCGCGAGCAGGCGCTGAAAATCTATCCCTGGATTTGCGGCCGTTGCGCCCGCGAATTCACGCGTACCAACCTGCGTGAATTGACCGTGCACCACCGCGACCACAACCACGGGAATAACCCGCCCGATGGCAGCAACTGGGAATTGCTCTGTCTCTACTGCCACGACAACGAACATCAAAGACAGCTCGAAGCGGCAGCCGGCGGTGGCTCTGGCCCTGCGGGCGGCGACCTCCTGGCCACCCACTCGCCCTTCGCCAATCTCAAGGCAATGCTGGGAAACCGGGAATAGGGCCAGGCCGCGGCCAGTCACCGCGCCGTTACGCCCCTCGCCGTCGGGACGTTTCAGCATCATGGATCGAACAAAGGGTTTCGGCCTTTCGACGGAAACCCGTGGCAGCGAATGGTCGGGGTGGAGGATTCGAACTCTCGACATCTTGCTCCCAAAGCAAGCGCGCTACCGGGCTGCGCCACACCCCGAACCGCGCGATTCTACTCAACCCGGTCCGCCATGGTCAATCGTAGAATTCGGGCCCAAGACCTCGACTTGCAGTAGTCCCTCGTTTCGTTTATAAAACCGGTTCGCCAAAAATACGGATGCTCTGCAATGGCTGAAGACCTGCTACACAAGAAACAATTCCCCCCCTACACCCCGAAGCGGGGTGAGGAGTACATGAGCACGAAACAGCTAACGCATTTTCGCGACATCCTCGCTTCGCTCAAGGACGAATTGAGCGAGGACATCGAGCGCACGGTGCATACCATGCAGGACGAGGCCACGGTGTTCGCCGATCCGAACGATCGCGCCAGCCAGGAATCCGACATTGCGCTCGAACTACGCAACCGCGATCGCGAGCGCAGGCTGATCAAGAAGATCGACGAATCGATCATGCGCATTGAAAGCGGCGAATACGGCTACTGCGATTCCTGCGGTGTCGAGATCGGGCTGAAGCGCCTGGAGGCGCGCCCGACCGCCACGCTTTGCATAGACTGCAAGACGCTCGAAGAACACCGCGAAAAACAGGTCGGCAAGTAGATTCCCTGCAAGCGCTGGAACAGCGAACAGAAAAAAGGACGCCGCGGCGTCCTTTTTTGCGTCCGGCAAATGGGGACCTATCCGGCCACGGGAGCGTCTGCCGCCGCTTTCTCCGCAACAGCCTTCATCGACAGACGTACGCGACCCTTGTCGTCGGTCTCTATGACCTTGACCTTGACCAACTGGCCCTCCTTGAGGTAGTCGGCGACGGCATTCACCCGCTCGCTGGCAATCTGCGAAATGTGCAGCAGGCCATCCTTCCCAGGCAGCAGGCTGACGATGGCACCAAAATCCAGCAGGCGCAGCACGGTGCCTTCGTAGATACGGCCGACTTCAACCTCGGCGGTAATGTCCTCGATGCGCTTCCTCGCCACCTGCGCCGCATCGGAATTCACCGAAGAAATGGTAATCGAGCCATCGTCTTCAATATCTGCACGGGATTACCGCGCCGCCCTTGCCGATGACGTCACGAATCTTTTCCGGGTTGATCTTGAGATGAATCATGCGTGGCGCAAACGTGGAAACCTCCTCACGATGACCCGTTATGGAAGCTTTCATCTTCTCCAGGATGTGCAAACGCGCATCCTTGGCCTGGGCCAGCGCAACCTGCATGATTTCCTTGGTGATGCCCTGAATCTTGATATCCATTTGCAAGGCGGTGATACCGTCTTCGGTGCCCGCAACCTTGAAGTCCATGTCGCCGAGATGATCCTCGTCACCCAGAATGTCGGTCAGCACGGCAAAGCGGGGACCATCCTTGATCAAGCCCATGGCGATACCGGCAACGTGTGCCTTGAGCGGCACGCCGGCATCCATCAGGGCGAGCGAACCGCCGCACACCGACGCCATCGAGGAAGAACCGTTGGACTCGGTGATTTCCGACACGACGCGCATCGAGTAGCCGAATTCCTCGGGCGACGGCAGCACGGCGCGTAGCGCCCGCTTGGCCAGGCGGCCATGGCCGATCTCGCGACGTTTAGGCGTGCCGACGCGACCGGTCTCCCCCGTGGCATAGGGAGGCATGTTGTAGTGGAGCATGAAGCGGTCACGATACTCGCCTTGCAGCGCGTCGATGATCTGCTCATCGCGGCCGGTGCCGAGCGTGGCAACGACAATCGCCTGCGTCTCGCCGCGCGTGAACAGTGTCGAGCCATGGGTACGCGGCAGCACCCCGTTGCGGATGACGATCGGGCGCACGGTACGCGTATCGCGACCGTCGATGCGCGGTTCGCCGTTGAGAATCTGGCTGCGGACGATCTTCGCCTCCAGCTCGAACACGGTCATCCCGACCAGGTTCGAGTCGGGCGGATTCTCCACGCCCTCGGTCAGGGCGGCAATGGTCTTCCTGGTGATTTCACGGGTTTTGACGGTGCGGGCCTGTTTGCTGGTGATGCGGTAGGCATCGCGTAGTTCGGCTTCCGCCAGTTCGGCGACGCGAGCGATCAGCGGCTCGTTCTTGGCAGGCGGCTGCCAGTCCCACTCCGGCTTGCCGGAGAGTTCGACCAGTTCGTTGATGGCCTTGATCGCGATCTGCATCTGCTCGTGGCCAAACACCACGGCGCCGAGCATGACCTCTTCGGAAAGCTGTTTGGCCTCCGATTCGACCATCAGTACGGCACTCTCCGTACCAGCAACCACCAGGTCCAGTTGCGTGGTTTCCAATTGCGTCTTGGTCGGACACAGCACGTACTTGCCATTGATGTAGCCGACGCGGGCAGCGCCGATCGGGCCGTTGAACGGAATTCCGGAAATCGCCATGGCGGCCGACGAGCCGAGGATCGAAGGAATATCCGGGTCGATTTCGGGGTTGCACGACATGACGGTGCACACCACCTGCACCTCATTGTAGAAAGCATCGGGAAACAGCGGGCGCAACGGACGATCGATAAGGCGGCTGGTCAGGATTTCCTTCTCCGACGGACGTCCCTCGCGCTTGAAGAAGCCCCCGGGGATGCGGCCCGCCGCGTAGGCACGCTCCTGATAATCGACGGTCAACGGAAAGAAATCCTGTCCCGGTTTGGCGTTCCGCGCGCCGACCACCGTCGCCAGCACAACACAGTCATCCATGGTCACCATGACGGCGCCGCCGGACTGACGGGCGATCTCGGCAGTTTCGAGGGTGACCGTGTGGTCACCGTAGGCAAAGCTCTTCTTGATCGGATTCAGCACGACAATTCCTTTCGGCAAAAAAATGAAAGCCGGCGCAACCGCAAGGCTGCACCGGCCTGTTCAGCAAGCCTGCGCGTTCTCTGGAGCAAGGCGCATCGCGTTTTGGGATAATTCGGTCCGACTCTTTATGGGGATACAGGGACAGCGACACACGGCGGTGGTTCAGGACCGGCCATTGCCAGCGATGGCAGGCCGCATGCCCAGGCTGCAACTACTTGCGCAGGCCAAGGCGTTCGATCAGCGAACGATAGCCGTCGACATTCTTGCGCTTGAGGTAATCCAGCATCTTGCGGCGCTGGCTCACCATCCTGAGCAAACCGCGACGTGAATGGTGATCCTTGGTATGGAGCTTGAAATGATCCGTCAAGTCATTGATGTGCGCCGTCAGGAGCGCCACCTGGACTTCGGGAGAGCCGGTGTCACCCCGTGCACGCTGGTAGTCGGTGACGATCTTGGCTTTGTCGGTAGTGGAAATTGCCATGGTGGTTTCCTTGCTGATTCTGTGATGTTGGGCTCTTGGAGAACCGTGGATTATAGCGTTTTGCATCGCGTCTGATCAAGCAGTCCAACTAAATCACCGATTTTCCATCGGGGCACCGGCGACAAGCCGCAATGGTTGCAGCCAACCGTCCGCAAGTTGCCGGCAAACACCGATGAAGCAGTTTTCCGCGTCATAAACGCGCAACCGGCTGCCTTCCTCGCCGGACCAGCGAACCGCCTGTCCGTGGCGTAGCCGGGTGGCATCGGCAAGGTCCAGCCGAGCTTCGGCCAGGCTGAACAGCAGGGAATCGGCAGGCGACAACAAGGCATCGCGGGCCTCGTCTGCAAGGCCTTCCAGCGTTGTCAGCGAATGCGCCTGGGCGACATCGAGCGCGCCGATTCCGGTGCGGCGCAATGCCGCCAGATGCGCTCCGCAGCCCAGGCGCTCGCCAATGTCGGCGGCCAGGGTGCGCACGTAGGTTCCCTTGCTGCAGTGAACTTCAACAACAAAGCGTCCGCCGTCCAAGCCATCGTCCGCGCCGACCAGGCGCAGCGCGTGGATGCTGACGCGGCGCGCGGCCCGCTCCACTTCGATGCCGGCACGGGCGTATTCGTAAAGCGGCTTGCCGTCACGCTTCAAGGCCGAATACATCGGCGGCACTTGTTCGATCTGGCCGACAAAGGCCACCAGCGCGGCTTCCACCACCGGGCGGCCAAGCTCTACCGGACGACGCTGTAGCACTGCACCTTCGGCATCGGCCGTGTCGGTGGTGACCCCGAGCTGAACCGTCGCCACATAGCGCTTGTCGGCATTGAGCAGCTCGCCCGAGAACTTGGTCGCCTCGCCAAAACACAAGGGCAGCAAGCCTGTCGCCAGAGGATCAAGGGTTCCGGTGTGCCCGGCCTTTGCAGCGGCGTAGAGGCGGCGTGCGGCTTGCAGCGCCTGATTGGACGACTGTCCGAGAGCTTTGTCCAGCAACAACACGCCATCGAGCCGACGACGGGCGGGCCTGGCGCCTTCGTGGCACGGCGGGTTCACGCGTCGGAAAGCTTCTTGTCCGACTCGACCGCCTCGTCGATCAGCTTGGAGAGGCGCGCGCCCTCCTGAACCGAGGGGTCAAACACGAAATGCAGTTCGGGTACATGATGAATGCGCACCCGGCGACCCAGTTCGCGGCGCAGGAAGCTGGCGGAATGCTTCAGTCCATCGGCGATCATCGCGTTGGCCGCCGGGTCCGCCAGCGATGAATAGAACACCTTGGCATGCGCATAGTCGGGGGTGACTTCGACAGCGGTCAGCGTCACCAGGGTCAGCTTGGGCGCTATGCGCAAGTCCTTGAGATGAAAGCGCAGCAGATCCGCAAGTTCGCGGCGGATCTGCGCGGCGACGCGCTCGGAACGCGCATAGCCATGGCCCGAGTCGCGCTGTATCGCCATTGATTCGCGACCTGTCAGAGCAAAGTACGGGCGATTTCCTGCACCTCAAAGACTTCAAGCTGATCGCCTTCGTTGATGTCGTTGAAGTTCTTGAGGCTCAAGCCGCATTCAAAACCTTCCTTGACCTCGCGCACGTCATCCTTGAAACGCTTCAGCGAATCCAGTTCGCCCGTGTGGATCACCGTGCTGTTGCGCAGCAGTCGCACCGAGGCATTGCGCTTGGCGAGGCCGGACAGGACCATGCAGCCGGCGACGGCGCCGATGCGGGAAATCCGGAACACCTGGCGAATCTCGACGAGGCCGAGAATGACTTCCTTCTTCTCCGGCGCCAGCATGCCGGACAAGGCTGCCTTCACCTCATCCACCGCCGCATAGATGATGTTGTAGTAGCGGATATCGACGCCGAGACTCTCGGCAGCCTTGCGTGCTCCGACGTCCGCGCGGGTGTTGAAGCCAATCACCACGGCCTTCGACGCAGCCGCCAGATTGATGTCCGATTCGCTGATGCCACCAACTCCGGCGTGAATCACCGTGACCTTGACTTCGCCGGTCGACAGCTTGTTCAACGACTGCACCAGGGCTTCCTGCGAGCCCTGTACGTCGGCCTTGATGATCAGCGGCAAGGTCCTGATCTCCCCTTCCGCCAACTGCTCGAACATGTCCTCCAGCTTTGCCGCCTGTTGCTTGGCCAGTTTGACGTCGCGGAATTTGCCCTGGCGGAACAGCGCGATTTCGCGCGCCTTGCGCTCGTCGAGCAGGACCATGGCCTCGTCGCCGGCCGCCGGCACGTCGGTGAGGCCCTGAATCTCGACCGGAATCGAGGGGCCGGCCGAATCGACAGCCTTGCCGTTTTCGTCAAGCATGGCGCGCACGCGGCCGAATACTGCGCCCGCCAGCAGCCCGTCGCCACGACGCAGGGTTCCTGACAGCACCAGAATCGTCGCCACCGGGCCCTTGCCCTTGTCGAGGCGCGCCTCGATCACCAGGCCCTTGGCCGGCGCATCCTCGGGTGCCATGAGTTCAAGCACCTCGGCCTGCAACAACACCTGCTCCAGCAACGCATCGATCCCTTCTCCGGTCTTGGCCGAGACACCGACGAACGGAGCGTCGCCGCCGTATTCCTCCGGCACCACTCCTTCGGCGACCAGTTCCTGCTTCACCCGTTCGAGATTTGCGTCAGGTTTGTCGACCTTGGTCACCGCGACGACCAGGGGCACGTTGGCGGCTCTTGCGTGGGCGATGGCTCTTTGGTCTGCGGCATGACGCCGTCGTCGGCAGCCACCACCAGAATGACCAGGTCGGTGGCCTTGGCGCCGCGCGCGCATTGCGGTAAAGGCCTCGTGGCCCGGTGTATCGAGGAAGGTGATCATGCCGCGCGGCGTTTCGACGTGATAGGCGCCGATGTGCTGGGTGATGCCGCCCGCCTCGCCATGCGCGACACGGCTCTTGCGGATGTAGTCGAGCAGCGAGGTCTTGCCGTGGTCGACGTGACCCATCACGGTGACCACCGGAGCCCGCGGCAGTTGCACCACATCCTTGTGCTCGCCCTGGTCGGCGAGGAACGCATCGGGATCGTCAAGCTTGGTGGCAAACGCCAGGTGGCCCATTTCCTCGACCACGATCATGGCGGTTTCCTGATCGAGCACCTGATTGATGGTGACCATCGATCCCATCTTCATCAGCGTCTTGATGACTTCAGTGGACTTGACGGTCATCTTGTGCGCCAGGTCGGCAACCGAAATCGTTTCCGGGACATGCACTTCGCGAACGATGGCCTCGACCGGCTGTTGCACCGGCGCGTCCTCCACATGAGCGTGACGACCATGACGACCGCTCCCCTTGGAACCGCGCCAGCCGGAAGTCCCCGCGTCGCCCCGCGTCTTGATCGCGCGGCGCTTGGCAGCATCGTCCTTCCATGCATCCTTCTTCGCCGATTTGGCCTTGGCGCCGTCTGGCTTGGCAGCCGGCTTGTGAATGGTGCCCGATACGCCAGCGGCAGCGGCCTGCTCCTTGGCCTTCTTCGCCTCCGCCGCGGCCAATTGGGTCTGCTGCTCGACAAGCCGCGCCTCGGCTTCAGCGCGAGCCCTGGCTTCGCTGTCATGCTTCTGCTTGAACTCGGCCGCCTGGATCGCGGAAAGCTTGGTGTAACGCTTCGTTTCAGCCTCACGCAGTGCCTGCTGTGCAGGGTCAATCGTCGCCTTCGGCGCCACGGCATCCGCCACCGCCGGAGCTGCCGGAGTTGCCGGCCCTGCCGGAGTTGCCGCAGCCGGGGCCGCAACCGCCGCCGCAGGCAAGGCTTCCGCAATGGCAACGGGTTGCGGAACAACAGCAACGACAGGCTCCGGCGCCGGAGTGTCGACCGGGACTTCAGCGGCAGCTTCCGCCGCCAGTTCGCTCGGATCGCGCTTGACGAACACACGCTTCTTGCGAACCTCGACCTGGATCGTGCGCGCCTTACCGGTCGAATCAGAGGCCCTGATCTCGCTGGTTTGCTTGCGGGTGAGAGTGATCTTGGCCTTCGGCACGGCGTCACCGTGCGACTTGCGCAGGTAGTCAAGCAGCCGCGTCTTGTCCTGCTCGGACAAGGTGTCGTTGAATGCCTGTTTGCTGACGCCGGCCTTCGCCAGTTGCTCAAGCAGGGCCGGCGCCGGCATTTTCAGCTCGGTAGCGAATTGCGAAACAGTCATCAAAGCCATGCCGAACCTCTCATTCTTCTGCGGCGAACCAGTGGGCACGCGCAACAGTGATCAGCGCGGTCGCCCGCTCGGCATCGATGCCGGTCATTTCAGTCAGCTCGTCGGTCGCCAGGTCCGCCAGCCCATCGCGATTCGTGACGCCGTTCCTCGCCAACTTCGCCGCCAGCGGCTTGTCCATGCCCTCGACGGACAGCAGGTCATCGGCCACTTTCTCCAACTGTTCCTCATCAACGATGGCTTCGGTAAGCAGCACGTTGCGCGCGCGCTCCCGCAGCTCGGTGACCGGTGCTTCGTCCAGCGCTTCGATTTCGAGCATTTCCGCGAGCGGCACGTAGGCGACCTCCTCCAGCGTGGAAAAGCCTTCCTCGATCAGGATGTTGGCAACCTCCTCGTCGACATCGAGTTTGTCGATGAAAAGGGCGCGAATCGAACTGTGCTCGCCCTCGGACTTCGTCTGGGACTCCTCGATGGTCATCAGATTGATCGTCCAGCCCGTCAGCTCGGAGGCCAAACGCACGTTCTGCCCGCCGCGGCCAATGGCAATCGCCAGGTTGTCCTCATCGACCACGACGTCCATCGCGTGCTTCTCTTCGTCGACGACAATGCTCTGGACCTCGGCCGGCGCCAGGGCGCCAATGACGAACTGGGCCGGATCGGCAGACCACAGGATGATGTCCACACGCTCGCCGGAAAGCTCATTGGTCACCGCCGTGACCCGCGAGCCGCGCATGCCGACGCAGGTGCCGATCGGATCGACGCGCGAATTATTCGACTTGACGGCAATCTTGGCGCGCATGCCGGCGTCACGGGCCGCTGCCTTGATTTCCAGCAGACCGTCTTCGATCTCGGGCACCTCCAGCTCGAACAGCTTCATGATGAACTCGGGTGCCGTGCGCGACAGAATGAGCTGCGGTCCCCTTGCCTGGCGATCGATCTTCATCAGCCAGGCGCGGACGCGGTCGCCTGGACGCAGGTTTTCCTTGGGAATCATCTGGTCGCGCGGCAACAGGGCCTCGATGCGCCCTGCCTCGATGATGGCGCTGCCGCGCTCCATGCGCTTGACGGTGCCACTGACAAGGAATTCCTTGCGATCGAGAAAGTCATTCAGTAACTGCTCGCGTTCGGCATCGCGAATTTTCTGCAGAATTACCTGCTTGGCCGCCTGGGCGCCGATACGGCCGAAATCGATGGGCTCAAGCGCCTCCTCGACGTAGTCTTCGAGCACGATGTCGGGAAGCTGCCGTTGCGCGGCGGCAAGGCCGATCTGCTGTTCCGGATTCTCGACCATGTCATCGGCAACCACCAGCCAGCGGCGGAAAGCCTCGAATTCGCCAGTCTCGCGATCGATATCCACGCGTACGTCGGCTTCGTCGTTGGTGCGCTTCTTGGTCGCCGACGCCAAGGCCAGTTCAAGAGCGCCAAAGACGATGTCCCGCGGCACATTTTTCTCGCGGGCCAAGGCATCGACCAGCAGCAGCAATTCACGGCTCATGTGAGTCCTCCAGCATTAATCAGAACTTCGGCACCAGACGCGCCCGATCCACGTTCCCCAGCGCGAACTCGTGCGCCGCTTCATTCACTCGCAGGCAAACCAATGCATCCCCACCGTCTTCCCGCAACCCCTCCAGCACGCCGCTGAAATTGCGCTGGCTGCCCAGCGGAACGCGCAGCTTGATCTGCACGTCCTGCCCGGCGAAGCGCCGGTAGTCAGCGGGCTTGACCAGCAGGCGATCAAGTCCCGGTGAGGAGACTTCAAGCCGGTCGTAGTCGATGTTCTCGACCACCAACACACGACTGAGCTGGTTACTCACGGCGACACAATCCTCGACACAGATGCCGCTTCCTGGTGCGCTTTCCGGCCTGTCGATGAAGACGCGCAACAACCGGGCCCGCGGACTGGTCTCGAATTCCACCAGTTCGTAGCCCAAGCCAATAACAGTCATCTCAATCAAATCAACCAGTTGCATACAGCCCCAGAAACGTATCGCACAAATAGAAAATGGGCCAAAAAGCCCATTCCTTTTCTCTTCCGAGAACGGTGCTACCCAAACCGGCCGATTATAGCAGACGCATCATTCCTCCGCAAAACGAAGATTCAGTTGCTCGCGACTTGATCGTCCTGGTCAAACTTATCGTTGCCGCCGCCTTCGCCAGCCGCATCCGATCCCGCGAGCGCGCCGGCTTTCTGCTGCGGCGGCAGCAGCTTCAGCAGTTCCTGGACCTCGCCCGGTTCCAGATCGCGACACTGGCCTCGTTTCAACCGCGGCGAAAGCTGTACCGGGCCGTAGCGCACGCGCATCAGCCGGCTGACCATCAGGCCCACGGCCTCGAACATGCGCCGCACTTCGCGATTGCGTCCTTCCGCGAGGACTACGCGATACCAGCGATTGGCGCCCTCCCCGCCCGCTTCCGCGATAAGCTGGAAGCTGGCCAGGCCATCTTCGAGTTCGACGCCGCTGCGCAAACGCGCCAGCACTTCAGGTGTCGCCTCACCCAGGATCCGCACGGCGTATTCGCGCTCGATTTCGTAGCGCGGATGCATCATGCGATTGGCCAGACCGCCGTCGTTGGTGAACAACAGCAGGCCGCAGGAGTTGAAATCCAATCGACCGATGGATATCCAGCGCCCGCTCCGTAGCCGCGGCAGCCTGGCAAACACGCTTGGACGTCCGCCTGGGTCTTCCTTGGAAACAATCTCGCCTTCGGGCTTGTGATACACCAGCACGCGCGGCAGACGCAGCAGGAACTTGAGCTGCGCCAGCTTGCCATTGACGCGAATCTTGTCTCCCGGACCAACACGCTGGCCCACATGCGCCGGCACCCCGTTGACACTGACACGCCCGGCGATGATCCAGTCTTCGGAGCTCGCGCCGCGAACCGTAACCGGCATCGGCGAGCGCCTTGTGCAGCTTGGGCGGATCGATGAAGACCGGTTCGTTGCGGCGCCTTGACTGCGTCGGGGAAGCCGCGGAACCTCCACTTCCGCGCTGGGCATCTCCCCAGGCGCGCGCGGGACCTTGCGGCGGCCGGTAGGGACTAGGCTTGCGGGCCTGGCGCTGCGGCAGTCCGCTCCGCATCGCCTTCGGGGGAGGGCCCGCGGCCGACGGGTTCGGCTGACCACTGGACGAACGACTGTTCTGACCGGTGCCCTGATCCTGCTGGACCGGCGCCCGATCCTTTGACCCCGGGTGCCTGGACCGGGGAGACTTCGGCGATCGCGGATTGTCCAAGGTCCATTACCCTTTCAATTTCAGTCAATGGTGGCAGCTCGGTGAGACTGCGCAAGCCGAGGTCGTCGAGAAACCTTCGTGTAGTCGCGTACAGCGCGGGCCGTCCTGGCGCATCGCGGTGCCCAACGGCATCGATCCAGCCACGCCCTTCCAGCGTCTTCAGAATGTTCGGCGACACCGCCACTCCCCGCACGTCTTCAATGTCGCCGCGCGTCACCGGCTGACGATAGGCGATGATTGCCAGCGTTTCCATCACGGCGCGCGAATACTTCGGCGGTTTGTCGTTCTTCAGCCGGTCAATGTAGGACTGATATTCCGGGCGTGTCTGAAAGCGCCAGCCGGATGCCAGTTGCACCAGTTCCGCACCTCGCTCCGACCAGTCCCGGCGCAGATCGTCCAACAGTGTACGCCAGGTGTCATCGTCGAACTCCTGGTCGAAGAGCTTTTTCAGCTCGGACAGCGGCAGCGGTTCGGCAGCGACCAGCAGCGCGGTTTCCAGTACACGCTTGTAGTCATCCGGTTTATACAGCGGCAACATCGGGCAGCTTCACGTAAATGGGCGCCATGGCTTCGTTCTGGGTAATCTCGATCAGGGACTCGCGCGCCAGTTCAAGCAGGGCGAGAAAACTCACCACCAGGCCCTGGGCTCCCAGCGCCAGATCGAACAACTGGTCGAACACCACGTAGCCGCCCCCCTGCAGGCGCCGCAAGATCAGGGTCATGTGTTCGCGCACCGACAGCTCTTCGCGATGAATCTTGTGATGCTGATGCACTCTCGCCTGCTTCATCAGCGAAAGCCAGGCCACTTGCAGATCGTGCAGGCTTACCTCGGGCTGGCGCTCGATGACCTTGTCGGCGATCCACACCGTGATCCATTCATAGTCGCGTCCCGCCTGCGGCATTTCATCCAGTTTCGCCGCCGACGCCTTCATGCGTTCGTATTCGATGAGTCGGCGCACCAGTTCGGCACGCGGGTCTTCCGGCTCGCCATTTTCCGCCTTGGGTGGGCGCGGCAGCAGCATGCGCGACTTGATCTCGATCAGCATCGCCGCCATCAGCAGGTATTCGGCGGCCAGTTCGAGGTTGCCCTTGCGCATCGCCTCGACATACACCAGATACTGCGCCGTGAGCGGCGCCATCGGGATGTCGAGGACATTGATGTTGGCCCGGCGAATCAGGTAAAGCAGCAGGTCCAGCGGACCCTCGAAGGATTCGAGAATGATCTCCAGCGCATCCGGCGGAATGTACAGGTCGCGCGGCATCTCGGCCATCACCTCGCCGTAGACTCTGGGCAGATGGGCGGCAGCCGGTGCGCCCGCGACAAGAGTTCCCGCAGGGACGCAACGCGCTGGCAGCGGCGACGCGGCGACCTGCGACCCGAAATGCCCGCCCGATGCCTGCGGAATGGCGTTCTCCATCACGAGTAGTCGAGACCGATCGCTTCGCGTACGTCGCGCATGGTCTCCTGCGCCAGCTTGCGCGCCTTTTCGCAGCCGTCGGCGATGATGTTCTTGACCAGTTGCGGGTCTTCCTCGTACATCCGCGCCCGTTCGCGCATCGGCTCCTGTTCGCGCAGCACGCCATCGATCACCGGCTGCTTGCATTCGATGCAGCCGATACCCGCCGTGCGGCAACCGCCCTGCACCCAGCCCCTGACCTCTTCGCTCGAATAGATCAGGTGGAACTGCCAAACCGGGCATTTTTCGGGGTCGCCCGGATCCGTGCGCCGCACGCGTGCCGGATCGGTCTGCATCGTGCGAATCTTCTTGGTGACTGCGTCAGCATCTTCACGCAGCGTGATCGTGTTGCCGTAGGACTTGGACATTTTCTGGCCGTCCAGCCCGGGCATGCGCGAAGCATGGGTGAGCAGTGCGTCGGGTTCAACCAGAATCATCTTGCGCGTACCCTCGAGCCAGCCGAACAGGCGTTCCCGGTCTCCCAGCGAGAGGCTCTGCGCCTCGTTCAGCAACTCGTGCGCCTGCTCCAGCGCTTCACTCTCGCCGCGCTCCTGATAGCGAGTGCGCAACTCGTCATAGAGTTTGGCGCGCTTGCTGCCGAGTTTCTTGACGGCCTCGCGAGCCTTGTCCTCGAAGTCCGGCTCGCGGCCATACAGGTGATTGAAACGGCGCGCAATCTCGCGCGTGAATTCAACGTGCGGCACCTGGTCATCGCCCACCGGAACCTGATTGGCGCGATAGATCAGGATGTCCGCGCTCTGGAGCAACGGGTATCCCAGAAAGCCATAGGTGGCCAAATCCTTTTCCTTCAGTTTTTCCTGTTGGTCCTTGTACGTCGGCACGCGCTCCAGCCAGCCCAGCGGCGTCATCATCGACAGCAGCAGATGCAGTTCGGCGTGCTCCGGCACCCTGGACTGGATAAAGATGGTCGCCTGCGAGGGATCGACGCCCGCTGCCAGCCAGTCTATGACCATGTCGGTGGCGTTGCCGGTGATCGTGCCGGGCTCGTCGTAAGCGGTGGTCAGCGCGTGCCAGTCGGCGACGAAGAACAGGCACGGGTATTCGTGCTGGAGCTTGATCCAGTTGGCCAGCACGCCGTGATAGTGGCCGAGATGGAGACGCCCGGTCGGGCGCATGCCGGAAAGAACTTTTTCTGCGTACATTTCAGAAACCGAAAAGGGTTCGAATCAGGGTGTTGAAGACCCGCAACAGGGGTTGCAGGATGTTGTCCAGCAGACCCAGAAACAGCAGCGCCAGGAGGATCGGGAAACCCCAGGGTTCCACCTGCGAAAATTTCCAGGCCGCGCGCGGCGGCAGGAGGCTCACCGCGATGCGCCCGCCGTCCAGCGGCGGCAAGGGCAGCAGATTCAGTGCCATCAACACGCCATTGATGCCGATGCCGACCCGCGCCATTTCCTTCAACGCTTCCGCATAGCCAAGCGCGGGAACGCCAATCGCAAACTTCAAGACCAGGGCCCAGGCCAGCGCCATGGCCAGGTTAGCCCCCGGTCCGGCCGCGGCGACCCAAAGCATGTCCTGCTTCGGGCGCCGCAAATTGCCGAAGTTCACCGGCACCGGCTTGGCCCAGCCAAACAACAAGCCACCTGCCGAAAGCAGCAAGATCAGAGCCGGCACCAGGATGGTCCCCACCATATCCACATGTCGCAGTGGATTCAGGCTGATGCGCCCCATCTGCCAAGCCGTCGGATCGCCGAAATGCCGCGCGGCATAACCGTGCGCGGCCTCGTGCAGCGTGATGGCAAAGATTACCGGCAAGGCGGAAATCGCCAACGTCTGGATGAAATTCATGGGAGGCACCGATTCTATCAGACCGGGTCAACCAAGCCCGAAAGGCGCCAGCGGCCCCAGTCCGGCCCGCACCAATTCAGGCTGGTCCCCGGTCAGATTGATCACGGTGGTCATCTCCATGCCGCAATGACCGGCATCGATCACCAGATCCAGCTGCTTTTCCAGCCGCTGGCGGATTTCATCGGCATCGGCCAGCGGTGCCGAAGATCCCGGCAGGATCAGCGTCGACGTCAGCAGCGGCTCATTCATCTCTTCCAGCAGCGCCAGCGCCAGCGGATGGTTTGGCACGCGCAGGCCGATGGTCTTGCGCTTGGGATGCAGCACGCGGCGCGGCAGTTCCCGTGTGCCTTCCAGAATGAAGGTATAGCCGCCCGGCGTGGTGGCCTTCAGCAGTCGATATTGCGTGTTGTCCACCCGCGCATAGGTGGCGATCTCGGAAAGGTCGCGACACATCAGCGTGAAATGATGGCGTTCGTCGACGCCGCGAATGCGGCGGATTCGATCCAGCAGAGGCGCGTAGCCGGCCACCCCGGCGAGTGAGTAGGCAGCGTCCGTCGGCAGCGCGATAAGGCCGCCGCTGCGGGCAATCTCCGCGGCCTGCTTGATCAGCCGCGGCTGCGGATGTTGAGGATGAATCTGAAATAGCTGGGCCATGCAGACGACTGAGGATAGAAGACAGAGGAGAGAATTTTACCGGCGCTTGGCGCGGCATGCGTTGCTGTCGTCTGTTGTCTTTCTGCTGTCCTCAGAGTTGGGACCAGACCGGCGTCAGATCCTCGGGCAAATCGGGCATCCTGCCGAGATCGATCCAGCTCTCTCCCGGGCCGTGAAAGTCCGAGCCGCGCGAAGCGAGAAATCCGAACTCGCGGGCGATACGCGAGAGCTCACGCACCTCATCATCCTTTTGGACGCCCGAGAGCACCTCGATGCCGCGCCCGCCGAGATCCTTGAACGCCGCAAACAACTCGCGCCGCTCCGCTTGCGACAGCCGGTAGCGGCCAGGATGGGCGATCACCGCCGTGCCGTCGGCGCCGACTATCCAGCGCAACGCATCTTCGAGTGTCGCCCAGGAGTGCTCGACATAGCCCGGCTTGCCCTTGGCCAGCCAGTGCTCGAACACCGACTTGACATCTTTGGCGTACCCCTGCTCGACAATATAGCGGGCAAAATGCGAGCGGCTGATCAGCGCCGGATTGCCGACATGGCGCAGCGCTCCGTCGTAGGCGCCGTGTATGCCGACCTTGTCGAGTTCCGCGGCCATGCGCCCGGCGCGCGAGTCGCGGCCGCTGCGGACCTGTTGCAGACCTTCCAGCAGCGCGGCGTTGGCGGGATCGACAGCCAGTCCCACGATGTGCACCGTCTGGTCGTCACCCCAGGAAATCGACACCTCCACGCCATCGACGAAGCGCAGACCGATCTCGTCAGCCGTCGCGCGTGCCGCGGCCAGTCCGCCGAGTTCATCGTGATCGGTCAGCGCCAGCAACTCGACGCCATTGCCCTGTGCCCGGCGCACGAGTTCCGCAGGCGCGAGCAGTCCGTCGGACACCGTCGAATGGCAATGCAGGTCCGCGTTCAGTGGTTTCATGCGGCGAAGAACTCCTCAATCAGACCTGCCACCTGCCGCGGCTGGTCATGATGCAGATTGTGTCCGCACTCTTGCAGCACCACTTCACGAATGTCGCGGAAACAGGCGATGCGACTGCGATAGTCCTCTGACTCCACGGCGAACATCTGCTTGAACAGGAAGGAATCCGCCGCCGTGACCCAGAGCACCGGCGCCGTCACCTGGCGCCATATCGCCTTTGCCTCTTCAACGCGATAGATGATCGGGTTCACCCCGCGATGAAACGGGTCTGCGGCCAGGTGAATACCGCCCGCACCATCGTCTTCGCCCATGCATTCGGCGAGAAACCGCGCCTTCTTGTCAGACAATCGCGGATTCTCCTTCTGCAGCCGCGCGGCAAACGCCGACCTATCGGGATAGGAACGAAAGGTCGGCACATCGCGCAACTGGTCGAGCCAGTTGACATAGCGCTGCGGCGCCTCGTCCGCCACGTAACGGCGCAGCCCGAGACCTTCGAGATTCACCACACCGGCCACGCGCGCGGGTCGAATGCCGGCGTAGAGGCAGGCCGCATTGCCGCCCAGGCTGTGCCCCACCAGACGCACCGGCGACTGTGGCGAGTAATGCTCGAGCAAGGCGTCGAGATCGGCGATGTAGTCGGGAAACCAATACACATCACGATTCCACTCGGAGAGCCCGAACCCGCGCCAGTCAGGCGCCAGCACGCGCCATTCGCGCTCCAGGGCATCGACGACGAACTGGAACGAGGCAGATACGTCGCACCAGCCGTGCAACAGCACCAGCAGCGGCGCCGACTCACTGCCCCAGATGCGCATGTGCAAGCGCCTGCCACGTTGTTGAACGAATTCCGAATGACAAGCTTTCATGCCGCCATTTTAGCTCCGGCCGCTGCGCTTAACGTCGATGAGGCCGACGTCAGTCCGGAATGACCGCGGTGGCCTCGATCTCGACGCGCGCAGCGTCCTCGATCAATCCCGCAACCTGCACCGCGGTCATCGCGGGAAAGTTGCGTCCGATCACCTCGCGATAGGCACGGCCGAGTTGCGGATAGGCGGCAAGGTACTCGCGCTTGTCCAGCACGTACCATGTCATGCGAATGATGTGCTCTGGCTTGCCACCGGCCTCCGCCAGCACGTCGACGATGTTCTGCAAGGCCTGCCGGGCCTGCCCGGCAAAATCGCCGGTATGGAAGCGGCACTGGCCGTCCCAGCCGATCTGCCCGCCGATGACCACGGTACGGCCGCGCGCCGCAATACCGTTTGAATAGCCCTTGGGTGACGCCCATCCGGCCGGCTGCAGGATCTGGATGTCAGGCACGCTTGCAGGGCCCTTCTGTCTCATTGGCGATCAGCGCTCCTGGAAATCGGTCATGACTTGCCGCTCGCGGCGACGTCCTTCAGCAGCTCGCGTGCGATGATCAGTTTCTGCACTTCGGTGGCCCCTTCATAGATGCGCAAGGCGCGAATGTCGCGATAGAGCCGCTCCACCGGGGCTTCGCTGACCACGCCGAGGGCACCGAATATTTGCACCGCGGCATCGATTACCTGCTGCGCCGATTCGGTCGCGACCATCTTCGCCATCGCGGCTTCCCGGGTGATCGAGGCGCCCTGGTCGCGCAACCAGGCCGCACGATAGACCAGCAGGGCAGCGGCATCGATCGCGGCTGCCATGTCGGCCAGTTTGGCCTGCGTCAGTTGGAAATCGGCCAGTGTGTGACCGAACATCTTTCGGGAAGTCGTTCGCTCCAGGGCCTCGTCCAGGGCGCGGCGGGCGAAACCCAGCGCAGCGGCGGCCACCGAGGTGCGGAATATGTCGAGGGTGCGCATCGCCACCTTGAAGCCCTGACCTGCATCGCCGATGCGCTGGCTGGCCGGAATGCGGCAGTGGCTGAAGCGTAGGCGGGCCAGCGGATGCGGTGCGATGACTTCGATGCGTTCGGCAATCTCCAGGCCCGGCGTCCCGACTTCGACGATGAAGGCAGTAATGCCCCTGGCACCGGGCGCTTCGCCGGTGCGGGCGAATACGACGTAGAAGTCGGCGATGCCGCCGTTGGATATCCAGGTCTTCTCGCCGTTAAGCACATAGCCGTCGCCATCCCGGTGTGCCCCACACCGCATCGCCCCGACGTCGGAACCGGCGTCGGGCTCGGACAGCGCAAAGGCCGCAATGGCAGAACCCGCCGCAACGCGGGGCAGGTAGCGGCGCTTTTGCTCTTCGGTACCGTGCAGCGTGATAGCGCCGCTGCCCAGACCCTGCATGGCAAAGGCGAAGTCGGCCAGACCGGAGTGCCGCGCCAGAGTCTCGCGGATCAGGCAGACGCCGCGCGTATCGATGGTCTCGGCACTGCCGCCGTAGGCGGCGCCGCCCACGGCGTAGCGCAGCCAATTGGCAGCACCCAGTTGGCGCACCAGGCCGACGCAGGCATTGTCGGTCTCCAGCCCGCGCGCATGCGGCGCGTCGTCAATGCTTTCCGTGGCCCAGCGATCGATGGATACCGCCAGTTCCCTGTGGCGCGGCTCCAGAAACGGCCAGTCGAGGTACTTCGTGTCAGCCATGTCACGCTGCCGCCGGGCCGCCCGCGCTGACGCGGGACAAAAATGAGCACCCCCTCGCCATCTCCCCCGCCAAGCGAGGGAGGTGACTAGTCACCCCCGCCCACGGGGCGGGGGAAGCGGGGTGGGCCGTCACTTCAGTCTCCCTCGAACACCGGCTTCTGTTTGGCGACAAAGGCGTGATAGGCACGATGAAAGTCATTGGTAGCCATGCAGATGGCCTGGGCCTGGGCCTCGGCCTCGATGGCTTCGTCGACGCCCATGTTCCATTCCTGCTGCAACATCTTCTTGGTCATGGCGTGGGCGAAATTCGGGCCGATAGCCAGATCCTGCGCCAGTTTCAGCGCCTCCGCGAGAAGACAGTCGGGTTCGCACAAGCGATTGAAAAAGCCCCAGCGTTCGGCTTCCTCGCCACCCATCGCGCGACCGGTGGTCAGCAGTTCGGTGGCGCGACCCTGCCCGATCATGCGCGGCAGCATGGCGCAGGCGCCCATGTCGCAGCCGGCCAGGCCGACGCGCGAAAACAGGAAGGCCGTCTTCGAGCGGACCGTGCCCAGACGCATGTCGGAGCCCAGAGCCAGAAGCGCGCCGGCCCCGGCGCAGATGCCGTCGATCGCTGCAATCACCAGTTGCGGGCAGGCACGCATGGCCTTGATTACATCGCCCGTCATGCGCGTGAAAGTGAGCAAGCCCGGCATGTCGAGTTGCGTCAGGGGACCGATAATGTCATGCACGTCACCGCCCGAGCAGAAATTGTCCCCCTGTCCCGTCAGCACCACCGCATTGACGTCGGTGGCATGGATGAAACTGCGGAACAGGTCGCGCAGCTCGGCGTAGGAATCGAAGGTCAGCGGGTTCTTGCGCTCCGGACGATTCAGGCTGATCACCGCGACGGCGCCCTCCGTGCGATAGCTGAAGTGGCGCGCCTTATAGGCCTGAAGACTCAGCCGGTTGCCCGGCAGTTCATGGGGATTGCCCGCAAGATGCTTCATTCTTCGACCCTCCCTCTGCCGCCGTTCATCTCCGCAGCCCTGACTCAAGCGTTCAGCGCGAGTTGCGCTGAACGCTCCAGATTGCGTTCAAGCTGCAATTTGCCGCCCTTATACTGCTTCGGCCAGGACATTTCCTTGTAACCCTGCTCTGCCGCCGCATGCAGTGTCCAGGCCGCATCGGCCAGGTGCGGACGCGCCAGCGCACACAGGTCGGCGCGACCGGAGGCAATGATGGTGTTGACGTGGTCGGCCTCGAAGATGTTGCCGACGGCGATGGTCGGGACGTCGAGTTCGTTGCGTATCTGGTCCGAAAAGGGCACCTGGAACATCCGGCCAAAAACGGGCACTTCCTGCTTGCTGACCTGACCCGACGAAACGTGGATGATGTCGGCACCGGCTTGCTTGAAGAGGGCGGCGACAGCCACCGAGTCATCCGGGGTAATGCCGCCAGGCACCCAGTCGTGAGCGGAAATGCGCACTGACATCGGCTTCTGGGCCGGCCAGACCTCGCGCATCGCACGAAACACTTCGAGCGGATAGCGGCAACGGTTCTCCAGGCTGCCCCCGTATTCGTCACCGCGCTGATTGGTCAGCGGAGAAATGAACGACGACATCAGGTAGCCATGCGCCGCGTGGAATTCGATCATGTCGAAGTCGGCGCTGGCGGCGCGGCGCGTGGCAGCGACGAAGTCGGCCTTGATGCGATCCATGTCGGCGCGATCCATCTCTTTCGGTATCTGCGAGGTGCCGGGAATGTAGGGCAGCGGCGACGGCGCCAGCAAAGTCCAGCCGCCCGACTGCAAGGGCATGTCGATGGCGTCCCAGGCCAGCCGCGTGGAACCTTTGCGTCCGGCGTGGCCGATTTGCAGCGAGACCTTGCAGTTGCCGTTGCCATGGATGAAATCGACAATGCGCTTCCATGCCTCCTGTTGCGCGTCGTTCCAGATCCCGGTACAGCCGGGGGTAATCCGCGCATCGGGGGAAACACAGGTCATCTCGGTGACGATCAGCGCCGCCCCGCCCATGCCGCGACTGCCGTAGTGGACCAGGTGGAAATCCGTGGGCATACCGTCCTCGGCCGAGTAAGGTACATCGGCGAGACCACGACACGATTGTCCAGCGTCATGTCGCGCAGCCTGAAGGGTGTGAACATCGGCGGCAACGGAGTCGCTCCGGGCAGCGTCGGCACCCGGCATTTCTCGGCAAACCAGCGGTCGAATCCGTCGGTATAGGCCTGGTCGCGCAGTTTCTGGTTAGCATGGCCGACGCGCTGGCTGCCGGTGAGCACGGCGAAGGCGAACTGTTCCGGTTCCATGCCGACATAGCGCTCGACATCCTCGAACCACGTCATGCGATTGCGCGCCGCGCTCTGCAATTTGAGCGCCTCGATCTCGCGCTCGGACTGGTAGCGGGCCAGGCGCGTCGGCACATCACCCTCGGTGCTGTTCAACACCTTGACCAGCGCCGCCGCATCTTCCATTGCCAGCTTGGTGCCGGAACCGATCGTGAAGTGCGCGGTATGCGCGGCGTCGCCCAGCAGCACGATGTTGTCCTTGAACCAGCGCTCGCACAACACGCGATTGAACTTCAGCCACACCGCCGAGCCGCGCAGATGCCGGGCGTTGGAGACCAGCCGGCTGCCCTTCAGCATGTCGGCGAACAGTTCCTCGCAAAACGCGATCGACTGATCCGAATCCATCCTGTCGATACCGGCCTTGAGCCAGGTCTCTTCGGGAGTTTCGACAATGAAGGTAGCATACTCGTCGTTGAACTGGTAGGCGTGAAGATTGAACCAGCCCCAGGGCGTATCCTTGAAAGCAAAGGTGAAGGCATCGAGCTTCTTTTTGGCGCCGAGCCAGATGAAGCGGCACTTGCGCACGTCGATGCGGGGATTGAAGTGGCTTTCGTATTTGGCTCGCGTGGTCGAATTGACCCCATCGGAACCAATAACCAGGTCGTACTGCCTGGCGTAGTCGTCCGGATCCTTGAACTCGGTCTCGAACTTCAGGTTTACACCGAGTTGCCTGGCGCGGGCCTGGAAGATCTGCAACAGCTTCAAGCGCCCTATGCCACAGAAGCCATGGCCGCCGGAGACCATGCGCCGGCCCTTGAAGAAGACGTCGACATCGTCCCAGTGATGGAAGTTGCGCTCGATTTCCTCGACCACGGCGGGATCGTCCTGGCGGAAGCCGTCCATGGTCTTGTCGGAAAACACGATGCCCCAGCCGAAGGTGCTGTCCGCCTGATTGCGTTCGATCACGGTGATGTCGCAGGCCGGATTGGCCTTCTTCATCAGGATCGAGAAGTACAAGCCGGCGGGACCTCCGCCCAGACAAACGATGCGCATGGCAGCTTCCTCCGTTGCCGGTGATTTATGATTACTTTGGATATTTTATATCTAAACTAATACCCCCTGTCAAGCGGCGTCCGCCCACAGTCACCCCCATCCTGGCGGTCCCGCGCAAGGGCGCCGCGCGAAGGCATCGGACTTCCCTGCGCAAGGAGATACATCACCAGCCGCCTCGCGATGGATGGGAGACCCATTATCATCGAATAGAATATAGGCGCAGAGCATCGCACCATCGACACTTTGCCCACCTTTGCAGCCGGTAAGCCGGCCCACCACAGTGAACTGAAATGAAAACCATCCTTGTCACCGGCGGCGCCGGCTTCATCGGCTCGGCACTGATCCGCCTGCTGATTGCGGAGAGCGATTGGCGCATCGTCAATATCGATAAACTCACCTACGCCGGCAACCTCGAATCCCTGGACGGGTTGATCGACCATCCGCGCCACGTGTTCAGCCGGACCGACATTTGCGATCGCACCGCGCTGGACGCCTTGTTCCGCGAGCATCAACCCGTCGGCGTGATCCACCTCGCCGCCGAATCGCATGTCGACCGATCGATCCACGGTCCCGGCGACTTCATCGAGACCAACATCAGCGGCACCTACACGCTGCTCGAAGCGGCCCGCGCCTGGTGGTCCACCCTCGATACCGCGGCAAAGGGCACCTTCCGCTTTCATCACGTGTCGACCGACGAGGTCTTCGGCTCGCTCGGCGCCGCGGGCCTGTTCGTCGAGACCAGCCCCTACCAGCCGAATTCGCCCTACTCCGCCTCCAAGGCCGCCTCCGACCACCTGGTGCGCGCCTGGCATCACACCTACGGCTTGCCGACGGTGATCACCAACTGCTCGAACAACTACGGCCCCTGCCAGTTCCCCGAGAAACTGATTCCTTTGATGATCCACAATGCCGTCTCGGACAAGCCCCTGCCGATTTACGGCAAAGGCGACAATGTACGCGACTGGCTTTACGTCGATGACCATGCGCGCGCGCTGCGCCTGGTCTTCGAACACGGCGCAGTCGGCGCCACCTACAATATCGGCGGCCACAACGAGAAAACCAATCTGGAAGTCGTCGATACGCTGTGCGCCCTGCTCGACGAGTTGAAGCCACGGCAGGATGGGCGCGGCTACAGCGAACAGAAGATTTCGGTCGCCGACCGCCCCGGCCATGACAAACGCTACGCGATCGACGCAACAAAGATCGAACGCGAGTTGGGCTGGAAGCCCGTGGAAACCTTCGAGTCCGGACTAAGCAAGACCGTTCGCTGGTATCTGGAGAATTCGGCCTGGGTGGCCCATGTCGTCTCGGGCGAATACCGGCAGTGGATGGATCGCAATTATGGAGATCGCACATGAACCCGAGCACCAGGGGCATCATTCTCGCGGGCGGCTCAGGCACCCGGCTGCATCCGGTTACTCTGGCTGTCTCCAAGCAGTTGCTGCCGATCTACGACAAGCCGATGATCTATTACCCGCTGACAACACTGATGCTGGCGGGCATTCGTGAAATCCTGCTGATATCGACGCCGCTGGATACGCCTCGCTTCGAGCAATTGCTGGGCGATGGCACGCAGTGGGGCATCGAGATCAATTACGCGGTGCAACCCAGCCCGGACGGACTGGCGCAGGCCTTCATCATCGGCCGCGAGTTCGTCGGTACGCACCCTTCCGCGCTGGTGCTCGGCGACAACCTGTTCTACGGCCATGATTTTGCAACCCAATTGCAGCGTGCCGGCGGGAGTGGTGCAACAGTCGCGGACGGCGCCACGGTGTTTGCCTATGCGGTCAGCGACCCGGAGCGCTACGGCGTGGTCGAGTTCAATGCGGCCGGCCGCGCCATCAGCATCGAAGAAAAACCCAGGGCGCCGAAGTCGCGCTATGCCGTCACCGGCCTGTACTTTTACGACAACCAGGTCTGCGAGATAGCGGCCAATCTGAAACCCTCGCCGCGCGGCGAACTCGAGATCACCGACCTGAACCGCATCTATCTCGAAAAAGGCCAGCTCAAGGTCGAGATCATGGGCCGCGGCATGGCCTGGCTCGACACCGGAACCCATGAGTCGCTACTGGAGGCCGGACAGTTCATCGAGGTCATCGAAAAACGCCAGGGACTCAAGGTCGCCTGCCCGGAGGAAGTGGCCTGGCGACAGAAATGGATCGACAACGCACAACTGGCAAGACTCGCCGAACCCCTTGCCAAGAGCGGCTACGGGCAGTATCTGGCCGGTTTGCTGAAGCAGGAGGTGATCGGATGAAGGCGATCCCCACCGCGATTCCGGATGTGCTGCTGCTCGAACCCAGGGTGTTCGGTGATGAGAGAGGCTTCTTCTATGAAAGCTGGAACCGGCGTACTTTTGCCGAACTTGGCATCGACGTCGACTTCGTCCAGGACAACCACTCGAAGTCGCAGAAGAACGTGCTGCGCGGCCTGCATTACCAGATCGAGCATGCCCAGGGAAAGCTGGTACGGGTAGCGGCCGGCGAGGTCTATGACGTCGCGGTGGATCTGCGTCGGTCCTCGCCCACGTTCGGCCAGTGGGTCGGCTTCACGCTTTCCGCCTCCGACCGCCGCATGGCATGGATTCCACCCGGCTTTGCCCATGGCTTCTGTGTCACATCGGAGTCCGCCGAGTTTCTTTACAAGACCACCGACTACTGGAGCCCGACGCATGAACGCACGCTGTTGTGGAGCGATCTGCGGCTCGCCATCCCCTGGCCGCTGACGGGGGAACCCCTGCTGGCGGCAAAGGACGCCGCCGGCCGGACCTTCAGCGAAGCGGAAACCTTCGCATGAAGATCCTGCTCATCGGCTGTAACGGCCAACTCGGCAGGGAACTCAGGCGCTCACTGGCCTGTCTCGGCGAAGTGGTCGCTGTTGACAGCGATCAACTCGATCTCGCCAATTCGCGTGCCGTGCGAGATGCTGTGCGCGCCATGAAGCCGACTGCGATTGTCAATGCCGCCGCCTATACCGCTGTGGACAAGGCTGAAGCCGAGCCGGCGCTGGCAGAAGCTGTCAACGCAGCAGCGCCCGGACTTCTCGCCGAAGAAGCCAAACGGCTGGGCGCACTGCTGATTCATTATTCGACCGATTACGTTTTCGACGGCACCAAGCAGACACCCTACACCGAAGATGACATTCCGGCGCCGCTTGCCGCCTACGGCCGCAGCAAACTTGCCGGCGAACAGGCCGTCAGCGCCGCAGGCGGGCGACACCTGATCTTTCGCACCAGTTGGGTTTTTGGCCTGCACGGCGCCAACTTCATGAAGACCATGCTGCGACTGGGCAGGGAACGTGGCGAATCGCGCGAGCCTTTACGTGTTGTGGGCGACCAGGTCGGCGCACCGACATGGACCCGGCATCTGGCCGATGTTGCCGCGCTGACCCTCGCACGCCGCGAAATACCGAGCGGCTTGTATCACCTTGCAAACGCCGGTGAGACCAGTTGGTACGGCTATGCCGAAGCCATCTTCGCCGAAGCGCTGCGCGCCGGATTGATGGAGCAAGTGCCCACGGTTCACCGTATCACCAGCTCCGACTATCCGCTGCCCGCCGCACGGCCGGCCAATTCACGGCTCGACTGTTCGCGCTTCAGGCGCGACTTCGGCCTGGCCATGCCGGACTGGCGCACAGGACTCATCGACTGCCTCGCCGACGCGCGCTTCTGAGCACTTCCTGGCAACGCGCAACATGGCTGCGAGCTCCAACTACGACGAATCATCCTTCCGTGTGCTCAAGGGGCTGGAGCCCGTGCGCGAGCGCCCCGGCATGTACACCCGGACCGACTCGCCGGCTCACATCATCCAGGAAGTCATCGATAACTCCGCCGACGAAGCGCTGGGCGGACATGCAAAAAATCTCCATGTCCTGCTTCACGCCGATGGCTCGATCACGGTAACCGACGACGGCCGCGGCATTCCGGTCGGCCTCCATCCGGATGAGATGATCCCGGTGGTGGTCTTGGCCTTCACCCGCTTGCATGCCGGCGGCAAGTTCGACAAGAACTCCGGCAATTCCGCCTATGCCTTTTCCGGCGGCCTGCATGGCGTCGGCGTGGCGGTCACCAATGCACTCTCCACCCGCGTATCGGTCGAAGTACGACGCGAAGGAAAGATCTGGGCCATCGACTTCTCCGGCGGCGGGGAAACCGTCGGGCCCCTGACCGAGACCGGCCCGTGCGGCCGCCAGAGCGGCACCCGTGTCCGGGTCTGGCCCGACCCGAAATATTTCGATACGCCCAAAGTTCCGCCTGCCGAACTCGAACGCCTGCTGCGTTCCAAGGCCGTGCTACTGCCTGGCGTCAAGGTGCGTCTCGACATCGAGCAGGCCGATGGCAGCATCACCAGCAAGACCTGGAGCTACCCGCTGGGTCTGGCCGGCTATCTGACGGAACTGGCGGGCGACGCCGAAGCGGTCGCCCCACTTTACGCCGCCGAAAAGTACGCCGATGTCGATCACGCCGATTTCGCCCCCGGTGAAGGCGCCGCCTGGGCGCTGGGCTGGCATGTCGATGCAGTGGCCTCAGAATCCTACGTCAATCTGATTCCAACCGTGGCTGGCGGCACCCACGAAGCAGGACTGCGCGCCGGCGTGTTCGAGGCGGTGAAGTCCTTCATCGAACATCGCGCGCTGCTGCCGCGCGGAGTCAAGCTGCAACAAGACGACGTCTGCGGTCGCATGGCCTATGTGCTTTCGGCGCGCATCCTCGATCCGCAGTTTCAGGGCCAGGTGAAGGAAAAACTCAACTCGCGCGAAGCGGTGAAGCTGGTGTCGAGCATGGTCCGCGATCCGTTCGAGATCTGGCTCAACCAGCATGTCGAGGCTGGCAAGGCAATTGCCGAAATATCGATCAGGCAGGCGTTGGCGCGGCAGAAGAATGCGCAGAAGATTGAAAAACGCAAGCAGTCCGGCGTCGCCGTGCTACCTGGAAAGCTCTCGGATTGCGAATCAACGGATATTGCCGAGAACGAGTTGTTTCTGGTCGAGGGCGACTCGGCCGGCGGCTCGGCTAAGATGGCGCGCAACAAGGAAACCCAGGCCATCCTGCCTTTGCGCGGCAAGGTGCTCAACTCGTGGGAAGTCGAGGCCGGGCGGCTCTTCGCCAATGCCGAAATTCACGACATTGCAGTCGCACTCGGCGTCGACCCGCATCGCCCGGAAGACACTCCCGACCTCTCCGGTCTGCGTTACGGCAAGCTGATCATCATGTCCGATGCCGACGTCGACGGCGCGCACATCCAGACCCTGCTGCTGACCCTGTTCTACCGCCACTTCCCGGCCCTGATCCGTCACGGCCATATCTACATCGCCCAGCCGCCCCTGTACCGTGTCGATGTCCCTGCCTCGGGCAAGAAGCGTCCGGCGCGCCGGCTCTACGCGCTGGATGATGGCGAACTCGTCGCAATCAAGGATCGCCTGATCAAGGAGGGAATCCGCGAGGACGCCGTCGAGGTAGGCCGTTTCAAGGGCCTCGGCGAGATGAACCCGGACCAGTTGCGCGAGACCGCGATGGCGCCGGCCACCCGCCGCGTGCTGCCCATTGACGATCTGCCAAGTACCCAGGAAAGCACCTTGAAGCTTTTCAACCTGCTGATGGGCAAGGGCGAAGCCTCCTCGCGCCGGGCCTGGATGGAAGAAAAGGGTCATCTGATCGAAGCCGATATCTGAGAAACCGTTGCTGCAGAGATCATGAACAACGAAACCCCCGACATGTTCGATGAGCCCGTCGTCGCCGACGCGGCGGCGCCACCACCGCCCAACGTGCCACCAGCGCCGACGCTGTTTGCCGAGAGCGGTGACGGCAGTTCCCTGCCGCTGGCTGGCTACGCCGAGCGCGCCTATCTGTCCTACGCCATGAGCGTGGTGCGCGCACGCGCCCTGCCACAGGTGGAGGACGGCCTCAAGCCGGTGCAACGGCGGATCCTGCACGCGATGAACGAGATGCGGCTGGCGGCCAGCGCCAAGCATGTCAAGAGCGCGCGCGTGGTCGGCGACGTGATCGGCAAGTACCACCCGCACGGGGACACCAGCGTCTATGACGCCATGGTGAGGGTAGCGCAGGATTTCACGCTGCGCTACCCGCTGGTTGACGGCCAGGGCAACTTCGGCTCGCGCGACGGCGACGGCGCGGCCGCAATGCGTTACACCGAGTGCCGCCTGACGCCTTTCGCCGAACTGCTGCTGGCCGAGATCGATCGCGGCACGGTCGATTTTCTTGCCAACTATGACGGTTCGATGACCGAGCCGCAACTGATGCCGGCGCGTCTTCCGGTGGTCCTGCTCAACGGCGCCTCGGGCATCGCCGTCGGCATGGCGACGGAGATTCCGCCGCACAACCTGCGCGAGGTTGCCGAAGCGGTACGACTGCTGATAAAGAAGCCCGAGGCGGTCCTGGAGGAAGTGCTGGCCGTGTTGCCTGGACCGGATTTCCCCGGCGGCGGCCAGCTCATCTCGACTCCGGCCGATATCCGCGACACCTATGCCAGCGGCCGCGGCAGCCTGCGCATGCGCGCCCGCTGGCGCATCGAGGAACTGGCGCGCGGCCAGTGGCGCGTGATCGTGGACGAACTGCCGCACGGCGTTTCGGTGGCGCAGGTCCTGTCGGAGATCGAAGGCCTGACCAACCCGCAGCCGCGTGCGGGCAAGAAGGACGTCAGCCAGGAACAGAAGAACCTGAAGGCGCTGGTGCTGGGCGTGCTCGACAGCGTACGCGACGAATCCAGCGATCAGCAGGCGGTGCGCATCATGCTGGAGCCGAAGAGCTCGCGCCTGCCGCAGGGCGAATTCATGGCCGTGCTGCTTGCCCACACCAGCCTCGAAGCCAGCGTCTCGGTGAATCTGACCATGGTGGGCTTGTATGGCAAACACGGCGGACGGCCGCAGCAGAAGAATCTATTGAACATTCTCCATGAATGGATCGCCTTCCGCTTCGCCACGGTGGAACGTCGCACGCGGCATCGACTGGCCGAGGTGCTGCGCAGGGTGCACATCCTCGAAGGACGCATGACGGTATTCCTGCGCATCGAGGAAGTGATCCGCTGCATTCGCGAAGCCGACGAACCCAAGCCCGAGTTGATCGCGCGCTTCAGCCTGACCGACATCCAGGCCGAAGACATTCTCGAAATACGCCTGCGCCAGTTGGCCCGTCTGGAAGGCATCCGCATCGAAAAGGAACTCGGCGACCAGCGCGCCGAACATGGCCAGCTCACCACGCTGCTAGACTCGCGTCACGAAATGACACGACTGATCCTCAAGGAAATCAACGAGGACAGCAAACGGTTCGGCGACGAGCGCAGAACCCTGATGGAAGCCGTGGCGCCGATATCGCAAGGCGAAATCCTCGGGCCCGACGAACCGGTAACGGTCATCATCTCGAAAAACGGCTGGGTGCGCTCGCGCCAGGGCCATGGCATCGACGCGGCCAGCATCACGTACAAGACCGGGGACTTCCCCTGGCTGGTGGCGGAAGCGCGCACCGTCTGGCCGCTGATCGTGATCGACAGCAACGGCCGCAGCTACAGCGTCAAGGTCTCGGACCTGCCGGGCGGTCGTGGCGATGGCGCACCGCTGAACACCATGATCGATTTCCAGGAAGGCGGCAGATTGGCGCAAGCCCTCACCGCCGCGCCGGAGAGCAAGTTTCTGGTCGCCGGTTCAGCCGGCTACGGATTTGTGACCAGCGTGGCCGACATGGTGGCGCGCAACAAGGCAGGCAAAGCGTTTCTGGCGCTGGACAAGGGCGAACGGCCGCTGCCCCCGGCACCGGTCACGGGGGATACCGTCGCAGTGCTGACGCAAGCTGGACGTCTGCTGCTCTTCCCTCTCACGGAACTCAGGGAAATGGCCAAAGGCAAGGGCCTGATGCTGATCGATCTGGCCAAGAGTGACGAGGCCGCCGGCGTCGCCATAATGGGCGGGCAAACGCTGCTGGTCCGCGGCAACGGACGCGGCGGCAAACCCGTCGAGCACTCGCTCGATGCCCGCGCCCAGACCGCTTTTCGCGGCGCTCGCGCACGGCGCGGGCAGGAAATCCCGTTCAAACTAAAACCGGCGAGTCTGGAGCTGGCAATTCGTCATTGATGCTAGAATTGTCATGAAATTAGCCTAACAACATCTGCCTGCGGATTCCTGGAATGATGGCCGCGCAAGGAGAATTGAATGCTTTTCCTCCTCTACTACGTCTTCGCCATAACGATACTGATCATGCACTTCACCGGGTCTCTGGCTCGCCACAACCTGGAATGGCTGATACTTCTGCTCGCCGTAACGGTATTTCCGGCGGTCATCTATTTGTAGTGGCGGCACGGGATTTTCCCCAGCACCACTAATGCCAGGCCTGGTGGAATCCGGTTGTCGCTGGACGCCGCCACCCTTGTCGCTTCAGCATTCGCGGACGAGGATCCGCTTGATCTGATCCACGTTTGCATCGACGAGTTCAACACGCTGCGGCAGGCTTTCCAGGCCTTCGAGCTCTGCCGGCCGCTCGGGATCACAACCCAGCGCTTCGTGCATTGTCTCGGCGAACTTCACCGGCTGCGCCGTTTCCAGCACGATCATCGGCACCTCTGCAACACAATGCTCCCGAGCTACCTTGACACCGTCGGCGGTGTGCGTGTCGATCATCAGCGCGTAACGCCGCCAGACGTCACGAATCGTTGCCAGGCGATCCATGTGTGAGCTGCGACCGGAGACAAAGCCGCAGCCAACCAGACGTGCGGCAAACGGACCGTCGGCCAGGCTGAAGCTGCCATCGGCATCCGCCTCGCGCCACAGTTGGCGCACGATGGCCCCATCGCGACCGACCAGATCGAAAACAAAGCGCTCGAAATTCGACGCCCTGGAAATGTCCATTGAAGGGCTGGACGTAATTTGTGTCTCCGTCGTCGCTCTGGGTCGATAGATGCCGGTGCGGAAGAACTCGTCGAGCACATCGTTCTCATTGGTGGCCAACACCAGGCAAGCGATGGGCAGGCCCATCATGCGCGCAATGTGACCGGCGCAGATATTGCCAAAGTTCCCCGACGGAACAGCAAAAGCCACTTCTTCCCCATTGGTCCGGGTCGCCTCGAAATATCCCTTGAAGTAGTAGATTATCTGGGCTGCCACGCGCGCCCAGTTGATCGAATTCACCGCGCCGATCTTGTACTTCGCCTTGAACTCGGCGTCGCTGGACACTGCCTTGACGATGTCCTGGGCATCATCGAACATGCCGCGCACCGCGATGTTGAAAATGTTCGCATCCTGCAGGGAATACATCTGCGCGCGCTGAAAGGCGCTCATCCTGCCTTCCGGCGAGAGCATGAAAACGCGGACGTTGTGCTTGCCGCGCATTGCATATTCCGCCGCCGATCCGGTATCGCCGGAAGTCGCGCCAAGGATATTGATGGTTTCACCGCGCTGATCGAGAACGTACTCGAACAGGTTGCCGAGCAGTTGCATCGCCATATCCTTGAAGGCCAGCGTCGGCCCGTTGGACAGTTCCAGTAGGTGGAAACCCGGTTCCAGGGAGGTGAGCGGCACGATGTCCGCCGCATTGCGGCCGGGACGACACCAGCGATAGGTCTGCGCCGTGTAGGTCGTCTCGCAGATCGCCTTCAGGTCCGCCGCCGGGATGTCATCGACGTAGAGCGAAAGGATCTCGTAAGCCAGTTCGGCGTAGGAGAGCCGGCGCCACTCCGCAAGCCGCTCACCTACCTGCGGATAGGACTCGGGTAGGTAAAGGCCCCCATCAGGCGCAAGGCCCCCGAGCAGGATGTCGCAGAACGGCTGCGGCTCCGCTCCGCCGCGGGTAGAGATGTATTTCATGTCAGGTCACTAAAGAATGTTGAGGGACTTGGGTGATCCATGGGTATCCGGGACGGTGATAAGTCGACGCGGGCGATACGGTGGATCATGGAAGTGTGGAGGCGAGCGCCCGTATCGCGCAAGATGCGCTGAACCAATGCTCAAAACCTGCGGGGTCGCGTTTTTGAGTGGCAACGACAACTGAGTATTTTCCAATTCGGGTATGAGCCTGAAGCACCTACCGACCGGGTGACTCTTTTGAAGTGGGTTGATGGGCGAAAAGCGAGAGTCTAAGGGATTGCGTTTGGAGGCGGTGAGGCGGTAGCGGCGGTTTGTTTTTGATTCCGGTTTTAATGGCATATTTAAGGTGGTTCTACGATCTGCCGCCCGCAGGGCTCCTGGCTGGCGGATTGCGCAGCAATGCGTCTGCCCGACAAGCGGAGCCTGGCAGTCGATGGATCGGCTGGATGGTCAGGCCCGGCGTCTGGGTTTTACAAAGGTGGCGAACTAAGGCTGCAACTTGACGCGCATTATCGATGCGCGTAACCTGCACGCACTATTTCCGTGGGGCCGCAGCCATGAGCGCACTGCCGAAGAAAGCCGCCAACCTAACCGTCCGCGTCGACCTGCTGGAAGAGGCGCGCGCCTACAAAATCAACCTCTCGCAGACACTTGAGACCGCGCTCACCGTCGAACTGAAGAAGCGCCGCGAAGCCGCGTGGCTGGAGCAAAACAGGGAGGCCATCGCCGCCTACGGGCGACTGATCGAGCGTGAAGGACTGCTTTCCGACAGTTATCGCAGCTTCATGCGCGGCGACGACTGATGGCCCACCTCGACGTCTACCTCAATCGCGACGCGAGAACCTCGAATTCGCGCCCCTATGTCGTGGAATTGCAGAGCGGCCTGCTCGACAACCTGCCGACAACCATCATTGCTCCGCTGGCGAAGCCCCAAAGCGTCGATCGCCTTTCCATCACGCGGCTCAACCCGGGCGTAAACGTCAAGGGAACAGACTTGATTCTGTTGACTCAGGACCTCGCGGCGATACCTCGATCCCTGCTGAAATCGTCGGTTGCCAACCTTTCTCCCCAGCGCGACGAAATCCTCGCCGCGATGGATTTTCTGTTCACCGGCTTCTAATCCACGCAACCACAAGAAAGTACCATGGCCCAATACGTCTTCACCATGAACCGCGTCGGCAAGATCGTGCCGCCGAAGCGCCAGATCCTCAAGGACATCTCCCTCAGCTTTTTTCCCGGCGCCAAGATCGGCCTGCTCGGCCTCAACGGCTCGGGCAAATCCACCGTGCTCAGGATCATGGCCGGCATCGACAAGGACATCATCGGCGAAGCGACGCCGATGCCGAATCTGTCGATCGGCTACCTGCCGCAGGAGCCGCAGCTCGACCCGGCCAAGACCGTACGCCAGGAAGTCGAATCGGGCATGGGCGAAGTCATGGAAGCCCAGGCCAAACTCGAAGCCGTGTATGCCGCCTACGCCGAAGAGAACGCCGACTTCGACAAGCTGGCCGAGGAACAGGCGCGGCTCGAAGCCATCCTCGCCGCCTCGGGCGCCGACACCGAACACCAGCTCGACCTGGCCGCCGACGCCCTGCGCCTGCCGCCGTGGGATACGAGCATCAAGACCCTCTCGGGCGGCGAAAAGCGCCGCGTCGCGCTGTGCAAGCTGCTGCTCTCAAGGCCCGACATGCTGCTGCTGGATGAACCGACCAACCACCTCGACGCCGAATCCGTGGAGTGGCTGGAGCAGTTCCTCACCCGCTTCCCCGGCACCGTGGTCGCCGTCACCCACGACCGCTACTTCCTCGACAACGCCGCCGAGTGGATCCTCGAACTCGACCGCGGCCACGGCATCCCGTGGAAGGGAAATTATTCCAACTGGCTGGAGCAGAAGGAAGCGCGGCTGGAGACCGAAGCCAAGCAGGAAGACGCGCACATGAAGGCCATGAAGCAGGAACTGGCCTGGGTGCGCAGCAACCCCAAGGCGCGCCAGGCCAAAAGCAAGGCGCGCCTCGCCCGCTTCAACGAAATGTCCGAGGTCGATTACCAGAAGCGCAACGAAACCCACGAGCTCTTCATCCCCGTCGGCGAACGCCTCGGCGACAAGGTGATCGAGTTCAACGACGTCAGCAAGGGATTCGGCGACCGCCTGCTGATCGACAAGCTTTCCTTTGCCGTGCCGCCCGGCGCGATCGTCGGCATCATCGGCCCCAACGGCGCCGGCAAGTCGACGCTGTTCAAGATGCTGACCGGACAGGACAAGCCGGACAGCGGCGAAATCGTGACCGGGCCGACGGTAAAGATCTCCTATGTCGACCAGAGCCGCGACTGCCTCGACGGCGCCAAGACCGTGTTCGAGGAGCTCGCCGGCGGCGCCGACACCATTACCATCGGCAAGCTCGAAATCGGCAGCCGCGCCTATATCGGCCGCTTCAATTTCAAGGGCGGCGACCAGCAGAAGAACGTCGGCAACCTCTCCGGCGGCGAGCGCGGCCGCCTGCACCTGGCGAAGACGCTGATGACCGGCGGCAACCTGCTGCTGCTCGACGAACCGTCGAACGACCTCGACGTCGAGACGCTGCGCGCGCTCGAAGACGCCCTGCTCGAATTCGCCGGCTGCGCGATGATCATCAGCCACGACCGCTGGTTCCTCGACCGCATCTGCACCCACATCCTCGCCTGCGAGGGCGAATCGCAATGGAGCTTCTTCGCCGGCAACTACCACGAGTACGAGGAAGACAAGAAGAAGCGCCTGGGCGAAGAGGGCGCGAAACCGAAGCGCATTCGCTACAAGCCGATTACGCGCTGACTTAGCAACTTATCAGTGGCTCGTGCCCTCCGAGCGCATGATCTTGTTGTAGAGGTTGTACTTGCCGACCGGCTTGTCCATCGGGATGCGCTTGACTTCCTTGAAGCTGGCGGCGTCGAACACGATCAGCGCGCCGCCGTCGGCCTTGCGTTCCCACAGGCTGGCCAGCACGTATTTGCCGTCGCGGGTGAATTCGACATGCGCCAGGGTCTTGCCGGGATCGGTCTTCACTTCGGCGACTTTCTCCAGCGTGCGCTTGTCGATGACCTGCAGCGTGTCCCTGGCTGTCGACATCATCGAATCGGTCCATGCATAGGGCGAGTTTTCGTGGCTGCGCATGAAGAATCCGGGGCCGAGCGTCGGGATGGTCTTTATCGTCGTCCAGTCATTCATGTCAATGACCGTGATCAGGCCCTCCTTGAGGTTCGGCGTAGCCATCACCATGCGATCCTGCGCGCCCTGCGGCGGCCGGTAGTTCCAGGTGATGCCGGAGCCCAGATGCGGCATGCCGGGCAACTTGAGATCGGCGATCTTCTTGCGCACATCCAGGTTGACCACCTGACCCTGGCCGGCGGAGCGCGATGAGCCCATCAGTTCGGCATAATTCCGGGTGAAGAAGAAATCGTCCAGCGGCTCGGACAGGAAACTGCGGCGCGGATTGAGGAAGCCCGGAATGAAGGCGCCTTCCTTGTACTGATAGTCATGGATCACGCCGATCGGTATGTCATCCGCCTTCGGGTTATAGCTGATCTCCCAGACCTCGGGCACGTCCTTCAGCGCGGCGACGAAGCTTTGCCGCGGCGCGGCGTCATAGACCGCCGAGACGCGCGAGCTTTCCTTGCGGTCATTGCTCACGACTTGATGGATCTTCAGCACATTGAGGTCGGCATCGAGCAGCACCAGCGTGTGCGGCAGGTAGTTGGCCACCGCCAGGTACTTGCCGTCGCCGGAGACGGCGACGTTGCGCGTATTGATGCCGGCGCGAATCTCGGCGACCACCTTCAGGTTCCAGATGTCGAACTTGGTGATCCAGCCGTCGCGCGAGGCGAAGAAGACATAGCGCCCGTCCGGCGTGAACTTCGGCCCGCCGTGCAGCGCGTAACGACTGGCGAAGCGGTGGATCGGTTCCAGCCTGTCGCCGTCGAGCACCGTGACGCTATGATCGCCGGTCTCGACCACGATGAACAAGTTCATCATGTCTACGCCCTTGAACACCTCGGCGGGTTTCGCCGGGAGGCTTCCCGGCGCGTAGCTGACGATGCGCGAAGCCTTGATGTCGGCTTCCGCAAGAGTCGGCGCCGGCGACACGGCGGTGTAGATGTAATCGGCCAGCGCGGCGATCTCGTCCTTGCCCATGCGGTCGGCGAAGCCCGGCATCTGCGTTGCCGCGCGTCCCTCGGTGATGATCTTGATCGCCTCGGGCTTGCGCAGCCGCGCCAGGCTTTCCGGCAGCAGTGCCGGCCCGGTCAGTCCCAGCCGGCCCGGGGCGTGGCAAACGGCACAATGCTGTTGATACAGCGCTACCGGCTCGGCGGCGCGGACCGGCAGGGCAACCACCGCCATCATGCCAAGAACCCAGACTTGGCCGAGGCAGTTCCGGAACGGACGTCCGTTGGTAACCCCCGACAGTGCAGGTGTCTTGCTGATGAACAATTTCTTCATGCTTTATGCCATCCGAGAAACGCTCCGCACGGCCGAATGCCTTGCGCGGCAGTTATTGTTACACCTTGGCAAGCGATTTGGTGTTACCCGCGACATCGGGACCGCAAACCGTTTGCGACCGAGGCGACGCAATCAATCGAAACCGGCGACGGCGCGCTACTGGCCGCGCCCGGTTACGTGCATCCCACTTTTTCGACGCTTCATACCGGAAGCTGGTGGTACGCCGGTTAGGGCAATCGGCTGGTTTCAGAACTTGCCGTCGTCGAGCTTGAGCGGCAAGTCCAGCGTCACCTGCTCAAAGGTGAAGATGCGCTTTCCCTTGTGCTCCTTGAGGAAATCGTCGGCATCCTCTTTCGTCACCAGCGGCACAAACTCGTGGCCCATCGGCCCCAGCACGTCGGAGCCGATGACGTACCAGGCCTTGCGCGCATCCACCAGCTTCAGGTTGTAGAAGTCGGTCACCCAGATCGCGGCCATATCCTGGCGCTTGTGGCCGGCAACGTACTTCGCCGGCTCGAACCAGAACTTGAACATGTCCTTGGCGCCATCGAAATGATGGGCATGGCCGTCCTTGTAGACGATGGTCGCCACCCAGTTCGGATACTTCGACACCAGCATGCCGCACACCGGGCACAGGTCCTTCGCGCCCGGTTTCGGCAGCTTGGCCCCACCGCTCTGGGCGAAGGCCAGCGCAACCCAGAACGTCAAAACCAGCGCCGACAACCATCGCTTCATCACGAACTCAGCCCTGCTTCTGCATCATCTTCAGGCGGCGTTCCTCGCGCAGCTTGCGAATCATCGCCACGTCGTTGGCCATATCCAGATAGGACTGTTTCAGCGCCTCGTTGAAATCGCCGAAGGTACCGCCGTGCTTGGCCTGGAACTCCTTGGCGACATCGAGCGAAGCGAAGGAATGCTTGCTGCGCTTGGTCATCGCGTGCTTGAGATCGGCGCCGATCAGGTAGGTCAGCTTTTCCACCGGCAGCAGCGGACGCGGCTCGACGGCGCTGCCATAGTCCGGACCCCAGATCGCCTTGGGCTCGCGGTCGATATTGACGCCGAGGCTCAGACCCAGGCAGTGGATCGAGCACACGCCGTCGACCAGGTCGTCACTGTACTGCACCAGCATGCGCGTGCGATGGTGTTCCCTGCGGTCCATGCCACAGTAGGGGCACTTCGGGTACTTGTCGAGTTCCTTGTCCAGCGGGTTGGCGTCGGCCGCCTTCTTCGGCGTGAATTGCGCCGGTGTGCCGTCCGTGGCGCAGGCCTGCTGCCCCTGGACGCTGCCGGCCGCCAGGCCGACACCGGCGAGCAATGAGAGTTTCAGGGCTTCGCGTCTGTCCATGATGATCTCCTTGGAAGGTTGAATGTGCACCGCAATATTAGGCGTTGCGAATAGATTGGTGCTGCGACATTTAGTCGCACCGATCGACGTCGCAAAACTTCTAACATCATCGATTCGCCACTCCCCCTGTCAGCACCAGCGCCAGCGAAATGAATCTGCATGCCAGCCCGTTTCCCCATCGATCGCGTTGCAAGCCTGTTGGTGGTCGTTGCTGTTCATGCGGCGGCCCTCTACGGGCTGTGGGCTCACCGTCTGATTCCGACCCCACTGGAAGCTGCAAGCCTGTTCGTCGACTTCATCGCCCCGCCCGCACCGGAAAAGCTGGAACAACCCAAGCGCCCGCCGTCGCCGCCGAAGCTCCAGCCCAGGGAAAGGCCGCAGTCCCGTCAACTGATAGCTGAAACTCCCGTCATCGCGCCCACGGATTACGTTGCCCCGCCGCCACCGCCCAAACCGGTGCCCGTGATCGAAGCCCCGCCGATGCCCCTGCCGGCCGGGCCGGTGACCATGGCGTCCGAACTCTCGGTAGCCTGCCCGGAGCGCTCCGCGCCGCCGTACCCCGCCCAATCCCGCCGCCTTGGCGAAACCGGCATCGTCGTGCTGCGCGTCGAACTGAGCGAAACCGGCCATGTCGCGGTGGCCAAAGTGCAAAGTTCCAGCGGTTATGTCCGCCTCGACGAAGCCGCGCTCGCCGCGGTGCGCACCTGGCGCTGCACACCGTCTACCCGCAACGGACAAGCGGTGCGCGCCGTCGCTTTGCAACCCTTCAACTTCGTCCTGCAATGACGGCGGGCACGGCCAATGCGCTAGAGAAGTGCCACGCCGGGCAGCAACTTCATGCGCCGATCGAAAGTGAGAGTTTGGCTGCAACCGGCCTCGTGCGCCTTGGCGACGATCAGACAGTCGGGGAAGTCGGCGCTGCCGGCCTCGAAGCTGGCGAGCGCGCTCTTCACGGCAACCGGAGATTCAAGGGCGATGCTGGCGTTGTCGAGCAGGGCGCGCACCGTGAGCGCAATGTCCGTGCGGGCAAGTTCATAGCTCGTCGCCAGCGTCCAGCACAATTCGACCAGCACGATGTCGGCCACGAACAGCCCGCCGTCCTCGCCCGCGTGCTTGTCGAAAACCGCCTTGGCGCGTTGCGCCTGCGCTTCGTCGTCGCGGGTGACGAGTCGTACCAAGACGTTGGTATCGAGGGCGATCACTTGCGCGAGCTGCGGTTGCGAGCGCCGACGGCGCCGGCAATGCCCTGGTCCATCGCTTCGATACTGCGCGCTTCGGCGTCCGGGCGATGCAGCAGGCCGAAGAGATTGTCAGCGCCGCGCACCAGCACCCTTACGCGCAGCGTGCCGTCGCTCTGCACCTCGAAGTCGAGCCGACTACCCGGTGCGATACCGGTGCGGTCGCGGATTTCCTTGGGGACAGTGACCTGTCCCTTGTCTGTGACAGTCGCCAGCATGGCAGCTTCCTTTGCGTATTAAATTCATACCAATTGTCACGGGTAAGGAGCAGTTTGTCAATAACGCTACTTTTATAATGTAAGGAATCCGACCTCATGGAAGCAACTGCTGTCGATGGCCTAGGCTTTGCCCACTTTCTCACCCAGACCGACGGAGTGGGCAGGACCGTGCTCGCCGTGCTGCTGGCGTTGTCGGTGACGAGCTGGTACCTGATCGTCACCCGCACCATTGCCAACACGCTGGCGCAAAGGCGGGCCGATGCCTTTCTCGCGCGCTTCTGGGCCGCACCCTCGCTGGAGGCCGCGGATACCGTCCTCGCCGACCCGGCCCTGGACAACCCCTTTGCCGATCTGGCTCGCCAGGCGCTCAAGGCAGCGGAAAGCGCCGCCCAGGGCCAGCGGAGCCTGGCCGCGGCGGGCGGCTTTGGCGAGTTCCTGACCCGCGTGCTGCGCAACGGCATCGAGCAGGAGGCCGCGCGCGCGGAGAACGGCCTTACCGTGCTGGCCTCGGCGGGTTCGGCGGCGCCGTACATTGGCCTGTTCGGCACGGTGTGGGGCATCTATCACGCCCTGGTGCAGATCGGGCTCTCCGGGCAGGGCACGCTGGACAAGGTGGCCGGCCCGGTGGGCGAGGCACTGATCATGACCGCGCTGGGCCTCGCCGTGGCGATTCCGGCGGTGCTGGCCTACAACGCCTTCAACCGCCGCAACCGCCTCTGGCTGGCGCGGCTCGATGCCTTTGCGCACGACGTCTATGTCCTGCTGACCGTCGGCAAACCAGGAGGGGACACCATGAGCCCCCACGCTCACGGTGTTCGCGAAGGTTTCGCCTTGCAAGGCTCGCCCGTTTCGGCGGCGCAAAGCGGTGCTTTGCGATACCCCGACTCAACCCCCACCGAGGGGGCGCCCAACTCCCTTGGGACGACCCCGCGGGAGGCGTGACATGGCGATGGGCAGCTTTGACGGCCAGCGCCGCATGGCGCCGATGGCCGACATGAACGTGGTGCCGCTGGTGGATGTGATGCTGGTGCTGCTGGTGATCTTCATCGTCACGGCGCCGCTGCTGACCCATGCGGTGAAGATCGACCTGCCCAAGGCTTCCAGCAACGTCAACATCACCAAGCCGGAGCACATCGAGTTCGGCATCCGCGAGAACGGTGATCTGTTCTGGAACGGCGAGAAGGTGATCCTTGCCGAACTCGCGCCGCGCTTTGCGCTTGCATCGAAGCAGCAGCCGCAACCGGAACTGCATATCCGCGCCGACCGCAACGCGCGCTATGAAAGCGTTGCGCAGGTGATGAGCGTGGCGGCGAAGGCCGGGCTGGTGCGCATCGGATTCGTCAGCGAGCCCACCGCCGAATAAGAAAGTCGGCGCCAGCGCCGAGTTTGCGGGGCGACCTGGCTACAGGTTGGGTGGAGGGCGCAGTATCGCTCCGCACCCCCGTACGTCCATGCGACACATGGCCGCGCGCGACATCATGTCGCGGATCGGTTGCCGCATTCCGCCTCCTGACATCTGTTTGTGCGCAGCTTCGTCACGTACATTACCGAGGCGTCATTGATCGAGATCAAGGGACATACCTGCCGATATCGCGCTGCGACACCATGCCGCGCGGCAAATGGTCACATGTGACCATTTGCCGCACTTCCGAGCGATCGCATGGCCTTAGCATTCGCCACAATTCTTGGTTCCGTCACAGCCTTGCCACCTTTGGATCAACTCACATGAAACGCAAAATTCTTGCTGCCGCCCTGGCAGCCATGCCCTGTATCGGCTTCGCGGCCGACGATGCAAAAATCCTGGATACCGTTGTAATTACCGGTCAGCGCACGGCCGAGAGATTCCGTGGAGACACGCTGGACAGCGCCAGCCTCGCAGGCAGCGAGCGCGCCGCCACCAGCGATACAGCCAGTCTCCTGCGGGATATTCCCGGCGTAAGCCTCTATGGCGCCGGCGGCGTCTCCAGCCTGCCGTCCATCCATGGTCTGGCCGATGATCGCCTGCGGATCAAAGTCGACGGCATGGACCTGATCGCCTCCTGTCCCAACCACATGAATCCGGCGCTGTCCTATCTCGATCCGACCAATGTCGGCTCGCTCAAGGTGTATGCCGGCATCACGCCGGTCAGCGTGGGAGGTGACAGCATCGGCGGCACCATCATCGCCGATACGCCAGCGCCGACTTTTGCAACGCCCGGCCAGGGCAGCCTCTTCAAGGGCGAGGCCGGTGCTTTCTACCGCAGCAACGGCAATGCGAAGGGCGGCAATGTCTCGGCCACCTATGCCACCGAATCCTTCAGCATGACGTATTCGGGCGCCACCGCCGAATCCGACAACTACGACGCCGGCGGGGACTTCAAGAACTACGACTTTACCGGCCGCATCGGCCATACGCTGCCCCGCGACGAAGTCGGCTCGACCGCTTACAAGACCGAGAACCATACGCTGGGATTCGCGCTGAAGGGTGGCAACCATCTCTTCGAAGCCAAACTGGGCTATCAGGATCTGCCCTATCAGCTCTACCCGAACCAGCGCATGGACATGCTCGACAACACCCAGCATCGCCTGAACCTGCGCTATCTCGGTCAGTTCGACTGGGGCAGCATCGAAGCACGCGCCTATCACGAGAAGGTTGATCACTTCATGGATTTCGGGGCCGACAAGCGCTACTGGTACGGCGCGGCGTCGGGTGGAAACAAGCCCCCAGGGGGAAATGGCACACCATGCTCGCCTATCGGCACCGCCGCCTGTGCCGCCGGAATGCCGATGTACACGGAAGGCAAGACCACGGGCGCCAGCGTGAAAGCCGATATCGTACTCACCCAGCAAGACCTGCTGCGCATCGGCGGGGAATATCAGAGTTACCGGCTCGACGACTGGTGGACTCCGTCCGGTGCAATGATGAGTCCGGGCACCTTCTGGAACATCAACGACGGCCAGCGCGACCGGACGGCACTGTTCGGCGAATGGGAAAGGCAGTTGAGCCCGCAGTGGATGACGCTCGCCGGCCTGCGCTTCGAGCATGTCAATACCGATGCCGGCAACGTCCAGGGCTACGCACCGACCAACGCAGGCGGTTCGAACCAACTTCGCGACAGCACGGCCTTCAACGCCCTCAACCATGAGAAGACCGACAACAACTGGGACATGACAGCGCTCGCGCGCTACACACCAGGCGTCACCCAGAACATCGAATTCGGCTTCGCCCGCAAGGTCCGGTCGCCGAATCTGTATGAACGCTACACTTGGTCGACTTGGCAGATGGCAGCCTTGATGAACAACTTTGTCGGCGACGGCAACGGCTACGTCGGCAACCCGGATCTCAAGCCGGAGAAGGCGTACACCCTTTCCGCCACCTTCGACTGGCACGCCGCCGACCGCGGCTGGGAATTCAAGGCCACGCCCTACTACACCCGCGTCACCGACTACATTGATGCGATTCAGTGGGACGCCACGACCAATGCCCCAAGCGTCACACCGGTGCAAAACCAGTTTTCCGTGCTGCGTTACGTCAACCAGTCGGCGCAACTGTATGGCATCGACCTGTCGGGGAAGATGCCGCTGGCCAAGACCGGTGTCGGAGAATTCGGGCTCAGGGGCTTGCTCAACTACACGAATGGCAAGAACCGCGACACGGACTCCGCTCTCTACAACATCATGCCGCTCAACGCCAGGCTGACGCTGACGCACCAATATGGCGGCTGGGACAATGGTGTCGAGCTCGTGATGGTGAAGTCAAAGAACGACATCTCCGACGTGCGCAACGAAATCGAGACTTCTGGCTACAACTTGATCAACCTGCGCGGCAGCTATTCCTGGAAGCAGACACGCGTCGATTTTGGCATCGAAAATCTGTTCGACAGGAACTACAACCTGCCGCTGGGCGGCGCCTACGTCGGCCAGGGTACGACCATGACCAACCCGCCCCTGCCCAATTACCCGCAGTGGGGCACTGCCGTCCCCGGCATGGGCCGTTCGCTCTACGCGGGGGTGAATTACAAGTTCTGAGGAGTCGCTCCCGCATCGGATTGACGCCGGCCCCCGCTGGCGTTCTTCCTGGTGCGCCCAGAAAGTTCCGCGGGACGAAACGCGCGGGTGGCGGCGTGCCAAAAAAACTCTGCCGGCACTATTGGCCTCAGGCAAGCCGCCAACAGCATCATGCAACTCGATCGCGACCTCGAACATGACAGGTCCGATCGCTGGCCGCATCAATGCGCTCAAGGGGCCGATATGCGATATCGGTAGCGGCGGCACCCCGACGCAAGTCCCTAGGGAATGAAGTCCTCCAGTCGCGTACCCGTGCGCAGTCCGTCGATGTCTTGAAAACGTGCATCCAGCGTCAACAGGGCGGCGCCGTGCTCCAGGCTGCTGGCGGCAATCCACAGGTCGTTGGTTGGAATGGGACGGCCTTTGCGCCGCAGTGCGGCATAGATCAACGCGTACAGGTCGGCCGTGGCGGCAGTACCTGGAACCACTTTGACGCGGGGCACGTTGATAAAGCGGGTCAACTCGCCGCGATTGACGCTCTCGCGCTGACCGGCAGCGAAGCCTGCCAGCAGTTCGCCCAATACCGTGGTGCACACGATGATGCTCGGGGCGTGTTGCAGCACCGCCACTATTCCGGCATCGCCGCGCTTGAACGCAGTGTATGCATTGGTATCCAGCGAAATGGGCCGCATGGCTCAAGTCCACAATGCGGCATCAACCTCGGCAAATGCAGCCGTGTTCCGCTCAAAAGCTTCCGCCTCCTGGTCGCTCCAGGTGCCGGCCAAGGCATCGAGATCGTCAAACTTCTTCAATGCGGCGAGCTGAAATGCCGTGCCTGTGCCCGTGCCGTGCAACAGACGCAACACCAGGCTGTTGAGGCTACAGCTTTCCTGTTCTGCCTGAAGTTTCAGCCGGGCCAGTACCTGATCGTCCAGGCCCCGAATACTCATGCTTGCCATGATTTCACCTCTGCCTTCAATTTGAATGCGCTGATGGTAGCACGGCACAATCAAGACTGTCTGTCGGGTTCGTTACCGGGCGTGACTGAAGCTGGTGGGCCATTGCAGCGAGTACCAGACCGGGCACCGCCAGCTTTCCAGATCAGCCGCGACACGTTGTCACATGCGGCGATTTGCCGCGTCTTCCGAGCCGGCTTCGCACGTAGCATTGCGAGCGTTTGCCGAAAAACATCAAGGAATTCCCATGACCATCAATTCCCTGCGCATTGCCCTGCTGCTCATCGCCGCATGTATCCGCCCGGCCTGGGCGGCGGACTGGCCGGCAAGTTTCCCCGAGGCCGCCAAACTCCACCGGGCTGGCGACACCGCCGCGGCGATGGCGATCTGGCTGCCTCGCGCCGCAACAGCGATCAGGTCATGGCTGACCTGCGCCGTCGCGCCGGCATGACCGTCGCCGCGCAACCGGCGCCGCAGCTTGCGGCCGGCACGCTGCAAGCTGCCAACTAGCCGATAGCACACCACTTTAGATGATCGACTCGGCGGATATGCCCATCAGCGCGCAGGATGCGCGCCGCTTCAAGAGCGGCCAGCGCATCCATGACGCCGGTGCCGAAGGACCTGCATGGCGGGTGAGTTCCGGAGTCGTGCGCTTCCACCTGATCGACGAGTCCGGCAGCGAACCGTTGTTCGCGGGCCTCGCCGTGGGCGGCGAAATCGTCGGCGTGGAAGCGCTGCTGTTCGGCCGCTACAGCTACCGTGCGACAGCACTCACCGACTGCGAACTGTCGCCGTGGCCGGGAGGGGCGACGACCGAACGCGACTCCCTGCTGCATGCCCTGACGCTGGCCGAGCACAGGGCCGCACGCGTCGTGGCGCTGCGCTCCGGCCAGGCGATCGAACGCATCCGGCGCCTGATCCGCCTGCTCCTGCCACAGGCCTCTGCGGTAGCGCGGGCCGAACTACCCCCCTTGCGAGACATTGCGGAGATCACCGCGCTGACTGCGGAAACCGTGTCGCGAACACTGTCCGGACTGCGCCGGCAGAAAGTCATCGAACCCGAACAGCCGCGCTGCGGACGAGGCCACAAGTCCTGCCTGGTCGCGCTGGATCTGCTCGCTGCGGCTTGATCGCTCAGGCTACCAGCTTGTACATCACCAGGTAGAAGCGCAGCCCCTGCCACAGCGTCGATGCGCCCAGCGCGATGACGAAGAGCGCGGGAGGCGGCGAGAAATACTCTCGACGGCACTTCGGGTATCCTTTGCAACCTGTGGGAGCCTTGGAGCCGGACCAGTATGAAGCCTTCCGAAGCATTCAAACTGCATCGCGACGACATCCGCCGGATTGTGGAGCAGAATCACGCCGGAAACCCGCGCGTATTCGGTTCGGTGGTGCATGGCGAAGATACCGCGGACAGCGATCTCGATCTGCTGATCGATCCGACCGAGCAGACCACCTTGCTGAGCATTGTGCGCATCGAAAGCGAACTGAGGCGTCTGCTCGGCGTTCAGGTCGATGTACAGACTCCAGGCTCGCTCTCCGAACGCTTTCGTCAGACCGTGCTGGGCGAGGCGTTACAGGTATGACCCACAGCCCGTCAAGGACACTTCGCGTGGTCGATTGCCTGGGCGACATCCGGGATGCGATTGCCTGGATCAACAAGCATATCGGCGACGCGCGAAAGGAGCAGTTTCTCGCGGACAGGAAGACCCAGGATTCCGTAATCAAAAATCTGGTGGATATCGGGGAAGCCGCGAACAACATCATGCGTCTCGATCCACGCCTCGAACAAGCAAGCCCCGAGCTATGGCCTCATCTCAGTGCCGTCTATGAAATGCGCATCAAGCTGACGCATGGCTATCGAAGCATCGATGCGTTGATCGTCTGGAACACCGCCAAGATCGACCTTCCGATACTCGACCAGTTGATTGCGCAGGCAATCGCCGGGCAAGGCTGACCGTTCAACGTCGCAGCCCTCACTCCGGCTGACTTCCGGGCCAGCCCCGAGTCCGATAACGGGCATCAGACCACCAGCTTGTACATCACCAGGTAGAAGCGCAGCCCCTGCCACAGTGTCGATACGCCCAGCGCGATGACGAACAGCGCGGCGAGCTTCTGCAAGCCGCCGCGCAGCTTCGGCCCGAGTTTGCCGAACAGGACGGAGGCGAACAGCATCGACGGCAGGGTGCCGGCGCCGAAGGCCAGCATCAGCAGCATGCCCTCGGGCGGTGTCGGCGCGGTGGTGGCCTTGACCGCCATGGCCATGGTCATCGAGCAGGGCATCAGGCCGTTGATCGCACCGCTGATGGCCGCGCCCAGTACCGGGCCTTTTTGCGATGCGGTCACGAACTGTCTGCGCAACCAGGCCATCGGCGCAAAGCCGTACGTGTTGCGGATCGGCGAGACACCGAGCAGGTCGAGGCCCAGCAGGATAACGATGGCGCCGGCGAGAATCTGCAAGACGCCCTGCGCCAGGCCCGTCATGCCGCTGGCGACCAGCACGGTGCCAAGCAGCGCGGCGAGCAGGCCGACGCCGGCGTAGATGCCGATGCGCGACACGTGATAGGCCGCGTAAGGCCAGGGGCCCTTCGCCTGCAATTTCATGAAGCACCCCGATACCAGCCCGCCGCACATGCCGATGCAATGGCCGCTGCCGAGGATGCCGACCATGAAGGCGGCCCAGTAGGAGAACTCGGCGATGTGAACGTGCTGACTGTGATCCATTCCGACTAATCATTCATGATGGAATCATGCAAAACGTGTGGAAGCATTCCGAAGCGCTGCCATCTCTGCGTAGCCTGCCTGCGAGTACCTTTCCAGAGGCGGGAATCCAATGTTCGAAACGCAGCGGTGGTTTCTGGACTCCCGCCTACGCGGGAGTGACGACAAATGGGGCGCGGGAGCAAGGTGGCGATTTAATCCGTCATGCCCGCGCAGGCGGGCATCCAGCCAACTATCCGATGATCTCCGGCCAAAGGTCGTGCCAATCCGGATTGCGTTCTTCGATAAGCTTGAGTTTCCAGGAACGCTTCCATTTCTTGACTGGATTCCCAACTACGCAGGAATGACTTTGTCACCTTTGCAGCCGCAACGAGTTGGTCACCACCGACACCGAGCTCATCGCCATCGCCGCCGCCGCGATCATCGGATTGAGGCGCCCCGCCGCTGCCACCGGGATGGCGACGACGTTGTAGCCCAGCGCCCAGAACAGGTTCTGGCGGATGATGCCCATCGTCTTGCGCGAGAGTTCGATGCCGCCGGCGACGCGCGCGATGTCGCCGCCGACCAGGGTGATGTCGGCCGATTCGACCGCGATGTCGGCGCCGCCGCCGATGGCGAAGCCGACGTTGGCTGCCGCCAGCGCCGGCGCGTCGTTGATGCCGTCGCCGATCATGCCGACGCGGCGACCTTCGTTCTGCAAAGCGCGGATCAATTCCAGCTTGTCGCCCGGCGTCGCGCGGGCGATGACGCGGTCGATGCCGACTTCGCGCGCGATGTGGTTGGCGACGGCCTCGACATCACCCGTGGCCATCACGGTTTGTAAGCCGAGCCGGTGCAGCAGTGCGATGGCCTGCTTCGCTCCGGGGCGCGCGGCATCGGCAATCGCGAATAGTGCGACGCAGGCACCGCCGATCGCCACATATACCGGCGTCTTGCCCTGTTCGGCCCAGGCTTGGGCCTGCTCCTGCTGGGCGCTGCAATCTATGCCGGCAACCTGCAACAGCGCGGCATTGCCGACCAGGATCTCGCTGTCGTGCGCCAGCGCGCGCACGCCACGGCCGGGCCGGGCCTCGAAATCAAAAGTCGGCGCCGGCGTTACGGCGCGGGCGCGGCACCAGGCGCTGATCGCACGGCCAAGAAAGTGCTCGGAATGCGCCTCGACGCCGGCCACCAGCGCAAAGGTGCGCGCTTCGTCGCACCCCGCGACCAGCAGGAAGTCCGTCACCACCGGCTTGCCCTCGGTGATGGTGCCGGTCTTGTCGAACACCAGGGTGTTCAGCGTGGCAGCGGTTTCCAGCGCCTCGCCGTTGCGGATGTAAATGCCGCGTCGCGCCGCCTGGCCGGTGTCGACCATGATCGCGGTGGGCGTCGCCAGCCCGAGCGCACAGGGACAGGCGATCAGCAGAACGGCGACGGCGTGCGCCAGCGCACTCGAGGCCGGATGCCCGGCCAGCAGCCAGCCGGCCAGCGTCAGCCCGCCAATGCCGGCCACCGCCGGCACGAAACGCGCCGAGATGCGGTCGGCAAATTTCTGGACCGGCAGTTTCGTTCCCTGGGCGTGGTCGACCAGCTTGACGATGCCCGACAGCACCGTGTCGCCGCCGACTGCCGTGACGCGCAGGATGAAGCCGCCATTTCCGTCATTTATGCAGCCGCCGACCACGGCATCGCCCGCGCCCTTCGATACCGGCAGCGATTCGCCGGTGAGCATGGATTCGTCGAGGCTCGATGCGCCCTCTTCCACCACGCCGTCGGTCGGCACCTTGTCGCCGGGACGCACGCGCAAGCGGTCGCCGAGTTGCACATCGTCGATGGCGACGGTTTCGTCGCCGTTGCCGGTGATGCGAATCGCGGTTTCGGGTTGCAGCTCGATCAGCTTGCGGATCGCCTCGGAGGCCTTGCCCTTGGCGCGCTCCTCCATGTAGCGGCCGCCGAGGACGAAGGCCACGATGGCGGCGGCAGACTCGAAATAAACGTGATGATGCATGCGTGCCACGCCCGGCAGGCTGTAAAGGTAAGCGGCGCCGGCGCCCATCGCAATCAGCGTGTCCATGTTGGCCTCGCGCTGCTTGGCCAACATCCATGCCTTCTTGAATATCTCGCTGCCGCTGCCGAACACCACGGCGGTCGATAACGCAAATTCCGCAAGCCGCAGCGCGGGCGAACGGTGCATCAGCATGCCGGAGATCATCACCGGCGCCGTCAGCCAGGCGGCCTGGATCAGCCGTTCGCGCGCCTCGGCCACGCGCGCCCTTTCGCGTTCGACCAGCAGGCGGCGTTGCGCCAGGGTATCCATCGGCCGCGCCTCGTAGCCGAGCTTCCTGACAGCGGCGAAGAGCCCCTCGCGCGGCAGGTGGCCCGTGACCGTGACGGTTCCGGCGGCAAAATTGACGACCGCCGAATCCACGCGCGGATCGCGCTGCAGGCTCATCTCGATCAGCAGCGCACAGGCGGCACAGGCCCTGCCTTCGATCGCGGCACTGCATTCCTGGGCCGGGCCGTCGATGACTGGCGGCGTGGCTGGCGCGGAAGCAGAAGTCATGCCTCCGGGAACCCCTGAGGCGGTATCCCTTGCGGACGACGCTGGCTCGCTCCGCGCGCCGGGGACTCCGCTTCGCGGGCCGGCGACAACAATGTTTCCGATCACGGCATCGACCACGGCCAGCAGGCGCTCTTCCGGAAGTTGCGCCGGATCGAAATGCAGCGTCACCGAGCCGATGCCCGGCACGGTTCGCACATCCTTCACCGCACGGTGCTTCCTCAACAGGATTTCCAGGATGTAGCAGCGTTCGGGCTGCCTGCTCAGCGCCGGCGCGACGAGACGAATCCGGCGTGAAAGGCGATGGACGACACGGAAGCTTTTCACGACGGCGTGACAGTCGCTGATTTGGCAACCGGATTCGCAATTTCGGCGGCAATCGACTTGCGATAGCGCACCAGCAGGAACACCAGGTAAAAAGCGGCCAGCCAGGCGTCGGCGTGTTTTGCCGGGTTTTTCAGCCAGCGCTGGGTGATGAGTTCCCAGTGAACCTTGACCAGATAGAACGCGACCAGATCGTTGAGGAAATTGATCATTGCCTTTTCGGTCAGCGCATTAGCCAGCATGGGTTGCAGCTTCGCCTGCAGGCTGCCGGACGCTGCGTTCGGCTGACGCAGGCCTTCGATCCTAGCGCGCAAGCGGCGGAAGGCACGACGGGCTTGCCGGGCAGCCTGGTGCAGTGCCGGGCTCACCCGCGCTGCCAGCGCCCCTGGCGTGTGCGGCATTGGGGTGTGCGGCGGCGCGGCGGCAGTGGACGCTTTGGGCAATTCGCGCAGCGACGCCTTGAGAGCCTTTGCCACATCGGTCGCGGCGCAGACATGGGCATCGAAGCTGACCACGAGCCGGTGTTGCGCGATGTACAGGGTGACGCGATACACGCCGGCCACGCGCCGCAGCGCGGCGTCGATGACCTCGGCGACGGCTGGATGGCAAATCGCGGCAGGCAGTTCGAGGCGCAGGTAGCCGGCTTCGCGATGGCGGACGACAATGCGCCGCGCCAGATCGTCGGCATTCATGACGCGACTCAGACTGGAGCGTCCGGGCCTGGCTCGGCTGGCGCGGCCGGCACGGCGGCGGCCTGCGCTTCGCTTTCCTTCGCCTCGGCCACCAGGTCGTCGAGGTTCTCGCGCTGCTGCATGACGAAATCCTTGCCCATGCCGATGGCCTTGGAGATCGCCAGCACGATTTCCTTCTCATGCTTGTGCATCAGATATCCCGCCGCGATGCCGGCGGCAATGCCGCCCGCCAGCAGCAGCAGCGGATTACGCAACAGGCTCTGGCCGACCAGCGCGCGAGTCGCGGCATAGCCGGTGGCGGCAATCATGGCACCCTGGGCCACCGGATGCCCCATCATGTGCGGCATCTGCTTCATCATTTCTTCGTTCATCATTTTCAGCTCCTTGGAATAGCGGCATTTCGATTATCGGCGATCGGGGCGGACGATTCCTTGATCTCATGCAACATCTGGTAAATCCTTGCAACCCTCGCAGCAGAAGCCGAGGGTCTTTTCCGGCGTCGCAAGAAAGCAGGGCTTGACCCCGACGGGCAGGCTGCACAGGTCGCAGGGCGCCTTGGGGTCGAGTGACTCGGTCATTTGAGTATTTCCAGCGCCGCGCGCTCGAAGCTGGCTTCGTCGGCTTCCCCGATCAGCTTGGCCCGCACCATGCCCCCGGCGTCGACAAAATAGGTGGTGGGCAGCCCGACCACGCCGTAGCGCCTGGCGATCGCCGAGTTCTCGTCCAGCAGCGCCGGGTAGCCGACGCCGAGCTTCTGCATGAATTCAACAACGGTCTTCTTGTCCTGGCCGGCATTGATGGCGATCACTTCGAGTCCGCGGTATTTCTGCCGCTGGTAGACCGCGTCGATGGCCTTCATCTCCCCCTCGCAATACTTGCACCAGTCGGCCCAGAAACGGATCACCACCGGCTTGCCGGCCCAGGCCGCCGGGAAGTGGGCCGGCATGCCGTCGACGCGCAAGGTCTGGAAGGTCGGCGCCATGTCGCCGATGTTGAGTTTGGCCGGCGGCGTGTCACCGCCGCAGGCGGCCAGCAGGAGAACGCACAGGGCGGCAAGAGAAAGTCTCATCAATGCTCCAGCAGTATCAAGCGGGATTGCCAGATCATTGCGGTGGCAATCGCCGCAGTCAAGGCGAAGCCGTTGGCCGCGATGGCGGCCAGGCGTCGCGAGAATCCCGCCACGATCCCGCGCAGGCTTTCGATTCGCGCGAAGGGCTGCACCGCGCCGGCCGCCAGCCCCGCCGCGGTGGCGCCGAACAGCGGCACATACAGCCAGTAGCCCTGGTAGCCGTATTCCGGCTTGAGGACGCAGAAGGGGCAGTGGTGGTGCGGATGCTCGTAGATGTAGAGCGAGACGAAAGAAAGGATGCCGGCTATCGTCGCGGCGAAGGCCAGCGCGCTCGCGCCAGCCAGAAAATAGGCGGCCGCACGACTCCTGCCGCCGCCATGGCCGTGCCACGCTGCCAGCGCAATCGCCGCTCCGAGGCTGCCGTAGAACAACCACATCGCCGGCACCGGCGCCAGGGACGAGGCTTCGGCCGCCAGCGTCGGGCTGCCTTCGGAGAACAGGCTGCCGCAGCAGGATGTAATGACATCAGCCTTGAGGCCGAGGAAGTATTGCAGCTCGATCCAGGCACTCGCCGCCAGCAGCGGCGCCAGCGCCAGCAACAAGGCGTACTTCATGCGTACCAGCGGATAGTCGCGGGCACGGCAGTCGACGTGGTTGATCGCCAACCAGATCGCCGCAAGGAAGAACACCGCGATCTTGGCGTTGAGTGCCGGGAAGCCCAAGGCATTGACGTTGAGCGTGCCCACCGCGCACATCGCACCGACGAACATGCCGGACATTTTTTCCGCGTTGAAAACGAACAGCAGCACGGCGGCGAGTTGCAGGCCGAGGACAAAGGTCAGCAGCGTCGAGAACAGGTAGGTGCGGCGCTCCAGTTGCAATTGGCGTTCGCTGCCGCTCTTGATGTCCCAGCGCCGGATCACCTCGACGGCAAACGGGGCGCTGGCCGCCAGCGCCAGCACGCACAAGGCCGAAGCAAGCAGCAGCGCGATGATGGCGGGCTGGAAGATCACTTCGGCGTCGTCGTTCCCGCGTAGGCGGGAACCCAGTGAGAGGCACTGTCTGGATGCCCGCCTGCGCGGGCATGACGGGGACGGAGGCCAAGCCTGAACTGACTCATCGTGGCGAACTCAGGAGCTTGCCGTCACGCATGTCCACCACGCGCTGCACCACGGCCGATTCAACCACCAGCGGATCGTGGCTGGTGAGCAGGATGGTGCGGCCCTGGGCGGCGAGGCCCTCAAGGATGCCCATGAATTCGCCGGCCAGGTGCGTGTCGAGGTTGGCGGTCGGCTCATCGGCGATCAGCACTTCGGGGTCGTTGATCAGCGCGCGGCAGATCGCGACGCGCTGCTGCTCGCCGCCGGAGAGCCACTCCACCTTGGCATGGCGGCGGTGGCCGAGCTTGAGGCCGGCCAGCAGTTCCTCGGCGCGATCCAGCAACTCACGGCGCGGCCGCCCGGTCGGATAAGCCGGCAGGATGATGTTGTCCAGCGCCGCAAGGCCCCTGATCAGGTTGAACTGCTGGAAGATGAAGCCGAAGCGCCGGCGCCGGATTTCGGTCAGGAAGCGCTCCGGCAGACCCGAAATGTCTTCGCCCAGCAGGCGCACGCGGCCCTCGGTCGGTCGCGACAGGCAGCCGACGATGGTGAGCAAGGTGGTCTTGCCCGAGCCGCTGGGGCCGCGCAGCGCCGTCACCTTTTTCGCCTCTATGTGCAGATCGATGCCGTCGAGCGCCCAGTACTCGTTGTCGTGGCCCTGGTTGAAGGCCTTGCGGATGCTGTGGAGTTCGATCATGCCGTCCCCGCCGGGCCGCCCCAAGGGAACGGCAAACCAAAACCCCGGAACCCGCGCAGCGGCTGAACCGTTGTCACCCCCGCCGGTGGGGTGGGGGTCGTAGCCGGGAATTCGCGGAGCACTGCTCCGCACCTGCGAAGCCGGCCGGCTGCGCAAAGCCGGCCGTGGAAAGGGGGTTGGGTCGTCACGAGCGCATCACCGAATCCGGGTCGGTGATCGCCGCCTTCCAGATCGGCACCAGCACGGCCGCGGCATAAGGCACGACGGTAAAAAAGAACAGCGTCGCCACCTGCACGCCATCGATGTGCGGCGTCAATTGGAAGCGCGGATAGAGCACCGCCCAGCCCTTCAGCACCGGCTCGAACAGCGAAGCGGAGAAATGGAAGACATGCACATAGGCGGCGACGAAACCGATCAGGAATGCCGTGAGCGAAATCAGCAGGCCTTCCCAGAACTTCATCTTGATCACGTCGCCGGTTTCCCAGCCGATCGCCTTGAGGATGCCGATCTCGCGCTTCTCCTCGGCCGAGAGGCCGGAGGCCTTTTCCCAGGCGAGGATGCCGAAGGCGAGGATCGCGGCGGAGAGCAGCGCCAGCACGATGCCTTCGCGCCAGTCGAAGATCGAGGCATAGGTGCGCAGCACTTCGTCGCGCAGGATGGGCCGCGCGTCGGGCAAGGCAGCGGCCAGCTTCACGGCGACATTGCGCACCTCCAGCGGATTGGCGACCGAGAGTGCGATGTCGGTGTAATGCCCGGCCGGATAGTCGAAGAAGGCGCGGAAGCTTGCTTCGCTCATCAGCACCAGGTCGGCACTGACCAGTTCCGAGGCCTGCGGCAGCACCTCGGCGACGATGAAGGTGTGCAGTTTGCCCGAGTAGGAACGGAAGGAAATGCCGTTGTTTTTGGCCAGGCCACGCGCGCGCTCCAGCGCCGGACCGACGATGATCTCTCCCGCCGCCGGCGCGTTCTCCGCAGGGACCATGAAGGTGTAGTTGGCCTTGGTCACCGCGTCGTAGTAATAGCCCCAGAGCCGGCCCTCGACCTTCTGCACGCCACGGATGCGGCCGATCCTTTCCTGGTAGCCAGGCGGAATCAGGTCGTGGCGGCCGGCCACCATGCGCTGCAGGATCACCTCGGGCGAGGCCGCCAGCACCCGTGCCGCCTCCTGGCGCAGGGCGTGGGTGTAAAGCGTGACCGAAGCCAGCATGAACACCAGCACGATGTAGACGAACAGCAGGCCGAGGTTGCGCGCCTTGCGCCGCGCCAGCGAGGCCAGCGTGAAGTCGATCAGGTAGCGCTGTTTGGCCAGCCAAAGTTTCATTTCGAAACTTCCGCTGCGGGTATCGCCGTCCCGTCGCCGCCGACTTTTGAATGGCTTTGCACCAGACCCGGTGGCGGGCCGATCAGCGAACCGCTGGGAAAGTGCTCGAACGCCAGCGGATGATCCTGGAAGGCCGAATGCAGGTCAGCCTGCGAGGGATGCCGCGTGTAGCGCGCCTCGGTGAACAGCGCGAGGTCGGTCAGGCGCAGTTGCGCCACCAGGCGCGTGCGCTCGGCTTCGTCGGCCCCCGCCGCGCCGCGCAGGCGCGCGGCATCGGCGAAACACAGGGTGAATGCGGCGACGCCCGCGAGCAGCAGCAACAGGGCGCGATCGGCGGGGCGCATCACAACAGTTTGCGCACGGTCGCCACCACTTTGTCGGTGGTCACGCCCAGCGGCAGCATGTCGACGAGTTTCCCGTCAGGACCGATGACGTCGGTAACCGAGCTGTGATCCACGGCATAGCCACCGTCGGAACGCGTCGCTTGCCGCACGTAGCCGACGCCGTAGGATTTGGCGATCGCGGCGGTTTCCGCCGCCGTGCCGACGGCGCCGACCATCGCCGGATGGAAATAGGCGACGTATTCCTTGAGCTTGGCCGGCGTATCGCGCTCCGGATCGACCGAGACCATGATCATTCTTGTCTTCGCCCGCTCCTCCGCGTTCAGGGCGTTGAGCGCCGCAGCGCCCGCGGCCATCGACACCGGGCAGATGTCGGGGCAATTGACGTAACCGAAATACACCAGCAGCACGTTGCCGCGCAGGGCTTTGGTGTCAAGCGGACCGGCGGCGCTTTGCAGAACGAAATCGCCACCCTCCGGGCGTGCGGCGGGCACGCGTTCGCCGGTGTCGGAATCACCGCAGGCAGCAAGCAGCACGGTGGCCAGAACCAGGCCACCCAGAAACAGACGCTTTGATTTCATGGCATTCATGTCCCGGCACCCTTCAAAGCCGGCGGGACAGGCGACTCACACAGGCACATACCGGCCACAGCGGCCGGACCAAGAGGAAACGCGCCGGCTAGACGCGGTTGGCGGCGCGCATCAAGGCGCCACGCAGCGCGATCGTCAGGCTCGATCCCAGGCCAATGCGTTGCGCCACGGCCGGCAGTATGATCAGGGAAGCGAGTGCGAAGCCCGCGCCAAGCAGCAAGGATCCTATCTCGCTCTTGTCGGCCGGCGTATCCTGTGCGCTGTGTGTCATCGGGGCTCTCCCTCAATTCGGTTCACGTGTGCGGGATCATAAGACCTCGCATTCGCGTCGCCCTGCGACATAGTGTCGCAGTTGAGGCCAATCCTCGAACTTCTTGATCGGCATCAAGCGACGCCGATCTCCTCGTCGCTGAGGTAGCAGCCCGGGTCTTCCGACCACGGATCGCCGGTGAGCTGCTGGGCCCGCACCCGCGTGTTGCCGCCGCAGATGTCGAAATGGGCACAGGCCCCGCAGCGGCCGCCAACCTTGCGTGGATGGGCCTTGAGGCCAGCCATCAGCGGATCGGAAACATCCAGCCAGATGTCGCCAAAGGACCGCTGGCGCAGATTGCCCAGGTTGTAGTGCCACCACATCGTGTCGGGATGCACGTTGCCCAGGTTGTCGATGTTGGCGACGTTAACGCCGCTCGAATTGCCGCCCCACTGCACCAGCTTCTTCCTGATGTGTTCGAGCTTTTCCGGAAAGCGCGCTTGCAGCCAGGTCAGCAGATACACGCCATCGGCATCATTGTTGCCGGTGGTGAATTCCTTGTTCAGCCCGCGCTCCTGGTATTCCCGGCAGGCATCGAACAGCAAGTCCATCGCGCTGCGCGTCATCTGGTGCAGCGCATCGTCCCTCCTGTTCGTGTTGCCGCGCCCCGCATAGTTGAGGTGCGAAAAATAGAAGCGGTCGATGCCCTCGTCCTCGACCAGCTTGAGCAGGCCGGGCAAGTCCTGGAAGTTGTCCTTTGTCATCGTGAAGCGCACGCCGACTTTCAGCCCGGCATCGCGGCACAGGCGTATGCCTTCCAGCGACAGGTCGAAGGCACCCTTGCTTGCGGCGGAATTTGTCGTGCGTGGCGCCGAGGCCGTCAAGGCTGACGCCGACATAGTCGAAGCCGATCGCCGTGATGCGTTCGCACATCGGCGCATCGATCAGCGTGCCGTTGGATGACAAGGCCGTGAAAAAGCCCAGTTGTTTTGAACGCGTCGATATCTCGAAGATATCCGGCCGCAGCAAGGGCTCGCCACCTGAAAGAATCAGCGCCGGAACGCGAAACGCCTTGAGCTCGTCCATCACGCGAAATATTTCGGCAGTGGTGAGTTCGCCGGGGAAGTCCTTGTCGGCGGAGATCGAATAGCAATGCTTGCAGGTCAGGTTGCAGCGCCGGATCAGGTTCCAGATCACCACCGGCCCAGGTGGCTTGCGCACCGGCCCGATCGGCGTCGGCGCGGAGATTTCCTGCATGAATTGGGAGATTCGGAACATGGCAGCATTTAAGTGCATGGGGGCCTTGGGCGCCTTGATACCCGTCAACTTGCGGGCGGGCTATTGTGTCCCCGGACGGCGGAAAAGCCCATTTGCTGCGCTGCCACTTGCAGGTTTTCGGCGTCAAGGAGGCACCATGAATTTCATCGCCAAATCCCTCGCGGCATCGTCCTGGTGCCTGCCTGCGCGCTGTCGTCGGCATGGCTGCTGGCCACTGGCGCGGCGGTGAACCCACGTGATGGCGAAGGCCGCACGCCGCGCCACATGGCGGCGTTTGCGGCGCGCGCCGAAAATGGCAAGCTGCTGCTGCAAGCCGGCGCCGACCCCGCCCTGAAAACCGATGCCGGCCGCGACGTGCTGAGCATGGCGCGTAAGGTCCCGGGCACCATCATCGCCCAGGAGTGCTTCGAGGCATGGGCCTGCCATGCAAACAACGTTCTTCCGGTACAGTTCGGACTACCCTGATTCCACCGGTTCGAAAGTCGCTTGTGAAGCCGGTGCAAATCGGATTGTTCGGCCCCGATCGGGGTTTGTCATTTCAGGCAGGAGAAGAATGGTGAAAGACTTGGTTTGGGGCGAGATACTGCGCGTCGGCGTCGACGAGATCGATGACGATCATCGCAAGCTGGTGAATATTTTCAATCTACTCAATCACGCCGTGATGGAAGGGGAATCCCCGGAATACCTTGCTGCACTATTGGATGAGCTGATCAATTGCGCGGTCTGGCACTTCAGCCACGAGGAAAGGTTGATGCTGAAGCATCGTTATGCGGGCATCGAAGAACACAAGGCGGAGCACCAGGAATTGATCGTGAGCGCGAAGAAACTGAAACAGGAAATCCTTCAGGCGGACAAGGCAACGGTAAATCAGCAAATCGAATTTCTGGAACGTTGGCTGACCGAGCACATCTTCGCCACCGATATGCGCTTGGGTTCCTACCTTTCCCAAGTGATGTAGATATCGTTCAACCGCGCCTCTCGATTGCAAGTCCCGGCGCTATCCGGCTTCGGGCGGCGCCAGCATCTCCTTTTGGAGCCCCTGCGCCCGCTGCCGGTCCTCGCCGCGCGGCTGCGGATTTTCGTGCTGGCGCACGGTCTGCACGATCCGCTCATGCGACTCGCCGCTGCCGGTCAGGCGCAGACCACAGCCCCGCGCCGAGAGCGCACGATCCACAGGTCATCGTGTCGCAAACTGCACGGCCTTCAGGACACGCGGTTCCAAGGCATGACAAGCAAGATGGCTAACAGCAGGCCGTGGGCGCTCGCCGCAACGACGGTCAGCTTGAGCGCCGGGGTGAGTTCCGCCGGTCGCCCCGCGTGCGACCAGAGCCGGCGCGCCGCGGCGATGCTGGCAGCCGCGGGCAGCAGGGCGACCAGCGTCGTCGCCGGAAGGCGCCCCAGCAGCACCCTCGACAATGGCCAGCCATAGGCCAACGCCGCGATCAGCGCATAGCCCCAGCGCGCGCGCAACGCCCAGTCTCACCACCATGGTGTGCTTGCCGGCGGCGGCATCCGCCTTCACATCCGGAAACTGGTTGATGTAGAGCACGTTGGCCACCAGCAGGGCGAAGCCGAGGCCAGCGGCGACGGGCACGAAGGCGAAGCCGTGGCGCTGCACGAAGTCGCTGCCGATGACCACCAGCAGCCAGCCAGCGGTAATGGCGAATTCGCCGAGGCCGCGACTCTGCAGCTTCAGCGGCGGCGCCGAATAGGCCCAACCGACGACCAGACCGGCGAGACCGATCAGCATCAGTTCCGGGGCGCTGACCGCTGCCAGCCACAGCCCGGCGGGAACCACCGCCGCCAGCAGCGCATAGCCGAAAATGCCGGTGGCGCGCAGCGAGAGGACGCCGTTCTGGATGAAGCGACTGCCGCCGGTGAAGGGAAACTGTCGCTCGGTGTTGGCCCCGTCACAGCCCGAAAGCGCATCGTAGTAGTCGTTGATGACATTGGCGCCGGCATGGGCCACCAGCGCGAAGAACAGCGTCGCGGTCGCCAGCGCCGGCCCGATCGGAATCCCGGAAAACGCCGCGGTGGCCAGGCCCAGCAGGCAGCCGACGAAGGTTACGGAAAGGAAGGCCGGCCGGGTTGCCGCGAAGTAACGCAGCAAGGGATTGGGCAGCGCGTCGAGTGTCGGTTCCAGCGGCTTGCTCATCTCGGGTTCCTCTTTCGGTTTCTCGTCAGTGGATCGCGGCGTGGCCGGCAGCATCGAGCTGCTCGCGGCTCATCGCATTGAGCTTGCTCGCCACGATCTCTCGCTTGCCGTTGATAAGCACAGTGTAAGACAGGCCGGCCTTGCCCTTGCCCAGCGCGGGCAGCAGGGCGATTCCCTTGTCGCCAGCCAGCAGCACCATGTAATTGATGTCATGGGCTCTATGTCTTATGCTCCACCTCCGGTTGCTACTTCGTCGGTGCAGCTTTCGATGCGTCCTTGCTTGCTGATCGCCGCTGCGGCAATTGCCCATTGCGACAATACGTCGGGCTTTCCATGCTTGATTGGCGTGCCATGAACCTGTTTCCGATCAAGTCGCCAAGCAAAGAAGTGGCCCTCCGCCGCAAGGCCCGGCCGTGAACTTCGCCCGATCCCACTGGCTGACCCTGGCGATGATCGTCGCCCTGATCGCCCTGGCGGTCCTAGGTCGCCAGTTCTCCCCGCTGCTGCTGCCGAAGGCCGATGTTGCGGGCGTCGCGGAACCCGGTTGCGACTTGCACAAGCGCGCCTGTGTGGCGACCTGGCCGCAGGGAGGGCGCCTGGAGATATCCATCACGCCACGTCCAATACCGCTGCTTCAAGCCTTGCGCGTCGAAGTGACTGTCAGCGGAGTCAAGCCGACCAAGGTGGAGGTGGACTTTGCCGGCGAGAGCATGAACATGGGCTACAACAGGAGCGAACTCGCCGCCGTCGGCCCCGGACGCTATGCCGGCGAGACCTCGCTGCCGGTCTGCGTTTCCGGCAGCATGGCCTGGGTGGCAACGGTGATTGTCGAAGGCGATGCAAAGCGTATTGCGGTGCCCTTTCGCTTCGACGCGGGACGCTGAGACTGGCGCGAGCCTGCCCCGCCGCACCGCCCAGTGGGGTGTTGCCTTCTTGAAGGGACAATGAAAGGCGTGCTCCGTCGTTCCCGCGAAAGCGGGAATGACGGAACCGTGGCTGATAAGTAGCGCTTGGCTTGCAGCACTTCCCTAGCGACTGGTCGGACGTTTCAGCAGTTTGCGCTGCAAGGTGCGTCGATGCATGTTGAGCGCCCGCGCGGTGGATGAAATGTTGCCGTTCTGCTCGCGCAAGACGCGCTGGATGTGCTCCCATTCCATTCGATCCACGGACATCGGCACCGGCGAAATCGTCGCCGCCGTGCTGGCCGTGGCCGTGCCTTCAGCCGCTTGTAGCGTGTGGCCAAATGCCCGTAGCAGCGTCGCCACATCCACCGGCTTGGCCAGGTACTGCGCGGCGCCCAGCTTGATCGCGTCGACCGCCGTGGTGATGCTCGCATAGCCGGTCAACACCACGATCCGGCAGCCGGGGTTGATTTCGAGCAGGAGCGGAATCAGATTCAGGCCGGAGGCGCCCTCGAGATTCAGATCAAGCACGACCCAGTCCGGCGCCGCGGTTTGCGCCAGGCCAAGCGCCGCCGCGGGATTCTTTGCCGCAACAACCGCGTAGCCGCGCCGCTTCAGCGCGCGCAGCAGAGTGGCGCTGAAGGTGTCGTCGTCCTCGATGATCAGTATGCTTTCGTTCATGTCGTTCCCGGTTCCTTCGCTATGTCTCGACCTTGCGCGCGATCGGCAGTTCGATGCCGACCCGGCCGCCTCCGCCCGCCGGATTTTCCAGGACGATGCGCCCGCCCAGGCGTTCGATCGCCGAAAACGCCAGCAGCAAACCAATGCCGGCGCCGCCGTTGCGCGCCGGCAGCGGCGCGCGCCCGGCCAGGCGCAGCACGTCTACCGGAAAGCCGGCGCCGCCGTCCTGGATCACGATCTTCAGTTGCGCTTGATCCCAGGCGAGTCTGATTTCAATCTCGGCATCGCCAGCGTCCGCCGCATTATTGAGCAGGTTGATCAGGGCCTGCTCCAGCGTGGCCTCCACCATGATCAGCGGCGCCCCGGCATCGCCGTCAAGGATCAGCCGACTGCTGGCCCGCGGCCGCATCGCCTGCCAGCGCGCACGAACGCCCCGCAGCCAGGTCGCCGCATCCTGCACCTGAAGCTGTTCCGGGCGCAGCGTTCCGGCACGGGCCGCCATGCTGCTGATAATGCCCTTGCAGAGTTCGACCTGCTCCTTCGCCAGCCCCAGGTCTTCACGCGCCGCGGCATCGAGACCGGCTTCGCCTTCAAGTTCGCCGACCAATACCGCAATGGTCGCCAGCGGCGTCCCCAGTTCATGGGCCGCGCCGGCCGCCAATGCGCCCAGCGCCACCACGCGCTCGTCGCGCAACGCCTGCTCGCGCGCGGCCGCCAGGCGCTCGTCGCGTTCGCGGATCGAAGCCGTCATGCGCGCGACGAACCAGGCGATCATGGTCGCGGACACCACGAAGGTGAGCCACATGCCGCTCAGATGCAGGCGCGCCGCGCGCTCGGCATCGGCAACCGACAGCGGCAGGAACTGCCACATCAGAAGCGAATACACGCCAACCGCCAGCAGCGCAATGGCCGCGGTCAGCCTGCCTGGCAGGGACAGCGCAGCCACCGCGACCGGCACCAGCAGGAAGGAGATCAGCGGATTGGCGGCACCGCCCGACAGATAGAGGAGGATGGCCAGCGCCGCGAGGTCGACGCACAGCTCGCCGAACAGTTCGGTCGCGCCCACCGCGTCACCCGCTCTCGCCCGCCCCTGGACATGGGCATTGAATCCCGTCATCAGCACCAGCACGGCAAGCATCGGCAATTGCGGCAGGGCGATATCCAGAAGAGTCGGCGCCGAGGAGACGGCGATTGCGATGGCCGCGAGCAGCCACCAGCGCAGGATCACCGCCCGACGCTGGTTGAGCCGCAGGCTGGAATTTGCTTCGTCGGGACCAGAATCTACCATCGCCGGATTATCCGTCACGGGTCCAGCAAAAATGCGACAAGGGCCTGCGACGATACGTCGCAGGCCCTGTGCGTAAGCCGACCGTGCTGAATGGCCGCCTCTTGCCGCTCAGAGGCTGGGAATCAATTGACCCCAGCCACCCTCGTCGTCATTCCGGCGTAAGCCGGAGTCAGCCAAGTGCGACCGCTCCCCCCCCCCCCCCCCCCGCCCGCCCCCCCCCCCCCCCCCCCCTGATATCGATGAAAACAATCAGATGGACGAACTGGACCCCGGCCTTCGCCGGGGTGACGAGCGCGCGAATCGATCCGTGATGAATCTTTCACAAGCTCTCAGCTCAAGTCATTGCTCGCCAAGAAGCTCCTGAGCATTCCAGGAAAATGATGCCTGCCCGGCTTCCACACAGGCGACTACTTGATCTCCAGCAGGCTCTCATCCCACTTGTCATGCTTCTCCAGGCCGAGCAGGTTGGCCGTGGTCGCCGCGAGGTTGGACAGCCCGGCGGTCGGGGTCTGCTTGAGGCCGAGTTTGCCGCCTGACACGTTGTCGTAAAGGATCAGCGGCACTGGATTCAGGGTGTGCGCGGTCTTGGCCTTGAACGAGCCATCCTTGTTCTGCGCCGGCTGCTTGGTCTTCTTGTCGAGTTCGTACATCTCGTCGGCATTGCCGTGGTCGGCGGTAATCAGCGCGACGCCGCCCATCGCGTCGATCACCGGCAGGATGCGCGCGAGTTGCAGATCCACCGCTTCGACCGACATCGTCGCCGCACGGAAATTTCCGGTGTGCCCGACCATGTCGCCGTTGGCGAAATTGCAGCGCAGCGTCCGGTACTTGCCGCTGTTCAGGGCCTCGATCATCGCGTCGGCGATTTCGGCGGCCTTCATCCACGGACGCTGCTCGAACGGCACCACGTCGCTCGGGACTTCCTGATAGGTTTCGCCGTCGAACTTGCCCGAGCGATTACCGTTCCAGAAGTAGGTCACATGGCCGAACTTCTGCGTTTCGGAGCAGGCAAACTGCGTAATGCCGCCCTTGGAGAACCACTCGCCCGAGGTGTCCAGGATGGCCGGCGGGTTGACCAGGAAGCGCTTGGGCAGCTTCAAATCGCCGTCGTACTGCAACATGCCGGCATAGGTCACCTTCGGCACACGCACACGGTCGAACTTCTTGAAACTTTCTTCCTCGAAGGCGCGCGTGATTTCAATGGCCCGGTCGCCGCGGAAGTTGTAGAAGACCACGGAATCGCCGTCCTCGATGGTGCCGACCGGCTTGCCGTCCCTGGCGATCACGAAAGGCGGCAGATCCTGGTCGATGGTTCCGGGGAACTTGATACGCAACTCCTTGACTGCCGCCGAAGCGCTGGCGAACTGCTCGCCCTCGCCGAGCACGTGGGTGTGCCAGCCCTTATCGACCATGTTCCAGTTGGCGTCATAGCGATCCATGGTGATGTTCATGCGCCCGCCGCCCGACGCGATCTGCGCATCGAAGCCCCCCCGTGTTCGTTTCGGCAAGGAAGGCTTCGAAGGGCTCGACGTAGTCCAGCGCGCTGGTTTCCGGCACGTCGCGGCCGTCGAGCAGCGCGTGGATGCGAACCGCCTTGACACCTTCTTCCCTGGCACGCAGCACCATCGCTTTCAGGTGGTCGATGTGGCTATGCACGTTGCCGTCGGAGAACAGGCCGATGAAATGTATGGCGCCCTGTTTTCCGTTGGCGCCCGCCTTGGCGCCGGCGACGATCTGCTGCCAGGCCTCGCCCTGCCAGATGGCGCCGGTGGCGATGGCATCGGCGACCAGCGATGCACCCTGGCTGTAAACCTGGCCAGCGCCAATCGCGTTATGGCCGACTTCGGAGTTGCCCATGTCGTCGTCGGACGGCATGCCGACTGCCGTGCCATGGGCGCGCAGTGCGATGTTCGGATAGTTGGCGAACAGCCGGTCGAGCGTCGGCTTTCTCGCCGCGGCGATGGCGCTGCCCGCTTCGGCCTTCGGAATGCCGTAGCCGTCCATGATGATCGTGACCACCGGACCCTTGATTCCGGCGAAAGAGGCAAGTTTTTTCAGCATGATGTGTTCCTGCGAGAAATTGGAGTATCGGAAAAGGCAGTGGGGAGAACAGAAGGGCGAATCATAGCAAGTTCATCCCCCTGGCGAAGCCCTTGGCCGGGAACAGGGTCCGAAGTACAGTGTTTGCCAACGCCCGTCGCCGTTCGGCCTGAGCTTGTCGAAGGCCCATGCTGGCACCAGCTATGTGGTTCGACAGGCTCACCACGAACGGAGATTCCAAACACTTCACTTTGCACCCCCGTGAATAAGCGCCAGCCACCCGGTGACCAGCGACGGCGGCGCTGGTCGGCACGCGGCCGCTCCCGCCCGAGCCAAGCTCCAAACGACACTCGGGCAGGCGATGCCGGCGATTACGGAATCGAGTGATTGCCGAACCTGGACACCGGCCTCCGCCGGAGTGGCGGACAGCGAAATTCCCGACACAGATCAAGGAAAGGTTCATCGCGGGCCTGCGACAATACGTCGCTTACCGTATCCGTGGAACGACTGTCATGAATGGCCGCCTCTTACTGCTGCTGCTGACCCTGTGCCTTGCCGGCCTTGGGCAGGCCCAGAACCTCGACAAGGGCAAGGAAATCAACAGCACCTGTGCTGGCTGTCACGGCGAGTTCGGGCAGGGCGGCGCGCGCGGCGAATACCCGCGCATCGGCGGCCAGCGTGCCGCGTACCTCGCCGATCAGCTCAAGTCATTTCGTGCGAGGAAGCGCGTGAATATCCCGATGTATCCCTACACGCAGGAAGGTGAATTGCCGGATGAAGACATCAAGGATGTCGCCGCCTACCTCGAATCGATCGAGCTTCCCACCAAGTGGCCGGTTTTCAAGGAAACCGACGACGCGCTGACGCGCCTGACCCTGACCGAGCGCGTCATGATCATTCCGCGCGCACCGGGCAACCTGGGCAACGGCGAGGCCATCTACCAGAAGCAGTGCGTGACCTGTCACGCCAGGACGGGCACGGGACGCGGCAAGTTCCCGATGCTGGTCGGCCAGTACACGGGCTATCTGAAGCGGCAGATGGACCTGTACGTGAAAGGCGAGCGCCCGCACGACGAACTCGAGGTGGGCGGCGTGCTCAACGCACTGAAGGAAGAAGACATGCAGGACATCCTGGCCTACCTGACGTCGATTCAGGAACAGCAGTAGTTGCATCGTCCCCATCTTCTCCTGCGCCTTGAAGCAATGCTCCACGCGCCGCAGCAGAGGCTTGTCCGCACCTTCGGCCGCGAATACGCCTTCCATCCCGCCACGACCTTCTTCGAGATCGGTCAAGCCGAGAAATGGAAGAACAAACGCCACATCTACGTCGAGTCGGTAGAGAAGGATCACGGCCGGATGCGGACTCGCACAAAAAATGCCGGGGCCAATCTCGCGATCATTTGTCGTCTTGTCCTCAATCTGTTTCGCCTTGATATGTCCAGGAGAAAGGGCGGCATCCATACCCGTCGCGTTCTCGCCGCGTCCTCTGATTCATATCGCGCCAACCTCTTGGGGCTTGAGGGAATTTGATGCAATTGGCCTGCCTCGGGAACTCACCGGACTTGAGGCAGTCTGATAGACTGTTCCATCTCACAGGAGGGCTCGGAAGACCATGGAAAACGTCAACACCTACCCGCAAGTCGCCACGCAGGATATTGCCCGGCAGCAGAATCGCGTACTGCGCAACACCTACGCCCTGCTCGCCCTGTCGATGGCTCCCACCATTGCCGGCGCGCTGATCGGAGTACAACTGAAGTTCTCGTTCCTCGCCGGCAGTCCGTTCATGGCCTTCATGCTGTTCCTCGGCGTGGCCTGGGGCTTCATGTGGGGCATCGAGCGCACCAAGAACAGCGGTATGGGCGTGGCCCTGCTGCTCGGCTTCACCTTCTTCATGGGCTTGATGCTCTCGCGCATCCTGCAAGTCGCGCTCGGCTTTTCCAACGGCGGCACGCTGATCGCCATGGCAGCCGGCGGCACCGGAGCGATCTTTGTTTCGCTGGCGGCAGTCGCTTCGACCACCAAGCGCGACTTCTCCAATATCGGCAAGTTTCTTTTTGCCGGGGTGATCTTGTTGCTGGTTGCGATGGTCGCCAACATCTTCTTCCAGATTCCGGCGCTGGCTCTGGCGATTTCGGCAATCGCCGTGGTGTTGTTTTCCGCCTATATCCTCTACGACATCAACCGGATCGTGCAAGGCGGCGAGACCAACTACATCACCGCCACGCTGGCCGTTTATCTGGACGTCTACAACGTCTTCGTCAGCCTGCTGCATCTGCTGATGGCGTTCACCGGCGACAGGGACTGAGACCGGGGGAGTCGGCGCCGGCGGTACGGCGCCCCGAGAGAAGACGGCGACCAAGGTCGCCGTTTTTTTTCCCCGGCCGAATCAGCGGACCGTCACCCTTCGAACAGGGCGATCGATTCGAGATGCGAGGTGTGCGGGAACATGTTGGCAATGCCGGCTCCGCACAGGCGGTAGCCTTTCTCATGCACCAGCACCGCAGCATCGCGCGCCAGCGTGGCCGGACTGCATGAGACGTACACGATGCTGCGCGCACCCGCTGCGGCCGGCAGCGCCTTGACCAGGGCGACGGCGCCTTCGCGCGGCGGATCGATCAGCAACTTGTCGAAGGACCCCAGCGCAGCAAGGCTTTCCGCGGTTGCCTCGAACAGGTTGGCCACGGCGAATTCGCAGCGCTCCGCGAGGCCGTTGTGCGCCGCATTCGCCCGTGCCCGCCTGACCAGTCCTGGGCTGCCCTCGATGCCAAGGACGCGCGCGCCCAGCCGCGCTATCGGCAGCGTGAAATTGCCCAGTCCGCAAAACATGTCGGCGATCCGCTCGCCTGCTCGCGGCTTCAGCAAGGCCATAGCACGGCGCACCAGCATGCGATTGACACCAATATTGACCTGGGTGAATTCGGTCGGATGGAACAGCAGCTCAAGGCCGAAATCCGGCAGCTCATAGCTCAGCATGCGCGCATCGGCCGGATGAAACAGGATGACGCTGTCCAGCCCCATGGCCTGCAAGTACCAGATGATCCCATGCGTGTCGGCAAATTGTCGCAGGCGCCTGAGATCGTCGGCAGACAGCGCCTCCAGGTGTCGCAGCACCAGCACGGTCCGCGAGCCGCCGACGGCGACCTCGATCTGCGGCATGCGATCAGGCTGCGACATGCCATCCACCAGGGCCTTGAGCGCGGGAATCAATGCGGAAACCTGGGGCGGCAGCACCGCGCAGGAATCCATCAGTGCGACATAGCTGCTGTGCCTTTCGCGAAAGCCGATCAGTGCGCCGCCCTTGCTCGCCACATGGCGCACCGAAAGACGGGCGCGCAGCCGATAGCCCCATCCGGTCCCGGCAATCGGCGCGTAAATCTGTTCGGGCTTGAGCCGGGCGATGTGCCACAGGGCATCCTCGAGCACGCGCTGCTTGGCGGCGGTCTGGCCGGCAAGACCGAGATGCTGCATTGAACAACCGCCGCAGGCGCCGTAGTGCGGACATGGCGGTGCGACACGCTGGCTGGACGCCCGCAGCACGCGGATGGCATGCGCCTTTTCGTAGCTCGGTTTCCGCCGATGGCTGGCGTATTCGACCAGCTCCCCCGGCAACGCGCCCTCGATGAATATCGCCTTGCCCTCAACGTGCGCAACACCGCGCCCTTCGTGGTCCAGGGACTCAATATGTGCGATCGGCATGGCCGGCATCCGGACCCGTCGGGAAAAGCGGCGGATTATAATCGCCGTAATGAGGCGCAGTCCGGTCACCCCGCCTGGCATCCATCCGATCCATGTCTCGGCGGGACCGATCCCTTGTGGAAATGGTCTCTTGTGATGAATCCTGCTTACACGCTGCTTACCAGTGACGCTGAGTATCGTCAGGCCTGCGACATCGTCCTGACCCGGGCGGAAAGCGAGATTCTGATTTTCGATCGTGATCTTGCCGCCCTGCGACTCGAAGAAAACGCCCGGCTTGGGGCCCTGGCCAGTTTTTTGCAGAAAGGCCCCCTTCGCCGAGTCCGCATGGTACTGCATGACCCCGGCCCATTGGAGCGAAACGCGCCACGCTTGATGCGGCTCATCATTCGCTTCTCGCATGTCATCGAAGCGCGACAGAGCCCGGACAATCTGCGCCACCTGGCGGATACGCACCTGCTGGCGGATGAAAGCCACGGGGTGCGCCGCTTCCATGTCGACCAGCCACGTAGCGCGCTGATTCTCGACGACCCCGCCTATGTCAGTCCGTGGCGGCAACGCTTCGAGGAGCTGTGGACACTGTCCCATCCGTGCTTGAGGATGCATACGACCGGGCTTTGAGGTGGCAACCTGGTCATGCCGACGAACCGATGTTGTGCCGCACCAAAGATCCTCGGTGGCGTGATATACTCTCTGGTTGATCGAAATGGAAACGTTCCGATCAACCAATTGGCCACGTAACTCCATAACGTTAAGGATCCCACCCAAATGAAGCAATCTCTCCTAGTAGCTGCTCTCCTCGCCCTGGCTGTGACCGCTTGTGGCAAAACCGAAGCTCCGAAGCCCGTCGAGCCGCCCAAGGTCGAAGCTCCGAAGCCCGCTGAAACCGCTGCTGCCGCTGCTGCCGCTCCGGCTGCTGCCGCTGCTGCCGCTCCGGCTGCCGCCGCTGCTGCTGCTCCGGCTGCTGCCGCTGCTGCCGCTCCGGCTGCTGCTGCTGCTGCCGCTCCGGCTGCCGCTGCCGCTGCCGCTCCGGCCGCTGCTGCCGCTTCTGCAATGGCCTCCGATGTCGCCAAGGCCGCTGCCAAGGGCGCTGCCGAAGGTGCCAAGGAAGGCGCCAAGGAAGCGATGAAGAAGTAATTCTTCACCAGCCTTCGGGCAAGAAAAAGCCAGCCCGCGGGCTGGCTTTTTTGTTATGGTGCGCCCGGCATTGATGTCGGTAACGGCATCCCCGGCAGGATTCCCGGTCACAGCTTTCCGGTCAGACATCGCGCCAGGCAAACCCCTCATCCTGGGTCGCGACACCGATCCACTCCTGCTCGCAATCCAGCACCGTCGCCAAGGCCGCCCGCGCCAGCGCAGGGCAGTTGTTCTCCGCGGAAAGATGCGCGGCCACGACATGCCGCAGCCTTGACCGGCCGATTTGCGCCAGCAGCGAGGCAGCCGCGGCATTGTCCAGATGGCCCCACAAGCCGCCGATCCGTCGCTTCAGCGCCGGCGGATAGCGTCCCTGCGCCAACATCCCGGCATCATGATTGCACTCCAGCACGAGTGCGTCACAGGCATCGAGCATGGCCACCATGTGCGGCGTGACATGGCCCGCATCCGTGAGCACTCCCAGCCGTCTCGCGCCGTCGGCGAGGACAAACTGCACTGGTTCCCGTGCATCGTGCGGAACCGGGAAAGGGTGAACGCAAATATCGCCGACCGAGATCGACTCATGGCTGTCGATCATCCTGACGTGCGCCTTGGCCTCGCCCGCGCGACAGGCAGCCAGCGTGCCGTGAGTCAGCAGAACAACCCAGTCAAAGCGCCGCGCGCAGGCGAAGACGCCACCGACGTGATCCGAGTGTTCGTGCGTTACCAGCACCGCATCCACTGCGTCGGCCGTCACGCCGAGTCGCTCCAGCCGACGCGACATTTCGCGCGGACCGAATCCCGCGTCAATCAGCAGACGGGTATTGCCGACTTCGACCAGCAAGGCATTGCCCCGGCTACCGCTGCCCAGCGACGCGAAGCGCACCTGCCTAGCTCGCGTCTTCTACTGCCGCCGCTTGCGCAGCAGCGCAAATGGGGCAACACCGCCCGGTTTCCTGCGTCTTCATGTTGTACCAATAATCAGGGCTGCTCATGTGCTACTCTCGAAGGCGTTGCGCGGTCGGGATTCTACGCTGCCACCCTCCCAGGTATTCGATTCAGTCAGCGGCATGACCTCCCGAAGCGGAATTGCGTGTTTTCTCGACTGCGCCTCGACGCTCACGGAACGGATCCAGTGCTGCTCTACAGGGGCAGTGAAACCGCCCTCTTGTTGAACGATGAACCACTCCTGTTGAGCATCTGTCTGAAGTCGGCCAACTGCTGGAGGCGCGATGGACTGGAACTGGAAAGTCTTGATCAACCTGCTGGTGGCCCTGGTGTTTCTTGCCACGGCCTTGTACCTGATGGGAGTGGACAGCTATTTCGCGGTCGGCAAGCGCAACCCCGGCATGGGGCGTGTTTTTGCCGGCACGTCCTTGCAGTTGCTGATCGCAGCCCTGTTATCGATGGCCGTCTTCGCACTCTCATGGGTTTGGCGTCTGGTGCGCGGGATGAGTGTCGGGTTTTTGGACAACTTCTTCGGCGTGATTCTGCTGCTGGTGGCCGTGGTCTGTCTGGTATTGGCTTTCCAGAAGGGGGAGCAGGTGAGGACCCCCGGCGCGAAACCGCCTCCGGCTTCGAGCGAATCGATCAAGATCGACAAGCCCAAACCATGAATCATGGCGCGAACAGTGTCGGAATTTTTTACACTTCCCCTGGTCGAATTTGCTGCGGCGCATCCAACTGGTTGTTTATTCGAGTCTCGACCAAATTGGTGCGCTTCTTGCTGCAGTTTTCCACGACCCGATTAACCAGTGGGAGTCCAGATCATGAAAATCTTGCAGCAACTTTCCTTGTTCGTTGGCGGTTGTGCGCTCTGTCTTTCGACAGCCATGGCGGCGCCCCCGGCAGTATCCGTCTCGGCGGGTGATGCGAGCGTTGTGCCTGGCCCGGGGGCTCAGGCCATGCCGACCGTAACTTTTGCCTTTAGCAGTGATTACGAGTTCATTGCTGCTTAACGTTGATTATTCGGCCACATTGCTGACGCTAAACGCGGCACATTCCAAGGTGGTTGTGGCCGGTAACGAAATGCCCTATTCCGAAGTTCTGCGACGCTCTGGTCGTTGAATAGTGTTCGGCTGATCTTCATTCTGATTTGCCGCCCAGACTCTTAGTGGTTTCTGCTTAACAGGCCAGCCTCCGCCGCATTTTGGAGTGGCTTGCACTATCCCGGTCGGTTCCATGGTACTGAAGGGCGTGTTTGATCTCGACCTCAGTTTTGTTGCCGGATGGCCACGCAACGTTTTTGTCTCGGCAACGATGACCAGCACCGCTGCTGATGGGATCCGTTTCCGCATCTGATAATTTCCGGTCATTGCCACCGTCACCGCCGTCCCCGAACCCGAAACCTGGCTGATGCTGCTTGGCGGACTGGGTCTCGTCGCGGCCGCCGGCAGGCGTCGCAAGCTTCTGCAAGTCAGTGGGTCCGATTCCAGGCTGGTTGCGGCCTGTTGCTAGAATTTACGGAGGTCGGCGGGCATGTTTGCCGACTTTTTTGTTGCATTGAGTTGTTTCATCGTGCCACACCTGTCGCAAGGCAGGGTCGGAAAGCTTCGGGTCTCGAGGCAAAGCGCCAAGAGATAGCCGGGTTGCCATAGCGGGGACTCGTTATGGTCGATTTACCAACGCGGGGGTCTTCACTCCCCTGCCAAGGCGGAAGCCCAGATTGCGCGCTTCCGCTTTTCCACGTCTGCCTGCTTCCCATTCCATCCGCCTTCCCTTTTTCCAGGCGCTGCGCGCCCCGGAGGTCATGATCATGTTTTCCCTGCTGAGTCAAACCGTTGAGATTGCCAAGAACAAGAGATTCGTCGAGGCGGTGCTAGGCTGCATGAAGTTCGGGACCCCGTGGCGCAGACCGAAGAATCCCTTGCCGGCACAGCGCAAGAAGATCCTGTTCGAGTCACTGGAGCCGCGCCTGCTGTTGTCGGCCGATCTGTTGCCGGGCGCCGTTCCCGATTCGGGCGGCGAATCCGCCGGGGTGATGGCCTTCACCGAGAGCAGCAGCCCTCAGATCAATTTCGCCGGCGGCGGCTATCAGGAAGATTTCATCAGCACTCGTGATGTCGGCGATTTTTCTTCGCCGCTGGTGGCGGTGCCTCCGCGTGGCGGGATGGTTTACGCAGGTGGCGTCGAAGGTTTTGCCGAGCCTGGCAGCCCCGGGCGCCCGCACAGTGGACTTGGCGGCGGACCAGTATTTCAGCCTGCGTCTGCGCCCGGTCGATGGCGACCTGCAAGCGGAAATCCTGGTAACCGGGCCGGACGCCACATGGTCCGTTGCAGCCGGCGCCGCCAACGAAACCCTGGTGCTGAATTTTGCCGACGGCCTTGCGGCCGGAACCTACAGCATCGAGGTCACCAGCGCATCCGGCTCCGGCAATTACGAGCTGGATGTTTTCCTGAATGCCGGCCTCGAAGATGTCGATACCACGCTCCTGACTGCTCCCGATCTCAGCCTGTTTGCCCTGGACCTGTCCGGCAATGGCAACACCCGAGCCGACGTGGTCGGCCGCATCGATTACACCCCTCAGGGCCCGGTGTCGACCACACTGAACGAGTATTTCAACGGCCCCGGTCTGGGCGCCAACTGGAGCACTGACGGCTCGGGACTGGGTTATACCGGCTGGCAGGCCGATGGAGGCGAAGGCGGGGGCGGCGGATATGGATATGGCGGTCACCTGGCGATGGAAGGGGGCGGCTACGACGATGGCTACGGCGGCACCACCCCGGACAATTCGCTGCACCAGGCCACCCTGCGGCTGGATCTGGACAACGTCTCCTATGCCTACCTCGACTTCTACGAATACGGCTACGACCCCAGCGCGGAGAATTTCGATGGCTATGGCGATGGCTCCTTCACCGGCTCGCAAAATGCCGATGGAGTCGCGTTCAGCGTCGACGGTGGAGACGTCTGGTATCCCCTGGTGAATTTCGATGCGCACGACTACTACTCCTACGACGCCTATTACTCAATCGACCTGCTTGGCGCAGCCGAGAACCGGGGCGTTGACCTGAGCGCCGACACGCTGATCCGCTTCCAGTTCTATGACGATGTCTGGGCCAACGGCAATGGCGAATACGCGCAAAATGGCTACCGTAATATCGACAACATCGATGTCTATTCCGAGCGTCCTGGCGAGACCTTCACCGGCTCTGTGGAAGCCAGCGGCTCTGATTATTACTACTCCGCCGATCTCATCGCGGACGACTACATCCCCTATGACTACGACTGGAGCCAGGACGGCAACAGTGTCTATTGGTGGGGTCAGTCGGACTCCCTGGTATTCAACCTCGACCTTGGCGCCCCGGTGTTGCTCACCGACCTGATCGTAAGCGTGGACCATGACGACAACTACGTGATCGAATCGTCGCTCGATGGCCAGAACTGGTCCTACCTGGCGCAGGTTCTGCCCGGCGAAGGCAACGTGGATTGGGGCATGGATCGCCTGTCCAGCATCCAGGCCGACAACGAGTTCGCGCCCAGCCTGGAGTTCGACGCCGTGGTTGCGCGCCATTTGCGCATCATGGCGTCCGGTGGCGACGGCTATTACGCCGTCGGTGAAGTGCAGCCGATAGGCCAAAGCGGCGAACAGGACTACTACAGCCTGACAGTCGGCGCCGACGTGCCGGTGAGCCTGACCCTGACCCATGCCGACGACAGCGTCAATGCGGGTCTGTTGCTGGAACTGCTGAATGACGTCGGCGACGTGCTGGTCGTCGGTTCCCGCGACATGGCCGGCCTGGCCGGCGCGATCGAGAACTTCATTCCCGCCGCTGCCGGCAATTATCTTGTCCGCGTCAGCGGCGTGATACGCGGCGAATACAACCTGACCGCCACACATGATTTGACATTCGCCCCTGCGGGCTTGCCGCCACAGGACATCACGCTGACGGGTGGCCAGGCGCTGGGCAGTTTCGACGAGGTGGGGGCGAACAATCGGGACTACACGGTTGCGGCCATCGCAGGGGACGAATTGTCGGTCGCGGTCACCGCGCTGGCCCAGAACAACACGCTGGTCTGGTCCATCGTTGTCCTGGACCCGAATGGTGTTGAGGTGGGCATCAATTCTGATGGCGCATACACCGCCGCCGCCACCGGCGCCTACACGGTGCGCATCCAGCGCGACTCCGGGCAAGGCGATTACCTGCTGTCGGTCACCGGCTTCAACGGCACTGCCACCCTGCCCGAGTTCGTGGTCACGGACTCCAGCATGGATGGCATCGAGCGCACCGCCGCGTTCCCCGGCTGGATCGACGTGAGTTTCAGCGCCCCCATACTGGCCACCAGCCTGGACGACCTGGATCTGACGCTCAATGGCAATACCGTACCCAACCCGGTCCTGCTGGACGCCGACACCGTGCGCTGGCACGTGGTCGATTTCGCCGGCAACGACGGCGACTACCTGATCGAACTGTCCAGGACAGCGTGCTGACCAGCGGCCATGGCGTCGGCAATACCACTTGGCAACACCTTTTCGTGCTGGACCGCACCGGCCCCCTGGCCTCGTCCGCGATGCAGGGCATGGTCATGGCGTCCGGGGTCACCGAGATCCTGATCGAATTCAACGAAGCCCTGGATCCCGCCGGGCTGGGCGTCGAAGACGTGGAACTGGTGCGCACCAACACCGGCGACATCCTGCCGGTCGACGCGCTCGACTTCGTTTCAGGCTCGAATTTCCTCACCGTCAGCTTCGATCCCCTGGTCGATGACGGCGCCTACAGCCTGCGCCTGCATAGCGACGCCGACGGCTTCCGCGACCTCGTCGGCAACCTGCTGGACGGCAATGCCGATGGTTTCCCCGGCGACGACTACCTGGTCGATTTCGCCGTGGATGTCGGCGATGGCAATACGCCGACTGCGCTGGCGCCCTTCCAGCACGAACTGCCGCTCGGCTCGATGCTGTACATGAGCGGCGCGGCCGGCATGATCCAGGGCACGGCCGATACCGATGCCTTTGCATTCGAACTTCCCGATGGACCGGAAAGCCTGTCCATCGTCCTGATTCAGGACAACCCGTCCGCGAAGCAGGCATTCGAACTGACCCTGTTCGACCTGAACGATCCCGTCAGCTTCCCCAATGGCAACCCCATCTGGCAGGGCACCGGCGCGCCCGGCGAGGGCGTGCTTCTCAACAATCTGCGCAACTTGCTCCCCGGCAACTACCGGATCGAGGTTTTCGGCGCCAACGATGCCGGCGACGCCTACGAGGTCTATCTGCTGCTCAATGCCTCGATCGAGGAAGAAGCGGCGCTACACGGAGTCAGCAACGATACCCTGGCCACTGCGCAGAATATCGACGCGTCCGTGCTGGACCTTGGCGGGGGCGCCAGTCGCCTGATGTTCGTGGGCAGCCGCCACGATCCAGTTAGCGGCGTTGGCGAACCAATCTATAACCCGCAGAACGGGCACTATTACTGGCTGGTCAACGATGCCCTGAACTGGGATGACGCCCGCGACGCAGCGGCGAATACCGTTTTCAGAGGCGTAAATGGCCATCTGGCGACGATCACCAACGTCCAGGAAAACCAGTTCCTGACCAATTTCTTCGGTGGTGACGGCCTGGACGGGTTGTTCATCGGCGGTTATCAGGCCTCGACAGAGAATGAGCCGGATGGCGACTGGGCTTGGAGCAATGGCGAATGGTTCGGCGCGTTCAACAACTGGGCCGATGGCGAACCCAACAACTTTGGCGACGAGCATTACCTGGCTTTCGCGCACGAGGTAAATGAGCAGGGCAAACCATGGAACGACACCGTCATCGACGGCGGCAGCGGCTATCTGGTCGAATTCGACTCGGTCTGGCAACGGCCCGACGACTGGTACAAATTCACCGCCGGCGAAGGCGAGCCGATCAGCGTCGATCTCAAGTTCCTCGACAGCACCTACTGGGATATCCAGGTCGGCCTGTATGACGGCGACGGGAACCTGATTACCCAGGGCAATTGGGACCAAAGCGCGGATGGCAGCCGGGTGATCCACAACTTCATCCCTCCTGCGGCAGGCGAGTATTTCCTGCGTGTTTCCGGCAACGCCGACGGCGAATACAGCCTGGTGGTCACCAGAGACCTGGACTTCAACGTGCCTTCCAGCCTCTATTGGCTGGATCCCTACGGCCAGGACATCGGCGTCACCGACCAGGCCCTGGGCTATGCGGCGCACGGCAGTGCTCCCGGCCAGTACGACCCGCGTCCCAACGAATACCTGTTCCATGCCGATATGGATCAGTTCATCGAATTCCAGACGGAATTGCCTGCCCAGAGCCTCGGCAACACCCTCGACGCACAGATCTTCATTTACGACAGTCTGGGCACCCTGGTGGCCCAGGATCAAGACAGCGGCCTGGGCGGCGTCAATGCGCTCGCCAGTTTCACCGCCTCGACTGCGGGTCTTTACCGCGTCGTCGTGTCTAGCGAAAGCGGCAGCGGCGAGTATGTGCTGCGCGCCAACACCGATGTGGCCTCCGCGCAGGACGCGCCGACCCTGTGGTGGACCTTCCCGTACGAGGACCAGAGCAGCAACGGCCTGCCCGGCACCATCGAGGTCATCCTCTACCACGCGGTGGATGCGTCTTCGGTGCAGGTCGGCGATCTGACAATCGACTGGGGCACCGTGGACAGCGTCGAACTGACTTCCGGCAACCGCGTGCTGTTCCACATCACCCCGAATGTTGTGCCGGAGGAGCGCGAGTACAGCTTCACGCTGCTCAACAACGCCTTCACCGGCCTCAACGGCCTGCTCGGCCCGGACTTCGTCGGCGGTGACCGTACGGTCACCTTCAATCTGGACCTGACCGGGCCGCAGGTGGTCGAGACGCGGACCAATGGCGGATTCCCCCTGAACCGCATCGACTTCATCTTCAATGAGCAGATCGCGGACTGGAGCGTGACTATCGAGGACATCCAGTCCTTCCAAGGTCCCTTCGGCAACAATCTGCTGGACGAGATCCAGAACGTCAGCGTTAGCAACGAATGGATCTACGACGACGAGACCGAGACCGGCTATTACGGCGCCGTGGTTTCCGTTTACTTCAACGACCAATCTGCCGAAGGCGTTTACGAGATGACCCTGGGACCGGATGTCCAGGACTACGCCGGCAACAGCATGCTTGAGGCCTTCACGGCACGAGTAGGCGAACTGGGCGACCTGCAGGTGACGGACATCCAGTTGCGCGACCCCAACACCGGCGACATCGTTACCAGCGCCACCCTCAACAGTTACATCTATGTCGATTGGACGGTGCTCAATTCCGGGTCATTCACGCTGGACCCATATGGCTATGGCTGGTCCGACCGGGTCTGGCTGTCGACGGATGCGATGCTGGACCTCAACGACATTTACCTGAATGATTATTACCACTACGGTCCCCTGGCCGGCGGTGAAAGCTACGGGCAGTCCTATGTCTATGTTTCTTTCCCCTACTACAACATCCCCGGCCCCGGCACCTACTACCTGATCGTCGAGGCGGATACCTACGACGATCAAGCCGAGTCCGACGAGGGCAACAACTGGTTGGTCACGCCGATCGAACTGAGCTATCCGGCTACACCGGACTTCACCGTCAGCGATGTGGTTGTCACCCCGGCCACCCAGGAACAGGGCGAAAACATCACCGTCGAATGGACCCTGCATAACCAGGGCACGGCAGATTACAACAGCTACCTCTACACCGGCATCTTCCTGTCCGATGACGCGGTCTGGGATGCCAGCGACGCGAATATTTCCACTACCTATGACTACCCCAACGTGGGCGCAGGGCAAAGCCGGGCGATGTCCCGGACCGTGAGCTTGCCCAACACGGTTTCGGGCGAGACGTATGTGATCGTGGTGGCGGACTACTACGACAACGTCTATGAAGGCCCCGGCGAGGGCGGTTACGGCGGCAACAATGATGCCGGCAGCGCCCCACTCCTAATCGTCGCGCCCACCGACGATCTGGCCATCCAGAGCTTCACGCTGATCGACCCCGATCCTGCAATCAACAATGTCCGTTTCGGCGATTACATCGACCTGGAATGGGCGGTGAAGAACATCGGCAGCAGCGACACCATCCATAGCTGGTATGACCGGGTCTATTTGTCTGTCGACGCGGCCTGGAGCGGAGACGACCTGCCCCTCGGCAACGTGCAATACTTCGGTGAATCGCCGCTCAGCCCGGGCGAAACCTACACCCGGACTCCCTTGAATTTCCACCTTCCACTGAACGCGACCTGGACCGACGGCACCTACTACCTGCTGCTAAGGACGGATTACAGCAACAGCGAGGCGGAAAGCAACGAGGACAACAACCTGGCCAGCATCGCGCTCGATATCACCGTGCCGCCGCTGCCCAACCTGATCGTCTCCGGCGTCTCTACGCCGACCCTGCTCGAGCAGGGCAAGCCGGTGACCGTGTCCTGGACCCTGCAGAACACCGGCACGGGCATCGCCCAAGGCTACAGCAACTACTGGTACGACTACGTCTACCTGTCTCTCGACCAGACCCTGAGCGGCGACGATGTCAATATGACAAGCAGCTACAATAGCGGTGTCAGCATCGCCCCGGGGGACAGCCTGGATCGCAGCGTCAGCTTTACGCCCCAAGGCCTGACTCTGGGTCAGAGTTACTACGTCATCGTGGCTACCGATGGCTCCTCCACGAACTGGGTGTTCGAAGGCGCCAACGAGGGCGACAACACCGGCGCCAGCGCCGGCACGGCCAGTTACCAGCTTCCCGGCGAGGATCTCGTCATCGACAGTGTCACCGCGCCCGGCGATGTCGTGCTGGGCCAGGCCTTCAATGTCAGTTGGACCGGCAGCAACGCCGGCACGACGGCCACGGCCCTCAACTGGTATGACCAGGTGGTTCTGTCGCGGGACGCCATCTATGGCAATGCCGACGATTTTTCTTCGAGCAATCTCTGGGTCACCGGTTCCCCCTTGCCCCTGGATTCGGGCGAAACCTATAGCCGCAACCTTAACGTCACCATTCCGCTCAACGACAGTTACGCGGCCGGCAATTACCATCTGTTCGTGGTGGCCGATAGGTATGGCGACGAGCCCGAAAGCAACAACAACAACGTCAGCGCCGCCTTCCAGGTCACCGTCACCGTACCGCCGCTGCCGGATCTGGTTGTGACATCCTTCACCGCGCCGGAAGCCGCCGAAAGCGGCAAGACCATCACCGCCACCTGGACGGTCAAGAACCAGGGCGATGCGGCCACGACTTATGGCGGTATCTACAACCAGATCGTGCTGTCCACCGATGCCATCTGGAGCGCCAATGACATCGACGTGAGCAATGGCACATGGTCGCCGGGCAATCTTGCGGCGGGCGCATCGGTGGAAATTTCCCAGACGGTGACCTTGCCAGCCGGCGTGACCGGCGATTATTACCTGGTGGTCAAGACCGATTGGTACAACGACGGGTCGCCAGCCACCGGCTACATCTACGAACGCCTGGCCAACGAATCGAACAACGACCGGGCCAACGACTGGAATAACGACGGTGTGGCGGACCTTACCCACATCGTCTTGCCCGTCGAAAACTTCGACGTGACCGCCTTCAACGTGCCCCCCACCGCAACGTTCGGCAATAGCGTCGACCTGAACTGGATCGTGAAAAACGTCGGTAGCGGCACCACGGCCGCGACCGCCTGGTACGACCAGGTCTGGCTGTCCGCCGACAACACGTTGAATACGTCCACCGACTACAACCTCGGCATCGTCTACCGTTCCGGCGCGCTGGCGCCATTGGCGCAATACATCGCGTCGCAAACCTTCAACCTGCCCCTGTCCAGCAGTTTCACCACGGGCACCTATTACTTCATCGTCAAGACCGATACCTACGGTAACGCGCCGGAAACCAGCGAAACCGACAACGTCGAGGTTTCCGGCCCGGTCACCATCACCGTGCCGCCGGTGCCCAACATCACGATCAGCAATGTCGTCTTCGACCCGGTCAACACCTTCACCAACCAGAATGTGAGCATCACTTTCACGGCGAACAACATCGGCTCAGATGCCACGACCGGCAACTTCCATAACCGCGTCTGGCTGTCGACCGATCAGTCGCTGAATACCAATGCCGACATCATGCTGGCCGAAGCGGTGTTCGATCAGACACTTGGTAGCGGTGCAAGCGCCACCCGCACGATCACCGCGCTGTTGCCGATCCAGCGTTTCGGCGACTGGTATGTGTTGGTGCAAGGCGACAATTCCAATCAGATCAACGAATACACCGGCGAGAACGACAACCTTGGCGTCAGCGCCACCAAGTTGCTGGCCACCTTGCCTCCGCTGCCTGACTTGACCATCAGCAATCTCGACATCGTCGCCCCGGCGGGCGCCATCGCCGGTCAGACGGTGCCGATTTCCTGGACCATCACCAACACCGGCGACGCGGCGGCCAGCAACTGGACCGATTATCTCTATCTTTCCAGCGACACCACCCTCGGGAATGACACCTTCTACGGCAGCTTCGCCTTCACCGGCCTGCTGAATCCGGGCGCCAGCGTTACCCGCACGCAGAACATCACGCTGCCCGCCAACCAGCACGGCGACCGCTACGTGGTGATCCGCACCGACGCAACGGGTGCGCTGTACGAGGAACAGGAAAACAATAACAACGCGATCGACCAGCAAACGATGGCCGTTCGCCTGCCGCCGCTGCCGAACCTGCAGGTGGAAAGCGTCACCGCGCCCGCCGAGGCCTTCTCCGGGCAGCAGACGGTGGTCGAATGGGTGGTGAACAACGCCGGCACCGGCGATACCACGGTGCCGACCTGGTACGACTATGTCTATCTGTCCAGCGACAATTTGCTCGACAGCACCGACAGCCTGCTCGGCAGCGTCGTCAATCCAAGCTACCTGGCGGTAGGCGACAGTTACGCCAGCCAGCTCACGGTAACCCTGCCGCAGGGAATCCAGGGCAACTACTGGTTCATCGTCAAGGCCGACGGAGCACGGGGCAGTAACGGCAGCGTGTTCGAGGACACGTTCGAAAGCGACAACACCAATTTCGACAGTCTGAGCGTCATCCTGACGCCGCCACCGGACCTGGAAGTGACCTCGATCACTGCCCCCGACAGCCTGTCCGGCCAGCCTCTGCTGGTGAACTGGACCGTTACCAACACGGGCACGGGATCCACCCGGGTCGGTTCCTGGTACGACCGCATCTATCTTTCCGCCGACGAAGTGTTCGGTGCTGGGGATACCTATCTTGGCGAGACCTGGCACAACGGCGTTTTGGCCCCCGAAGGCCAGTACATCGCCTCGGCCACGGTCAATTTGCCAATCGGGATCGCGGGTGATTTCTTCATCCTGGTCAGCACCGATATCTACAACGGCGTATATGAACATGCCAGCGAAGACAACAACACCGGCAGCGATGCCATAAAGATCGCCCTGACGCCGCCGCCGGATCTGGAAGCGGAAATCCTCGACCTGCCGGCCACGGCACGTTCCGGCACCAACCTGGTGATCGATTACCGCGTCGACAACCATGGCTCGTCGCCCACCCCGAACGCCTACTGGACCGACCGCTTCTGGCTATCCAGCGATAGCGTCTTCAACGCGAACCTGGATACCCTGCTCGGCAGCGTCGGCCACTGGGGCGCCCTGGCCGATGGCGACGGTTATGACGCCGCGGCCCAGTTCGTCCTGCCCAACACGCTGACCGGCACCTACTACGTGTTCATGACCACGGATGACGATAACGCGGTGTTCGAACTCGACAACGCCAACAACACGACTCCTAGTTTGAATGCGGTCACCATTTCGTCTACTCCGGCCAACCTGGTGGCCAGCGCTACTGCCCTGCCGACCACTGCCGAGGCAGGCAAACAAATCACGATGAACTGGTCCGTGACCAACAACGGCAGCGGAGACAGCATCGCCAGTAGCTGGTATGACCGCATCGGCCTGAGCACGGACGACGTGTTCGGCGACGACGACGACACCTTCCTCGCCGATGTTCTGCACTCCGGCGTACTGGGTGTTGGCGGCAGCTACTCCGGCAACGCCACGGTGACCATCCCGTTCAGCGTCGTCGGCAACTACACGGTTTATGTGCTCTCCGATGTTTACAACTACGTGTATGAAGGGATCGACGAGGGGGACAACGCCGTCTCCGGCCCGATCGACATCATCCGCGTGACGCCCGATCTGCTGCCCACGATAGGGCTGCTGCCCGCCACGGCTACCGGCGGGGAGAGCCTGCTGGTGAACTGGCACGTCGACAACCAGGGCACCAACCAGACCAATGTGTTCTCCTGGTATGACGACGTCTGGTTGTCGCTGGACACCACGCTCAATACCGCCAGCGACATCAGCCTGGGCAGCTTCTTCCGCAACGCCGGCCTGGGCGGCGGCGCCGGTTATGACGCCAGTTTGAGCAAGACCCTGCCGATTGGCATCGCCAGCGGCGCCTACCACGTCATTGTGCGTACCGATCGCGACAACGGTGTAATCGAAGGCGATGGCGAGAGCAACAACATCGCCGCCTCCGTCGGCACCATCGCCATCACCAGCGGCACGGTGCTGGTGCCCGACCTGCGCGTCACCAGCGTGCTGGCGCCTGCTACCGGCACCAGCGGCCAGCCGATCGAACTCACCTGGACGGTCACCAACGACGGCGATGCCACCGCCGCCAACTGGTACGACAGCATCTACCTGTCCGCCGATGCGTTCTTCGACCGCAACTCCGACACCTATCTCGGCTATCGCAGCCACTTCGGCGGCCTGGCCCACGGTGGCGAGTACACGGAAACCCACAGTTTCAACCTGCCCGCCGGCTACCCCGGCCTGTACTATGTGTTCGTCGAGACCGACAACGGCCGCGCCATCGCCGAAAGCGACGAGTTCGACAACGCGGCCTACGACAGCGGCTTGCTGAATGTGCAACTGGCCGAGCCTGCCGACCTGACGGTAGGCACCATCACGGTGCCGGCCACTGCCACGCCGGGACTAAGCGCCACCATCGGCTACACGATCCAGAACAACAGCGACAACGCCGCCGTCGGCACCTGGAAGGACTCCATCTACCTGTCCCTCGATGCCACTTGGGATGTCGGCGACGCGCTGTTCGCCAGCGTCCAGACATCCCATAACGTTGGCGCCCAGAGCAGCTACTCCGAATCGGTCAGCGCCGAGTTGCCGGGCCTTACGCCGGGCGACTACTACGTGATCATCCGCAGCGACATCCTCAACCAATTGCCGGAAAGCAACAACGCCAACAACATCGGCGCCTCGCTCAACGTGGCGGAGGTGGATGTGCAGCAACTGACGCTGGGTATGGCGGCCAACGGCAACCTCAACCAGGGCAAGGCGGTGTTCTACAAGGTGGAAGTCGGCGCCGGTGAAACGCTGGTGGTGGACCTGGATGCATCCAATGCCGCCAACGAACTGTATCTGCGTTATGGCGAAATGCCCAGCCGCACCGTGTTCGATCAGGGCTTCTCCGAGGCCTTCTCGGCCGACCAGCGCATCATCGTGCCCAGCACCCGGGCCGGCACCTACTACATCATGGCCTATGCCAGCGACGGCAGTTCCGCCTTCAGCCTGGAAGCCGGGGTGCTGGAATTCTCGATCCAGGACATCGCGCCGGTGCAGGGCAGCAACCAGGGGCAGGTCACCGTGGCCCTGCAGGGCGCCAAGTTCCCGGTGAATGGCCAGGTCAGCCTGGTGACCGAGGATAGTTCCAGCCTGCTCGCCAGCCGGGTCTGGTGGGTGGACAGCAGCACGTTGTGGGCGACATTCGACCTGCGCGGCATGGACACCGGCGTCTACGACATCCAGATCGAGGGCGACGGGAAACTGACCCTGGCGCCGAATGCCTTCACCATCAACGACAAGCCGGCCGGCGAGTTGAAGATCGACATCCAGGTACCGTCTTCGCTGCGGCCGGGCAACGCCGGCAGCGTGGTCATCGAGTACGTCAACGATGGCGATACCGATATCGTCGCGCCGCTGATCGGCCTGAGCGCCGACTACGCCGAATTCCGGGCGCCCGGAGCCAGCCAGTTCGGCGGCAACAACCTCGAGTTCTATGCGATCAACCGTGAGGGCCCGGCGGGCATCCTCACCCCCGGCGCGCGCGGCAGCATCCAGGTGGCATTCAACCCCACGATCGGCACTGGCCGGGTGAGTTTCAGCGCCTTTGCGATCGGAGGCGATACGCCGATCGACTGGGAAGCCCTGCAGGAATCCTACCGCCCGGATCACGTCGAGGCAGCTGCCTGGGACGTGCTGTGGGACGAATTCAAGGCCAGCATCGGCACCAGCTTCAACGACTACCTCGCGGTGATGGGCGACAATGCCACCCACCTGAGCGCCCTCGGTCGCTATGTGGACGACCTCGGCGCCCTGCTGCAATTCGAATTGCTGCAAGTCGGCGCCGGCCTGCCCAAGACGCTGCTGGAGTCCGCCACCGACCTGACCCTCGCGGCGCCGGGCCAGGATCTGGTATTTACCCGCTACTACGACGCTTCACTGGTGGGTCGCAACCAGCAAGGCAGCATGGGCTGGGGCTGGAACAGCTTCTGGGACATGCAGGCCAGCACCGACTCCGCCGGCAACGTCAGCATCCTGACGATGGATGGCATGCGCGCCTTCCTGCGCCAGACCGACGGCACTTACCTCGGGGCGAGCGGCGAACAGGCCAGCCTGGCTCTCGTGGGGGGCGGCTATCGGATGACCGAGCAGGATGGAACGCAGTTGATCTTCCGTCCCGACGGCCAACTCGACGCGCTGCAGGATCTGCGTGGCAACGTCATCGACGTGACCTACGACGACGACGGCGACTTGACCGGCGACGGCGCGATGACCGGCCTGGTCGCCGGTGCGCAGAGCTTCGTGTTCAGCCGCGATCTCGCCGGCCGCATCAGCGCGGTTACCGACAGCGCGGGGCGCACCGTCACTTACGGCTACGATGCCGACGGGCACCTGATCAGCGTCTCCGGCCCCGCCGGCGCCACCAGCTATGGCTACGACACCACCGGCGCCAGCCGCTCCCAGTTGCATGCCCTGACCAGCGTCACCAGCGCGGCGGGCGTCGTGCGCAACTATGAATACGACAGCCACGGGCGTCTGATCCGCGAGTCCACCGCCGGTAGCGAGGTTGTCGATTACAGCTATGGCAGCGCCGCCGAAGCCCGGATGGAGATCGACGCCACCGGCTTCACCACGACCTTGATGTACAACGACCTGGGTCGCCTGGCTCGCGTCAGCAACAGCGCCGGCCAGACCAGCGGCTTCCAGTTCGACGACCAGGGGAACCTGACCGACTACTCGATCCAGAACCTGCTCTACGGCAACAACCATGACGCCCTGGGCAACCTGATCGGCACCGAAGATCCGCTGGGCAACGAGCGCAGCTTCAGCTACGGCGCTTTCGACCGCCTGACCGGTATCGTCGACGCCAACGGCAATGCCAGCCAGTATGCCTACGATGCCGAGGGCAACCTGACCCGCACCACCTATGCCGACGGCAGCCACGTCGATTACACCTACGACGGCAGCGGCAACGTGCTGACGATGACCAACGCGCGCGGCCAGACCACCACCTACGAGTACGATGCCGCGGGTCGTGTCACGGAGCGCAGCACTCCGGCCGACGATAGCCGCGTCGAGTACCAATACGACGCGGTCGGCAACCTGGTCATGGTGAAAGGCTACGACACGGCCGGCGCGCTGGAAGAAACCATCAGCTTTGCCTACGACAATGCCGGCCGCATGACCCAGGCGAATTACCCCGATGGTCAGAGCTTGGCCTATACCTACGACGCCGACGGACGGCGCACCTCGATCACCGACCATGACGGCAACGCCGTGCATTACGAGTACGACAGCGCCGGTCGTTTGATCCGCGCCGCCGACGGCGCCGACGAGGATCTGGCCGACTTCAGCTACGACGCCGCCGGCCGCCTGGTGAGCAAAAACGCTGGGCAACGGCGTCGAAGTGACCTACACCTACGACGCAGGGGGGCTACTACAGTCGATCACGCATACCGATGCAGACGAGGATGTGCTGAGCTTCTTCGACTACGAGCACGACCTGCTCGGACGGCCCGTCAGCGTGACAACCGAAAGCGGCAACTGGGCTTACGAATATTCCGCCCTCGGCCGCCTGACCAGCGCCGTATTCACCTCCACCGAGGCCGGGGTGCCCAGCCGCTCGCTGTCTTACCACTATGACGCGGAAGGCAATCGCACCAGCGTCACCGAGGATGGGGTGACCGCCGTCTACACGGTGAACGCCCTGAACCAGTACACCGCCGTGGGCGGCCTGGGCAGCAGCTACGACGCCGACGGCAACCTGTTGAGCGACGGCGTGACCACCTACAGCTACGACAGCCTGGGCCGGCTGGTCAGCGCCAGCGCCGGCGGCCAGTCGCTGGCCATGGACTACAACGCGCTGGGCCTGCTGGTTGGCATGGCTGACGACGGCGTCTGGACCCGCTATCTGGTAGACGCCAGCGGCGAGCCCAACCCGGTGGCCAGCTACGAGGCGGACGGTGACCCCATCGCCAGCTACCAGTATGCCCTCGGCTTGCTCGGGCAGACCACGGGGGGAACCAGCAGCTACTTCGGCTTCGACCTCACCGGCAACCTCGTCAATGTGTTCGACGGCGCCGGCGGCGAGGCCAGCAGCTACCTGCTGGAGCCCTTCGGCAATCGGCTGTATGGCAGCGAAACCATTGGTTCACCGTTCGACTTCGTCGGCCAGTCGGGCATCCTGAGCGACACCGAACTCAATCTTTCGGCCATGCGCGCGCGGGTCTACGACGCCGACACCGGCCGCTTCGTGAGTCGCGACCCGGTCGGTTATCTGGGCGGCATCAATGTCTATGACTACGTCGGTGGTGCGCCCACCTACCTGATCGACCCGACCGGCCTTTGGTACATCAGCATCGGCATCTCGGGCGGTTTCGGCGGCGGCGGCGGCGGCGCGATCCAGATCGGATCCAACGGCATCTACTTCCAGGGCGCGGCGGGAGCCACCACACCGGGCGTTGGCGTGGGTCTCACGTTCTCGCCCGACGGCACGCCGTCTCCCGGTTGGGGCGGCTCGGTTCAGGGCGCGATCGGCCCCGGTGTTGTGGGTGTGGCCGGCGCGGTGAACGTCGACAGCAACGGCTATGCCGGCACCGAAATCGGTATCGGCGCGGGTCTCGGTGGCAGCAAGGCTACTGGCGCGGCGGCCTTCGTGACCTACACCACGCCAATCTGGGAATGGAACCCGCAGCCGCCTCCCAATCCGAATCCCGGACCGCAGCCCGGCGGCCCCAATGACAACGGCGGCACCAACATCATTCGGCCTTCGGATCCCAACGACATCGTGGGCCCGGCGGGCTTCGGCGACGAAAAGTGGGTTCCGGCCGGCGACACCTTCAGCTACATGATCCGCTTCGAGAACCAGGCTTCGGCCACGGCGCCGGCCCAGCAGGTGTTCATCACCCAGCAACTGGATGCCGACCTGGATTGGCGCACCTTCCGGGTGGACGACTTCGGCTTCGGCGATTTCCGTCAGGAACTCGCCGGCGACAAGGCCTTCTTCAGCCAGACCCTGGACCTGACGGAAAGCCGCGGCTTCCTGCTGCGCGCCGTGGTCAACATCGATACCCTTGCCGGCCTCGCCACCTGGACGCTGACGACACTCGATCCGGAAACCGGTGAAGTGCCCGAAGACGCCGAAATCGGCTTCCTGCCGCCCAACGACGCCACGGGCCGCGGCGACGGCTTCGTCTCCTACACCATCAAGGCAAAGAAGGCTGCCGCGACCGGCGACGTGGTCGATGCCGAGGCCGTCATCGTGTTCGACACCGAAGGCCCGATCGGTACTCCGCCGATCTTCAACACCCTCGATGCCGGCGTACCCACCAGCAATGTCAGCACCTTGCCGGCTTCCACCCTCGACACCAGCTTCCTGGTGGAATGGAGCGGAACCGACGGCGACAGCGGATCCGGTCTGGCGAGTTTCGATATCTTCGTTTCCACCGACGGTGCCGCCTTCAGCCTGTGGCTGGAGGACACCACGCTGACCGAAGCCGAGTACATCGGCGAGTACGGTCGCAACTACGCCTTCTACAGCATCGCCCGCGACAACGCCGGCAATCAGGAAAAGGCCCCCGCCACGGCGGATGCACAGATCGAGATCATCGCCCCGAACCAGGCCCCGGACGCCGTGGACGACGGCCCGTACGATCTGCACGCCAACACCAGCTTGCAGGTGGGCGTGCTGATCAACGACAGCGATCTGACCTCGACGACGTATTCACGGTGATCGCCAATACCCAGGCCAGCAACGGTCTGGTGGAACATCTCGGTGGCGGCCTGTTCTACACGCCGAACGAGAACTATGTCGGCACGGACAGTTTCAGCTACACGATCAGCGACGGCATTGCCGAAGACACTGCATGGGTCAGCTTCAACGTCACCAACACCGCGCCGGACGCAGCGGACGACGGCCCGTACGATCTGCACGCCAACACCAGCTTGCAGGTGGGCGTGCTGATCAACGACAGCGATCCTGACCTCGACGTATTCACGGTGATCGCCAATACCCAAGCCAGCAACGGTCTGGTGGAACATCTCGGTGGTGGCCTGTTCAACTACACGGCGAACGAGAACTATGTCGGCACGGATAGTTTCAGCTACACGATCAGCGACGGCATTGCCGACGACACTGCATGGGTCAGCTTCAACGTCACCAACACCGCGCCCGACGCAGCGGACGACGGCCCGTACGATCTGCACGCCAACACCAGCTTGCAGGTGGGCGTGCTGATCAACGACAGCGATCCTGACCTCGACGTATTCACGGTGATCGCCAATACCCAGCCAGCAACGGTCTGGTGGAACATCTCGGTGGTGGCCTGTTCAACTACACGCCGAACGAGAACTATGTCGGCACGGATAGTTTCAGCTACACGATCAGCGACGGCATGGCCGACGACACTGCATGGGTCAGCTTCAACGTCACCAACACCGCGCCCGACGCGGTGGACGACGGTTCGTACGATCTGCACGCCAACACCAGCTTGCAGGTGGGCGTGCTGATCAACGACAGCGATCCTGACCTCGACGTATTCACGGTGATCGCCAATACCCAGGCTGGCAACGGTCTGGTGGAACATCTCGGTGGCGGCCTGTTCACCTACACGCCGAACGAGAACTATGTCGGCACGGACAGTTTCAGCTACACGATCAGCGACGGCATTGCCGAAGACACTGCGTGGGTCAGCTTCAACGTCACCAACACGGCGCCCGACGCGGTGGACGACATTGTGGACACGCTGCAAGCCAACACCAGTGTCCAGGTTAACGTACTGGGCAATGACCTTGACCTCGACGGGGATTCCCTCGGCGTGGTTGGCAATACGCAAGCGCAACACGGCGCGGTGGTCGATCTGGGCAGCGGCACCTTCAGCTACACCCCGACCTTGGGCTACGTGGGCCCGGACAGCTTCACCTACACGGTCAGCGACGGCGTCACCACGGATACCGCCACGGTGTATTTCAATGTGGATGCTTTCCGGGTTACGGCTGTCACCACCACAAACACCGGTTACCAGGTCCGCTTCAACCATGCGCTGGACGCCAACCTGCTGAACCTGTACGACGGCTTCGACGCCAGTGCCGTCAGCTACGGATTTGGCGCCGCCGACGCTGTGCTCAAGGGAGCGAACGGCCGCGCTGTTGCAGGCAGCATCGTGGTGGATGCCGACCGGATGGGTTATACCTTCGTCAAGACCAGCGGTGTTCTGCCCAACGGCACTTATAGCCTGACCCTGGAGAGCCGCGCCAATGGCTTTGTTGATACCCAGGGCCGCCTGCTGGACGGCGACGAAGACGGCAACGCGGGGGGCAATCACGTCAAGAACAACATCAGCATCACCGGCAGCGGCGCAATCTTGAGCATCGGCGAATTCGCCCGCGGCCCCGGCCAGGACGTCAACCTCCCGGCCAGCGGCAGCGGCCTGCCGATCAAGATCAGCAACGCCGCCGGGGTCAGCAAGATCAGCTTCACCCTGAAGTACGACGCCAACCTGCTAAGCATTACCGATGTGACCGGCCTCATTGGCACCGATACTCAAGCTGTCTACGGCACCGGCCAGGTGACCATCACCGTCACCGGCATCGCCGGCCTCACCAACGCACTCACCGACGTCGTCAAACTCACCGCCAAGGTCCCCGCCACCGCCATCACCAGCCAGTACGGCGCCAAGCACATCCTCGACCTTCGCAACCTCCAGGCCTGGAAGGACAGCACCGAAGTCAGCCTGCGCGACGACGACGGCCTGCATGTCGTGGCTTTCCTGGGAGATACCACCGGCAACGCCGCCTACACCACCAGCGACGTAACGCTGCTGCAACGCGTGCTGGTCCGCCTGGACAGCGGCTTCGGCGCCTACCCGCTGGCCGACCCGATGATCGTCGGCAACGTCACCGCCAACGGCACGCTGAGTGCGCTAGATACGCGACTGCTGACGCAGAAGGTGCAAGGTATCGCCCAAACCGCGATCCCCGCCATCCCGACCGGCATCGGTCCCATCACCTACTCCGGAGCCGACCCGCTGGTCAGCCTGCCAACGGTAGACGCCAAGGCGGGTGAAACGGTCACGGTCCCGGTCAACCTCGACACCGCTGCGGGCCTGGCCAGCGTCCAACTCAAACTGGCCTATTCGGCGTCCGACCTGCAACTGGTCGCGGTACGCCTGGGCAACCTGACGCTGGACTTCGGCTGGGTCGTGACGGATAACAAGCCGGGCCTGCTCACTGTCGACATGAGCCGGCTGAATGCGCTGACCGGCGGCACCGGCAGCCTGCTGGAGCTGGACTTCCGCGTGGCATCCACTGCCGTCAGTACGCTGGCGCTGGACCTGCAATGGGCGCAACTCAACGAGACCCGGCTGACGCTGAACCCTGCCCCGCAAGTCGGCAAGGATGCCACCGACGGCGCGATCCGTGTCAAGGCGGCGCCCAAGCTGCGATTTGACCAGACCGCCAAGGCTTATGCAGCCGAAAGATCAGCCAGTCAGCACGCCGATTGGCTGGGCCAGTGGGTGGGCGGCCAAACCGAGAAGTCCGCGAGGAAACCGGCCTGGCGGCTGGTGTTGCCAAGGAGCTGACACGGCGACACCGGTTGAAATGGGGGAACGGTCAACCGTCATTCCCGCGAAAGCGGGAATCCAGGTCGTTCATCCGACTGTCTTCAAACGGCGTCGGTCTCGGAAACTGGATTCCCGCCTACGCGGGAATGACGGCGTTCTTGGCGCGCTGGCGACCCTTCACGGGAACTTACCTCCTCACTTGAGTTCGCCGTAGCGCGATTCGTACTCGGTGATCAGCTTGGCAAGGATCTCCCGCCAGGCGCTTCGCTGCGTATGGGCTCATCACAATGCGATGCCCCAATTCGACTTCCACTTCGGGCGTGGCGCGATCCCAGGTGTTGTTGAGGCCAAAATTCAGGACAACCTCCTCCCGCGTGCTATTGGCATTGGCGAAGTTTACATACGAACTCTTCAGTTGGGCCACGTTCCATTTCACCACGGGTCCCGCTTTCGCCCCATCGGGGGCATTGCCTTTCGAAGTTGCCATCGAGTTTCTCCTGAACAGTACATCGGGATTGATTTTCCGGAAACGCCATCTTCCGGTTGTCTGGTCTTGCTCCGTGAAGTGTAAACGATTGCAGCCGCGACGGGATGCCGAAGGGGATGCCGAAGGCATCCACGGGGCACGAGAAATACTGGTCACCCGCGCGACGCTGCCTGACCCGCACCAGGCGGATTGAAGCGCACCCGGCACTTGATGCCGGGCGGGATGTCGCCATTCGGATTGGGCAGGTCGAGACGCACGCCGAAGGTTCCGCTGGCCGAGTCAACAACGCCGTCGACAACCTGCACGACGGCCTTGTAGCGGCCCTTGAGCGGGGTTTCCGCATCGACATCGGCGTTCTGCCGGACCTTGATGGTTCCGTACAATGCGGCCGGCAGAACGACCTCGACACGCAAATGGTCGGTCTGCGCGAGTTTGAGGATTGCGCGGGCGGTTTCTCCCGTTTGCGCCAGTTCGCCGGGATGCTGCAGACGCTCGGTAACCACTCCGGCAAACGGGCTCTTGAGTTTGCGCTGACGCAGCAACTCTTCGAGACGCCTGGCTTCGAGTGCCGCCGCTGCGAGATCTTCCCGGGCTTCGGTCAAGCCGGCTTCGGCGATCTGCATTTCGGCCAAGGCGTCGTCTCGATCCTGGCCGGAAATGAAATTCTGCTTCTTGAGTTCCTCACGGCGCTGATGCTTGCCGCGGGCATAGGCCACGCGCGACTCGGCGGAGCGAACTGCGCCCTCCACTACCGAGCGGTAGCGCGCCGATGCCAAGGCCGCGCGCTCGACGCCGGAGTCCAGAGTGACCAGGATCTGCCCCTTCTTTACCCGGCTTCCGCGGTCGACAGGCACCGACTCGATCAGCGCTTCGACCGGACTGCGCACTTCGACACGCTGCCATGGTTCGATCAGGCACTCGTGGCCCTTGTCCTGCGCCTGGGCGGCGATAACGACAAGCGAAAGACCGCAAATCACGGACATGCGTTTCATTGTTCTCTTTCAGATCTGGTTGCCGGCAAACGCCAGCATGGTATCAAGCTTGCGATCCTGATTCAGGGTGTCGCGTCGAGTACGCGCGTGAATGTTCTCGGCACGACGCTGGGCGACCCGGGTCAGCACGCCCAGCCAACGGGGCGGCAAACCGTCGCGATAGCGCCGCGCCAGCACGGCGTGGAGGACGCCGCCATGATCGCGGAACAGCGCGTCGTCGAGGCCGACGATGGCCTGCGCGCTGCCGGGATCGCCCTGTCGCGCGCAACGTCCGAAGAGCTGTCGATCGATGCGCGAGGAATCGTGGTACTCGGTCAGGATCACATGCAGACCGCCGGCCTCGACAACGCCGCGGCCCAGGTGGATGTCGGTGCCGCGCCCGGCCATGTTGGTGGCAACCGTGATCACGCCGGGCTGGCCCGCTGCGGCAACGACTTCGGCCTCCTGGGCATCCTGACGAGCGTTCAGGACGGTGTGCGGCAGGCCCGCCTCGGTCAAGGCCGCCGCCAGTTTCTCCGAGGCTTCGACGGAGCGCGAGCCAATCAGTACGGGCCGACCCTGATCACGCATCAGGCGCGCCGCTTGCGCCACGCGCCGCCATTTCGCGGCTTCGTCGACGCAGCATAGGGCAGGCAGGTAAACACGAATACAGGGCCGGTTGGTCGGTATGGTCTCCGTCTCCAGACCATATACCGCCCAGATCTCGCCGCGCACTTCGCGCGCCGTGCCGGTCATGCCGGAGAGCCGCACGTAGCGACGGAAGAAGCGCTGATAGGTGATGCGTGCCAGGGTGCGGGTCTGCTCGGAGAGCGGACAGCCCTCCTTGGCCTCGATGAGCTGATGCAGGCCCTGCTCCCATTTGCGCCCCGGAAGAATGCGGCCGGTGTATTCATCGACGATATGGATTTCGTCGTCGGCCACCAGGTACTGCTGGTCCCGATGGAACAGCAGCAGCGCCCGCAGCGCCTGTGCCACCAGGGTCTCGCGCGCGTGGCCGGCTGCCCAGGCATCACCCAGCGTGGCACAGCGGGCCGCCAGCATCGCCTTGCCGGCGGCGCTCAGGTGCAACTCGCGACGTTCCATCAGCAGTTCGAAGTGCTCGCCGGATTTCAGTTCGCGCGCCAGATCGAGGGCTTGCGCGTAGAGCACCGGATCGCCCACGCCGCCGCCGCTGGCGGCGAGTATCAGCGGGGTCCTGGCCTCGTCGATCAGGATGCTGTCGGCCTCGTCGACGATGGCGAAATGCAGGCCACGCAGCAGCAGGGCTCATGCCGGTAACGATCGTACCGACCTCGAGTCCGAAGAAGGCGTAGAGCGGACCCATTTCCCTGGCATCGCGCTCGGCCAGGTAGTCATTCACGGTCACCACGTGGGTGGGCAAGCCAGCCACCCCGGCGATGCAGGCGGCAAGCGCGGCAGTCAGCGTCTTGCCTTCACCGGTGTGCATTTCGGCGAGTTTCCCGGCGAACAGCGCCGCCGCGCCCATGAGCTGGACATCATAGGGCGTCATCCCGAGGCTGCGCTGAGCGGCCTCGCGCACCAGCGCAAATGCCCGCGCGGCCGTGGTCGGCTGTTCAAGGGCGTCGCGCGCGACCCGGCGCATTGCTTCGCGTAGCGCCTCGTCGCCGAGCCCCGTCACCGACTCCTGCTGCGCGGTTGCCGCCGCCGCGAGGTCGGCAAGCCGCAACCGGAACGGCCGCAAGCGCTGCCAAAGATTGCCGCCGACGTTGCGTGTCCAGTCGTCAAGTGCATTCTCGTTGCGGTCGGGCCGCTCGGGGTAAACACCATGAGCGAGTTCAACCCGTGACGTGATCGCCGGGCTAGACATGGAACTGGGACAGGAACAGCCGGCGCAAGCCACGCCAGGCGCGGTAACCGACCGGTTCCGCTGGATGCTCGAAGCGCACGTAGACACGACTGCCGAGGTACTGGCCGGGGACATCCTTGGGCAATTCAAGCTCGAACTCGAATAGCGATTCCAGGGTCTTGATGCCATTCGAGTCCTGCGGGTCGACGGCGATCTCCCCGCCCCCGTTCTTGCCCAGCGCCGGACTCGGGAGTTCCCTGGCGGCCTTGGGCACGGCCCGAATCAGCCGCGCCGGCCAGCTCGCGGCGAGGTTCTGCGGCAGCCTGATGTCCACCGACCGCGTGGACTCGCGGACCGGATCGACCAGCGATTGCGGAACGACGACACGAACCAGCGGCAGGTATTCGCCCACCACGTAGCCAACCACCTCCCCCTTCTTCATGAAGCGCCCCGGCAGATCGTGCGCCTTGTCCATCAGCAGAATGCCGGTGGCTTCGGCACGCAGCGTCAGCTTTGCGACTTCGTCCTGCAATCGGGCGAGCACCTCCTGCTCGCGCCGCAGCTCCCCTTCGATCTGGCCGGCTTGTGCCGGACGCACGCCCCAGGCGGCGTCATAGCGTGCCTGCACCTCTTCGAGCCGCGATGCCTGAGCCAACGCTTCGGTGGCGAGGACAGGATTATGGCTTCGCATGACGGCTACGCCCGGCGCCAGCGCGTTGCCCGGTTCCGCCAGGACCGTCGTGACGAAGCCATCGACCCGTGTCCGCAGAATGGCTTGTTCGGGCAACCAGACGACACCTTGCGCCTTCGTGTGATAGGGAAAGGGTACGACAAACAGGAAAAGCAACAGAACGACAACGACGCCCGCCAGCACGGCGCGCACCCGATTCGCGCGCGCCGCATACTGCGGGCCGCTCATCACCGCGGCGATGCCCTTGTAGAGGGGCACGCCGAGACTTGCCACCAGGCCCCAGAGGGCCAGCGCGACGCCCAGAATGAAGTACTGCTGGGCGATAAACAGGGTAATGCCGAAAAGCACGACGAGGCGATAGGCAAAGGCCAGCGGTGCGTAGCCGATGAACCAGCGCCGCTCGCCGGCGCTGGCCGGCGGCGGCTGGGCCTGACTGACACCGAAGACGTAGCGCTCGGCCAGGTATTGCCAGTACTGGTTGGCCCGGCTGGCCAGATTCGGGATCTCCGCCCAATCGGCAAGCACGTAGTATCCGTCGTAACGCAGCAGCGGATTGGCATTGAAAAGGAGCGTCGTCACACTGGCCAGAACGATGATGTTGTAGGCCAGCGAACGAACAAAACCCGGTTCCAGCAGGAGCCATGCATAAAAGGCCAGCGCCGCAATGAACAGTTCCGTGAGCATGCCGGCGGCGCCGACCAGCATTCGATCGGTCTTCTTGACGAAGGCCGAGGAACTCGATGCATCGACGTACGGCAGTGGAAAGAGCACGAGCAGCATGATCCCCATTTCGTGCACCTCGCCGCCCCTGGCTCTCACGGCCAGGCCGTGGCCCAGTTCGTGACACGCCTTGATCAGCGGAAATACCAGGGCCATGACGATGATATTGTCCAGAGTCAGCAGTTGCTCGCTGAAATTGCGCGTCAGGTCCAGCCAGTGCGATGGTGCCAGAATCAGTGCCGGCAGGACCACCGCCAGCCAGAGCAGCAGACCGCCGATTCCAGCAAACGGACGCAACAAGGTAGCGGCCCGGATCAAGAATCTGTCGGGATCCCAGAGTGCAAAGCGCAAGGCGATTGGATTGAGGTAACGACTCATCCACTGACGCCGGATCTGTTTGCCGCGGCGCTCGAACAGTTCGGCGACGTCCGGATCGACGTCGCACTGGATGAGGTCGGAGGCATGCATCTGCCCGAGCAACTTGATGACATCTTCCTGGGCCGGCGTATCGTCGGCCAACTGGTCGGTCAGTCGCTTCCATACCCCTTCCATGCTGCGCCTGCCGTCCATCAGGCTGATGACGCGGTAGGAAGCAGGATTGAAGCGGTGGTACTTGCCGGCGACGCGATCCTCGATCACGTACCAGATTTCGCCACGGTAGGCATGCCGGTGGATCCGAACATGGCCGCGCAGGCGCGGCTTCAGGCCGGCAACGCGGTACCAGTTGGTCGACAACATCGCGGTGGCGCCACTCATTGCGTTACCGTGAAATAACTGCTTCGGAGCGACCGGTGATAGTCGAGCGCAGCGAGCCAATCAATAGCCTCCCCGCGAGGGGAGGATGGGAGGGGCGGGCCTTCAATTCGCCTTTCGCGTGTTTCATCATCAGCGGGTGTCTCTCGCTGCCATGAGCGTCAGGGCGTGTATTCCCAGACCAGCAATCTCACCCAGTCGGTAAGCCGGTGCGTCCAGATCCACAGCAGGCTGCGCTCTCCGGCGTTGACCTTGGCCACGCCCTCCATGCCGGGGCGCAGTTTGGCTGCGCCCTCGGGCAACTCGGCTTCAACTCGAAAGTAGTTGCGTCCTTCTTCGGCGGTGGATACCGGTGTGATCTTCTTAACCTTCAGCGCGATGACCTGCCCCGGCAGACTGGTCAGAACAAGCTCGCCGGGCGAACCTTCACGCAGGTGGGCAATGTCTCGCTCATCGACTTTCAGAATCACCCGCCAGGTATCCAGCGGCGCCAGTTCGAACAGGATCTTTCCTTGCTCGACCGGCGAACCAAGTTGCTGGGACAGGTCACCATGCACCACCACACCGTCGAAGGGCGCGGTAACCTGCACGCGCAAGCTTCTCCAGCACCAGATCGAGCTGCGCATTCGCCTGGGCGGCCTGCGCCGATGCCAGACGCGCGGCGACTCGATCGGCTTTGGCCATTCCCTCGCGCTCCTTGCGCAACGCGACTTCAAGTTCGGACTCCCAGCGCACGCGTTCGAGCTTGAGATCCTTGTCCTCCAGCACCGCCAGCACCTGGCCCTGCTTGACCACGTCACCGGCGCGGGCGGGCGCTTCGCGAACATAGCCCTGGAAGGGCGCGACGGCGACGCGCTGGACCGATCCTTCAACCGATGCCTGGCTGGCGACTCGATAGTCGGTCGGGAAGAACGCCAGGAAAAGCGTCACCAAGACCACGCTCGCCGCCAGCAGCTTGAAGCCGGGATGCGACGTGTCGGTAGTGCGTTGCAACAGTCGCTTCCAGCTACGCGCCGCGTGAGACGCCAAGGATTCTTCGGCGGTCTCCTTCAGTTGAAAAACCGGTCCCAGGGCGAGACTGATGGTTTCCAGCGCTTCCTGATCAGCCGAACTGAAAGGCTCGTCACGCTCCAGCAACCAGATGCCGACAACAAGGTTGCCCGCTTCCAGCGGCACGGCACAGAGACTCCGGCTGCCGGTTTCCTCGGCATAGCGCCGCAAGCCAAGGGTAATCAGCGACGCGCCCTGTTCCGCTTCAGGCAGGACGATCCGGGCGCGCTGATCGAAGGCCTCGTTCATTGCCTGCGCGGCCAGGTTAACGATATTGGCCTTTTCGTCAAACCAGGCCGAATTTGAAACGGCGGCCACCCGGACTGTCTTGCCCCGCTCGACGCCGAGCTGCACCTGATGGCAGCCAAAGCGCTGTGCCAGGCGGTTCACGACGGCCAGCCCGGCCTTGTCAAGATCAACTTCCGCGAGCGCGGCAAGCACGATGTCGAAGAGAAACGACGAACGTTCGATGACAGCGGCCTGCTCGCCGAGGGTACGCCGACTGTGGAGCTCGATGAGCCAGCCGGCGCCCCAGTGCATCTGGCGAATGGCGTTGGTCAGTGCGGCTTCGTCGGTGTCGTCCAGTTCAACGACCACTGCACCGAAAAGTTCCTTGTCGGTAGCCAGCGGGTAGGCAAACTGGATGGATCCGCCAGGGCGCTTGACGACGCCCTGCCGTTGGACCAGAGCCTCCTGTGCAACCGGCCCAAGATAGCTGAGGTCGTTCTCGCCAGGCCAGACCGCTATCGGCGCATAGCTGCCGTCGGGCTCCTGAAGCAACAGCAACCCCGCCCGCGCGCCGGCAATCCTGCCGCACAGGATCGGCAGCCAAGTGCGGCAAAGTTGCTCCACCGTCTGCGCCCGGGCGAAGCCCAGCCAGTCATCGGCCTGGCCGTCTTCCCCCCCGGACCGGGAGATGGGGTTTTCGCTTCCGAAACTCATGGATGTTTGTTACCCGAAGCCTTTGAACCACGGGCGGCTGACGGGACTGCCCCTGGCTTGCGAACCGGCATCAATCAACGGGGCGATGTTACTTCAGGTACCGCAATTCCTCCGGTAATCGATGCACGACGAGAACAGGCAAACTGGCCCGGATTGACCAAGCGTCAGCGCGATCATCAAGACCATGCCGGACAGAACAAGCGGCTATTTGAGCTGCTCGTACAGCAGGCCGAGAATACGCTTGGAAGTGTCCGAACGATCAACGCCCCCTTCGCGGGTCAGCACCTGCACCGTGGTCGATTCGCCCTCCGACTTGAGGTGGATGCGGTACTGGGCCTGGCTCGGTTTGTCACTCGAGCTGCCTCTCCAGAACATCAGCTTGGACATGAAACCCTTGTCTTCATCCTTTTTCTTGCCGTCGGTATCGGGATCGACGTAGCGCACGAAATAGAGGCCCTGCGAGCGATCGCGATCCTCCACCGTGAAACCAACGCGATCCAGCGCCAGGCCGACGCGTCGCCAGGCTCGGTCAAAGGCCTCTTCGAGCAGCAATGCCCCCGCGCCATCGGTGGCTCGGGAAAGTTTGGCGCGCTGCTGCCGCTGCTCCGCCGCGACCATGGTCTTGGCCACGGATTCCTCGACGCCAAGACGCACCATCAGGCGCCGCAACATCTCGGCCTCAAGTTCAGGATCCGCCGGGCGCGGCTGCCACCTGGTCTCGGTCCTGCCTTCGTTGACATATACCTCGTACATGCCACGGTGGCTGATGTAGATCTCAACCTTGTTCGGCTCGGCGCCCTTTTCCAGACGGGTACGGAACTTGTCACGTTCCGCGGTCGAATAGAGACTGTCGAAGACCTTGCCCAAGGCCGAACGAATGATGTCCTGGGGTAATTTGGCGCGGTTTTCCGCCCAGTCGGTTTCCATGACGCCGGCTTCGGGTATCTCCAGATTCACCAGAAAACCGATCTCCTGCCAGAACTCCTTCACGGCCGGCCAAAGCTTTTCAGGAGAGCCGGTCACCACCAGCCAGCGCTGGGTACCGGAACGCTCGATCCGCATCGTGTCGACCTGGGGCAGCAGATCCTGTGCCGTCGTGGTGCGCGCCTGTCCAGCGCGCTCACTTGAGTAGGCCGAGTAAGTGGCAGAACCCTTGCCGCTGGAAACGTCCGGAACCACGTAGCGCTCATCGCGGCTCGGCTGCGTCAGGTCGGGAGGGACTTCGAGCGGCGGCAGTTTCCCCGCCGACTTGTACTCGATCTTCTTTGATTCCGGAAGGATATTGCCGCTGCAACCGGCAAGGACACCGATCAACAGCAGCGACACGGCCAGCAGCGCGAAGGAACGTTTCATTGAGTATCGGTTTTACGGTCAGAGGACGATGCCGGCTTCATGCATGGCCACGCGCACACGCGCGTGGAACTCCGGCGACAGAGGCGTCATCGGCAAGCGGATACCACCGCCGACCAGCCCCATCTGCTGCGCGGCCCATTTCACCGGGATCGGATTGGCTTCGTGAAACAGGTTGCGATGCAGGGCGAGCAAGCGAAAATGCGCCTCGCGCGCCTTCGCCAGGTCGCCGGCGATGGCCGCGGCGCACATCCGGTGCATCAGGCCCGGCGCAAGATTCGCGGTGACCGAAATCGAACCTTTGCCGCCCAGCAGCATCAGGGCGATAGCCGTGGCGTCGTCCCCGCTGTACACCCTGAAGCCGGGCGGCGCACGCTGCAACAGGTCCGCACCGCGCTCGATATTGGCGGTGGCATCCTTGATGCCGACGATGCCTTGCACTTGGGCCAGACGCAGCGTCGTGTCGGTGGCCAGATCTGCCACCGTGCGCCCCGGCACGTTGTACAAGATCATCGGCAGGTCGACCGCCTCGGCAATGGCTTTGAAATGCCGGAACAGCCCATCCTGCGTCGGCTTGTTGTAGTAGGGCACCACGGAAAGGTGGGCGTCGGCGCCGGCCTGCCTGGCGAACCGCGCCAGTTCGATGGCCTCCGACGTCGAGTTGGCGCCGGTACCGGCAATCACCGGTATGCGTCCGGCAACCTGGTTCACCGTCGTTTCGATCAGTGCGCAATGCTCGTCGTAGTCCACGGTCGGCGACTCGCCGGTGGTACCGACGATCACGACACCATCCGAACCCTCGCTGATGTGCCAGTCGAGCAGGCGCCGCAAGCCGGGCAGATCGAGCGAACCGTCGTCCTGCATCGGCGTGAGAATGGCGGGAATGGAACCCTGTATGGTCTTCATGACATTATGCAAAAATGAATGCCGAAGGGAGCGCGGCAGGAAAGAGACTGGATTCTAACTGATGGACATCCTGCCGCGCACCCTGCAAAACCAGCTTACAAATCAGCCAGCACCTTGATGTGCGCGACGACGCTGCGGGCCAGGGCAGATAGCGCGTAGCCGCCCTCCAGCAAGGAGACGATGCGCCCCTTGGCGAACTCGCCGGCGAGCTGCTTGATCTGCTCCGTGACCCAGGCATAGTCGGCCTCGACCAGCGCCAGCGAGGCCATGTCATCCTCGTAATGAGCATCGAAACCGGCGGAGATGAAAATCATTTCCGGGCGGAACTCCCGCAGCCGCGGAAACCAGATGTCGGAAACCACCTGACGGAACTCGTCGCCGCGGGTTCCCGCGGGCAGGGGCACGTTGCACATGTTGGGCGCCGGGTCTTCGGTTCCGCAATAGGGATAAAACGGATGCTGAAAAATCCCGACCATCAGGACGTGCGGGTCGTCGGAGAAGATCTCCTCGGTACCATTGCCGTGATGTACGTCGAAGTCGATGATCGCGACACGCGAAACACCCCAGGCCTCGATCGCATGCCGCACGGCGATGGCGATGTTGTTGAAGAAGCAGAAGCCCATCGCCTTCGCGCGCTCGGCATGGTGGCCTGGAGGACGAATGGCACAGAAGGCATTGTGCGCTTCGCCGCGCATCACCAGATCGGTGGCGAAGCAACCTGCGCCGGCCGAGCGCAGGGCCGCCTGCAAGGTACCAGGCGACATCGCGGTATCGGGATCGAGATGCACGATGCCGTGCGCCGGACTGCGGCTGTGCATGCGGTCGATGTAGGCGCGCGGATGCACGCGCAGCAGTTGATCCACCTGGACCAGCGGCGCATCGTGGAACTCGAGGTACACATCGAGTCCCGAGGCGATCAGACGGTCGTTGATGGCGCCAAGCCGATCCGGACATTCCGGGTGGTGGGCCCCCATGTCGTGCTGCCAGCAGTCGCGATGGGTAATGAAGGCGGTGATTGTCATGACGGGTGTCTTGCCTGATGACTTACAATGCCACGCAAAACGCTGTTTCGGTGCGAGCGCAGGCCCGCTTGATCGATCTGGCGCAGCAACCGTAACCAAAAGCGCATTATCCCTCAAAGTCCGCAGAAAACCCCGACCCCCATGCGACTCGCCGAACTCGACGCCATCCTGGGCGACGTCAACCGCATCATCCTCGGCAAGGAGCGGCCCATTTGCCTTTCGCTGGCCTGCCTGTTGGCGCGCGGGCACCTGCTCATCGAGGATCTGCCGGGTGTCGGCAAGACCACATTGGCCCATGTCCTGGCAAGGGTATTGGGCCTGGATTTTCAGCGCATCCAGTTCACCAGCGACATGCTGCCGGCGGATATCCTTGGGGTCTCGATCTTCGACCGGGACAGCGGCACGTTTCATTTTCATCCGGGACCGATCTTCACGCAGGTGGTGCTGGCAGATGAAATCAATCGGGCCACGCCCAAAGCCCAGAGCGCCCTGCTCGAAGCGATGGAAGAGCGACAGGTGACCGCGGAGGGAAAAACCCGTGCCCTGCCCGAACCTTTTTTCGTCATCGCGACGCAGAACCCGACACATCAGATCGGCACCTTCCCCCTTCCCGAATCCCAGCTAGACCGCTTCCTGCTCAAGATCGAGCTCGGCTACCCGGATCCGGCGGCCGAACGCGAACTGCTCGCCGGCGCCGACCGACGACAGATGGTCAGCGACCTGGCGCCGCGAATCACGCCGCCGCAGTTGATCGCACTGCAGCAGCGGGTGCGCCAGGTTCATGCCTCGCCCGCCCTGATCGACTACGTCCAGGCGCTGGCGGCGCATACCCGGACGGCACCACGCTGGCAGGCAGGGCTGTCGCCACGCGCTTGCCTGGCACTGCTGGCAGTGGCGCGCGCCTGGGCACTGCTCGATGGCCGTGACCACGTATTGCCGGAAGATGTGCAAGCCGTGCTGCCCGGCGTGATCGCGCATCGCCTGAGACCGACAGACGATACCGCACGCACCGACGTGGAGGCCGTCGCCGCCGCCCTGATCGAGGCGGTAGATCTGCCGTAACTTTCATGCAGCGGTGACACGGCATACCTGTTGATGAAACACGTCAAAGGCAAATTGACGGCCCGCCCCCAATCCCCCTCACGGGGGGCTATTGATCGGCTCGCTTCGCTCGACTGTTACCGGGCGCCGCGAACGAGTCGTTTCACGTTGATAGAACGCATGCAGGCAACCCTGCGTCACCGGCTGCACGAAACCTTCGTCCGCTGGGCGCTGCGCGTCCGCTCGCCGGAACCAGCGCCGATCGTCCTCACCCAGCGCCGCGTCTATGTCCTACCCACCCAGGCAGGGCTGGCCTACGCCACGGCGCTCGGTGTCATTCTGCTCGGTGCGATGAACTACAACCTGAGCCTGGGGCACGCATTGGTATTTCTGCTGGGCGGATTGGGCATCGTCGCCATCCTCCACACCTTCCGCAACCTGGCGTTGATCTCGATTCGCCCCGGCCGTTGCGAGCCCGTATTCGCCGGTGGCCTGGCCCAGTTCGATCTGGTGCTGGCGAACCCCCGTCCTGAGACGCGGACCAGTCTGCGCCTGTTCTTCAACGATGAAGCGCCGATTGAAGTCGATATCGGCCCGCAAGCCAGCACCGTGGCCACGCTGGATACCGCCGCCACCCGGCGCGGCTGGCTGTCGATACCGCGCGTTACCATCGAGACCACCTGGCCCCTGGGTCTGGTCCGCGCCTGGAGCTACGCCGTGCCCGACCTGAGTTGCCTGGTCTATCCGACGCCGGCGACCAAGGCGCCACCCCTGCCATGGCGGGGTGAGTCGGCGCGGGGATCCGTGCGGGAGGGCTCCGGCGCGGATGACTTTTCCGGGCTGCGCAACCATCAGGTAGCCGATCCGCCGCGCCATGTGGCGTGGAAGGCAGTCGCCCGGCAACAGGACGGACCGCTGCTGACCAAGCTGTTCTCGGGCGCGGCGGCGCAACAGCTCTGGCTGGACTGGGATGGACTGCCGGCCGCGATCGACAGCGAACAGCGCCTGTGCATTCTCGCCCGCTGGATGATCGATGCCGATGCCGCGGGGCTGGCCTGGGGCTTGCTGTTACCGGGGATTCGTCTCGCCCCGGACAATGGACCGGCGCAGCTTGCCGCCGGCCTGCGGGCACTTGCGCTGCACGATCATGGCACGCAGTAACCGCCCCGTCAGCAGCCGCCAGGGCTGGTGGCTGCTGGCCACCGCACTGGCAGCCTCCTTGCCTCTCACCCAGCATCTTCCGCTGTGGCTTTCCTTGGCGGCCGGCACGGCGTTCGCGTGGCGTGCGGCACTGACCTGGCGACAATGGCACTTGCCGCCGCGCTGGCTCGTGGTCTTGCTGGTCATTGCCGGTACAGCGGGCGTATTCCTGCAGTACCGAACCATCCTCGGTCGCACACCGGGAATTGAGCTGCTGGTGGTATTTCTCGCGCTCAAACTGCTGGAGCTGCGCACCGCGCGCGATACCGTGGCCACCGCACTGTTGGGCTATTTTCTGGTTCTCGGCCAGTTCCTCTTCACCCAGACCATCCCAACCGCATTGCTCGCCTGCCTGACCGTGCTGATAACCACCGCGGCGCTGCTCGCGGCCGGCGACGACCGTCCGAAACCTTGGCAGCAGTTGCGTCGGGCCGCGCTGATGCTGGCGCAGGCACTGCCTTTCATGCTGCTGCTGTTCGTGCTGTTCCCTCGCGTACAAGGGCCGCTGTGGGGCATCCCGCAGGATCGCTTTGCCGCGGTCTCCGGACTGTCCGACACCATGTCGCCCGGTTCGATTGCCCAACTCTCGCAGTCGGACGCCATCGCTTTCCGGGTGCAGTTCAAGGACACGGTACCCGCGCAATCCCGGCTCTACTGGCGTGGCCCGGTGATGCCCCTGTTCGACGGGCGCAGTTGGCGGGTAGCGCAAACTCTGGGCGCCTATCCAGCAGTTCCCTACGCCGGGCTGGGCGCCCCGGTGGATTACGAAGTCACTCTGGAACCGCACGGGAAATTCTGGCTGTTCGCATTGGAGATGCCTGCCACATTGCCACCGGACAGCGCGCTGACCAGCGACTATCAGCCGATCGCGCGCCAAGCCGTGCGCAGCCGCCTGCGCTACACGCAGCAAGCCTGGCCGGAGGCCATTGCCGGCGTGAGTGAGTCATCCGGAATCTTGCGTGATGCGCTGGCCCTTCCCAAGGATGGCAACCCGCGCACGCGCGCCATCAGCGCAGCCTGGCGCGCACAACACGGCGACGATGGCGCAGCGATCCTCGCCGCCGCGGAGAACTTGTTCAGGCGGCAACTGTTGATCTATACGCTGAATCCCCCATTGCTGGGCACCGACATAGTCGATGAGTTCCTCTTCGATACCAAACGCGGCTTCTGCGAGCACTTCGCCGCTGCCTTTGTCTTCGCCCTGCGTGCCGCCGGGGTGCCGGCCCGAGTGGTGGCAGGCTATCAGGGTGGCGAAGTCAATCCGGTGGATGGTTATCTGGTGGTGCGCCAATACGATGCGCATGCCTGGGCCGAAGCCTGGATAGCCGGACGCGGCTGGGTGCGCGTCGATCCGACGGCGATTTCCGCACCCACCCGCATCAGCAGCAATCTGGCCAACGCCGTGCCGGTCGGCGAAGAGCTGCCTTTCCTGACCCGAGGCAATCTGGCCTGGCTGAAGGAGCTGCGCTATCGGCTGGACGCGGTCACGAATGGCTGGAACCAGTGGGTGCTGGGCTACAACCCGCAGCGCCAGCGTGATCTGCTCGCGAGTCTGGGCCTGAATGAGCCCGACTGGCGCAGCATGACCGCGGTCCTGTCGGTTCTCGGCGGTACTGTGATGCTTGCGCTCACCGGCTGGATCCTGCGTAACCGCCTGCGCGTCGATCCCGCACTGGCGGCGTGGCGACGCTTCACTGCCCGCCTGGCCAGGCGCGGCGTTGCCTGGCAGGCATGGGAGGGGCCGCAGGCCTTTGCCGAACGTGCCGCAAGGCAGGCACCGCTCCATGCAGAACGCATCCGCGAGATCGCCGCGCTGTATGCGCGCTTGCGTTACGGTGCCGCGCCGCGGCCGAGCGACCTGATCCGGCTCAAGGCGGAAATCGCCGCCTTCAAACCATGACGCGCCTGTTCCTGCTGTTGCTCCTGGCGATGCTAAGCGCGGCTCCGCGAGCGGAGAACTACGCGCAGCGCGATGATGTGCGGGCCTTTGTGCAGGACATGCGCGACAAACACGGCTTCGATGCGGATAACCTGAACGCGCTGTTCCGCCAGACCAGGCCGATCGCCGCCGTGATCAAGGCCATCATGCCGCCCAAGGATCCTGGTGTGCGCTCCTGGCACACCTATCGAGGGCGTTTTGTCGAGCCGAAGCGGATTGCCGCCGGACGGCGTTTCATGCTGGCCCATGCCACGGAACTCGCCGCCGCCGAGGAGCGCTTTGGAGCGCCCGCCGACATCATCGCCGCAATCATCGGCGTCGAGACCATCTACGGCAAGCAACTGGGGCGCTTCGGCACTTTCGCCGCGCTCACCACCCTGGCCTTCGACTACCCGCCGCGCGCAGAGCTGTTCCGCAAGGAGCTGGAAGAACTGCTGCTGCTGGCCCGCGAGGAGAGCCGCGATCCGCTGGCCTACACCGGGTCCTATGCCGGCGCACTCGGCTTGCCGCAGTTCCTGCCGTCCTCGCGGCGACGCTTCGCGATCGACTTCGACCAGGATGGCCGCATCGACCTTGCGGCAAGCGCGGCCGATGCGATCGGCAGCGTCGCCAATTTCCTCGCCGAGCACGGTTGGGAAAGGGATGCGCCGATCGCAGTCGTCGTCACCGTTGCGGGCGACGGCGTGCGGGCCCTGATCGATGAGGGCATCACGCCACGGCGCACCCCACGGCAAATGGCAGCGGCCGGGGTCATCCTTGCAAGCGTCATGGAAAGGAATGTTCCGCGGGGCGGCGACGCGTCGCCTGAAAGCCTCGACGCCGATGCCGCGATGCCCGACCGGCCCGCCGCCCTGATTGATCTGATCACGCCGCAGGCGACCACCGAGTATCGTCTCGGCTATCGCAACTTCTATGTAATCACGCGGTATAACCGCAGCAGCTTCTATGCCGCGGCGGTGATGGACCTGGCCGCCGCACTGCGGGCCTCAAAGTAGCGATTCGGGCGTCAGCCCGTCGCGGGCAATGTGTTTCCTCAGCTTGGACAGGGCTTCCATCTGGATCTGCCGCACCCGTTCTCGAGTCAGGCCCAGATCGATGGCAATGTCATCGAGCGTGGCGACGTCATGGCCACCGAGACCATAGCGACGCTCAATGACCAGGCGTTGGCGCTCGGTGAGCTGCGCCACCCACTCGGCGACCAGCAGCTCGGACTCATGCTGGGCAAGCTGCGCCGCGGGATCTTCGGCCGCCGCGTAAGCCATCGAATCGGACATCGACAGATCGGCATCGACGTCCAGCGGCGAATCGAGCGAAGCGGAGCGCTCGTTGAACACCAGCAACTGGCGGATCTCCTCGACCGGACGATCGAGCAGATGGGCGACATCGTCCAGCATGGCGCCTGGCGTTTCACCCTGCGCGCCGCGTTCGCGGTGAAGCCGGCGCAGGGCGCGCAAGACGATATTGAGTTCCTTGATCACATGGATCGGCAGGCGCACGGTGCGTGACTGATTCATGATCGCGCGTTCGACATTCTGGCGGATCCACCAGGTCGCATAGGTCGAGAAACGAAAGCCGCGTTCGGGATCGAACTTTTCGAGTGCATGGATCAGGCCCAGATTGCCTTCCTCGATCAGGTCGTCGAGCGGCAGGCCGCGATGCTGGTAGTGCCTTGCGATGCTGACCACCAGCCGCAGGTTGGCCTCGATCATGTGCTGGCGGGCAGCGAAGTCACCGTCCCGCGCGGCACGCGCAAGCTGGATTTCCTCCGCCGGAGTCAACAGCCGCGTCGCGCCGATCTCGTGAAGATAGACCTGGGTAATGTCTTCGAGGAATCCGGACTCATGCAAGTCCGCGGCGGCCTCGGCGGTGTCGCGTTCCGGGAAGGAAGCGTCGTCGCCCACGAGTCGCCTAGCGAGCCGGAAGAAACTTCTGCGGATCGGCCGGCTTGCCTTGACGGCGGATCTCGAAATGCAGGCGCGGGCTTTCGGCGTCGGTGCTGCCCATCTCGGCGATCTTCTGGCCTCTGCTGACGGTCTGCTTTTCCTTGACCAGGATCTTGCTGTTGTGGGCGTAGACGGAGAGATAGCTTGCGTTGTGGCGCAGTACCACCAGGTTGCCGTAGCCGCGCAAACCGGCGCCGGCATAGGAGACCACCCCGCCCGCGGCCGCCAGCACCGGATCGCCTGCCTTGCCGGCGATATCGACGCCCTTGCCGCCCCCGTCGGCAAACGCAGCAATCAGCTTGCCGCTGGCTGGCCACATCCACTCGACCTCATCGCCGGTGACGGCGGGCTTCTCCGCGGGTTTGGCATCCGCCGGTTTCACTTCGGACTTGGCTTCGGCCGGCTTCGTTTCGGATTTGGCTTCCGCCGGCCTTGCGGAAGCATCGCCCTGTCGGGCCTTCGCCAGGGCCTCGTCGGAATAGGCCAGCTTGCCGCCTTTCGGCTCGCGCTTGAGAGTTTCCGTATTGGTAGTGGCCGATGCGACGGCCGGCTTGACTTCTTCCGGTGCGCTTGACGTCACCGCCTTGGTCACCGCGACCGGTGCGCCGCTGTCCGGTGGCGTGACACGGAGTTGCTGGCCCGGTTTGATCAGATTCGGATTGTCGAGGTTGTTCCAGGCCGCCACGTCCTTGTAGTCCTGGCCATTGTCGAGTGCGATGCTGTACAGCGTGTCCCCTTTCTTCACCGTGTAGTAAGTCGCACGGGAATCCGCCGCGATCGCCGCCGTCGCCGGGGGCTTCACCGCCGCGGGGGCGGCACCGGCGCGACTCTCCACAGGCACCGGCGCATGGCTGGCACAGCCGCCGATGACAGGCAGCAGCATGACGAGAATCAGACGCGCAGTGTTCATTCCACTCCCGGCAACAGCGGCACGAATCGCACCGCATCAAATCGAGTCTCGACAAACCCGCCTTCGCCGCGCTCGACCAGACTGATCACCTGTTCCGCCCTGCCCAGCGGCATCACCAGCCGCCCCCCCGGCGCCAGTTGCCCCAACAGGTTCGGCGGTACGTCCGCCGCGGCGGCAGCCATTATGATGGTATCGAACGGCGCGGCCTCCGGCAGTCCGAGACTGCCATCCGCGTGCTTGAGGCGAATCCGCGAGAGCTTGAGCTGTTTCAGATTGTCCCGCGCCCGCGCCAGCAAGGGCGCAATGCGCTCCACGGCAAACACCTGCTGCGACAGGACACCCAGGATCGCCGCCTGGTAACCGCAGCCTGCGCCGATCTCCAGTGTCTTGCCGAGTTCGCGGCCCGCGATCAGTATCTCGATCATGCGCGCCACCACATAAGGCTGTGAAATGGTTTGACCAAAACCCAACGGCAGCGCCGTGTCATCGTAGGCACGATTCGCCAGTGCCTGCTCTATGAAGATATGCCGTGGCACCAGGCCCATCGCGCGCAGCACGCGGGTGTCGGCGATGCCCTGCTCGCGCAGGCGCTCCACCATGCGCGCGCGGGTGCGCTGCGAAGTCATGCCGATGCCGGTGAGTGTCGCGGTGTTCATCGGCCCGGATTGAGCCACCTGTCCACGGCGGAAGCCTGGGCGGCATGGGTGAGATCGATCTGCAGTGGCGTGACCGATACCCAGCCGTGCTCCACCGCATGAAAATCCGTGCCTTCGCCGGCATCGGCGGCCGGCCCGGCGGCGCCGATCCAGTACATCGTCTCGCCGCGCGGACTGACCGATTTCACCGCCGGCTCCGCCTTGTGGCGGCGCCCCAGACGCGTGACGCAGATGCCGCGCAGTTCATCGTGGGGGATATCCGGCACATTGACGTTCAGCAGTATCGGTTCGGCATACGGCGTGTCACGGAAACGCTGCACCAGCTCCCGCGCCACGCGGCCGGCGGTGACGAAATGCCGGCCTTCGAAGCTGGCCAGCGAAATCGCAATCGACGGCACGCCGAGCAGGTAGCCTTCGGTAGCCGCCGCTACCGTGCCGGAGTAGATCGTGTCATCGCCCATGTTGGCGCCGAAATTGATGCCCGACACCACCATGTCCGGCTGGTGCTCAAGCACGCCGGTGACGGCCAGATGCACGCAGTCGGTCGGCGTGCCGCTGACATACATGTAGCCATTGGGCGCGCGGCGCAGGTAGAGCGGCCGGTCCAGCGTCAATGAGTTGCTCGCGCCGCTGCGATTGCGCTCCGGTGCCACCACCGTGATGTCCCCAAGATCGGCGAGACTGGTCGCCAACTGGGCGAGCCCCGGCGCGAAATAGCCGTCGTCGTTGCTGAGCAAAATACGCATGGGAGTCGGAGCCGCGAAGATCGAAGACGAAGTTTCAGTGGGGGCCAAGGCCTGCTTTGTCGACGTCGAACCCAAGGGCCGTGACCAAGAGGCGTTGCATCATTTTAGCCCATTGCGACCTGCAACCGATGGCTGGAACAGAACAGGACTATGCCTCCATCCCGCGTTCGTCGGCAAGCCGGGGGGCCGCGGCCGAGTGCGGAGTAGGATTGCGCACCATGGAAATCATCTTGCACAATACCGCGACCGATATCTCCGAGGCCGACTGGGCTCTGCTTGACCACGGCGACGACCCTTTCGCCAGTCGCGCCTTTCTCGGCACAGCGGAGAAAGTCGGCGCCGGTGGCACGGCGATGGGCTGGCAGGCTCGGCACCTGGCGCTGTATGAAGGCGTTTTGCTGCTCGGGCTCTTGCCGCTCTACCTGCGCAGCCATTCCTTCGGCGACTTCTCGCGGGACTGGAACTGGGCATCGGCCTGGCAACGCAGCGGACTCGACTACTACCCCAAACTGGTGAGTGGCATGCCCTACACGCCCTCACCGGGGCCGCGCCTGCTGGTGCGGCGGGGCATTGAACGCGAGGCCGTGGCCTCGGCGCTGATCGAGGCCGCACTGGAGGTCACTCGCCGCCTGGGCGCGTCCTCCTGGCAATGCCTGTTTGTCGAGGAAGAAGATCGCGCCCGACTGGTAGCGGCCGGTCTCCTGATGCGTCGCGGCGTGCAGTTCCACTGGTTCAATCGGGCCTACCGCGATTTCGACGATTTCGTCGCAACGTTCACCGCCGACAAGCGCAAGAAGCTCAAGCGCGAACGCCGCCTGGTGCGTGAATCCGGCCTGCGCCTGGAAGCCCGGCATGGCGACGAAATCCTCCCTAGCGTCTGGCAGGTCATCCATCGCCAGTATCGTGACACCTTTGCCCGCTACGGCAACCATCCGGCCTTCCCCGTGGCGTTTTTCATCGAAGCGGGCGCCCTGCTCGCCCGGCGCCTGGTCGTCTTCATCGCCTTCCAGGAGCAAACACCGGTCGCCTCGGCCATCTGCTATCGCGACGCTCACACCCTGTATGGCCGTCACTGGGGCACGGAGGTCGACATGCCGGGCCTGCACTTCGAGCTTTGCTACTACCAGGGTATCGAGTACTGCATCCGTCACGGGCTGCAAGGCTTCGAGCCGGGCGCACAAGGCGAGCACAAGCTCTCCCGCGGCTTCGAACCAGTGGCTACCTGGTCCGCCTTCTGGATCGCGCACCCCGGCATGCGCCGCGCGGTTGCCGACTTCATTCTCCGCGAGGATTCCGCGATGCAGGACTATGAAGCGGAAACCGCCACCCACCTGCCGTTCAAGCTGGCCGGCTGACCGCCATCACCGATGCGGAAGTCCTCAGTGGTTGCCGGACGCGATGGCGAACATCCGTTCATTGCGTCGCTTGCGCGCCTCTGCGACCGTCAGGCCGACCAAGCTTTCCGGTGGCAACGGCACGTCCCAATGCTGCTGAACAGGTCCATGTCCTCGCCGGTATCGAGGCGCGCCCTGACCTTCTCCTGCCAGGCCGGTGCATCGGGCAGGGCAACCAGTTCGACGGATTTGATGCGCATGGGCAGTTTCTTCCTGAGGGTCGTGGGTTTCGCATCATCGTGCGCCCCCGATTACCGCCCTGTAATCCGGAAATCGACCGGGAATGCCCTCTTGTTTCCGCTTCCCAAACGGGGTGAATCAGGATCAAGACAAAGGCTCAATCCTCAACATGCCGCAGTGGCCGCGACGATGTCACTTGTCCTGGCGAAGTTCATTCATGCGCCGCGCGTGGCTCCTAGCCTCGGCCGTATTCATCGCCGACACCTGCCGCCCGAAGGCATCGCGCGCCTCGGAACTCTTCTGGGTCGCCTGAATGCTGCGAATGCACCGCCAGCGCTTGCCGGCCTTGGTTTCAATCTGGCGCATCTCCTCAACCGGGTGATGTGTGCCGCAGTGGTAGCAGAATTTGGTCTGGTTTGTCATGCGCGTGGGTACGGACAGGAGAACAGGGCGAATTGTAAACCTTATCGCCGCAATGCCTATGCAGCGCAAGCGACACACAAGGGGATATGCATTTCAGCGGCGGACAGGCCGCCAGGACTCCGGACAAGCCGATCGGATCCCCTCGCCAGTCACGCGATCGCGGAATTGTCCAGTCATCTTGCTGGCGAGCAAGTAATCGCCGATGCGGCCGGGCAGGCGAGCGCTTATCGGCCCCGATCCATACCATGCCTCGTCGAGCAACTTGGCGCGGGGCCACGCTTCCATGGCCCCGCGAAACTCCCCTGCGACATAGTCCTCGAAGTCGCTGTGGGCGTCGGGTCGGACGTAGCAGTAGGCGAACCGCCGCTCCCTCGCATAGCGGGCGAAGAAGTCTTGCAAGTTCAGGGTGATCCGCGGGATGGACCTGGAGTGCTCTGGCCGGCGGAGAGTTTTCTGACAAAGCCATGGTCGGCCGTAAGGACGACCATTGTGTCGGTGCCGCGGGTTGACTCCAGAAACTCTTCCAACCCCTGTTCGATTTGCCGAAAGGCATCCAGCGCCTGCTGCCCCGCAATCCCGCCATCATGCGCGGCGTTGTCGAAGCACGGCCAGTAAGCATAGGTGAA
>JADJQA010000008.1 GCA_016712985.1 Sulfuritalea sp. | reverse complement strand
GGCCTGTCAAAGGAACAAGCTGGGGAACTCGGTCAGGGTCGCACCGAGGCTGCGCGCCGGGCTTCGGACGGCTGCGAAATCGGGAACACTTCGCGCACGCGCTGCGCCAGCATTGTGCAGAAGGCGGTAGCGTACGACGGCAGGGGGCGCCGCTTGTCCCAGAAGAGGGCCAAAGGCTCGCGCAGGGGCTTGCGCCGGTAGGTCACGCGGGTGATGCGCAGCGGATAGCCGGCGATTCGCACCGCGGAAGGCACGATTGCCACACCGTGTCCCTTCTCCGCCATCGCCAGCAGTGTATGCGGTGTCCGGCTCTCGAATACGACGTTGGGCACCACGCCGGTCAGGCGGCAGGTGGCGTCGAAGGTGCGGCGGGATATGAAGCTGGTATCCAGCAGAAGCAGCGGGTGGGCGGCCAGGCGAGCGATCTCGATGGATTCCTTCTTGCTGGGCATCAGCGGCGCCTGGCGCCAGCAGATCGACCCCCTCCAACGGATGGTTGGCGAAGCGCGAATCGCCGTGCGCGACGGCGTGAAGCAGGTTCTGGCCGATGTGAATCTCGCCGCGCTCGAGCATTCCCAGCGTGTCGGACCACGAAACCGCCTCCGTCAACTTCACCTGCACGTTCGGATAACGCTGGGCGTATCGGCGCAGGAAGTCGGACATGACGCCTTCGATGAACTGAGGGGAGGCGGCCACTCTGAGCGTTCCCGTATCGCCGCGCCGGAGCTGCTCGGCACGCTCACCGAGTGCGCTGGCGCAGCGCAACAGACTGCGGCAATCGCCCAGCAGCTGTTCGCCCTCGCCCGTCAGCACCAAGCGGCGCCCCACGCGATCGAAGAGCTTGAGACCGAGCTCCCGCTCCAGGTTGCTAATCTGCCGGGAGAGCGCCGGCTGCGCCGTGTGCAGGTGCACCGCTGCCTTCGAGACGGTGCCCAGCTCGGCCACGGTGACGAGGGTACGTACGTGCCGCAGATCCATGGTTTATCTATGCCGGTTCGGCATTGTTCGTCAGTCATTATATGTATTGGACGCGGCGTCTTGCAAGACCTATGCTGTCCTCCGGATTGCCTGCGCCGCGCCCGGCGCGCGATCACGATGAGGAGGCAGCAATGAAACACAGATCCGTGATGGTCCTGTCTGCCCTCGGGCTGGCGTTTGCGGCCGCGCAGGCCCTGGCGGAGACCTGGCCGACGAAGCCTGTAAAGGCAATCGTGCCCATCGCGCCGGGGAGCGTGATAGACATCGTTCCCCGCACGGTGTTCGCACAACTCAGCGATCAGCTCGGCCAGGCCATCGTGGTGGAGAACCGGCCAGGGGCGGGTCAAACGCTGGGCGCCGGCGCGGTCGCCAGGTCGGACCCCGATGGCTATACGCTCCTCGTTAACTCGTCCGCGCACGCTATTGCGCCCGCGCTTTATTCGAACCTGACCTATCGACCCGCGCAGGACTTCGCGGCGGTGGCCCCGCTCGGGGTCACGCCGTTCGTCCTGGTGGTCTCCCCGGACCGAGGTTTCAAAACGGCCCGCGATCTTGTCGCTGCAGCCAAGGCGAAACCGGGTGAATTCAACTTTTCCTCGCCTGGCGCTGGGTCCGCATCGCATCTAAGCGCGGAGCGCTTCCGGCTGCGCTCGGGCGTGGCAGCCGTGCATGTCCCGTTCAGGGGCGGCGCGGAGATGATCACCGAAATCATCGCGGGACGCATCGACTTCGCCTTCGTCGCGCTGGGAGCCGCGCTGCCGCACGTCCGGAGTGGCAAGCTCGCGGCGCTTGCGGTGAACAGCGCCGCGCGCTCCACCGCGCTGCCAGATGTGCCGACCCTGCGCGAAGCCGGCGTCAGCGATGCGGAGTATCCGATGTGGCTGGGCTCTTCGTGCCCGCCAGACGCCGCCGCGTGATAGTGGACAAGCTCGCACCGCGAGACGCTCAAGGCCCTGCAGGAGCCCAGGGTAAAGGACAAGCTAACGGCGCTCGGCGTCGAGCCCATGGTGATGACCTCGACTGAGTTCGACGCGCTCGTAAGCAATGAAATTCGCATGAACGCAGGGTTGGTCAAGGCGATCGGATTAAAGCTTGAATAGCGGGCCCGGCGAAGGCACCCGAGCGCTGACACGGTTGCGTCCTGTAGCGGGCCGGGACGCAAGCGCATGACCGTTGCCAACAAATTCGTATCCTCGGATGGCGATGGCTACGAGCTGCAGATGGGCCGCTGGAGCCGGCGTCTTGCGCCGCTGTTCATCCGCTTCGCCGACATTACCGGAGCGGTACGGGTGCTCGATGTTGGCTGCGGCACCGGCAATCTGGCAACGTGTTTGGCAAGCGATCCGAAGATTGCCAGCGTGCGCGGGTTAGACCTCTCTGCGACGTACGTCGAGTACGCCAACCGCCGCAATGTCGACGCTCGCCTGGGGTTCCAGGCAGGATGCCAGCGCTTCCCTTTCCGGACGCATCTTTCGACCACGCGGTCTCCATGCTTGTGCTGCAGTTCGTCCCTCAAGCCGATCTTGCGGTGCGCGAGATGCGCCGCGTGACGCGTCCCGGCGGGACGGTGGCCGCTGCCACCTGGGATACGCGCGGCGGGTTCGTCGCCCTCCGCATGTTTTACGACGCAGCGGCCATGCTCGACCAGAACGGGTGCCGAGCCCGGGCGGCGGCGTACACTAGGCCAATGAGCCGCCCCGGAGATCTGGCTAGCGCCTGGCGAGACGCCGGCCTGGCGGATGTCGTGGAGGACACGCTGACCATCCGTATGGAATTCGCGTCGTTCGCGGATTTTTGGGCGCCCTCCGAAGGCAAGGAAGGGCCGGTGGCAGAATACGTTGGCACGCTCGGCGCGGATGCCAAGGCGAGACTTCGAGATGTGGTAAGGCTGGCGTATCTGGACGGTGAGGCCGACGGAGCCCGGTCCTACGCCGCGACCGCCTGGGTCGTGAAGGGCAGAGGAAGAGTGCAGAGAATTTGGGTGTCCGGTCAAAAAGACTTCTTTGGTTGTGTTATGGTGGTGGGCGTGAGGGAAATGGCTGGGCATTTGATGCCTGGGTGCGGCGAGCGGGCCTACTGTACCCAGCAATCACAGGCTGACCGTCCTCGCCGAACCATCGGATTTTTGACCGGGTATTTCGCCCGCCCAACGTAGCATTTGTTGCGGACGATGAGCCCGACCTTGAGCAAGTCGACAGAAAGCGGTCGTTGAGTGATCAGTCAAGAGTCCAACAGACTTACGAGCCGGGTGCCATCGTCAGGCCTGTTTTGGCTGCCGCACTAATTCTCGGAACTGCTGCAGCCACACAAAGGTGGGATGTTAGCGTGGCGTTTGCTGTTGGCTCCACCAACTATCCTCTGGGTGTTGGCGCCCGCATGGGTCCGGGGCTATTCCCCTTGGGGCTGGGCATCTTGTTGGCATGCCTGGGTGCGGCGATCACCGTGGTTGCCCTGACTGTACCCACGCGACGTGGAGACAAGGTAGGCAAGTTCGCCTGGAAACCACTTATTTTCATAATCGCCGCCAATCTGATTTTCGGCGTGGCCTTGGGCGGCGTGCGCAGTATCAACCTGCCTCCCATGGGTTTGATTGCAGGCATCTATGCTCTGACCTTGTTGGCGTGTAACGCCGGTGACAAATTCATCTGGAAAGAGGCACTCGGTTTGGCCACCGTGCTGGCTGTGTTGAGCTATGGCGCCTTCATCCTGCTGCTCAAGCTCCAGCTCCCGGTGTGGCCTCCCTACTTCGGGCCATGAGGACATAGTTCATGGAGCTGATCGATAACCTCGCCTTGGGTTTCTCGGTCGCGTTTACCGCGCAAAACCTGATGTACGCGCTCATCGGCTGCTTTTTGGGCACGGTGATCGGAGTGTTGCCAGGCATTGGCCCCGTGGCGACCATCGCCATGCTGTTGCCTGCTACCTATGCCTTGCCTCCGGTGGCCGCACTCATCCTGCTGGCCGGCATCTACTACGGCGCGCAGTACGGTGGTTCCACGACTGCTATTCTGGTCAATCTGCCGGGAGAATCTTCCTCGGTGGTGACGGTGATTGATGGCTGCCAAATGGCGCGCAAAGGGCGAGCCGGACCCGCGCTGGCCGCTGCTGGCCTGGGATCGCTGTTTGCCGGTTGCGTGGGCACCTTGATCCTGGCCGCTTTTGCAAAGCCGCTGACCGAGATGGCGTTCATGTTTGGACCTGCCGAGTATTTCTCCCTGATGCTTGTGGGTTTGGTCGGTGCGGTGGTGCTGGCATCCGGCTCGCTGCTCAAAGCCGTGGCCATGATTGTGCTGGGCTTGCTGCTGGGCATGGTGGGCACTGACGTCAATTCGGGTACGCCCCGCTTTACCTTCGACATTCCCGAGCTGGCTGACGGCATTGGTTTTATCGTCATTGCCATGGGCGTGTTTGGCTATGGTGAGATCATCATGAACCTGTCCAAATCGAAGAGTGAGCGTCAGGTGTTCACCACCAGGGTGACTGGTTTGTGGCCGACCAAGGAAGACTTCCGCAACATGGTACCGGCGGTATTGCGCGGAACGACGCTGGGCTCGGCGCTGGGTATATTGCCAGGCGGCGGTGCGATCATGGCTTCGTTCGCGGCCTATGCCCTGGAGAAAAAAACCAGATTACGCCCCGGTGAGGTGCCCTTTGGCGAGGGCAACATTCGCGGTGTTGCGGCGCCCGAGTCTGCCAACAACGCGGCCGCGCAAACCTCCTTCATTCCCTTGCTGACATTGGGCATTCCACCCAATGCCGTCATGGCCTTGATGGTGGGTGCCATGACCATTCACAATATTCAGCCAGGCCCCCAGGTAATGACCAGCAACCCCGAGCTATTTTGGGGGCTGATCGCATCCATGTGGGTTGGCAACGTCATGCTGGTTATTTTGAATTTGCCCCTGATTGGTATCTGGATCAAGATGCTCAGCGTGCCCTATCGTTGGCTGTTCCCGGCCATTGTGCTGTTTTGTGCCATTGGGGTGTACTCCACCAACAACAACGCTTTGACGTTTGGATGGTCGGTATTTTCGGCGTGATTGGCTATCTCTTCGTGAAGCTCGGTGCAGAACCCGCACCTTTGCTGCTGGGCTACGTTTGGGACCAATGATGGAAGAGTATTTGCGCCGAACGCTTCTCTTGTCGCGCGGAGACTGGTCGGTGTTCGTGACCCGCCCCTTGTCGGCCAGCCTATTGCTTGCAGCAATACTGCTGCTGGCGATGGTGCGTTGCCAGCGGTCAAATCCACGCGCGGAAAAGCGTTCGTCGAAGATTAGGCGGCAACACGGCGCAAAATGAAACGATTTGGCGCAGCTACCTGAAGCTGGGACTGATTCCTCGATGCCGTCGGGTTTTCCGCCGTGGTGAAGGATGCCGACCATGTCATTAGCGGCGAGGGGAGAGCTTCCCTAGGAATTTCGTCCTCCAAGAGATGGGGTATGACGCCCCGGTAAATTGGAAGGAGAAACGAAGTTGAAGAAGATACCGAAGCAGGAATACACCGCCGAGTTCAGGGAACTGTCGGTGAAACGAGTGAAGGCTGGCCAGAGCATTGGAGCGGTGGCTCGGGAACTGGGGCTGATCGAGCAGAGACTGCGCAACTGGGAAGGATAGGAAATCCGATGGGTTGTCGAGGAGTATGGCTGACGCCGGGTGCAGCCGTCAATCGCCGATATCTGGCCGACATGCGTCGCGATTGGAAGCATAGAAAACCAATTGACGCTGCACAGCCGAAAGTCAGGTGGGCGAAATTGGTGGCTCCGATCAGTTGACCGTGCTCAATCAGTGGCCCAGATTGAACGGCGCCATGGAGAGTGGGCCTGGTGAGCGGCCGGTTTGGAGAAGAAACCGAGCGGCGGCTGATGGCCGAACTGAGACATGGTTCAGACGGTTATTGATGGCCGTTTCGGCCGACCGACCGATCGAAGAGACTCAGCGGTGTTCCGGTCTTTCCGGGGTGCCGACGGTGTCCGTCGCCGTCCCGCCAGCGCCGACTTTTGAGCGGTCGGGAGTTCCAGTTCCCGCGTGCTACCATGCCGCGCCCGCCATGTCCGATCCCATCCACGAAATTGAGCGTATCTTCGACCCCGAGGGGCCGCTCGCCGCCGCCGTACCAGGCTTTCGCCCGCGGCCGCAGCAACTGGAGATGGCGCAGCGCATTGCCGCGGCCATAGCCGGCAACCTGGCGCTGGTGGCCGAGGCCGGCACCGGCACCGGCAAGACCTTTGCCTACCTGGTGCCGGCGCTGCTCTCCGGCGGCAAGGTGATCGTTTCCACCGGCACCAAGACGCTGCAGGACCAGCTCTTCAACCGCGACCTGCCGACGGTGCGCGGGGCGCTGAAAGTTGGCGCCACGATCGCGCTGTTGAAGGGTCGCGCCAACTACGTCTGTCCCTATCACCTGGAACGCGCCATGAGCGCCGGCCGGCTGGCGTCGCGCGAAGAGGCCGGGCACTTGCGCAGGATCGCCCGTTTCGCCGAACGCACCCGAACCGGCGACAAGGCGGAATGCGTCGATGTGCCGGAGGAATCGGCTGCATGGATGCTGGCCAGCTCGACGCGCGACAACTGCCTCGGCCAGGAATGCCCGAACGTGAAGGACTGCTTCGTGCTGGCGGCGCGGCAGGATGCACTGAAGGCCGATGTGGTGGTGGTCAACCACCACCTGTTCTTCGCCGACGTGATGCTCAAGGACGAGGGCATGGGTGAACTGCTGCCGGCCTGCAACACCATCATCTTCGACGAGGCGCACCAGTTGCCCGAGGTGGCCGGGCTGTTCTTCGGCGAGAGCGTGTCGACCACCCAGATCATCGAGCTGGCGCGCGATACGCGCAACGAAGGGATTGTCGCCGCCAAGGACTACGCGCCGCTGCAGGAAGCGGCGCAGGCGCTTGACAAGGCGGCGCGCGACCTGCGTCTGGCGGTGAAGGGTGAGAACCAGCGCCTGCCGGCGGCGCGGCTGGAAGGCGAAGCCGAGTTCGTTGCTGCCTTGCAGGGGCTGGCCGATGCGATCGCGGAACTCGGGCGACACCTCGAAACGCAGGCCGAGCGCGGCGAGGGTCTGGCGAACTGCCTGCGCCGCGCGCAGGAACTGGCGGCGGCGCTCAAGCGCTGGCGCGGCGGCCCGGCCGACCTCGAAGTCTCCGGTGGTGATGCGGTCGTAAAGTGGGTCGAGGTCTATTTGCAGGCGATGTCGCTGAACCTGACGCCGCTGGACATCGCGCCGATCTTCCAGCGCCAGATGGAAGGCCATCCACGCGCCTGGATTTTCACTTCGGCGACGCTGGCGGTGGGCAGCAATTTCGCCCACTACTGCGGCGAACTCGGGTTGGCCGCTGCCGACACCGCCGTCTGGGGCAGCCCCTTCGACTACCAAAAGAATGCCTTGCTGTATTCGCCGACCGGCATGCCCGACCCCAACAGCGCGATGTACCAGGAGGCCGTGGCGGAGGCCGCCTGGCCGCCGATCCGCGCCTCTGGCGGGCGCGCCTTCGTGCTATGCACGTCCTTGCGGGCGATGCGTCGCATCCGTGAACTGCTGCAGGAAAAGCTTGCGGCCGAAGGACTCGACTTGCCCTTGCTGATGCAGGGCGAGGGCTCGCGCAGCGAACTGCTGGAGCGCTTCCGTTTCCTCGGCAATGCGATCCTGGTTGCCAGCCAGAGCTTCTGGGAAGGCGTCGACGTGCGCGGCGAGGCCTTGTCGCTGGTGGTGATCGACAAGCTGCCCTTCGCGCCGCCGGACGACCCGGTGCTGTCGGCGCGCATCGACCGGCTGCGCGCGGCGGGGCGCAATCCCTTCATGGAATACCAGTTGCCGCGCGCGGTGATCAACATGAAGCAGGGCTCGGGGCGGCTGATCCGCGACGAGGACGACCGCGGCGTGCTGATGATCTGCGACCCGCGCCTGACCGGGAAACCCTACGGCAAGGCCATCTGGCGCTCGCTCCCGCCAATGCGTCGCACACGCGACGTGGCCGAGGTCGAGAACTTCTTCGTGCGAGCGCTGCCGGTAGAATCGGCGCATGACTAGCCTTTCCGGCATCGAACTGGCCGACCGGTTGAACGCCGACTGCCACTGCGTCTCGCTCGACAGCGCCCGGCTGGCGGCCGAGCTGGAGCGGGTCAGCCCCGGCTTTCACGACGAAGTGATGGCGGGACGGCCGCACTTGTTCGCCGCGTCGGCCGCGTTCGTCAGCGCCGAACATGTGCGGCGCATGGCGCGGCTGGTGGGCGCGGTGGAGCGTGTCGTCGCGCTGCCCGCGTACCGGGAACATGTGCTGGCTTATGCGCCGGAAGTCGCGCGGCACCGGACGGCGGCGCGCGGCGTGTTCCTTGGTTATGACTTCCACCTGGGAAGCGGGCTTGGCAACAGCGGCCCGCAACTGATCGAGATCAACACCAATGCCGGCGGCGGCCTGCTCAATGCGCTGCTGGCGCGCGCGCAGAAAGCCTGCTGCGACGATGTCGAAGCCCTGCTGCCGGGCGACCTCGGCGGCGACACGCCGGAGCACCTGTTCCTCGACATGTTCCGCGCCGAATGGCGGGCGTTTGCGCACAGTGTCGGCATCTGCGCGGCGCTGGGCCGCGTCGCCATCGTCGACGAGGCGCCTCTGACGCAATACCTGCACCCCGAGTTCGTTCTGTTCCAGCGCCTGTTCGAGCGCGCCGGGATCATGGCCGTGATCTGCAACCCGCGCGAGTTGGCTTTCCGCGACGGCGCGCTGTGGTACGGTGCCGCGCGCATCGACCTGGTCTATAACCGCCTCACCGATTTCGCGCTCGAAGCGCCGGCCAATGCCGCCCTGCGCGACGCCTGGCTGGCCGATGCGGCGGTGGTCACGCCGCACCCGCGGGCCCACGCCCTGTATGCCGACAAGCGCAACCTGGTGGCGCTGTCGGATGCGGAATTGCTCGCTGCATGGGGTGTCGATGCCGAAACGCGCGCCACCCTGGCGGCCAAGATTCCCTGCACCGAACTTGTCCTGCCGGAAAAGGCCGACGATTTGTGGGCGCGGCGCAAGCGACTCTTCTTCAAGCCGGCGGCGGGTTACGGTTCCAAGGCGGCGTATCGCGGCGACAAGATCACCAGGCGGGTTTTCGACGAGGTGCTGGCCGGTACCTACATCGCCCAGGCGCTGGTGCCGCCTTCGTCGCGCACCCTGCGGGTGGACGAAACCGAGGTCGAACTCAAGCTTGATTTGCGCAACTACGTCTATGCCGGGCATGTGCAGTTGATCGCCGCGCGCTTGTGGCAGGGGCAGACCACCAATTTCCGTACTCCCGGCGGCGGCTTCGCGCCGGTGCTGACGGTGCCACAAGGAGAGACGTGAAAGTCTTCGGCCTCGCCGGCTATTCCGGTTCGGGAAAGACCACGCTGCTGGAGGCGCTGATTCCGCGCCTGACCGCGGCGGGGTTGAGCGTTTCGCTGATCAAGCATGCGCATCATCGCTTCGACATCGACCATCCGGGCAAGGATTCCTATCGCCTGCGCGAGGCCGGCTGCTCCGAGGTGCTGTTGATATCCGAGCAGCGCTGGGTGCTGATGCACGAGTTGCGCGGTGCGCCGGAACCCTCGCTGGAGGAGCAGATTGCGCGCTTTTCGGATTGCGACCTGGTGCTGGTGGAAGGTTTCAAGCACACCAGGATCCCCAAGCTTGAAGTGCATCGACCCTCGGTGGGCAAGCCGCTGATCGCGGGCAGCGGGGTCGAAACCATCGTCGCCATTGCGACGGACGAGCCCGCCGCGGTCCGGCAGCAGACCGGGCTGCCGGCCGGGTTGCCGCTACTCGACCTCAATGACCGCGATGCCATCGTCGATTTCATTCTGTGCCACGAGGGGTTGCGCTGATGCGTGCCACGCTTGCCTCCGCCTTCAAGAGATGGGTAGGCTGCTCGTACTCTCCCTTTGCGAGAAGGTAGTTGGAGGTGGTACGGGGAGCCGCCGCAGCGCTTGTGCCGCCAGGAACCCCCATCCCCACCCTGTTGCTCCCCTTGAACGGGCGGGGAGTTACTTTCGGCTGAACTTACGGGGAATCACAAACATGCTTGATTTCGAAGAAGCCCTGGCGCGCCTGCTGGCCGGCGCGAATCCGGTACGCGAGACCGAGGCCGTGCCGACGCAGTCGGCGGCCGGGCGGATATTGGCGCAGGCCTTGCGCTCGGGCATCGACGTGCCGCCGCTGGACAATAGCTCGATGGATGGCTACGCGCTGCGCTGCGCCGACGTACCTACGGCGGATGCGCAACTCGTCGTGGCGCAGCGCATTCCGGCGGGCAGCGTGGGCCATGTGCTGGCCCCCGGAACCGCGGCGCGGATCTTCACCGGCGCGCCGCTGCCGGTCGGCGCCGATGCCGTGGTCATGCAGGAGCTGTGTGTCCTGGATGGCGACCGCCTCACGGTGAACCATGTACCTCGACGCGGTGAATGGATTCGCCGTCGCGGCGAAGATATCGCCGCCGGCAGCGAGGTAGTCGCCGCCGGTACACGGTTGTCCGCGGCGCATGTCGGCGTCGCCGCATCGGTCGGCGCGGCGCGACCGAGGTGTTTCGGCGCCTGCGGGTGGCCCTGTTTTCCACCGGCGACGAACTGGCCATGCCCGGCGAAGCGCTCAAGCCCGGCGGCATCTACAACTCGAACCGCTATACGCTGCGCGCCTTGCTCGAAGGACTCGGCTGCGAGGTTGCGGATTTCGGCATCGTGCCCGATCGGTTGCAGGCCACGCGTGCGGTGCTGCGCGAGGCAGCGGCCGGCAATGACCTGATCCTTACCAGCGGGGGCGTCTCGGTCGGCGAGGAAGACCACGTCAAGCCAGCCGTGGAAGCCGAGGGCGTCCTGGACCTGTGGAAGATCGCCATCAAGCCGGGCAAGCCGCTGGCATTCGGCAGCGTCGGCACAGGAGTCGGCGCCGGCGCTGCGGCGGCATCCTTCATCGGCCTGCCGGGCAATCCGGTTTCCAGCTTCGTCACCTTCCTCATGCTGGTGCGACCCTTCATCCTCAAGGCGCAGGGAGCCTCCGCCGTGATGCCCCGTGCGCAGCAACTGCGCGCCGATTTCGAATCGAAGGGCGACCCGCGGCGCGAATTCCTTCGTGCCCGCGTCAATGCCGAGGGCGCCCTCGAGCCGTTTCCCAACCAGAGTTCGGGCGTGCTGACCTCCTGCGTCTGGGCCGACGGGTTGATCGACAATCCGCCAGGGCAGGTGATTCGCCGCGGCGACATCGTGCGGTTTTTGCCGTTTTAGTTGCGGCCGCTGCGCTTTACGCCGACAAAGCCGGCGTTAGTCTCCACCGAAACTTCGTTTTCCGAACTGCTATAGTCAAACCATGAGCGTGAAAGTACTTTTCTTTGCCGGCTTGCGCGAGGCGCTGGGGGTGGCTTCCGAGTCTCTGGCTCTGCCCGAAGGAATCGGCAGCGTCGGCGCCTTGCGCGACCTTCTCGCCGCGCGTGGCGAGCCTTGGGCGGCGCTGGTCATCACGAAGAACCTGCGCGCGGCAGTCAATCAGCAGATGGTCGGACTGGACGCGCCGGTGCGGGAGGGCGATGAAGTGGCGTTCTTTCCGCCGGTCACCGGAGGCTGAAGTGACTGTCAGCGTGCAGGAAGCCGACTTTGATCCGGGTGCCGAAATTGCCGCGCTTTCGCTAGGACGCGACGACGTCGGCGCGGTGGCCAGTTTCGTCGGGCTGGTGCGGGCCGACAAGGTTGCGGACGGAGGAGTCGGCGCCGACGAAGCGGCGGCTATCGCGGCGATGACGCTCGAACACTATCCCGGCATGACGGAAAAGGCGCTCCAGGCGATCGTCGCCGAGGCACGCGGCCGCTGGGATCTCTTCGGCGTGCGGGTGATCCACCGCGTCGGCCGGCTGCTGCCCGGTGATCGCATCGTGCTGGTGGCGGTGGCGTCGGCGCATCGCGGCGAGGCCCTCGCCGCCTGCGAGTTCATCATGGACTACCTGAAGACTCGCGCCCCGTTCTGGAAGAAGGAAGAAACACCCGACGGCGGCCGCTGGGTCGACGCTCGGACCAGCGATGACCGTGCAGCCGGGCGGTGGAGCAGCTAGCAGAAACGGCGAGTGTCTGCGGCGGGTTTGAAGCAAGGCTCACACTCCCGTAAAGCGCCTGACGCTTTCCTGCAAGGCGGCGGAAAGATCACGCAGGCGCCGCGCCGCTTCCACCGTCTGATTCAGGGTGCTGGATGTTTCGGCCGACATTTGGACGATTTCGCCCACGCTGCTGGAAATCTGTTTGGCAGCCGAGCTTTGCTCCACCAGCGCGCCACTTATGTCGTTGACCACGGTCTGCACGCGCTTGGTCCCGTCACGGATCTGATCGATCGACTCTCCGCCTTGCTGCGCCAGTTGGACGCCCTTGGTCGCCTGGGTCACGCCGGACTCCATACTGGCGACGGCGCCTTGCGTGCCAGTTTGAATGCTGCTGATAGTCGTGGCGATATCGGTGGTCGATAGGGCCGTGCGCTCCGCCAGTTTTCTGACCTCGTCCGCCACTACCGCGAAGCCGCGTCCCTGCTCTCCCGCCCGAGCGGCTTCGATCGCCGCGTTCAGGGCCAGCAGGTTGGTCTGATCGGCGATCTCCTTGATGGTGTTGACGATCGAGGTAATTTGCTCGGACTTGCGTCCCAGCTCCTGGATCGCCACCGACGAGGAATTCACCGCATTCGACAGCCGCTGCATTTCCGCCGTAGCATCCTGGATTACCGTCGATCCGCTGTCGGCGAGGCTGCCCGCCTGCTGCGACAGCGTGAAGGCCTCGCCCGCGCTTTCCTCCACGAGGTTCATGCTGACGGTCATTTCCACCACCGATTCGGAAATCGACGAGGCGGCGTCGGATTGCTTGCTGGCGAGCGCAGACACATTTTCGGCCGACTGCATCATGTCCTGCGAGGCCCGACCAAGATTTTCGGCGCCGTTGATCACTTCACGGATCATGCTGCGCAGATTGCCCTGCATCGCCTTCATTCCTGCCAGCAGGCTTTCGCTGTCGCCGGGGGCGCAGTCGACGTCGGTACCGATGTCACCGGCGGCGATACGGCGGGCGACGGCCACGGCCTGGCTCGGTTCGCCGCCCAGCAGACGCAGCAGGCTGCGACGTAGCAGCACCAGTGGTATCGCAACAATGGCGGCGACAATAAGGCCCCAGATCAGGAACTTGATGGCTTCCTCGCGGAAAATCCTGTTGACGTCGTCGAGGTAGATGCCGCTGCCAACGATCCAGCCCCAGGGCGCGAAGCCCATGACGTAGGAAATCTTGGCTACCGGGTCCTTTTCATCAGGCTTGGGCCAGTAATAGTCGACGAAACCCTTGCCGTTCTTCTTCACCACGGCAACAAATTCGTTGAACAGGAGCTTGCCGTTGGGATCCTTCAGCGCCGACATGTCCTTGCCTTCGAGTTCAGGCTTTGCCGCATGCATCAGGACTCTGGGCGTCATGTCGTTTACCCAGAAATACTCGACGGTGTCGTAGCGCATGTTGCGGACCACGGCCAGCGCGCCGGCCTGGGCGTCTTCGAGGGACATCCTGCCTTCGTTCACGGCCTTGGCGTGCTGGGCGATGACGCCATGGGCCACCTCGACCAGATTGCGCACCTTTTCCTGGCGGTCGCTCAGCAGGAGGCCGCGTTCGGCATACAGCACGCCGGCAAACAGGACGATCAGTGCAATGAGCGTCGCAACTATGGTTGCGATCAGTCGGGTGTTGAGCGACATGGTCTTTTCAGCTTGCATGTTTGCCTCCTTCGTCATGGTTCAGACAGGATCGACTTCGGCTCCCCGCTCCCCTATTTGCCTTCGATGCTACTCCAATCGCAACAACACGACCAAAGGTTAACCTGCGAAAGTGCGCTCGCCGACGGTATCGCAACGGACAAAAAACAAACGGCCGACCACTTGCGTGGTCGGCCGTTCGGCGATTACTGCTCTGCGCTTACTTGTGCAATCCGCCGCTTGCTGCCTTCTTGACTGTCTCGGCGGCGGTGCCCATGGCTGCCGTGGAAGCTTTCGTGATCTGCTCGAAAGCTGCGTTGGCGGTGGAGATCGCCTGCTGGAATGATTCCATCATATTCGGCGTCTGGCCGGGCAGATTCTTCATGAAGCCCTGCAACGACTCGGTCAGGTCCTGGCTGCCGGAGGCGAGTTGCTCGGTGACCAGACGGGTAAATTCGGCACGCGCGGAATTGCCGATCTCGGCGATCTGCTGCGCCGCGGCGACCATGCGCTTGGTGGTTTCCTGCGCATATTGCGTGCGCAACTGGATCATCGCCTGCGGGTCTGTCGCGCCGGTCTGCGCCTTGGCGTTTTCCACGCCGCTCTGGAACATTTCCTTGGCCAGTTCGGATTGCAGCGCCATGATGCGCTGGGAATTCTCGATTGAAAGCTGCGCCATGCGCATTGCGGCTTCCATGTTCTTGCGGTGCAGTTCGCTGAAGTGCTCGATGTTGCCTGTCATAACATTTCTCCTGTAGTTTGCCTAGCAGAACCACTGTACCACCAATGGCTCACGAAACTCTGACCTAGATCAATAGACATCGCTTTGGGGTTGAGTGTTGTTCTGGAGTCCGACGTGAACCATACTGAACACGGCCTGCTTTTTACCACAAAGGATGAATAATGAAAACATTGGGTATCGCCCTGGTGCTGCTGGTGGCGCTGGAACATCTGTATTTTCTTTACTTGGAGATGTTTCTCTGGACCAGACCGAAGGGGCTCAAGATCTTCGGCAACACTCCCGAGAAGGCCAAAGCGTCGAAGGTGCTGGCGGCGAATCAGGGGCTTTACAACGGCTTTCTCGCCGCCGGATTGCTTTGGGGGCTGGTCTATCCGAACGCCGCCGCTGGTGTGCATATCCAGATGTTTTTTCTGGCCTGCGTGATCGTTGCCGGGATTTACGGCGGCCTGACCGTCTCGAAGAGAATCATGTACCTGCAAGCCGGGCCCGCGCTGCTGGGTGTGGTGGCGCTGTTGGCCGCTTGAGTTTCGGGAGAGGTGCAATGGCTGCTCCCAATAGCCGATGGAAGGAAGGCATTGGTGCGGACGAAGCCGGGTGCCATGCCGGACAATGCCCGCGACATCGAGCAGATTAAGGCGCTGGAGTCGGCGAAGCATGGCAAGGGACGCGCCTTGTACCGCAGGCAGCAACTGGATCTGCAAGGCGCATTCGAGGTTTTGTCCGGTCTGCCCGTGCATGCCCGGCACGGACTGTTTGCGCAGCCAGGCGGCTTACGCGGCCTGGGTCCGGTTGTCCAATGGCGGAACTGATCGGCAATCTGACCCCAAGTTCGACGTGCGCGGATTCGCCATCGAGGTAAGCGGCGTCGGCGGTTCCGGCGCGCTTGGCTCGGGTCCGGGCGAAAGCCAGGATTTTCTGCCGATCGACCACCCGGCTTTTGTTTTTTCGGGAGCCGACGAGTTCGTCGGCCTGGTCAGGCATCTGGTCAAAGGTTCCGCGGCGCTGACCGTGCCGCCGCAGGATCCGCAGGCGGAGGAGGGGCGGGCATTGGCCGCACTCATCGAGGCGGCGGCCTTCGATCCATGGAGTGCGCTGACTGCCCATCGCTCGCTGGGGGAGGTCGCGCGCGCAAGGTGGTGTCTTACCAGAGCCAGACCGGAAGGCGTTAGCCGGGTTCTTGCGGACCAGGATTGAAATCGGCGCGACAATCCCCACGTTCAGCCCAGTGACAATCCTTTGGGGCTAAAGCCATGCGCTTCGACAAATTCACCACCAAGTTCCAGCAGGCCGTCTCCGACGCCCAGAGCCTGGCCGTCGGCAACGACCAGCAGTTCATCGAGCCGCAGCACCTGCTGCTGGCCTTGCTCAACCAGGACGACGGAAGTACATCGTCGCTGCTCGCGCGGGCCGGAGTCAATGTCGCCGGCCTCAAGGCGGCCTTGGCCAAGGCTCTGGCTCGCCTGCCCAAGGTGGAAGGCCACGGCGGCGAGGTCAGCATCGGCCGCGATTTATCGAATCTGCTGAATATCACCGACAAGGAAGCGCAGAAGGCCGGAGACCAGTTCATCGCCTCGGAGATGTTCCTTCTGGCCCTGACCCAGGACAAGGGCGAGGCCGGGCGTCTACTCAAGGAAGCGGGCCTCGATCGCAAGGCGCTGGAGACCGCGGTCAAGGCGGTTCGCGGCGGCGAGAACGTCGGTTCGCAGGATGCCGAAGGCCAGCGTGAAGCACTGAACAAGTATTGCCTCGATCTGACCGAAAGAGCGCGGGCGGGCAAACTCGACCCGGTGATCGGCCGCGACGACGAGATTCGCCGCACCATCCAGATCCTGCAACGTCGCACCAAGAACAACCCGGTGCTGATCGGCGAACCCGGTGTCGGCAAGACCGCCATCGTCGAGGGCCTGGCGCAGCGCATCGTCAATGGCGAGGTGCCGGAAACGCTCAAGGACAAGCGCGTGCTGGTGCTCGACATGGCGGGCCTGCTCGCCGGCGCCAAGTACCGCGGCGAATTCGAGGAGCGCCTGAAAGCGGTGCTCAAGGAAGTGGCGCAGGACCAGGGCCGCATCATCCTGTTCATCGACGAAATGCACACCATGGTCGGCGCCGGCAAGGCCGAGGGCGCGATCGATGCCGGCAACATGCTGAAGCCGGCGCTGGCGCGCGGCGAACTGCACTGCATCGGCGCCACCACGCTCAACGAGTATCGCAAGTACATCGAGAAGGACGCCGCGCTGGAACGCCGCTTCCAGAAGGTGCAAGTGGATGAGCCCTCGGTCGAGGCGACGATCGCCATCCTGCGCGGCCTGCAGGAAAAGTACGAGCTGCACCACGGTGTGGACATCACCGATCCGGCGATCGTCGCTGCCGCCGAATTGAGCCACCGCTATATCACCGACCGTTTCCTGCCGGACAAGGCCATCGACCTGATCGACGAGGCGGCGGCGCGCATCAAGATGGAAATCGATTCCAAGCCGGAAGTGATGGACAAGCTCGACCGCCGCCTGATCCAGTTGAAGATCGAGAGCGAGGCGGTCAAGAAAGAGAAGGATGAGGCCTCGAAACGGCGCCTGATCCTGATCAAGGACGAGATCGACAAACTGGAGCGCGAGTACGCCAACCTCGACGAGATCTGGCGCGCCGAAAAGGCCCAGGTGCAGGGCTCGGCGCACGTCAAGGAAGAGATCGACAAACTCAAGGGACAAATGGCCGACTTGCAGCGCAAGGGCGCTTTCGACAAGCTCGCCGAACTGCAATATGGCACGCTGCCCAAGCTCGAAGCGCAACTCAAGGCAGCCGACTCGGCGGCCACGGGAGTCGGCGCCGACGGTGCGGCGAAGAATAGGCTGCTGCGCACCCAGGTTGGCACCGAGGAGATCGCCGAGGTCGTCTCGCGCGCCACCGGCATCCCCGTGAGCAAGATGATGCAGGGCGAGCGCGAGAAGCTGCTGACGATGGAAGATCGCCTGCATGCCCGCGTGGTGGGCCAGGACGAGGCCGTGCGGCTGGTCGCCGACGCCATCCGCCGCTCGCGTGCCGGGCTCTCCGAAGAAAGCCGGCCCTACGGCTCCTTCCTCTTCCTCGGCCCGACCGGTGTCGGCAAGACCGAGTTGTGCAAGGCTCTCGCGGAATTCCTCTTCGATGCCGAAGACCACCTGATCCGCATCGACATGAGCGAATTCATGGAAAAGCATTCCGTCGCGCGCCTGATCGGTGCGCCGCCGGGCTATGTCGGCTACGAGGAAGGCGGCCACCTGACCGAGCAGGTACGGCGCAAACCGTATTCGGTGATCCTCTTCGATGAAGTCGAAAAGGCCCATCCGGACGTCTTCAACGTCCTGCTCCAGGTACTCGATGACGGGCGCATGACAGACGGCCAAGGGCGTACCGTGGATTTCAAGAACACGGTGATCGTGATGACCTCGAATCTGGGCAGCCAGATGATCCAGCAGATGTCCGGGCAGGACTACCAGATCATCAAGCTGGCCGTGATGGGCGAAGTGAAGACGCATTTCCGCCCGGAGTTCGTGAACCGGATCGATGAAATCGTGGTCTTCCACGCGCTCGATGAAAAGCACATCGCCGGCATCGCCCGCATCCAGTTGCGCTATCTGGAAAAGCGCATGGCGCGGCTGGACATGGCGCTGGAGGTGTCGGACGCGGCGGTGGCGTTGATTGCCGAAGCCGGCTTCGATCCGGTGTTCGGCGCGCGACCGCTGAAGCGCGCGATCCAGGAGCGCATCGAGAACCCGCTGTCGCGGCTCATCCTGGACGGCAGTTTCGGCCCGAAGGATCGCGTCAAGGTCGATGTCAGCAAGGGGCAGCTCAGCTTCAAGAAAGCCTGACATTGCAAGGTATAACCAGATTTCTTGTAAATCTGGTTATACTGACGTTTTTGGTCAGGAGCGTTCTCATGTTGAGCGTCGGAATCTTTGAAGCCAAGGCCCAGTTGTCGCAACTTGTCGAGCGTGTGGCCAATGGCGAGGAAGTGCTGGTGACGCGCCATGGCAAGCCGGTGGCGCGTCTTGTTGCGCCAGAGGCATCGTCGGATGCATCGGCGCTTTCCAACTGGACCGCGGACTTGCGGGCGTTTCGCCGCGGAGTCGACCTTGGTGCCAAGTCAGGTAAAGGCGCCGGCAGCACCCTGACGGAACTCATCGCGGCGGGGCGACGTTGAGCGCAAGGCCGCCTCTGGTCATCGACTGTTCGGCGGCGATTCCCTGGTTTCTTGAGGATGAGGCAAATGCATGGAGCGAAGGCCTGCTCGATGTGCTGCCGCGCTATTCCCTGCATGTGCCTGCCCTGTGGCATCTCGAATTCGCCAATGTCCTGCTCACCGCGCAAAGGCGCAAGCGCATCAATCCCAGGGATGCCAAAGGGCTGTTGGCCCGCGCATCGCGCCTGCCGCTGGCGACCGACGGCCGCGTGGTTCCGCTGGTCGAGATTGCCGATCTAGCGGACTCGAATGGCATCACGACGTATGATGCCGCTTATCTTGAATTGGCAACACGCCTGAACTGTCCGCTGGCAACTCAGGACAAGGCGCTGGCGAAGGCAGCGAAGCGCCTGGGATTTCTGTACGCATAGCATCGGCCAATGACCGCCTCCACTTCCGTCTGCACCGATGCCGCAGTGATTGCACTGGTCGGCATCGCCCATGCTAGCTCGCACCTGTTCCATCAGTTGTTGCCGCCGCTGTTTCCGCTGCCGAAGCCGGCCTTCTGGCGGTGCTGAGGCCGAGTTTTGAAACGACTTACGCGAGTGCGGTCGCGTCACGTTGCGGGAATACATAGTCGCGCAGGCGCACGGCAGGTACATCAGGACCAACGACATGGATGAAACCCGTCTCGTGCTTGTGTTGAACAGAGCCGGACAGTGGGAAGACAAGTCAGTTGACATCTCTGCCTGCGTGGCGGATCCGGCTGGTGGGCAAGTCAGAATCAGCTACAAAGCCCATCCGAAGCGTTTGTATCCGTATCGGCAGGAACGCGTGCGCTTGTTGGCTGCGATTGGAACGCTGAATCCTGCAGAGGTGCAGCTTCGGGTCGGTGGTCGGCTTCTCCCTCGCGCCGACTCCATCATCAAATTTCCGGGCTTCTACCTCGTCTTGGCGCGGGGTGCTCGCGTGCTGTATGCCGCGGCAGATGTGCGCGAGGAAAGGGATGTTGCGTTTGCTTCTGGTCGTAGCGCCGTGCTGGATTACTTCCGTGCTGTGGCCGAATTGGTCAGCGTAAAGGGCGATGAGGGCCGATCGGTACTGGCAGGTCAGTATAGATACTTGACCAGAGTGCCTGATGTCAGCGTCTTGGCCGCCTATCTGACCCCTGGCGCCCCTTTGGCGAAGTCGGTTTTGCCAGGTACGTTGATCTACCCGTTCGGCACGAATGCCAGTCAGAAGACCGCTGTCGAGCAGGTTTTTCAGTCGCAGGTGACCATCGTGCAGGGACCGCCTGGTACCGGCAAGACCCAGACCATTTTGAACATCGCGGCCAACGCGATTCGCTTCGGACTAACGGTCGCAGTCGTGTCGAATAACAACGCAGCGACCAAGAATGTCGCCGACAAATTGAAAGAACGAGGTCTCGGATTTCTATTGGCGGCTCTGGGCAGGAGAGACAACAAAGCAGCCTTCATCGCAACACAGAGCGGATACCCGAACTGGATGCTTCAAGCGGCTAGGCCCCCCAGGAAGAGATATCGCACCTCGACGTACGCATAGCGTCGTTGTCAGTCCTCCTGGATAAGCTTATCCAGACGAACAATGACCGCGCCATGCTGGTTGCAGAAGTCGCTCAGACGCGCGCAGAGGCAGAGTTGCATCGTCAAATCTCAGGTGCATCGCCACCGCCGAATATGGATGTCCTGTTGACCCGCTGGACGGCCAGCGACTTCTTGGTGCTCGTGGTCGTAAGCGAGGAGATCGGCCCAGATATTCGTTCCAGCGTGATGGATTGGATCAGAGACATTTACCGTCATGGCCTGTCGGGGCCGAAGGTACGTCGTCAGCTGCTGAGGTCAGGACCGGTCGTACTCCGAAGCATTTACTACGACAGGCACCTGTCTGAACTTCAGAGCCAACTCGCGACCGTAGAGAGCATTTTGGCCGGACAGGATTTCCATGCACTTCAACGCCAGTTGGAAGCACTGTCGTGGGAGTTGCTACTCGCCAGTATTGCAGAGCGATTCGGTGGAAAAGACACGAGATCGATCTTCACAGAACGCGAGCTGTGGTCGGAATATGGCGAGTTCCTGAACGACTATCCGGTGGTGTTGAGTACCACCCATTCGATCAAGACATCTCTTTCACCTGACTGTCTCTATGATTTGGTGATCGTTGATGAAGCGTCCCAGGTTGATGTGGCGACGGGCGTGCTTGCCTTGTCATGTGCTCGACGTGTGGTGATTGTCGGCGACGAGAAGCAATTGCCAAACGTCGTCGACAAAGATTCTCGACTTCAGGCCGATAACGCCTGGGCCAGATACCAGCCGACCTGTCCAGCATGGGATTACACCCGTAATAGCCTGCTGTCTTCAGTTGTAGCCCTGTGGCCTCAGGCTCCGAACGTGTTACTCCGAGAGCACTATCGCTGCCATCCAAAGATTGTCGGTTTCTTCAACCACAAGTTCTACGGTGACAAGTTGATCACCATGACCGTTGACCGTGATGAGCTTGACGTTATGCAGGTGGTGTTTACCGTTCCCGGAAATCACGCCAGAGGCCGGATCAATCAGCGACAGATTGATGTCATCAGAGAGGAAGTCTTGCCCGCTCTGCGAACTGCTGGAGTGACCGACATCGGCATCGTCTCGCCCTACCGTGCCCAGGTCGCCCTCCTGAGGAACGCGTTTGGCGACGGTGTCGAGGTGGATACGGTTCACGGTTTTCAGGGGAGGGAGAAGCAGGCCATCGTGTTATCTACCGTGGACAACGAGATCGGTGATTTTGTGGACGATGCGAAGCTGCTCAACGTGGCAGTCTCGCGGGCGCAGCGGATGCTTGTTGTGGTGATGGCGGCTGGGCAAGACAATTTCACGACGAACTTCGGCGATCTCGTCCGCTACATTCGTCATCACCAACAGTTTGTGATGCACTCCCAAGTGCGTTCAGTGTTCGACCTTTTGTACTCGAACTATCTGAGCGCTCGCCGCGAGTTCCTGGGAGCAAGGGGGCGAGGTTCTGCTTGGGAGTCAGAGAACCTTGCCGAGGCAGTGATTCAGGATGTACTAAACAGTTCCGAGTTCGTCGGAATTAGCTTGGGGTGCCTTCGTCACGTACCGCTGGCGTGGCTTGTTGGTGGAGCACCTGATCTGTCGGTTCGCGAACGGCAGTTCGTGGACAACCCTTGGTCGCATGCCGATCTGGTCATCTACGACACGATTGGGAAGCTGCCGCTGGTCTGCATCGAAGTCGACGGATGGGCGTTTCATCAACCCGGTTCCTTGCAGTCAGTACGCGATGAGATCAAGAACGCTGTTTTCCGCCGCGCAGGCTTGCCTCTGATCAGGCTATCAACCACTGGCAGCGGCGAATCGGCCATCATTGCAGACGCGGTGCGAACGGCCATTGGTATTTCTCGCAATACCTGAGCGAGAGCCGCGCAGAACGATACGGGCGTAGTAAGCCTCCGTGAGATTGTCGCTGTCGTGGGCAAGTGCGTGATGGTCGGTACGGTCCTGCTATCGATCCACTCGCAATTTCCGAAAGCCAGCTGCTGGCTGAGCCGCAATGCGTTAACTGTGTGCTCGCGACGCAGGGAAAGGCCCTTGGCGAAAGGGGAGAAGCGTCTGGGATTCGCTTGAGCATCACGAGGTTGGCTCAAGGGATTTGGCAGTGGCAAAGCTTGAAACCTGCGAATCTCTAGGGCAGTATAACGATCGTTATAACTTCGCTGGAGCCCGCCATGCACATCCTCAAGCTCACCCAGATCGGCAATTCCGTCGGCGTCATTCTGCCCAAGGAGGTGTTGGCGAGCCTGAAGCTGGAGAAAGGCCAGTCAGTCTTTTTGACCGAGACGCCGGACGGTTATGTGGTCACGCCTTACGATCCGGCGCTAGAAGAACAGATGATGGCCGGGCGTGATTTCATGCGCGAGTTTCGCGACACTTTCCACGTGCTCGCCAAGTGAGCTGGCGCTGGCTCGACAAGCAGGCGCTGTTGCTGCTGCAAGGCGAGAGTCTCGCCGAACATGGCGGCGCCGCCGGCCTGCGCAATGGGGGGCTGCTGGATTCCGCGCTGGCGCGCGCGCATAATCTGGCGGCCTATGGCGAGCCGGATGTCGCTGACTTGGCTGCTGCCTATGGCTGCGGAATTTCGCAGAACCATCCCTTCGTTAACGGCAACAGGCGGGCCGCGTTTCTTTCGGTGGGTTTGTTCATCGCCCTGAACGGTTATCGCCTCGCGGCGACGCAAGCGCAAGCCACGGTCGCCATCCTCGCCCTCGCCGCCGGCGAACTCGAAGAGGCCGAATTCGCCGCCTGGCTGCGCCAGCACCTCGTGACGCGAAAAAAATAGCACCCGCCGGACGCCCACCGACGTAACGATTTCTTACAAAACACTCCGCGTCTGGGGCAATCCGCTTACACGCAGGGAGTCAAATGAGCGTTGTGGTCGGGTCTGCGGGCGACCCTACAGCCGGCCTATGCCGTCATAAAACCAGGGGAAAGCTACCATGAAGAAAAGCAAGTTGATAATCGCGCTACTGCTGCTCGGTACGTGCGGAGTCGGCAACGTCTGGGCAGATCCCCGGGGAGGAGGCCATCGGGGAGGCTATCGAGGAGGTCACGGAGGCGGCCATGTGAGCTTCGGCGTGATGATCGGTAGTCCCTATTGGGGCGGGCCCTGGTTCTACCCGCCCCCCGCTTATTACCACCCGCCATACTACCCACCTTACTATCCGCAGGTGGTGGTTGAGCGCCAGGCACCGCAGGTGTATATCGAACAGCAGGTGGCACCTGCCGCGCCTCCCGCTCCGGCCTCGCCTGTTGCCGCGGCCCCGGCCAATTACTGGTACTACTGCGCCACGGCGAAGGGCTATTACCCCTATGTCAGTGAGTGTCCCAGTGGATGGCAACGGGTATTGCCACAGCCCGAGGGTCAGCCCTGATTTGAAACAGGAGTCGCGTCCATGAAACCAATGACCACTTCTCTCGCCTTCATGTCGGTCCTGCTGCTGCTCGCCGGATGTGCCTCTGCGCCAACCGGTCCCAGCATCATGGCTTTGCCGGGGAGCGGCAAGAGCTTCGAGCAGTTTCGCTATGACGACGCCGAATGCCGCCAGTATGCCCAGAACCAGACAGGAGGCGTTGAGGCGAATCAGGCGGCGGTCAATGCCGGTGTGGGTAGCGCCGTTGTAGGTACTGTGGTGGGGCTCTTGCCGGTGCTGCAATCGGGGGGCAGCAAGGGGCCGGCTACGGCGCCGGCACCGGGCTGGTGGTGGGCAGCATGGCTGGCACCGGGGCCGCCCAGTATTCCGCTTATGCAACCCAGCGCAACTACGACAACGCCTACGTCCAGTGCATGTACGCGAAGGGCCAAAAGGTGCCTGTCGCCGTTTCCATGACGCGCAGCCGGGTTCAGGTGCCGGCCACCCAGATCGCTCCCGCGACGGCGTCCCCAGGCGCGTTCTACCCGCCTCCGCCTTCCCCCGGATATGGGCCACCACCAGGGTTCCCTGCACGCTGACTGCGAGACGAGCAAAGCCCACCGAACAGGTCCTTGCGATGCTGCTGAATATCATTTCTCGCGTTTGCGTCCTGAATGACCTCAGCGAAAAATGGAGCGTCGATAGGACTTCGTGGTCCCGTCCCGCAAGCGCCATGCGCAGCTACCGTCGGATGCAAACGAACCGCGTTGGACGCTATGGGCGACAAAAAATCCCGCAAAGCCTGTGACAGTGCGGGTTTTCTGTACTCACTTGAAGCGAAAACTGGTGGGTGCTGACGGGGTCGAACCGCCGACATTCGCCTTGTAAGGGCGACGCTCTACCAACTGAGCTAAGCACCCGCTGTACGGTCCCTGCCACCATCTGACAGCGTAATGGATTCTATCAGCTCGCCCCGGATCAGTGGGTCACCACGCCGCTCACCGCTTCATCGCCGGCAACCGCGGCCACGGCCGGTGTCGCGGCTGGCTCGGGGAGCGGCTCCGGCATGCGCTCGAGGGCGAGTTGCAGCACCTTGTCGACCCAGCGTACCGGCTGAATCTCGATCCGGTTCTTGATGGTGTCGGGAATTTCCGCCAGATCCTTGACGTTTTCCTCGGGGATCAGTGCCAGACGGATGCCACCACGTACCGCCGCGAGCAGCTTTTCCTTGAGCCCGCCGATCGGCAGCACTTCACCACGCAGGGTAATCTCGCCCGTCATCGCCACGTCGGCGCGCACCGGAATGCCGGTCAGGACGGATACCAGCGCAGTACAGATGGCAATGCCGGCGCTGGGGCCGTCCTTCGGTGTCGCGGCTTCGGGCAGGTGGATGTGGATATCGTTCTTCTGGTAGAAATCGTCCGGAATCCCCAGCGCCTGGCTGCGCTTGCGCACCACCGACAACGCAGCCTGGATCGACTCCTGCATCACCTCGCCGAGCTTGCCGGTGGTCATAGTCTTGCCTTTGCCGGGCAGGGCGACGGTTTCGATGGTCAACAACTCGCCGCCGACCTCGGTCCACGCCAGACCTGTGACCTGGCCGATCTGGTTTTCCTTTTCCGCCATGCCGAAACTGTAACGGCGCACGCCGAGGAACTTGTCGAGATTCCTGGCGTTGACCACGATCTTGTTCTTGCGCGCCTTCATCACCAGCGACTTCACCACCTTGCGGCAGATCTTGGAAATCTCGCGGTCGAGGCTGCGCACGCCGGCCTCGCGCGTGTAATAGCGCACGATGTCGCGCAGGGCGTCTTCGGTGATCGTCAGCTCGTCGCGTTTGATGCCGTTGTTCTTCATCTGCTTCGGCACGAGGTAGCGCAGGGCGATGTTCACCTTTTCGTCCTCGGTGTAGCCGGCAAGGCGGATCACTTCCAGCCGGTCGAGCAAGGCGGCCGGGATGTTCAGTGTGTTGGCGGTGGCGACGAACATCACATCGGACAAGTCGAAATCGACCTCGATGTAGTGATCCTGAAAGGTGTGGTTTTGCTCCGGGTCGAGCACTTCGAGCAGCGCGGACGAGGGATCGCCGCGGAAGTCCTGCCCCATCTTGTCGACTTCATCGAGCAGGAACAGCGGGTTCTTGACCCCGACCTTGGTCATGTTCTGCAGGATCTTGCCTGGCATCGAACCGATGTAGGTCCGCCGGTGGCCGCGAATCTCGGCTTCATCGCGCACACCGCCCAGGGCCATGCGAACGAACTTGCGATTGGTGGACTTGGCGATCGACTGGCCCAAGGAGGTCTTGCCCACTCCCGGAGGGCCGACCAGGCACAGGATCGGAGCCTTGACCTTGTCTACCCGCTGCTGCACGGCGAGGTATTCGACGATGCGTTCCTTGACCTTTTCCAGCCCGTAGTGGTCGCGGTCGAGGATCTTCTCGGCGGCAGACAGATCCTTGCTGATCCGCGACTTCTTCTTCCACGGCAGCGCCAGCAGGGTTTCGATGTAGTTGCGCACCACGGTGGCCTCGGCCGACATGGGCGACATCAGCTTGAGCTTCTTGACCTCGCCGTTGATCTTGGCCAGGGCCTCCTTGCTCATGCCGGCGGCCTTGATCTTCTTTTCCATCTCGTCGATGTCGGCGCCTTCTTCACCTTCGCCGAGTTCCTTCTGGATGGCCTTGACCTGCTCGTTGAGGTAGTACTCGCGCTGGCTCTTCTCCATCTGGCGCTTGACGCGGCCGCGGATGCGCTTTTCGACCTGCAGGATATCGAGTTCGGCTTCAAGCTGGCCGAGCAGCTTTTCCAGACGCTCGGTGACGCCGAAGACTTCCAGAACCTCCTGCTTCTGTTCCAGCTTCAATGGCAGGTGCGCCGCGATCGTATCGGCCAGCCGGCCTGCGTCCTCGATGCCGGCCAGCGATGTCAGCACCTCGGGAGGAATCTTCTTGTTGAGCTTCACGTACTGATCGAATTGGGCCAGCACCGCGCGGCGCATCGCCTCGATTTCATTGTCGGAGCGCTCTTCGACCGGAATCAGGCTGACATCGGCGACGAACAGGGCGCGCTGGTCTTCGATGCGCAGCACGCGTGCGCGCTGGATGCCCTCGACCAGCACCTTCACCGTGCCATCGGGCAGCTTGAGCATCTGCAGGATGTTGGCGAGGCAGCCGATCTCGTACATGTCCTCCGGCACGGGCTCATCCTTGGCAGCGGACTTCTGCGCTACGAGGAGGATGTTTTTGCCGGTCTCCATCGCCGTTTCCAGCGCCTTGATGGACTTGGGACGACCGACGAACAGCGGGATCACCATGTGCGGGAATACCACCACGTCGCGCAGGGGCAACAGCGGCAGGGATTGGGTCTCGACTGGGGAAGCAGGCACACCGGACATCATGGTTTCCTTCGGTTATGACTCACGCCGTCCACATCGGGGCGGGTGGCCGGTATTCAAGGCAGCATCGCCGCCGTGTTCAAGGCAACATCGCTACCGTGGCCTTGCGGCGAAGAAACTCAGTTCAATCCCGAAACCTTGGGCTGATCGGCGTAGATCATCAGCGGCTGGGCCCCGGTCTCGATGGTGCTCTCGTCCACCACCACCTTGCTCACACTCTCCAGGGTGGGCAGCTCATACATGGTGTCCAGCAGCACATTCTCCAGGATTGAACGCAGTCCCCGCGCGCCGGTCTTGCGCTTCAGCGCCTTTCTGGCAATTGCCTGAAGCGCCGAGGGGCGGACTTCAAGCTCCACGCCTTCCATGGCAAAGAGCTTGTGATACTGCTTGATCAGGGCGTTCTTCGGTTCAATGAGAATTTCGACCAGAGCCGCCTCGTCGAGTTCCTGCAGGGTGGCGATCACCGGCAGGCGCCCGATCAACTCCGGAATCAGGCCGAACTTGATCATGTCCTCGGGCTCGACCTGCTTCAACATCTCGCTGACATTGCCTGCGTCGCGGCTCTTGACCTCGGCGCCAAAGCCGATGCCGCCCTTTTCCGAGCGATTGCGAATCACCTTGTCGAGGCCGTCGAAGGCGCCGCCGCAGATGAACAGGATGTTGGTGGTATCGATCTGGACGAAATCCTGGTTCGGATGCTTGCGCCCGCCTTGCGGCGGAATGCTGGCCACCGTGCCTTCGATCAGCTTCAGCAGCGCCTGCTGCACGCCCTCGCCGGAGACATCGCGGGTGATCGAGGGATTGTCCGATTTGCGCGAAATCTTGTCGATCTCGTCGATATATACGATCCCCTGCTGGGCTTTCTCGACCTCGTGATCACACTTCTGCAGCAGCTTCTGGATGATGTTTTCGACATCCTCGCCGACATAGCCTGCTTCGGTCAGCGTGGTGGCGTCGGCCATGACGAAGGGCACGTTGAGGGTGCGCGCCATGGTCTGCGCCAACAGGGTCTTGCCAGATCCGGTGGGGCCGATCAGCAGGATGTTGCTCTTCGACAGTTCAATGCCGTCGCTGCCCTTTTCCTGGTGCCGGATACGCTTGTAGTGGTTATATACCGCGACGGCCAGGATCTTCTTCGCCGAATCCTGCCCGATCACGTATTGATCCAGCATCTCGCGGATCTCTTTCGGCGCCGGCAACTCGCGCTTCGAGGAGCCCGCGGGCTCGGCGGCGATCTCGTCGCGAATGATGTCGTTGCAAAGCTCGATGCATTCGTCGCAGATAAACACCGAGGGGCCGGCTATCAGTTTCTTGACTTCATGCTGGCTCTTGCCGCAGAAGGAGCAATACAACAGCTTTTCCCCGCTACCCGACTTTCTTTCCGCCATCTTCGTCTCCGCCCGTGCAAACGATCAAGAGTCTGTTTCAGCAGCAATCGCACTGAAACACAGGCTCTAAGCCCCGGCAGCTTCGGCGCGGTTGCTCAGCACCTTGTCCACCAGACCATACTCTACCGCAGCATCGGCGGAAAGGAAGTTGTCGCGATCCGTATCGCGCTCGATGCGCTCGATCGGCTGGCCGGTGTGCTTGGCCAGCATATCGTTGAGCTTCTGCTTGAGGTAAAGGATTTCCTTGGCATGTATCTCGATGTCCGAGGCCTGCCCCTGAAAACCGCCCATGGGCTGATGGATCATCACGCGCGAATTCGGCAGGCAGTAACGCTTGCCCTTCTCTCCCGCGGCAAGAAGGAAGGAGCCCATGCTGGCCGCCTGGCCGATGCACAGCGTCGACACGTTCGGCTTGATGAACTGCATGGTGTCGTAGATCGCCATCCCGGCGGTAACCGAACCTCCCGGCGAATTGATGTAGAAGAAGATGTCCTTGTCCGGATTTTCGGACTCGAGAAACAGCAGTTGCGCCACCACCAGATTGGCCGTCGCGTCATTGACCGGGCCGACCAGGAAGATCACCCGTTCGCGCAACAGGCGCGAATAGATGTCGTAGGCCCGCTCGCCGCGACCGCTGGTCTCGATGACCATCGGCACCAGGCCGAGCGCTTGCGTATCGGGGGTCGGCGCGTCGTACGCACCGGCAAACTGTCGCGAACCGTACATGGGTCTCTCCGGCAAGATCATGCTGCATTTCCCATCAGTTCATCAAAGGCGATGGGGGTTTCGCTGACCATGGCGTTGGCGAGCACCCAATCCACCACATTGTTCTCCAGCGCCAGAGCCTCGGCCTCGGCCAGCCTCTGTGGCTGGGAATAGTACCAGCGGACCACTTCCTTGGGGTCTTCGAAGGTCTCGGCGTATTCGTCAACGATGGCGCGCACCTGCTCGGGCTTGACATGAAGATCCCTGACCTTGACCAACTCCGCAAGCAACAGGCCGAGCTTCACCCGGCGCGTCGCCTGCTCGCCGAACCATGAGGACTCGACCGGAACATTCTTCATCGTCATGCCGCGCGATTCCATGTCGCGGCGCGCCGCTTGAGCCATTTGCTCGGACTCCATGGCAACCAGCGCCTTGGGCACCTCGATCGGGTTAACCCTCAGCAGCGCCTCCATGACCTGCCCCTTGACCTTGGCCAGCAGGCGCTTCCTGACTTCGCGCTCCAGGTTCGCCCGCACCTCGACGCGCATCTTGTCGACATCGCCATCGGCAACGCCGAGTTGCCTGGCGAAATCGGCGTCGATCTCCGGTACGCGGGGCGACTCGACTTTCTTCACGTGCATTTCGAACTGCGCCGTCATTCCGGCCAGTTCGGCATTCTGATAGTCGGCGGGGAAGGTAACGTCGAAAACTTTCCGCTCGCCGGCCCTGACGCCCTCAAGGTGGGTCTCGAAGTCGGGCAGCATCATGCCGCCGCCCACCATCACGCCGTAGTCGCTGGCCTTGCCGCCGGGGAATTCCTCGCCATTCTTGCGCCCGATGAAGTCGATCAACAGACGATCATCCTTGATGGCCGCGCGGTCGGTCTCCGTGTAAATGGTACGTTGCTTGCGCAGGACATCGAGGGTCTTGTCGACCTCGGCTTCGGTCACCGTCAGGGTCGGCTTTTCGATGGTCTGGCCGGAGATATCGGACAGGGTGACGTCGGGATAGACCTCGAACACCGCGGTGAAACCCAACAACCCCGGGCTGGCATCGGCGTTCGGCTCGATGCGCGGATAACCGGCGACGCGCAGCTTCTGTTCGCGCAGTTTCTCGCCATAGGCTTTCTCCACTGCCGCGCCAATCGCCTCCGAACGCGCCTGGGAGCCATATTGTTGGGCCACCATCTTCAGCGGGACCTTGCCGGGACGAAAGCCGGGCATCTTCACCGTGCGCGACAGGTGCTTGAGGCGCTGCTCGACATCCTTGTCTACCTCGGCCAGAGCCACCGTCATGTCGATGCGTCTTTCAAGCGCGCTGCTCGTGTCGATTGCCATCTCCGTCGTTGCCTTGTCCGTCATTTCTAGATCCGTGGTTGAAAAAATCGTTAAAAAGCCGTGCCAGCGCCACGCGGCGGGTCCGCGCCCAACGACTGGTGCCCAGGAAGGGACTCGAACCCCCACGCCTCGCGGCGCCAGAACCTAAATCTGGTGCGTCTACCAATTCCGCCACCTGGGCGCATGTCGCAAGCAGCGAGAAATCCCGACCTGAACGACACGACTTGGATGTTGAATTTTACCTGCTTTCGACATTTCTTTCCTGCATCACCGCAAGCACGGCGGACCCTTGAGCATGCTGCTTGCGCCGCTATCGCGAGCCTCTCCGGACAGCCCTGTATATACTTCCGCCGCATCATGGCCGTTGATCACTACGAAAACTTCCCCGTTGCCTCCGTTCTTCTGCCAGCCCCCCTGCGCGAGCCGGTGGCAGCCATCTATGCCTTCGCCCGTAGCGCGGACGACTTCGCCGACGAAGGAGATCTGTCGCCGCGGCAGCGCCGTGCGCTGCTTGCCGCCTACCAGGCCGAATTGGACGCGATCGAGCGGGGCCAGCCCACGCAACATGCGATCTTCCGGCGCCTGCGACCGGTGATTTCCCGGTACGGCCTGCGCTTGCAACTGTTTCGCGATCTGCTTGACGCGTTCATCCAGGACATCAGCAAGAACCGTTACGGGGACTTCGCCGAACTGATGGACTACTGCCGCCGCTCCGCCGATCCGGTGGGACGCCTGTTGCTGCACCTGTTCGGCCATGCCACGGCGGAAAATCTTTCCCGTTCCGACGCCATCTGTTCCGCGCTGCAGTTGATCAACCACTGGCAGGATGTCGGCATCGACGCCGCCAAGGGCGCCCAGGGCCGAATCTACCTGCCGCAGGACGAGATGGCGCGCTTTGGCGTCAGTGATGATGACGTTCTTCGCCGCCAGGCTGGCGTACCCGCCAACGCCGTCCCCACGCTCGCCGTTTCGCAGGGCTTTCGTTCCCTGTTGCGCTTCCAGGTCGAAAGGGCGCGCGCGCTGATGCTCGCCGGCGCCCCGCTGGGCTGGAACCTGCCGGGACGCATCGGCCTTGAAATCCGCGCCATCGTGGCCGGCGGCCTGCGCATCCTGGAAAAGATCGAGGCCGTTGATTTCGATGTCTTCAGCCAACGCCCGGTGCTGCGGCCGCTCGACTGGCCCATGATCCTCTGGCGCTCGCTGGTGCGCCCCCTGGACACCCATCGGTAAATTCGCCGTGACCCCCGATCAATACTGCCAGCAGCGGGCCGCGCAAAGCGGCTCCAGCTTCTACTACAGCTTCCTGTTTCTCGAACCATTCCGACGCCAGGCGATTACCGCGCTGTATGCCTTCTGCCGTGAAGTCGACGACGTGGTCGACGAATGCACCGATCCCACGTTGTCGCGCGCCAAGCTGGGTTGGTGGCGCGGCGAAGTGCAGGCCACGTTCGCAGATCGTCCCAGCCATCCGGTGACACAGGCGCTGACCCTATCCCTAAGGAACTTTTCGCTGCCGCAGGAGCAATTGCTGGAAATCATCGAGGGCATGGAGATGGACCTCGAGCAGGCCCGCTACGCCGACTTCAAGGCCCTGCACCTGTATTGCTACCGCGTCGCCAGCGTGGTCGGCCTGCTCGCCGCCGAGATCTTCGGCTACCGTGACCGCATGACACTAAAATACGCTCATGACCTTGGCCTGGCCTTTCAGCTCACCAATATCATCCGCGACGTCGGCGAGGATGCCCGGCGTGGGCGCATCTACCTGCCGCAGGATGAGCTGTCGCGCTTCGGCGTCGATGAAGCCGATCTGGCGCAGGCTCGCTACAGCGACAACTTTCGCCGGCTGATGGAGTTTCAGGTCGAGCGCGCCAGGACAACGTACCGGCAGGCGCTGGCCCAACTCCCCGCCGCTGACCGCAAGGCGCAGCGTGCCGGGCTGATCATGGCTGCCATCTACCGCGCGACGCTCGACGAAATCGTGCGGGACGGCTGCCGCGTGCTGGATCGACGCATCTCGCTGCCCCCGCTGCGCAAACTGTGGCTGGCTGGAAAGACCTGGATAGTGGCGTGAAGTCTGCCGTGATCGGCGCCGGTTACGCCGGACTGGCCGCCGCTGTCGAGATCGCCGCCGCAGGCCGGCCGGTGGAGGTGTTCGAGGCATCACGAGTTCTCGGCGGTCGTGCCCGCGCCACGCAGATCGCGGGCTTCTCGGTCGATAACGGGCAGCACATCCTGGTTGGCGCGTATACCGAAACCCTGCGCCTGATGCGCGCCGTCGGCGCCGATCCCGAGGTATTGCTAAGGCGCACTCCGCTGCGTTTCGAATTTCCCGGCGAATTCCTCATGAGTGCGCCTTCCATACCCGTGCCGGCGCCGTTGCACACCGCATTTGCCCTGCTCTTCGCAAAGGGCCTCGACTGGCGCGAAAAGTGGGCGGCGATCCGCCTCATGCAAGGGCTGCAAGCCGCCAAGTTCCGCATCGTGCCGGACACCACCGTTACGGAGTGGCTGGACCGCAACGAAACGCCGTCCCGCCAGCGCCGACTCCTGTGGGAGCCGCTCTGTATCGCCGCGCTCAACACCCCCGCCGACCGCGCTTCGGCGCAGGTGCTGGCCAATGTCTTGCGCGACAGCCTCGCCGGCGCCCGCGCGGCCAGCGACATGCTGCTGCCGCAAGTCAACCTCTCGGCGCTGTTTCCGGAACCCGCGGCGAAGTTCATCACGCAGCGCGGCGGCGCGGTGCATCTCGGCCAGCGCGTCGGCTCCCTCAGGCACAACGGCAATGCCTGGCTGATCGACGATGCCGGTCCGTTCGCGCAGATCGTCCTCGCCGTCGCGCCCTATCACCTCGGCAGTCTCGTGCCCGCGCTGGCGTCGCAAGTGGCCCACTTCGACTGGGAACCCATCGTCACCAGCTACTTCAGCTATCCCGACGGGGTGAAACTGCCGCAGCCCATGCTGGGCGTGGACGCCGGGCTCGCGCAATGGCTGTTCGATCGCGGCGCCTTGTGCGGCCAGAAGGGCCTGATCGCCGCGGTCATCAGCGCGCGTGGCCGCCACCTGGACTTGCCGACCACAGAACTCGAACGCGGCATCCACCAGGAAATCGCCCGCCTCGTGCGGAATCTGCCGGCGCCGCTGGCGGTCCAAACCATCACCGAAAAACGCGCCACCTTCGCCTGCGTGCCCAACCTGCAACGACCGGACCCGGCAAGCGGACTGCCCAGCCTCTGGCTGGCGGGTGACTATGTGGCCGGCGACTATCCGGCGACGCTTGAAGGCGCGGTGAGGAGCGGGGTCGCCGCGGCCAGGCTGATGCTTGGCGCCTGAGAGCTTGTGAAAAATTCATTACGGCTCGATTTCCGCTCTCGTCACCCCGGCGAAGGCCGGGGTCCAGTTCGGCTATCCGATTGTTTTCATGGATATCAGCGCCACGCACTGGATTCCGGCTTACGCCGGAATGACGGACAGGATGGCTGGTGCCAATTATTTCACAGCCTGTGATTCAGTCAGTGCCGGCCGAGAATGTCCTGGATCTGCGCGGGTTCAAAAGCCACATCCCAGCACCAGATACCGAAGCCGCCCTTGGCATTGACCGCCTGCACCCAGATCGCGAGGGCCGCACGCTTGGCGCGGTCCTGTTCGGAATCTTCACCCTTGATTTCCAGGATCAGCGTCTTGCCGCTCACAAGCCGGATCAGGAAATCGGGCAGGAAACGGCGGCGCACGCCGTTCCAGAGGTAGTGCAACTGAAAGCCCAGATGGTCGTTCTTGGCGTAAGTCGCCACGCGCTCGCTCATCTCCAGCACGTTCGCCGCATGCTGCTCCCAGGCGCTGTCGGCCAGCATGTGGCTGATCTGCGACTTTCTGGTCGGCTGACAGGGCTTGGTGGTGTACCAGGTACGCATGCCGCGGGTCGAGCCAATCGGGAACTCCTCATCGAACACCGGCTCCAGCCGCTCCACGTTCTGCTCGGCGATATGACGCAACAGATGCTGGACGATCAAATCCATGTTCAGCGCAAACAGGATGCGCCGCCGCAACGGCTCCTGATGAAACAAGGACGGAATGTCGATTTTGTTCGAGGCGAGGAAGGCGGCGACCAGCCGGATCAACTGGAACACCAGATATTCCCGCTTGCCGGTGAAGCGACCCTCCAGCGCCGCGAAGGCCTTGGCCGCCGCCTTGAAGCTGATGCGCTGGAGGCGAAATTCCTCCGGCAGCAATTCCAGATCGATGCGCACCGCCTTGCTGATGTCGGTTGCGCCGCCCAATGCCGGGGCGATTTCCGCCACCACGGGTGTTGCCGCCGGATCAAAAGCCAGCGCGGCCACCGCATCCCAGTCGACCACCAGCGTGGGCCGCACCACCGTATCGACACGCAACACGTTCGGCCAGCGAATCTCCAGCGCATTGCGCTCGGGCAGTGATTCGACCTGCGTACTGGGGCGCGGTGGCGGCGGCGGTTCGCCGCCATCGCCGACATCCTGGAATATCGACAGCGGCACGCCGAAGACATTGACGTACTCGGGCTTGAACAAACCGTTTTCGTCCAGATCGTAGGACACCCGGCGCAGGCCACGGCCGATCACCTGCTCGCACAGCAACTGGCTGGTGAAAGCGCGCAGACCCATGATGTGCGTTACGTTCTTCGCGTCCCAGCCTTCGGACAGCATCGCCACCGAGATCACGTTCTGCACGTCCTGACCGGCCGTACCGCGCTTGCCGACGTTATCGACAATCGAGCGCAGCAGGTCTTCCTTCTTCATCTCGCGCAGCCTCTGCTTCCTGTCTTCGGGAATTGCCACAGCCTCGACAATTGCCTGAAGCGTGGCTTCGTAGTCCTTGTCGGTGGCCGCGGTTTCGCCGATCTCGGCCTTCTCCAGCACCCGCGAATCGACACGCAGGGTGCGTTCCGGCGCGTGCAGCTCGGGCCAGTGGGCATCACCCTTGCTGAAGTAGCGCTCGATGCGGGCCGCCGTTTCGGTGCGGTTGCACACCGTCAGCAATACCGGCGGCGAAGTGTGTCCGGCGTCGCGCCATTGCTGTTGCGCGGCCCGCCAGTCGGCGCCGAGCAGCGTGTAGGCATCCTGCACCAGCTTCGGCAAAGGTTCGTGCGCCAATGCCTTGCGGTTCAGGTCCTCCGCCACCTCCGGGTCGCGGTAAAGGTGGTACAGCTTGGAGCGATAAGTCCTGGCGTCGGGCAGTGCGTCATCGCGAATCACCACGCGCGGTGTTTTCACCAGGCCGGCTTCGATCGCATCGTTGAGGCCGAAGTCGGAGACGATCCACGAGAACAGTCCGGCCTCGGTGCTGGCCTTGCCGGTCGGCGCGAAGGGCGTCGCGGAAAGATCGAACGTGCGCTGGATGCGCCGCGTCTTGTGTATCCGGTCCAGCCCCTCGATCCAGCGCGTCGCCTCGTCCAGATCAAGCCCCTGTTCCGCTGCCGCCTTCTTGCTGATCTTCGCCTCGGCCGGCACGCGGTAAGCGTGATGCGCCTCGTCGTTGATGATCACCAGATCGCGAAAGCTTGCCAGCTTGCCCAGCACACGGCGGGCGAAAGCCTCGTCGGACTCCGCGCCCTTCTTCACCACCGAACGGTCCTGCTCTTTCAAGGGCATCAGTGTGTGCCAGTTCTCGATCAGGATTTCCGCCTGGTTCAGCTTCTGCCGCAGCGCTTCCGACGGGCATAACGAAAACTCGTCGTAGGCGTTGTCCGGTTCTCCCGGATACAGCACGCGCAATCGTTCCTTGACGGTGAGGCCGGGCGCCACGACAAAGAATGCCCGCGAAAATCTTTCTGCCGTTTCGGATAGGTCAGCGCATTCAATACCTGCCAGGTGACGATCATCGCCATCACCGCCGTCTTGCCCGCGCCCGTCGCCATCTTGCTGCACAGCCGTTCCCAAGGTCCGCCGTCGCCGGGAACGAAGATCCCTTGGCGGAACTCGGGCGTGCCTTCCACCCACCAGATCAGGGTTTCGATGGCTTCCAACTGGCAGAAGTAGAACGGCAGCCGCCGCGCATTGCGGTCGTGCCAGTGTTCCAGCAAACGCCGCGTAACCGCGGTCGCGCCCGGATAGCCGGCCGCGCGCCAGGCATCCACCCGGCCGCGAATCTCGCCGATCCGTTCCAGTTCCTCGGTGCGCCGGGTGTTGTTGCGGATGTCGAAAATCTCGTAACTCGCCGGCCGGCGCGATTCCAGCAGCGCCAGCGAACCGTCGCGTGCCTGCTGCCAGTGGCGGGCGGGAGCGACGTAGGGGGAGTTGATGATTAGCGACTTTGCTGCACTCACTTCTTTCCAATCGGTAGGAATGTCGAGAGGCGCGCCAAGGCGCGATCCAGACTTGGAGCATTTCCCCTTGCCTGCACCACATTCCATTGACGGCTGACGAATTCCGTCAGCCGGGCGTTGTAAAAAGGACCGATCTTATTCGGCGAACCGGGTGTTGGAACGAGTTCCTGCGCTAACCGCCGCTTCCGGCTACGCCGGGCCAAGTTGATCAATGTTCGTTTCGGGTCGGTCTCGCCTTCGGGGTTGGCAGGCACCTTGATTGCTGCGACGGCGAGGAAATCTGCGATGCCGAATCGGTCAGCGAGCAGCCACGCCTCGACCTCGCGAACGGCTACACGGACCAGAAGCTGCGCAGGGAGATTGATTGCTCCCCACTTTTGCAACAAGTCAGGAGGGCACGGGCTGCGGTCGAGATCCGTCAGTACCACATGGGGTAGCACATGGCTCGCGGATTTGAATTTGGGTACGCCGGCCCTCAGTGGTCCGTTACCTCGGGTATTGATGATTCGGTCTATAACGAAGTCTCTGTCGACAGACGCAACAAGCCGCCGCATTACCGCTGCACTCAACTCGTCTTCGACGGCTACCAGAATGGCTCTTCCGGTCATGGATTAAAGAGCGTGAGCTGGTCTACTTGAGCAGGTTTCGCTTTAGGCAGCATTGCCTCGGCAACGCTGTAACCTGCCGCAATCAGAGCCCTGTCCGCTTCGGTAGACTCAATCACCTTCGTGCCATCTTGGGTTGGCTCCAGCCGGATGACCTCGCGAGGATCAATTCCCTTATCTCCAAGTAAGGCTTCACTATGGGTCGTAATAAATACTTGGCGCCTGTACTTGGCGTAGCGCTGGATACGCCATATCAACGGTGGAATTCGCCGCACGATGTCCTCGTTAAGCGACAACTCAGGCTCTTCGAGCAGCAACAGCGAGTCGCCGTCCAGCAGGCTCCACATAATGCCCAGTAGTCGCAAAGTTCCATCGGAGAATTGGCTCTCACGTTGCCACCCAGCGTCTGGCCGCCAATGGGCATACATTGCCTCCAGATGAGGAGTGCCTGTGATTTCGTCGCGCTCAAACCGCAGGTTTTTCATGTTTGGAACGCAAACCTTTAGGACGCTCTCGATCTTGCCGAGGCGCGCAAGTTGCGTCCGTTCAGGAGTCTTCGCGATGCGTTCCAGAAAGGACTGACCGAAAGGATCATCCTCCATGCGATATCCGCCCAACTGATCTGCATGTTTCAACAGTTGAGGAACAAGATGCAGGTAGGTAATGGAAGCGAAAAAGTCCGCAACGTCGCGAAACTCCCGGTTCGTGTTGATTTGCTCAAGATAGGTTTGAGTAAGACGATCCGTGTCCGCCTTGTCTTCCTCGTTAGGGCGATCACAGGAAATGATTCCCGTGGGCAGATGCACAACTTGCTCCTTGCTCACCAGCAAACGTTGCTGTCCTTTGCCTTCACTACGAAACGCAAGACAGTAGCGCCAAACAGGTTCAGCATCAACGCGCTCGGCAAGCTCCACTTCAATCGAGATTTCTGGATCTCTTCTTGCCAAAAGGCTACGTAGTTTGGTAATTCCCCCTCGGTCCTTCACGGCCTTTTGCAGACCGCCACCTTCGGGCTTTGCGACATCGCGCAGAAAGCGAAGAACCTCAAGCAGATTTGATTTTCCGGATGCGTTCGGGCCGATCACGTAGACCCTTTCACGCAAGGCGACATCGACCTTCTTGAAATTGAGCCAGTTCTTTAGCTTCAGTCGAGTAATCAGCACGGCCAGTCCTCCAATTTCAAAATCTTCACCCTCATTTGACGAGGAATTCCTGCCGCATCCGCTCCATGACCACGTCGAAATCCTCCCCGTCGATGTCGCCGCGCAAGTAGGCATCCAGACGCTCTTCGCTCTCTCTTGCCCAGGCTTCGCCCCATGCCTGATCCGGTGGAGCGACAAGTTCCTGCAAGGCATCGAGCGCCGCGACACGTTCTTCCGAAGTCATACCTCTCGCTTGATCAATAAGGGCTTCCACTCGTGCATTCATCGCAGATCTCCTTGATCCAGATTCACTATCTTCAACAACTCAGTCTCCCGGTCACCCACGATCTTCATAGCCACCTTGAGCGTATTGCCCGCCGCAAAGAACAGCGATACCGGGCCGCGAACCTTCGCCAACAGGTCTTTGTCCAGTTCGGCGCGGATCAGGGAGGCTGCCATCAGCGAGTATCGCCCAGGCGATCCATCCAGTACCCGGGACGACGGCTGTGGTGAGCCACGGCAACCACCACGATCTCGTTTTTCTCGATCGAGTAGATCAGGTTGTAAGGGAAATCATTGATGCACAAGCTGCGGGCATCAAGCTCGACACACCGGCCGATTCGAGGATACCTGAGCAACAAGCGTTCGACATTCCTTACTTCCTTGCCGAAGTGGCGGGCTGCTCCGCGGGTACGCGCCAGATACCAGGCTACAGTCTCATCGAACTCGATTTCGGCGACCGCGATGTAACGTATCTTCACTACAGACCGTACTTTGCCGCAATCCGGGCATGCATCTCGTCGGCATCCACCGCCTCGATCTCGCCGCGCCGATAGGCCTCGATGCGCCGTTGCGCCTCGGTAGCCCACGCCGCCTCCCATTTCGGATCGACCGGAACATCGGCATAAATCAAATCGGCCAGCTCGATGCGCTCATGCACCGGCAGTTTCTTGGCTTCCTCCAGCAGTTCCATTACATGCGCATTCATTTTGAATCCTCCAGATTCACGATCTTCAGCGATTCTATTCCCCGGTCATCCACAATCTTCACCGCCACCTTGCGGTTGTCCCCTGCCGCGAAGGGCAGCGAGACCGTGCCGTGAAACTGCGGCAGCAGCTCTTCGTCGAGTTCGGCGCGGATGTCCTTCTTCAGCTTGTCCCAGCCCTCGCCCTTGCCGGCCATCGGGAAGAACACCTGATGCGGGAACAGCGAGCGCTCATCGTAGTCGGTATCCAGCGACCACATCGCGATCCGGCCCTTGCCGCCGGAAACCAGTTCAGCCTTCACGGTATCGAAGTAATCGAAGCCGTGCACCTCCACTTCGAAGTCGCCGTTCTTGAGTTTGCGCACTTCCACGTCGGGCTGGCCCATGAGCCAGAAGGATTGGTTCGATGCGCGGGCCTTCTTCAGGTCTTCGGTCAGCAGGTCGGTATTCATCTGCGCCTTCAGCGCGACGATGCCCTTCAGGTGGTCGATGTCCTTCGCCGCCTCCGGATCGAAGGTGAAGGCGCAGAACACGATCATCTTCGGCAGCGGGAACAGTTCGCCGGCCTCGGTCAGGGCCATCGCGACCTGCCTTTGTTCCAGCGCCGCGTACTCCGGGCCGAAGCTGACCACCACGCGCTCGCCGCTTTCCAGATGCCCGGTGGCATGCAGATAGCGCGTGCCGGGCTGGGTTTCCAGTTCGGCGAACTTGAGCATCTGCCCTCCCTTGCCGCGGATGCCGGTCTTCAGCAACTCGTCGCGCCACTGATGCTGGCGCGAGGATTCGCCGGAACGCGCGATGCTCGCGTCCGCTTCTTGCAGGGGCCGGGTTTCATCGAGCGCGGCGACGGTCGGGAAAGGCACCGCCTCGACGCTGAACGGCCCGGTGATGCGCAGCTTGGTCTTCGACTTCGCCGGCTTGTCGTAGAGCGTTTCCTGGTCGGCATGGTCGGCAATGGAACGGTCCATCTGTTTCTGCATCGATTGCCGCGCGGCGTGGAAGGCATCGAAGGGTGCGCGGGCATTTTCGTTCCAGTCGGCGGGGAAATCGAAGGGGACTTCCCATTCCTGCAACCCACCCTCGTCATGCCGGCGAAGGCCGGCATCCAGTTCTTTGGCGGCGTTTCTGGATTCCGGCTTGCGCCGGAATGACGGGCCTGCAAGCGCCGCGTTCAGCGTTGCCAGCGCCGCCTCGACGGCCGGATGCATGCGCTCGTAAAGCTCGTCGATCTCCGGATTGTTGGCGATGGATTTCAGCGTCACATGCGGCACGGTCTTCCAGATGAAGCCGCCGCGCAGGCCCTCGTGCGGATAGCGCAGCTCGTAGTAGTCGTAGCTCGCCGTCATCAAGCGCTGCTTGGCCAGCGTTACCGCCACGCGCGAGGTGTCGCAGGTGATCCAGCGCCGGCCCCATTTCTCGGCGACGAAGGCCGTGGTACCGGAACCGCAGGTGGGGTCGAACACCAAGTCGCCGGTGTCGCTGGTCATCAGGAGACAGCGTTCGATGACATCCGCGTTTGTCTGAACTACATAGAACCTTCGCGTCTCCAAGGCCGCCAGCCCGTACATCGGCCCACATGTTGTTGATTGAACGACCGGGTAGTCGCTGGAGAACATTTTGTAGCGCAGGTACTTCCCCGATCGGCGCAAGTTCGCTTGGCTTTGATGAGCCGCTGCATTCCATCAACGGATGTGCGCCAGAAATATCCTGGCAATACTGAAAATACCCGATCCTGAAAACTAACTGTGTAGCTGGTTGTACCGCCACCACTGTCTGAGTACATGCTACTCGGCATGAAACGCCGGCCTTCGGGTTCTCGCGTTTCGCCCCGAACTTCAGCGGCGGTTAAGCGCCGAACCTCGCCGTTCGGACTTCGAGTCCTGTAATGTACTCCAGTGTGATCTCTGCTTCCGCTCAACGTCAAAGGCTGATCTTGGTCTTCGTCGAATCTTGCCGTACCAGACAAGGTAGTCACCAACTGGATCAATGTAGCTTCGTTGCCGCTCGTCTTCAGGAAGAAGATCATTGCAATAGTTTGCCTGCTCCAAACACCTCATCCATGATCTCCCGCACATGGTGCAGGTTCTCATCCGAAATCTGCACGAACACGCTGCCGCTCTCGCTCAACAACTCCTTCGCCAGCAGCAGCCGGTCGCGCAGGTAGGTCAGGTAGGAATGAATGCCCAGCTCCCAGGTATCCCGAAATGCCTTGATCATTTCCGGTTCCTGCGTCAGGTCGGCGTCGGCGCGGTCCTTGACGTCGCGCTTGTTCACGAAGGGCTGGAAGTTGGAGCCGTACTTGATGCCGTAGGGCGGGTCGAAATACATCATCTGCACCTGCCCGGCCATGCCCTCCTTCTGCAACAGCGAATTCATCACCAGCAAGCGAATCGCCGGCCACCAGCCGGTTGCTCCAGCCCTTGTCGTGCTTGTAGAAGTCGATCGCGTCGCGCAGCGGCAGGCTCTCGAAGGGCGCGTCGAACAGGCCGGGCTGCATGGCGCGCTGCCGGGCCGCCTTGGCGCCCTTGGCCTTGTCTTTCGCCGTGTCCCCGGTGCCGACTCTTCTTCTCACCGCCGAAAGAATGCTCGCCGGGTCGATGCGCTCATGCACATGCAGGCTGACGGTATCGACGGCGAAACTCAGGCGCTCGGCCTTGCCGGTCCAGCTCAGCGTCGGGTCAAGATGCGGGTCGTGCTGCCAGACGGTCTTGCCCTCGTCGGGGTCGGTGGCCGGCGTGACCATGCCGACTTCGGGATTGTTCTTGCGGCGGTCGGCATGGCGGTAACTGAGGATTTCAGCCTGGGCGGCGGCGCTCTTGGACGATGCGGATGCCTTCTTGGTCATGGGAGATTCCAGGCGATGACGGCCGAATTCCAGCCGACGTTACAAGCAGCGGTCTGCTCCTGTTTATACCAGAAACATGAAGTCGGCGAGCGGTGACGCAAACCGATCAAACCGCCATCACCATGGCGCCGTAACCCGCCACGGCGGCGTCGCGCGACAGCAAGCGCATGGGTTCGGCCAGGGCTTGTGCAACGAGAATTCGGTCGACGGGATCGGCATGCAGCGGCGGCAGGGTTTCCACCGTGACGGCGTGGCGCCAGGCCACCGCCAGTTCGCGGTAGCCCGCCGCAGCGCACAACTCGGCGGCGCGCGCGCCGCTGACCGGCATGTCGCCGCGCCCGAGCGCGTGCTTGATGGCGATTTCCCAGATCGACGCGGTGCTGACGTAAATATCGTTCGCCGGATCGGCGATCAGGCCGCGCGCCGCCGCACCCAGTCGCGCGGACCCGGTCAGCGCCCACAGCATGATCTGGGTATCGAGCAACAGCCGCACGATCAGCGGCCGCCAAGGAGCAGCGCGGCGACCTCGGCGTTGTGCGCGTCGATGTCGTCAGGCACCTTGAACTCCCCCTTGGCCAGGCCGATGCGACGCGAGACATCCTCCTGGATCGGCACCATGCGCGCCACGGGCTTGCCGTTGCGGGAAATCACGATCTCTGTTTCCGCGCCGGTGGCGATCTGGTCGATCAGGCGCGAGAGATGGGTTTTGGCGTCGAACAGGCTGACGGTTTGCATTGGGTGCCTCCCATGAATACTGGTTTAACTAGTCTAACCAGAATGGCCCAGCCTTGACTCAGGCACTACGGGAAAACACAGAACACAGAGAGTTCTTTTTCTTTGGGGCCCCCCCCCCCCGCCGGGCCCAGGCTTTTCTCTGTGGCCTCTGCGCCCTGTCGTCTCTGTGTCCGGTGCACTGCGGTCGGCAGCGTGGCCGCACTGCTCGCCGCGCCAGCCGGTCGCCCTGGGAACTTTTGATCATGGCGCTACGCGTCCAGCCGCCCTCCCGCCAGGCGCAGCGTCCGCCCGCAGCGATGCGCCAGCGCCTCGTCGTGGGTCACCAGGATCAACGTGGTGCCGGCCTCGGCATTCATCGCAAACATCAGGTCGATGACCTGCGCCCCGGTGGCGGCATCGAGGTTGCCGGTGGGTTCGTCGGCCAGCAGCAGTTGCGGCCTCATGGCGAAGGCGCGGGCCAGCGCCACGCGCTGCTGTTCGCCGCCGGAAAGGTGTTTCGGATAGTGGCCGAGGCGCTCGCCGAGGCCGACTCGCACCAGCATCGCCTCGGCCTGCGCGCGGGCATCGGCGCGGCCGGCCAGTTCCAGCGGCAGCATGGTGTTTTCCAGCGCGGTCAGCGCCGGCAGCAACTGGAAGGACTGGAAGACGAAGCCGAGCAGGCGGCCGCGCAGTTCGGCGCGGGCATCCTCGTCGAGCGCGGCGAGGTCCTGCCCGCCCAGATGCACGGTGCCCGACGAAGGCAGGTCGAGACCGGCCATCAGGCCCAGCAGCGTCGACTTGCCCGATCCCGAAGCGCCGACTATGGCCACCGCCTCGCCGGAAGTCACGGCGAACGAAATCTCGTGCAGAATCGTGAGCGTGCCATCGCCGCTGGGCACGATCTTGCCCAAAGCCGCGACATCGATAACCACGTCTGTCACCACACCCTTCCGAACCATGTCCAAGAGACTTTTCTCCCATAGTTGCTTCCTGATCCTGTTGCTCTACAGCGTGGCCGCCAGTGCCGCGCAGCAGCGCATCCTGGTCTTTGGCGACAGCCTCTCCGCCGGCTTCGGCATCGCCGTCAGCCAGAGCTGGCCGGCCCTGCTCGGACAGCGCCTGCAGGCCAACGGTTCCCGCCTCACCGTGACCAACGCCAGTATCAGCGGCGAAACCACGGCGGGCGGGCGGGCGCGCTTTGCCGCCGCAATGACCCAATTCAAGCCTGCTATCGTCATTCTCGCACTTGGCGCCAACGATGGCTTGCGCGGCCTGCCGGTGGCGGCAATGCAGGACAATCTTGACTTCATGGTGGCGCAGGCAAGGAAACAAGGGGCGCGCGTGCTGCTGGTCGGCATGCGCTTGCCACCGAATTACGGCCCGAAGTACACGCAGGAATTCGACGCCGCCTTCCGCGATCTTGCCAAACGCCAGAAAGTCCCGCTGCTGCCTTTTCTGCTTGAGCCCATCGCCCTGGATCAAAACGCGTTTCTGGCCGATGGCCTGCATCCGACTGCCGCGGCGCAAGCGAAAATTCTTGACCACGTGTGGAACGCCCTCAGGCCGCTGCTCAAGTAAGCACCAATGTCCGAACAACTGCCCAGGGGCGTGGCAACGGTAGCACAACTCGCCGAATTCGACGCCATCATCGACGCCCGCGCGCCGGGCGAGTTTGCCGAGGACCACCTGCCCGGTGCGATCAGCCTGCCGGTGCTGAATGACGAGGAACGCACCCTGGTCGGCACGCTCTACAAGCAGGTGTCGGTGTTCGAGGCCAAGAAGCTCGGCGCGGCGCTGGTCTCGAAAACATTGCCCGGCACATCGAACAGCAGCTGCTCGACAAGCCGAAAACCTGGCGGCCGCTGGTGTATTGCTGGCGCGGCGGCCAGCGCAGCGGTGCCTTCAGCCACATCCTGCGCGAAATCGGCTGGGATGCGCATCGCCTGCAGGGCGGCTACAAGGCCTGGCGGCGACACGTGATCGAGCAACTGGCGCAACTGCCGCAGGAGTTCCGCTTCCGCGTCGTCAGCGGCGCCACCGGCAGCGGCAAGAGCCGCCTGCTGGAGGCCTTGGCGAAGCGCGGCGGACAGATCTTGCACCTGGAGGAACTGGCCGCCACAAGGGCTCCGTGCTGGGCAACCTGCCCGGCCAACCGCAACCGGCGCAGAAGGGCTTCGAATCGCGGTTGCTGGCCGCGTTGTCGGCGCTTGACCTTTCGCGCCCGGTGTTTGTCGAGGCCGAAAGCCGCAAGATCGGTCGCCTGCAGCTGCCCGATGCGCTGCTGGCGGCCATCCGCGGCGCGCGCGGACTGCGCATCGAGGCATCGCTGCAGGCGCGAGTCGAATTCCTGCTGCGCGACTACGACTATGCGATGGCCGACCCGGCCTGGCTGAACGGCCGGCTGGAACAGCTCAAGGGCCTGCAAAGCAACGAGACGCTGGAACGCTGGCGCTCGCTGATCGCCGGGCAGAACTTCCCGGCGCTGGTGGAGGAGTTGCTGACCCTGCACTACGACCCGCTCTACCAGCGTTCGCAGGCGTCCAACTACCAGTCGTTTGAAGCCGCAACCCGATACGGCACGGACAGGCTTGATTCAGCGGCGCTGGACAAGCTGGCGGCGGCAATCCTCGCCGCATCCGCCTGACTCAACCTGCGGCGCCAGACGCGCTAATCCGGCAGCAGCGGATCCGAGGCGCCTGGTCGCGCAGATGCGCTGCACCACGGCCGGTCGCGGGTATCCACTTGCCCTGCTCGAAGGCCACGACGGTAAGGCGCCCGCGTACCACGTCCAGCAATTCACCCGGACGCAGCAGGAATGTCGGGTTGACGGCTTGCCGCGGCGCTCGTTGCCGACCATGAAGGTTTCGTAGATCAACACGCCATTGACTTCCAGCGCATTCAACAGCATCGGCAGCAGTGGTCGAAACAGGTAATTGGTGACGACAATGGCATCGAAGGCGCAGCCGTGATACGGCCAGGGACCGCCCTCGAGGTCGGCTGCTCGCGTGACGATGCCAGGTGCCCTGGCTGAAATCCGCGCCAGGGCCTCGACGTCGCGGTCAACCGCTTCCACCCTGTGGCCGAGTTGGGCCAGCAGCAGGGAATGTCGGCCCTGACCGCAAGCCAGATCCAGCACCGAGCCGCCCGCGGTGATCAATGGCAGGAAACGCTCGACCCATGGCGATGGGTTTTCGTTCATATGTGTTGTCATGTCAGGTATCATTTTGAACCGAAACCAAGTCGCATGACGCCGCGGGGCCAATTACCTGATGCTGGAGAGACCGAAAACGCGTGGTGGCAGCGCACAGGACAACACCGATGCCCTGCGCGAACGGCTGAGTACGACGACAGAAGCCTACGGCCGCTTCGTGCCGCGCGAATTCCTCAATCTGCTGGGTATCGACGACATCCGCAAAGTCGCGCTCGGGCAACAGGTCGAGCGCAAGATGACAATCCTGTTCGCCGACATCCGCGACTTCACCGCGTTGTCCGAGTCGATGAGTCCGCAGGAGAACTTCAACTTTCTCAACTCCTATCTTGTGCAGATGGAGCCGGTGATCACCGCTCACGGCGGCTTCATCGACAAGTACATCGGCGACGCCATCATGGCGCTGTTTCCCGATTCGCCGGACGCGGCATTACGCTGTAGTCTGGCTTTGCTGGAGCGGCTTGAAGCCTACAACGCCGGGCGCCAGCGGGCTGGCTATCGTCCGATCAAGATCGGTATCGGCATCAACACCGGCATTGTCATTCTTGGCACCGTGGGGGGCGCCGCACGCATGGATGGAACGGTGATTGGTGACGCGGTCAACCTCGCCGCGCGACTGGAACGTCTTTCCAAGGGATACGGGGTGTCAATCCTGGTCAGCGAATACACGCTGTACAGCCTTGACGAGCCGAGCCTCTGGTTGATTCGCTTTCTTGACCGAACCCATGTGCGCGGCAAGCAGGACACGCAATCGGTGTACGAAGTTTTCAGCGGCGACCCCGCGCCGCTGAGGGAGGCCAAGGCAAGGGGCCTGAAATCCTTCGAGCAGGCATTGGCCTACTTTCATCTCGACGACATCAAGAGCGCCCGTGACCAGATCATTGCCTACCTGGCGACTGCTCCCGACGACGACGCCGCCCGTGCCTATCTGGAACGCTGCGAAACGGCCACCGAGGGGCCGGGCCGTTCGCTGACCGACTCCCTGCCTCCCTGGCGCGAGGAGTACGCCTTCGGTCAGGTCACTCGCCGATAAGGCGCACCAGAACCTGCTTGCCGACATGAATGCGCTGGCGCGAGCGGTAAACGTCGGCGCCTGGGACCTGACACCGCCGCTGCTGGCGCAGATTCAGCTCGCTGCGACCAATGATTTTGCCATCGAAGAACAAATGATGCGGGAAGGCGACTACCCCTTCCTCGCCTTGCACGTCCGCCAGCACCAGCGTTTTTTTGAGTACTTTGGCGAATTGCGGCGCGAAATCGAATGCGGTGAGGACAACTGTGTCTATTTGATCTTTCGCATCAAGCGCTTGCTGACCGGCTGGCTGGTCAACCACATCCTCAGCGCCGATCGTCACTACGGCCATTACCGGCATGCCCGGAACCGGAAACCGGCCTGATTTAGGCCATTTCGACAGGCATTCGAAGCGTCGGAAGGTGCTATGCTTTTTGCGCAGCGCACCAATCCCCTTCCCGAAATCTGATCGCCGCTGCGGAGCGCCTTTATGGAAAACGAACAACACTACCTGCAGAAGCTTTTCGAACCGGAATCGATTGCCATCGTCGGCGCGTCGGAGAAGCCAAACTCCATCGGCGTCACGCTGGTGCGCAACATGCTCGATTCGGGCTATAAGGGCAGTCTTTTTTTTGTCAATCCGAAACACGAAACCGTGTTCGGCGGCAAGAGCTATCCGTCGGTGGATGCGATTCCCCATCGACTCGACGTCGCGGTGATTTGCACCAAGGCGAACACCGTGCCCGAAATCATCGATGCCTGCGGTCGCGCCGGCTGCCGCAACGCCATAATCATTTCCGGCGGCTTCGCCGAGGCCGGGCCCCGCGGCAGCTCGCTGCAACGCTCCGCGCTGGAGAACGCCCGTCGCCACGGCATGCGTGTGATCGGTCCCAACTGCCTTGGCATCATGCGTCCAGGGAGCCAGATCAACCTCACCTTCGCCCACGGCTTCGCGCACCCCGGCACGATTGGTCTGATCTCGCAATCCGGCGCCCTCTGCACCGCGATCCTCGACTGGGCGCTGCCCAACAACATCGGATTCTCGAATGTGGTCTCGCTGGGCGCCGAAAGCGACATCGACTTTGGCGAAGTGCTCGACTTCATGGTCTCCGATCCGCGTACCGAGAACATTTTTCTGTATATCGAGGGCATCAAGAACGCCCGGCGCTTCATGAGCGCCCTGCGCGCGGCGGCGCGCTGCAAACCAGTGCTGTTGATCAAGGTGGGCAAGCATCCGGCCGGGCGGAAAGCCGTGCTCTCGCATACCGGCGCCCTGGTCGGCGCCGACGACGTGTTCGACGCCGCGCTGCGGCGGGCCGGCGTAATCCGTCTGGCCAACGTCGGCCAGATGTTCGCGGCGGCCTCCGCCCTGTTCTCGCATTTTCGGCCACGCGGAAAACGCCTGGCGATCATCACCAATGGCGGCGGCCCCGGTGTCATGGCCGCCGACTATGCCGAAGACATTGGCATTCCGCTGGCGCAACTTGATCCGGCCGCGCTGGCCCGCCTCAACGGGCTGCTGCCCGGCACCTGGTCGAAGTCCAACCCGATCGACATCCTCGGCGACGCCGATCCGGCGCGCTATGGCGCCGCGCTTCAGGCCTGCATCGAGGACGAGAATGTCGATGGTGTGCTGGCGATCCTCACGCCGCAGGCGATGACCGACCCGACACAGGCGGCGCGCACGATGATCGAGATCTCCCGCAAAAGCGACAAGCCCCTGGTGGCCTGCTGGATGGGCGAAGACCAGGTGCTCGAAGCACGCAAGCTGTTCCAGGGCGCGGGGATTCCCTCGTTTCGCACCCCGGAACCGGCGGTCGACCTGTTCTCGCATATTTCCAATTACTACCGAAACCGCCAACTGCTGATGCAAACACCCCCTCGATTACCGAACAGGCGCCACCGCGAATCGAATCGGCGCGTCTGGTCATCGAAACGGCGTTGATGGAAGGCCGCAAGGTACTCAGCGAAATGGAATCGAAGGCGGTGCTCGCCGCCTTCCGGATTCCCATCTCGCCAACCGTGGTGGCGCGCTCCGCGTCTGAAGCCATGGTACTTTCAGAAGAACTCGGGCTGTCGGTGGTGATGAAAATCGATTCGCCCCAGATCAAGCACAAGACCGATTCCGGAGGGGTGCGCCTCAACCTGAACAGCCTGGCCGCCGTCCGCGATTCCTGGCTGGAAATCATGGAAGAGGTCAGGAAGCGCTATCCGGCCGCCGAGATCAACGGCATCGCCATCGAACCAATGGTCCAGAAGCCCCATGGCCGCGAGCTGGTGGTCGGCATGCTGCGCGACCAGATCTTCGGCCCCACCATTTATCTGGGCCCCGGCGGCACCGGCGTCGAGTCCTATAACAGCGATCGTACCGTCGCCCTGCCGCCGCTGAATTCAGTGCTGGTCGCCGACATGCTGGCCTCGGCCCGAACCACGGCGCGACTCGGCAGATTCCGCAATATGCCGCCGGTCAGCATGGCGGCGATTGAATCGGTGCTGCTGCGCGTGTCAACCATGGTTTGCGAACTGCCGTGGATCAGCGAACTGGACGTCAATCCGCTGATTGTTGACGAAAACGGCGCGGTGGCCGTAGATGCGCGCATTGTCGTCGAGAACCTGCCGATCACCGCGGGACGCTATGACCACATGGCGATTCATCCCTATCCATCGCACTTGAAGAGCAGCTTCCAGGCCAAGGACGGCACATTTGTCACCATCCGCCCGATCAAACCCGAAGATGTCCGGATGGAACAGGAGTTCGTCAAGGCCCTGTCGCCCGAATCACGTTACATGCGCTTCATGAACACGATTCGGGAGGTCTCACCGGCTCAGCTTGTCAGGTTCACGCAGATCGACTATGACCGCGAAATGGCTTTTCTCGCGACCATCGACCGCGATGGCGCGGAGAAGGAGATCGGCGTCGTTCGCTATGCCACCAGCCCGGACGGTGAATCCTGCGAGTTCGCCATCGTGGTCGCCGACGACTGGCAAGGCAAGGGCCTGGCACGCCGCCTCATGGGGGTCCTGATCGACACGGCGGGCAGCAACGGGCTGCGCTACATGCGTGGCGATTTCCTTGCGGAGAACACGCGCATGCTGGCCTTCGTCGCGAGCCTGGGCTTTGTCCTCTCGGCGCATCCCGAAGACCACGGACTCAGGCGCGGCGTGCTGGTGCTGAATTGACAACAACCGAACGCTGTCCCTGGTGCGGCAGCGACCCTCTCTATACGGCCTATCACGACACCGAATGGGGCGTGCCCTGTCACGATGAGCGCACGCTGTTCGAGTTCCTTGTCCTTGAGGGCGCCCAGGCGGGGCTGTCGTGGATCACCATCCTGAGGAAGCGCGAGAACTATCGCCGCGCCTTCGACAACTTCGATGCAGCAAAAATCGCCCGTTATGGCGAGCGGGACGTGGCGCGCCTGCTGGCTGATGCCGGCATCGTCCGCAACCGGCTGAAGATCGCGGCCAGCATCGGCAACGCCCGCGCCACGCTGCAACTTTATGAAACAGGCGGCAGCCTGGACCAGTTGCTGTGGCAGTTCGTCGACGGCCGCCCGCGCATCAACCGCTGGCGCACGCTGGCGGAAGTCCCGGCGATCACCCCAGAGGCCGAAGCCCTGTCGAAGGAACTCAAGCGCCGCGGCTTCCGCTTTATCGGTCCCACGGTCATCTACGCCCACATGCAGGCGACCGGAATGGTCAATGATCACCTCGTTTCCTGTCCGCGCCATGCCGAGCTCAGTCATTGACCATTGCGCCCCCGCCCACCCCGGTTGGGCTTGGCGGATCCATCAGTGGAACCGATGATGGAACTCTCACACCTCCTGGAGCACCACTCCCGTTATCGCCCGCATGCCACCGCGGTGGTGTTTGACGAGCAGCGGCTGGATTACCGCGCATTCAACGCCAGGGTCAATCGGGTCGCGCACCTGCTGGGCCGACTGGGGGTGAAGAAGAGCGAGCGTGTCGCGACCCTGCTGCCGAATACCCTGGAACTGCTGGAAACCTACTGGGCCTGCGCCAGGATCGGCGCGGTGGTGGTGCCGCTGTCGCCGCTGCTGACCGGCGTCGGTTTGTCCAGCCTGATCAACGATGCGGGAGCCATCTGCCTGGTCACGCGGCGAAGCCTGCTGCCGGTGGTCGAAAGCGTCCTGGCGGAATTGCCGACGCTCCCTGCGGCGCGCGTGCTGCTGATCGACGGCGGACAGCCGCCCTGGGGCGACTATGCAGCCCTGGCCGCCGCCGCTCCCGAGACCGAGCCGCCCGCGGCCGCGGTCGCCGCCGACGATCTGCTCAACATCATGTACACCTCCGGCACCACCGGCCTGCCCAAGGGCATCATGCACAGCCACCGTGTGCGCTCCATGTACGCGCTGCTGCTGGGCGCCGCCTGGCGCATGACGCCGGAGTCGGTAGTGCTGCACACCGGCGCGATCGTTTTCAATGGCGCCTTCGTGACGCTGATGCCGGCGTTTCATCTCGGCGCCACCTACATCCTGCACCGCCAGTTCGACGCCACGGCAATGATCGACACCATCGCCGGCGAAAAAGTCACCCACATCATGGTGGTGCCGGCGCAAATCATCGCTCTGCTCGATTCACCATGCTTCGATGCGCGGAAACTCGCCTCGCTGCAGATGATCCTCTCACTCGGCGCGCCGCTGGCGCAGTCGCGCAAGGACCAGATCAACCAACTCCTGCCAGGCCGCTTCCATGAGCTCTACGGCCTGACCGAAGGCTTCATCACCATCCTCGACAAGACCGACGCGCTGCGCAAGGCCGGCTCGGTCGGCTGCCCGCCGCCCTTCAGTGCGGTTCGCATCGTCGGCGAAGATGGCCGCGACCTTCCGCCGGGCCAGATCGGCGAGATCGTCGGCCGCGGCCCGCTTGTGATGCAGGGTTACTGGCGCAAGCCCGAACTCACGGCGGAAACCTTGCGCGAAGGCTGGATCCACAGTGGCGACATCGGCTACCTCGACGACGAGGGTTATCTCTATCTGGTCGATCGCAAGAAGGACATGATCGATTCGGGCGGGGTCAAGATTTATCCGCGCGACATCGAGGAAATCGCCGCGGGCCATCCGGCGATTGCCGAGGTGGCGGTGTTCGGCATTCCCCACGAGACCTGGGGCGAGACCCCGCTGGCCGCCGTCGTCCTGAAGATCGGTGCTGAAGCCACGGCGGACGAACTGCGCGACTGGATCAACGAACGCGTCGCGGCGCGCTACCAGCGCGTCCAGGCTGTCGTCATCACCCCCGCCTTCCCGCGCAATGCCGCGGGCAAGACGCTGAAGCGGGAAATGCGCGACCCATATTGGGCCGGTCGCGCTAAACCGATCTAGCCCGCGGCCGGGCCACCTTGCGGCCCATCGACAAGACCGTCAGTACCGCCAGCACCTGCAGCAGCGCCACGCCGGGCAGCACGCCGTCACGACCGCCGGCATCCAGCAGTGCGCCAAAGGCCAGCGGGCCCAGCGCCAGTCCGACATCGAGCCCCGAATAGACAAAGCCATAAACCCGGCCAAACGCCGGCGATGCATTGCCGCCGGCCAGTGACTCCGTCGCGACGCGACGCACCAGCAGATCACGCGAGGGGCCGGCGAGACCGACACCGAATCCGATGCCGGTCATCAGCGGAATGACCGTCCAGACGGCCGGCAAACCGCTGGCCAGAACCGCGGCAAACAGGGCCGCGGCCATCAGGGCACCGCCGACCGCACGTTCATGCGCATACACCCGTGCCGCGACAAATCCTCCGACCACCATGCCGGCGGCGGACCCGAGCAAGTAAGCGGTCAGCGCCGCCACGCCAGCAGCCGGCGACAGCCCGTAGATGCCTCCCAGCACTGGCGCGGAAAAGCTCTGCAAGCCGCCAAAAGCCGCCGTAATCAGCAGAAAGAACATGAAGGCGAGCCAGATCGCGGATGTGCCGAGAAAGCCGAAAGTCGCCTCCGCTGGGCCCGCGCGGCGCGCTGCGTCCCGCGCAACTCTCGCCACGTCGTCGTCCAGCAGCGGCCGCGCGATCTGTAGCGCGACGAGGGAAAAAAGGGCCAGCAGAGCCGCCACCATGCCCGCGGCACGCCAGCCGGCCCATGCCAGGGCCGTGCCCGAGATTGCCGCACCCATGGCCCAGCCCAGATTGCCGCACAGGCCATGCACCGAAAAGGCATAGCCCAGGCGCGGCGGCGAAACCTTCTTGTTCAGCAAGGAATAATCCGCCGGATGAAAAACCGAGTTGCCGATGCCGGCCAGGGCGACCGCCAGCACCAGCATCGGATAGTTGGCCGCCACCGAGAGCGCCAGACCAGAGGCCGCCAGCAGGCTCACGCCCGCCATCAGCACGCGGCGCGCGCCGTAACGATCGACGACGATTCCGGCAAGGGCCTGACCGATGCCGGAGATGGCGAAGAACACGGTCATCAGGAAGCCGGCTTCGGTATAGCTGAAACCGAAGTCCGGCATCAGCAACGGAAGCAGCGGAGGCAGCAGAAGATGGAACAGGTGCGAGGTGGCGTGGGCAACGCCGACCAGCGCAATCACTGCGGCATCGGCGCGGAACGAGGTGTTCGGAGTCATTCGGCGATGCTAACGCCTGTGCAGGAGTTTACCTAGTCGGCGGCTTCATCGATCTTGCGGGTGACGTTGGTGCGGGCAGCGGCCGCTTCGTCGGAATTGCCGAAGCGGTCGACACGGCCCTCGCGTTGTTCCAGCCGGTTCGGGTTCCACGGCAGGTCGTAGTGCCGGACGCCGGTGAAGTGCCGCAGGTTGATGCCTTCGGAGAGGCAGTCGGTGGCGATCAGCACCTGCAGCGGGGGAAGTTCGCCAGCGTCCACGGCCAGGGCAGCTTGGCCTGGGCCAGGCTACCTCGAGAAGACATCCACCAGAATCGTCACGCCGTGACCTCAAGCACGATCTTGCCGATATGCCGACTCGATTCCATCAGGCGGTGCGCCTCGGCGGCTCGCGCCAGCGGAAAGCGGGCGAACAGGTGGGGCAGCAGTTCTCCGCGCCCGAGGGCCGGCCAGATGTTCGCCGCCAGTGCATCGCGAATCGCGGTTTTCTCGGCCAGGCTGCGCGGCCGCATGGTCGAGCCGGTGACCGTCAGCCGCTTGATCATGATCGGCATCAGGTCGGCTTCACCCTTGCTGCCTTCGAGGAAGGCGACATACACCAGCCGCCCGTCGCGTCGCAGCGCGGCAAGGTTGCGCTGCAAGTAGGGCGCGCCGACCATTTCCAGAATCACGTCCACGCCGGCGCCTGCGGTGATCCGTTTCACTTCCGCGGCAAAGTCGGCGGTGCGGTAATTGATCGCGTGCGCCGCGCCTGCGGTACGGCAGAAGGTAGCCTTCTCTTCATTGCCGACCGTGACGATGCACTCGACACCGAGGTGCTTCGCCAACTGGATCGCGGTGAGGCCGATGCCGCTGGAACCGCCATGCACCAGCAGTCGCTCGCCGCGCTTCAAACGGCCCAGGTCCATCAGGTTGGCCCACACGGTAAACCAGGTTTCGGGCAGCGCCGCGGCGGTGGCGAAGTCCATTCCCGCGGGAATCGGCAGCACATGGCTGGCCGCCGCAACGCAGTATTCGGCATAGCCGCCGCCGGCGGTGAGCGCCGTGACGCCGTCGCCGACTTTCCATTCGGTGACGCCGGCGCCCAGCGCGACAACGCGGCCCGCGACCTCCAGGCCCAGCACCGGCGAGGCGTCCGGCGGCGGCGGGTAGCGGCCGGAGCGTTGCAGCACGTCGGGTCGGTTGATGCCGGCGCAGACTACCTCGATCAGGATCTGGCCGGGGCCTGCCTGCGGCGCTGGTCCTTCGGCGAGCGTCATGCAGTCGGCGTCGCCGCCGGTGCCGTGGTCGATGTATTTCATGTTGGAGCACTCCGTGTGGAAATCATGCGCGAGTCTAGCAGCCCATCGGGCCGATGAGACTGAGCACCCCTCGGCCCAGGCATCGTTTCGCACAGCTCGCCGGCTCCGCAGTGGATCGACTTCGATCGGCGCCGGGCCCGTTCGTGTTCGCCCGGCGCGGCGCGTCACTTCGTCGCTGAAAGTCCACTGGCCGAGTTTGGCAATGGGTAAATTTGCCCTGCACAGCCCTGGGGCATCGGGCGCCTCGACTCCTCTACAATGCGAGCCACCCCGATAGCACCCTGCGTAGCCCACAACAATGAGAACCCACCCCGCACGCCAGGCCCTGGCCCTGGTGTCCCTCGGTTTGATCGCTCTGCTGGCCCTTGTGTCCTGCACCGCCGAGGAGAAGGCCGCTGACGTCGCAAAGCCGGCCCTGACGGTGACCGCGGTTTCGCCGCGGGTGGCCGAGCTGCCCTTGCGCGTGGCGGCCAACGGCACTATCGCGGCGTGGCAGGAGACCAGCATCGGCGCCGAATCCAGCGGCCTGCGGCTGGCCGAGGTGCGGGTCAATGTCGGCGATCAGGTGATCAAGGGCCAGGTGCTGGCGGTATTCGCAGCCGAGACGGTGCAGGCGGATCTGGCGGAAGCGCGCGCCAATCTGGCCGAGGCGCAAGCCCGTCTGGAGGAGGCCGGGGCCAATGTGATCCGGGCCCGGGATCTCCAGGCCAGGGGCTTCATCAGCGGCCAGAAGGTCACCGAATACCTGACCGCCGAAAGCACCGCGGCGGCACGGGTGGATGCGCAACGCGCGGTACTCGATATGCGCCAGGTGCGGGTGAAACAGGCGACTGTGGTTGCGCCGGATCATGGCGTGATCGTCGCGCGCAACGCCGCGGTTGGCGCCGTGGCGTCTGCCGGACAGGAGTTGTTCCGGCTGATCCGCCAGGGCCGGCTGGAATGGCGGGCCGAGGTCGCCGCCGCCGACCTTGCCTTTGCTCAGGCCAGGTGTCGCGGCCGTGGTCACGCCAGCGGGCGGTGCGGCGATTACCGGCAAGGTGCGCATGATCGCGCCCACCGTAGACGCCCAGACCCGCAACGGCATCGTCTATGTGGATCTGCCCGCGGGCATGGCAGCGGGCGGCGCCAGGGCCGGCATGTTTGCTCGCGGCGAATTCGATACTGGCGCGGTCAGGGCGCTGATCCTGCCGCAGAGCGCGGTGGTGTTGCGCGACGGCTTCAGTTACGTGTTGCAGATCGGCGGCGATGCCAGGGTCAGGCAGGTGAAGGTCGCTACCGGGCGCCGCTTCGCCGACGTGATCGAGATTACCGGCGGCCTCGACGGTACGGCCAGGGTGGTCGCCGCGGGCGGCGCCTTTCTTGCCGAGGGTGACACGGTGCGGGTGGTGGATGCCGCGCCGGCGACGGGCGCCCGGTAGTCCTGGCGCCGCCGCGACAAACCTCATGTCATGAACGTCTCCACCTGGTCGATCCGCAACCCGATTCCCGCGGTCCTGCTCTTCATCATGCTCGGCTTCCTCGGTGTGGCGGGCTTCAACGCCATGAGGATACAAAACTTTCCGGACATCGATCTGCCGACGGTGACGATTTCCGCCTCGCTGCCCGGCGCGTCGCCAGACCAGTTGGAGACCGAAGTGGCGCGCAAGATCGAGAACTCCGTCGCCACGGTGCAGGGGGTCAAGCACATCTATACCAGGGTCCAGGATGGCGTCGCCACCGTCACCGTCGAATATCGCCTGGAGAAGGCCACCCAGGAGGCGGTGGACGACACCCGCGACGCCGTGTCGCGCATCCGCGCCGACCTGCCGGCCGACCTTCGCGACCCGGTGATATCGAGGGTGAGTCTGTCGGGTTCGCCAATTCTCACCTACACCGTGGCGTCCGCCGCGATGGACGACGAGGCGCTGTCCTGGTTCGTCGATAACCAGGTGGTCAAGACCTTGTTGGCGGTGCGCGGCGTCGGCGCCGTAAGCCGCGTCGGCGGCGTGACGCGGGAAGTGCGAGTCGAGCTGGATCCGGCCCGGCTGCTGGCGCTGAATGCCACTGCGGCGGATATTTCACGCCAGTTGCGCCAGGTACAGCAGGAGGCGGCGGGAGGTCGCAGCGATATCGGCGGCGCCGAGCAGTCGGTGCGCACCATCGCCACCGTGGACAGCGCCGAGGCGCTGGCGGCGATGGAGATTGGGCTGGGCGACGGCCGCCGCATCCGCCTCGACCAGGTGGCGACGGTTACGGATACCGTGGGCGAGCAGCGTTCCGCAGCGCTGCTCGACGGCAAGCCGGTGGTCGGCTTCGAGATCGTGCGTTCGCGCGGCGCCGGCGAGGTGGAAGTGGCGCAAGGGGTGGTCGCGGCGCTGGCGATGCTGAAGACAGCGCACCCGGACATCTCGATTGTCGAGGCCTTCAATTTTGTCGATCCGGTGACCGAGAACTACCATGGTTCGATGATCCTGCTGTTCGAGGGAGCGATTCTCGCGGTGATCGTGGTCTGGCTGTTCCTGCGCGATTTCCGCGCTACCCTGGTCGCCGCCACCGCGCTGCCGTTGTCGGTGATTCCCGCCTTTGCCGCAATGCACTGGCTGGGCTTTTCCATCAATGTCGTGACCCTGCTGTCCCTGTCGCTGGTGGTGGGCATCCTGGTCGATGACGCGATCGTCGAAATCGAAAACATCATGCGCCACCTGGCGCAGGGCAAGTCACCCTACCAGGCGGCAATCGAGGCGGCCGACGAAATCGGCCTCGCGGTGATCGCCACCACCTTCACCCTGATCGCGGTTTTCCTGCCGACGGCCTTCATGGGGGGCGTGCCAGGCAAGTTCTTCGTCCAGTTCGGCTGGACCGCGGCGATTGCGGTGTTCTTCTCGCTGGTTGTGGCGCGCGTACTGACGCCGATGATGGCCGCCTACATCCTCAAACCTGTCGCCCGGCCTCGCCCGCAGCCGCGCTGGATGGACCTCTACCTGGGCTGGGCGGCCTGGTGCCTGCGGCATCGCTGGCTGACAATGGTTGCCGCCGCGGCGTTCTTTTTCGGTTCTTTCGCCCTGGTGCCCTATTTGCCGACGGGCTTCGTTCCTCCGGACGATCTTTCGCAAACCCAGGTGAGCCTCACCCTGCCGCCCGGCAGCACCTTTCGGCAGACCTTCACCGCAGCGGAGCAGGCCCGCGGCCTGGTCCAAGGCAATCCCTATGTCAAGCTGGTGAGTCACCGCCATCGGCGGCGGCAACACCGGCGCCGACCCTTCGCGCCGCAGGGCGCGGCCGAGGTACGCAAGGCTACGCTGACCATCAATCTGACCCATCGTTCCGAACGCGGCGGTGTTTCCAAGCAGGCGGTGGAGCGCGAGCTGCGTCGCGCCCTGGAGGCGCTGCCTGGCGTGCGGGTCCGCGTCGGCTTTGGCGGTTCCGCCGAAAAGTACGTGCTGGTGCTGGCCGGAGAAGACGGGCAAACTTTGGCGGCGCACGCGGCGGTTGTGGAAAGAGAGTTGCGCAGCGTTCCCGGCATTGGCAATGTGATCTCCTCGGCAAGTCTGGTGCGCCCCGAGCTGATCATCCGTCCCGACGCGGCGCGCGCAGCCGATCTGGGCGTCAGCACCGCGGCCATCGCCGACACGCTGCGCATCGCCACCAGCGGCGACTACAGCCAGAGCCTGTCGAAACTCAACCTGAGCCAGCGCCAGGTGCCGGTGGTGGTGCGCCTGCCCGACGCGGCGCGGCAGGATCTGGCGCTGCTTTCGCGCTTGCCGGTGCCCGGTGCGCGCGGGCCGGTGCCGCTGTCCAACGTGGCGAGCCTTGCGATCGAAAGCGGCCCGGCGGAGATCAACCGCTACGACCGCCTGCGCAACGTCAATCTCGAGATCGAGCTCAACGGCGTCCCGCTGGGGCTTGCGGAAAAGCTGGTCCTGGCCTTGCCCAGCCTGGGCAAGCTGCCGCCCGGCGTGACCCAGGCCAGCATCGGCGACGCGGAAGCCATGAATGACTTGTTCAGCAGCTTCCTGCTCGCCATGGGCGCCGGCGTGCTATGCATCTATGTTGTCCTGGTGCTGCTGTTCAAGGATTTCATCCAGCCGCTGACCATCCTCGCCGCGCTGGTCCTGTCGGTTCCCGGCGCCTTCCTCGCGCTGTTCGTCAGCAACACCGCGCTGTCGATGCCTTCGATGATTGGCCTGGTCATGCTGATGGGAATCGCTACCAAGAATTCGATCCTGCTCGTCGATTACGTCATCATGGCGCGGCGCGATTTCGCGATGAACCGCTGGGATGCCCTGCTCGATGCCGCCGGCAAACGGGCGCGGCCGATCGTCATGACCACCATCGCGATGGGCGCGGGCATGCTGCCGATCGCTCTCGGCCTGGGCGTCGATCCGAGCTTTCGCGCGCCCATGGCCATCGTCGTGATCGGCGGCCTGATTACCTCGACCTTCCTCAGTCTGCTGGTGATTCCGGTGTTGTTCACCTTCGTCGACGACGGCCTGAGCTTCGTCGCCAGGCGCTGGCGCTTGCGTCACGCGGGGCGCTGACCTTCGGATTCAATGCGGAACGAGAGGTGCGGCGCCTTGCTGGCATCCCTGTCTCGATTGTGCATACGGAGAACAAACATGAGATCCGCATCATCTCCTTCCGCAAAGCAACCCACCGCGAAACGCAAATCTGCTTCGATGAAATCAAGAACTGATTGGGCTCGCCTTGAAACAAGGAAAGCTACGTGCAACGCGCCCGACGATCATCCAGAGGCGGATGTTCGCCATATCGTTCGTGGCATGGTGCGGCGCGGACTTCAGCTCCTGCCTTCCAAGGCATCGATTTCCCTGCGGATCGATCAAGACGTCCTGGAGTGGTTCAAAGCGCAGGGTGCGGGTTATCAGACTCGCATCAACAGCGTGCTCCGTGCATTCCGTGATGCTTCGGTCTAAGCCAACGGATCATTGCATGGCGCGTCTGGCGTACCGATAGCGTATCGAGCCCCGAGGGGCGGCTACAGCCGCCAGGCCAGCAGTTCGTCCGCCGCGCGCAGACGGGCGGAAAGCACCTTGGCGATGTTGCGATAGACCTTGAGGCCGGTCTCGGGCCGCGAATGGATGGCCTGGTCGTTGATGCGCACCAGCACACAATCTGTATCGGCGACCACGCTGGCGCTGCGCGCCTCCTTGTCCGCCAGCGCCATTTCGCCGAAGCTGTCGGCCGGCGCAAGTTGGGCGAGTTCCACCTCGCCATCGCGGCCCGTCTTGAGTACTCGTGCTTCGCCGCCGAGGATGATGTACATGTGGGTACCGATGTTGCCTTCCTTGACGGTATGGGCGCCTGGTGCGTAGGTGCATTTTTCCGAACTGCCGAGCAGGTCACTGATCTCCGCCGGAGTCAGTCCCTGAAATGCCTTGACGTGCTGCGACAGCCTGAACAGCAGGCCTTGCAGGTCGGTGGCGGTAAAACTGCTCGCGAATCCAGTTCATGATCTGATCATACCTGAAGCGCTCCGAGCAGATCTTGCTCCAGGCGCACCAGGGTGGCGGTGTGCCAGTTCCTTGCCGCTGATGAGGAAGCTGTCCTCCACGCGTTCGCCGAGGGTGGCGATCTTGGCGGTATGCAGGGTGATGCCGTGTTCACTCAGGACGCGCGCGATCGCGTACAGGAGCCCCGGTCGGTCGGCGGCGCTGATCGACATCAGGTACTGACTGCCGCGTTCGTCGGGGCGAATGTCGACTTCGGGCGTCACCGGGAAATGGCGTACCTGCCGCGACAAGCGCCCGCTGACCGCTAGCGGCAGCGGCGGCAGTGTGTTGAGCTGGTCGGTGATGCCGTGTTCGACCAGGGCGATCATGTCGCGATAGGCCTGCGTCGTGTCGAAGGCGAACACGACAAAGCTGTCGAGTGCATAGCCATGGCGCGTGGTGTGGATCTTGGCGTCGACGATGCTATAGCCGAGTCGGGCAAAAAAGCCGCAGAGACGGGCAAACAGCAGGGGCTGGTCTCGTACATAGACCATCACCTGCAAGCCTTCGCCCATCGGGTTGAGGCGTCCGCGCACCACCGGCTGCGTGGCTGACGGACGATGGTAGAGGGTCCGCGTATGCCAGGCGATTTCATCGGCGGCATGCCGCATGAAGTAGCCGGTGTCGAGCTGGTTCCACAGTTCGAGTTCGACGTCCGGACGCAGGCCGTGGTAGCGCAGGATGCGTCGCGCTTCTTCCTGTCGTTCCGCGACGCCCGTGAGCTGGAGCACGGCGGCGCCGCTGAGCACGCTGGCCGTCATGCGGAACAGGTCTTCGAGCAGCTTGCCCTTCCAGGTGTTCCACACCTTCGGGCTGGTGCCGCGAATGTCGGCCACGGTCAGCAGGTAGAGTGCGGTGAGTCGGCGCAGGGTACCTACCTTGCTGGCAAAGGCCAGGACGACCTCGGGATCCGCAAGGTCCTGCTTCTGCGCGACCCGCGACATGGTCAGATGCTCTTCGACGAGGAATACCACCAGCTCGGCATCATCACCGGTGATGCAGTGGTCGCGGCAAAAATGCGTGGCGTCCTTTTTTCCGAGCTGCGAGTGGTCGCCGCCGCGACCCTTGGCAATGTCGTGGAACAAGGCGCCGATGTACAACAGCCAGCGCTTCTCGAAGCCGACCATCAGTCGCGAACAGAACGGGTACTCATGGGCGAACTCGGGTTGGACAAAGCGTCGCAGATTGCGAATCACCTGCAGGATGTGCTGATCGACGGTGTAGACATGGAACAGGTCATGCTGCATCTGGCCGACGATGCGGCCGAAGGCCGGTAGATAGCGGCCCAGAATGTCGTATTGATTCAGCAGCCGCAGCATGATCACCAGGTGCTTCTGCTGGAACAACTTGAGGAACAGCGCGCGGTTTTCCGGATCGCGGCGAAACCCGCCGTCGATGCCTGTCTGTGCGCGCCACAGAGCACGCAAGGTGCGCGGCGTCATGCTCTTCAACTCGGCACGCTGCGTCTGCAGCAGGAAGCATTCGAGTATGGCGCGCGGATGGCGCTGGAACACGTCTTCCTCGCGCACGTCGAGCTGCTCGCGCACCATCTGGAAATGCGCATCGATGATGATCGGCGGGCCCGGTCGCGTCGGCAGCAGACGATCGGCCAGCACCTGCATCACCAGCGCATTGAGCTGCGTGACCAGCTTGGCATTCCGGTAGTAGCGCTGCATCAGCACTTCCGAAGCGCGTCTGACTTTGGTAGGTCCGATGCCCATGGCGCCGGCGAGCTTTTCCTGATGATCGAACAGCAGCCTGTCCTCGCGGCGGCCGGTGAGCAGGTGCAGCTCGATGCGCAAGTCACGCAGCAGCCGGTCGGCGCGTTCGAACTGGCGCACTTCCGCTTCGGTAATCAGCCCGGCCAGCGCCAGCGACTTCCAGTCGTTACCTATGTCCGCCGCGCGCGCCAGCCATTGGATGGCCTGAAGATCCCGGCGGCTGCCGGGGCTTTCCTTGCAGTTGGGTTCGAGGCAGTAGGGCGTGTCGTTGGACTTGGCGTAGCGCTCAACCTGCTCCAGTTGCTTGGCCTTGAAGAAGACCGCGGGTTGCAGCGCGGCCTTGTAGCTTTGTTCGAAGGCAGCAAACAGCTCATGCGACCCCGTCAGACGGCGTGCTTCCAGCAAGGAGGTCTTGACCGTGATGTCGCGTTCGGCTTCTTCCAGGCACTGCCTGACGCTGCGCACGCTGTGGCCGATGTCGAGGCCGATATCCCACAGCAGGCCGATCAGTTGCTCAATCTGCGCGGCCGCGCCTGACGCATCGCTCGTGGTGTCTGCCTCCGGCAACAGGATCAGCAGGTCTACGTCGGAGCCGGGGTAGAGTTCGCCGCGCCCATAGCCGCCGACTGCCACCAGTGCGCAGTCGGCGGGCATGGCCAGCGTACTCCAGATTTCCCGCAGCACGCCATCCACCAGCGCCGCGCGGCCGCCAAGAAAGGCAGGACCAAGCCGGTCCTTCCGCCATGTCGCCGTCAGTGCCTGCTGGCCCTCGGCGAGTCGCAGCCGCGCCGTTGTGGCTACTTCGCTCAGTTCGCTCATGGGACTACCATCCCTCCGGCCTCGATCCCACGGCAGGCTCTGCATAGCCGGCCGGCTGCGGCAGCGCGGAGCAGTGCTCCGCGAAACCCTGCCGTCGCCCCAAGGCAGGGGGTGACGGTGGTTCGCCGCCGCGCGGCTCCGCGGGTTGGCGGCGCCTCCTTTGGGACGGCCCGGCGGGGGCCGCTCATGCGCCGCTACCCTGCCGTGTGAGGGTGAATCGAAAGCAGCTCGTCATGTTCAGGGATGGATCCGGATGTGGGGCGGGCAGGGCGGTGCACCCGCAGAGAGCGTCATCACCGCGACGCCGGTTTCGGTTACACAGACCGTGTGCTCCCATTGCGCCGAAAGGCTGCGATCCTTGGTGACGATGGTCCAGCCGTCCGGCAGTTCCGAAATCGCCGCCTTGCCGGCGTTGATCATCGGCTCGATCGTGAACACCATGCCCGGCACCAGCAAGGGGCCGTCGCTGGCCTTGCCGTAATGCAGTACCTGCGGTTCTTCGTGGAAATTGCGGCCGATGCCATGGCCGCAGAACTCGCGTACCACGGAGAATCCCGCGGCTTCGGCATGTTTCTGGATCGCCGCGCCGACGGCGCCCAGATGGACCCCGGGCCGGACCTGCGCGATGCCGACCCACATGCACTCATGTGTCATGGAAACCAGCCGCTTGGCAAGAATCGAGGTCTCGCCAACGCGGAAAGTACGGCTGGTGTCGCCATGCCAGCCGTCCTTGATGGTGGTGATGTCGAGATTGACGATGTCGCCCTTCTTCAGCGCACGCTCGTTCGGCACGCCGTGACAGACCTGATGATTCACCGATGCGCAGATCGATTTGGGATAGGGCGCATAGCCCGGAGGCGCATAGTTGAGCGGCGCCGGGATACAGCCCTGAACCTCGACCATGTAGTCGTGACAAAGCCTGTCCAGTTCAGCCGTGGTGATCCCCGGCGTGACGAAGGGCTCGATGTAGTCGAGGACTTCACCCGCAAGTCGGCAGGAAACCCGCATCTCGGCGATGTCTTGGGCGGTCTTTATGGAGATGGCCATGAATGCTGCAGGGGATTGGGGAGCTTCATTTTACCCGCAGGCGGGGTGTCGCGAGTCACGGGGGGACTTGCACGGCGAAGGCCGCGCGGCTCTCGGCCGGCATCCATCACCTGCCGCGGGGACCTTGTCTCCGTGGCCGACGTTGAGCGAGGGCACGAACCTGTAAGCGGTCATCCGATCGGTGCCGCCTAGTTTTCCTGGCCGACGGGCTCCCGCTCAGGCTTTCGGTAGCCATCGAGAATGTCCATTTTCTGACGATAGACGGATGTTCCGATTTCCATGACACCAAGGACCGTGTGAGCAATGTTGTCATGCGTGAATCGGGTGTCGCGCTTGCGCTGCAAGGCGGGAAAATCCACGTCACTGAAGCCGCTACCGAGCCACATGATGGCAGGTACATTCAATTGCGCGTCGGGCGCGATGGCGTGGGGCAGGCCATGCAGATAGACGCCATTTTCGCCGAGTGATTCGCCGTGATCACTGACATAGAGCAGTGCCGTTTCGAATTCCTTATCATTGTTTTTCAGCAGATCGATGACCTTGCCGAGAAAAAAATCCGTGTAGAGAATGGCGTTGTCGTAGGCGTTACCAATTTCCTCGCGGCTGCACTGGCTGAGATCGGCGCTTTGGCAAGCGGGCTTGAATTTTTCGAATGCCGGCGGATAACGTTTGAAATATGCTGGCCCATGGTTGCCCATCTGGTGCAGCACAACGAAAATATCGCCCTTGGGATGTGCATCGATATGCTTCTGCAGCGAAGAAAGCATGCCTGCGTCGCGGCATTCCGGGTCACACACCGGATTGACATCCGGCGATCTATAGCTCTGGTAAGGCACGCGCAGCGCCACACCCTTGGAGTCGGAATTGTTGTCCAGCCAGAGGACGTTGACCCCGGCATGCTCGAGTACATCGAGCAGGTTTTCCTGGGAGGCCCCTTTCTTCGTGTCGAATTCATCCATGCCAATCAGTGAAAACATGCATGGCACCGAAACAGCCGTCGAGGTGCCGCAGGCCCGAAAATTCGAGAAACTGATGGCCTTGGCCCGGCGCAATTGCGGATTGGTGTCGCGTGCGTAGCCATTGAGCGAAAAGCGGTCTGCGCGCGCGGTCTCGCCGATCACCAGGATGAACAACTCGCGTTCTACATCGCTGGCCGGGATGTTCGCATCGGTGCCGATTGCGATCAGGGCTTGCCTGCCCTTGACGGCAAGCGTGCCCGTTGAATATTTGACTGCCGAGTAGATGAAGTAGCCCGGATTTGCGAAGGAACGCAATGACTTGTGCTCGCGCAGGAAAGAGGCATAAAACCCGCCGAATGCAAGCGCTGTTCCGACCATGAACAGCAGGATGATCGCCAGCAGTTTGCCGCGCGCCAGCGCTTCGACCCGCCTGCCGCGCCAGTGGAGGGGCAGCCTGACTATGACGATTGCCGGGATAAGACCCAGCATGACAAAGTAGCCGAGCAGCTTGACATTGAGCAAGTCGCGTGCTTCGGCCAGGTTTGTCTGTGCGGCGTTCTGCAGCATCTCCTCATTTATGACGATGCCGTAGCTGTCCATGAAGCTGGCGGCAAGCGACGAAAGCAGCAGGATGCCGATCAGGACCGGTTTGGTCGTGCGCCCGAAGCACGTCAGCGCCAGAAGCAGGGGTTGTCGCCACCAGCATGGCGGCGAGGGAAGCCAGTGCGAGCGCATTACCGGCGCCGAGCGGGTATCCCTTCAGCACCTTGCCGAAAAAGCTCAGGTTGCCGAAAACGGCCAGAAACACGGCTACCAGAACTATCAGGGTGTTGCTCGTCAGTCCGTGTGCAGGCAAGCGGAAGCGCATCAGGTGGTTTCCCAACGAATTGCCCGGCAGCGCGTTGGGCGGTTTCCCTTGACGGAATACAGATCAGGCATGGCGACGAAAAGCCGGATGGCAGATTTCATGCAGCCAATACCAGACCCCACACTACCAGCACATTGACCAGGCTTACCAGTACGGCGGCGCTGCCGATGTCCTTGGCGCGCTTGGCGAGGTCGTGGTTGTCCAGCGAGATGCGGTCCACGGTGGCTTCGATGGCGGAATCGAGCAGCTCGACAATCAACACCAGCAACACGCTGCCTATCATCAGAGCCTTGCCGAGACTGCCAACCGGCAACCAGAAGGAGAGGGGGACGAGGATGGCGGCAAGCAGCACTTCCTGACGGAACGCGTCTTCGTGCTTGTAGGCGGCCCCGAAACCGGCCAAGGAATAGCCGAAAGCGCTCTTCAGTCGTGCCAGGCCGGCTTTACCTTTGTGCGGGCTTTCCATTTTAGCGTTCGAGGATAGGGGGTTGAATCGGAGCAGCCCGCGAACTCCCGGCTGTCTCAGCACCGGTCAAGCTTGTACGGTTCGCGAAAGGGCCGTTTCAAGTCCTCAGTGTAACAATTTGAGCATGGTATTCCGCAGCGTTCCAGTGCCGCGCTGACCTCGGCTGCGTGCCGCGCCTCGCGGATGCGTGCAATCCACTCGCGACGACGTAAGAACCCTGTTCCAAGTCTCGCCCCAGGGCGCCGGCGGGGTTTTCGGCGCCGCCGCCGGGGGGGCGGGCCCCCGGAAGCAGACCTTCAAACCCAGTTTTCGCGTATCGGCCTGAGGCGGCCGCCCAGGCCGACTTGCCGTCACCCAAACAAAATCCCCGACCGTCCCTACCCCGAGGGAAAGCTGCCGATCATTGGTCGGCAGCGAGCGCGTCCGTGGGTTACTGCCGGGCGGTCAACCTCTCCGAACCGAGACCCTGCTGCTCCCGTTACGGCCTCCGGCATCCCACTCTCAGGATGTACTTGCCGTCGCATGCCAAAGTTGCAGCTTTTCCAGGGACACGCGCTCGGCCTCGCGCAACACCATGCGCGCGCCATAGAAGTTCTCGTTGATGGTGTATTCGCTGAGCGTGATCACGGTCGGAATCCCCGCGGCGAGGCTGGCCGCCAGGCCGTGGGAGGAATCTTCCACGGCGAGGCAGTCGCGCGGCGGCAGGTTGAGTTGCCGCAGGGTCCACTTAGACGTCCGGCGAGGGCTTCTTGGCCGTCACGACATCGCCGGAAGCGATGGCATCGAACCATGCATCGGCGTTGGGCCCGAGATTGGCCCGCAGCAGGCCCACCACGTTGTCCAGCTTCGAACTGGAGGCAATCGCGAGCCGCACGCCCTCGGTGCGCGCGTCGCAGATCAGTTGCCCGATGTCGGCGCGCAGCGGGATCGCGCCGGCAGCGAGCAGGCGCTGGTAGTTGCGCGTCTTGATATCGTGCAGGCGCTGCAGCAGTTCGTCGAAATCGGGCCGCGCCGCGGTCGCCGGATCGAAATGCTTGGCGTAATGGCGAATCCTTTCGAGGCCCCCGGCGACGTCGAGCAGGCTGCCGTAGAAGGCCTCGTCCCAGTGCCAGGACAATCCCGCTTCGGCAAAGGCCGCGTTGAACGCAGGGCGATGGCCGTCGCGCTCGGTGTTGGCGAGGGTGCCGTCGACGTCGAAAATGAGTGCGCGCAGGGCCATGATGGGTCACCGCCAGACAGGAAATGAAATACCAAGACTAGCCGATTTTGGCCATGGCCGCCATGCTTGGCGCAGGCAGTACTGGTGTTAGCCGACACCGAAATCCCGTTTCTTGATCCAGGGCAAAAATTCGTCCGAAATTTTTCGAGCGGAGCATGGCGGTTGGCTTGCTCCAGGCGCGACGGTGCTACAGTGCACAAAATTTGGAGTGCGGCCCCTTGCTGACAATCCCGACGTGAAGCACCCTGGAGGAGACTGAGCGCACGTGAAACCGACGAACATCGGCGGCCCCGACTACTTCCACAAGGTCGTGGATTGCCAATGGGCCTGCCCGGCCCACACCCCCGTTCCCGAGTACATCCGCCTGATTGCCGCCGGCCGTTACTCCGATGCCTACCTGATCAACTGGCGCTCCAACGTGTTTCCGGGCATTCTCGGGCGCGTCTGCGACCGGCCCTGCGAGCCCGCCTGTCGCCGCGGCCGGGTGGACAAGGAACCGGTGGCGATCTGTCGCCTGAAGCGCGTCGCCGCCGATCTGAAGGACGACATTCGCGACCGCCTGCCGCGGGCGCCCGAAAAGAAGAATGGCAAACGCATTGCCTGCGTCGGCGCCGGCCCGGCATCGCTGACCGTGGCGCGCGACCTCGCGGTGCTCGGCTACCAGGTCACGGTGTTCGACAGCGGCCCGACGCCCGGCGGCATGATGCGCAGCCAGATCCCCAAGTTTCGCCTGCCCGACGAGGTCATCGACGAAGAGTGCGGCTACATCCTGGGGCTCGGCGTCGAAGCCCGCTTCAACCACTGGGTCGGCAGCATGCTGGAACTGCTGCGGGAAGACTGGGACGCGGTATTCGTCGGCACTGGCGCACCGCGCGGGCGCGACGCCGACATCCCCGGCCGGCAGGAAGCGGCGGCGCAGATCCACATCGGCATCGACTGGCTGTCCAATGTCGCTTTCGGTCACACCGACAAGATTGCCAAGCGGGTCATCGTTCTTGGCGGCGGCAACACGGCGATGGACTGCTGCCGCTCGGCGCGCCGCATGGGCGGCGAGGATGTCAAGGTGGTGGTCAGGAGCGGCTTCGAGGAAATGAAGGCCTCGCCCTGGGAGAAGGAGGAGGCGATCCACGAGGGCATCCCGATTCTCAACATGCTGGTGCCGAAGCAGTTCGTCCATGACAGCGGCAAACTGACGGGCGTGCTGTTCGAGAAGGTCCGTGCCGAGTACGACGCCAGGGGTCGGCGCAGCCTGATCGCCACCGGCGATCCGGATGTGCTGATGGAATGCGATGAAGTCCTGGTCGCCATCGGCCAGGAGAATGCCTTTCCCTGGATCGAGCCGGACATCGGCCTCGAATTCGACAAGTGGGGTATGCCGGTGTTGAACGAGGCGACGCTGCAATCGACGCTGCCCAAGGTGTTCTTCGGCGGCGATGCCGCACTCGGGCCGAAGAACATCATCACTGCCGCCGCGCAGGGCCACACCGCGGCGATTTCCATCGACCTGTTCTGCCGCGGCAAGAGCCTGCTGCAGCGCCCGCCGCCGATGGTCAACCTGGTCAGCCAGAAGATGGGCATCCACGAGTGGAGCTACGACAACCAGATATCCGAGGAAGAGCGCAAGAAGGTGCCGGTCAAGGCATTGGAGAAGACCCTCAGGGACATCAAGCTCGAACTTGAACTCGGCTTCGATCCCTACATGGCCTGCGCCGAGGCCGAGCGCTGCCTCAACTGCGACATCGAGACGGTATTCACCGGCAAGACCTGCATCGAGTGCGACGCCTGCGTCGATATCTGCCCGACGGAATGCATCACCTTCACCGGCAACGGCGAAGAGGAGGACTTGCGCGGCCGCCTCAAGGCGCCGGCGAAGATCCTCGACCAGGCGCTGTATGTATCCGATGTACTCAAGACCGGACGGGTCATGGTCAAGGACGAAAACATCTGCCTGCATTGCGGCTTGTGCGCCGAGCGTTGCCCGACCGGCGCCTGGGACATGCAGAAATTCTTCCTGCAAGTTGCGGAAGCCGGTACGGAGGCGCCAAGGAAATGACAACCACCCGAGCCATCCAGAGTCGCAACGACTTCGTCATCAAGTTCGCCAACGTCAACGGTTCCGGTTCGGCCTCGGCCAACGAGCTGTTCGCCCGCGCCATCATGCGCATGGGCGTGCCGGTGGCGCCGCGCAACATCTTTCCGTCGAATATCCAGGGCATGCCGACGTGGTACGAGATGCGCGTCTCGGCAGTCGGCTGGCTGGGCCGTCGCGGCGGCTGCGACCTGATGGTGGCGATGAATCCGCAGACCTGGGACCGCGACATCGCCGAGATCGAACCCGGCGGCTACCTGGTCTACGACTCGACCAAGGCGCTGCCGCGTTCGCGATTCCGCGACGACATCACGGTGCTCGGCATTCCGCTGACCGACATCTGCAACCGCGAATTTGCCGATTTGCGGCAGCGGCAGTTGTCCAAGAACATCATGTACGTCGGCGCGCTGACCGCGCTGCTGGGCATGGAGTTCGCGGTGGTCGAGAAGCTGATCGCCGAGCAGTATCGCGGCAAGGACAAGCTGATCGGCGCCAATGTCCATGCCCTCAAGCTCGCCTACGAGCACGCTGCGGCGCATCTGCCCTGCCCGATCGGCTTGCGCGTGGAACGCGCCGACGCGGTCGGCGATCAGATCTTCATCAACGGCAACGCCGCCTGCGGACTGGGTGCGGTGTATGGCGGCGCAACTGTGGCCGGCTGGTATCCGATCACGCCATCGACCTCGGTGATCGAGGCCTTCGGCGCCTACTGCCGCAAGTACCGTACCGATCCCGACAACGGCATGGCGCGCTATGCGATAGTCCAGGCGGAAGACGAACTGGCCTCGATCGGCATGGTGATCGGCGCCGCATGGAATGGCGCGCGCGCCTTCACGGCGACCTCCGGTCCCGGCATCTCGCTGATGCAGGAGTTCTTCGGCCTGGCGTATTTCGCCGAAGTGCCGGCGGTGATTTTCGACGTGCAGCGCGGCGGGCCCTCGACCGGCATGCCGACGCGCACCCAGCAATCCGACCTGATCGCCTGCGCCTACGCGTCGCACGGCGACACCAAGCACGTGCTGCTGTTTCCCGAAGACCCTTACGAATGCTTCACGCTCGGCGCGCAGGCTTTCGACCTGGCGGATCGCCTGCAGACGCCGGTATTCGTCCTGCTCGACCTCGACATCGGCATGAACGATCGCCTGTGCCGGCCGTTCGACTGGGACGACAGCCGCCGCTACGATCGCGGCAAGGTGATGACTGCGGAAGACCTGGACGCCGGCAAGAACTTCGGCCGCTACCTGGACGTCGATGGCGACGGCATTCCCTGGCGCACGATCCCCGGCACGCATCCGAGCAAGGGCGCCTTCTTCAGCCGCGGCACCACGCGCAACGCCTACGCCAAGTACAGCGAGGCCGGCACCGACTATGTCTATAACATGGGGCGTCTGCGGCGCAAGTTCGAAACGGCCAAGAAGCTGGTGCCGGCGCCCGTGGTGAAACGCGCATCGCAGCGCACCCGCTACGGCGCGATCTACTACGGCTCGACCGGTCCGGCCATGGCCGAGGCCTTCGCGCTGCTCGAGGAAGAGGGCGTCCATGTCGATCTGCTGCGGGTGCGCGGCTTCCCGTTCTCGGACAATGTCATCGATTTCATTGCCGAGCATGACTTCGTCTTCGTCGTCGAGCAGAACGAAAGCGGCCAGTTGCGCATGCTGCTGATCAATGAAGGCGAGGTCGATCCCGCGCGCCTGATCCGTGTGCTGCACTATGACGGCACGCCGATCACCGCGCGCTTCATTTCCGACCGGATCGCCGGTGCACTTGCGCAGCACAAGGTGACGCCGCTTCGCAAACAGGTGACCTCATGACCTATCTCGCCAAACCCAGGCTGCTGCTCCCCGAAAGCCCGCGCAACACGCTCGGCTATACGCGGCGCGACTACGAGGGCGCCATTTCGACGCTGTGCGCCGGATGCGGCCACGATTCGATCAGCGCCGCCGTGGTACAGGCCTGCTTCGACCTCGACATCGAGCCGCACCGTGTCGCCAAGCTTTCCGGCATCGGCTGCTCGTCGAAGACGCCGGATTATTTCCTCGGCAACTCGCACGGCTTCAACACCACGCACGGGCGCATGCCGTCGGTGCTCACCGGCGCCGCGCTGGCCAACCGCGACCTGATCTACATGGGCATTTCCGGCGATGGTGATTCCGCCTCGATCGGCATCGCCCAGTTCGCCCATGCCATGCGTCGCGGCGTGAATATGACCTACATCGTCGAAAACAACGGCGTCTATGGCCTGACCAAGGGGCAGTTCTCGGCCACCGCCGACAAGGGCTCGAAGAGCAAGCGCGGCGTGGTGAATAACGAAACGCCGATCGACCTGGTCGCGCTGGCGCTGCAACTCGGCGCCAGCTTCGTGGCGCGCAGTTTTTCCGGCGACAAGGAGCAGTTGATACCGCTGATCAAGGGCGCGCTGCGCCACCGTGGCCCGGCCTTCATCGATGTCATCAGCCCCTGCGTGACGTTCAACAACCATGCCGGCTCGACCAAGAGCTACGACTACGTGCGCGAACACAACGAGGCCGTCAACCGCCTCGACGTGATCCTGCCGCGCGACCAGATCAATGCCTCCTATCCGCCCGGCTCGCTGCGCCGCATCGTGCAGCATGACGGTTCGGTGCTGCACCTGCGCAAGCTGGACACGGATTACGACCCGTCGGACCGCGTCGGCGCCATGAACCACTTGCAGGAAAGGCACGCCCTGGGCGAGATCGTCACCGGCCTGCTCTACGTCGACAGCAGCGCCCAGGACCTGCATCGCCACCTGAACACGGTAGAAAAGCCGCTGAACCGGCTCTATGACCCCGAGCTGTGTCCCGGCAGCAAGGCGCTGGACGCGCTGAACGCGTCGCTGCGCTAATGTGAAATAGCTCGTTCGGAGCCGATGGGTGATGGTCGAGCGAAGCGAGCCAATCAGTAGCCCCCCGTGAGGGGGGATGGGGGGGCGGGCCTTCAATTCGCCTTTCGCGTGTTTCATCATCAGCGGGCGGCTATCGCTGCCAATGAGCGTTAAGGCTATTCCTTCGGCGGCGCCGGTCGCTTGCCGATGGTGACGTCGACCCCGACATCGCGTCCTTCGCGCTTGAGGTCGAAGCGCGCGGTCTTGCCCGGCTCCAGCGCCGCGATCAGTTCCAGCATGACCTGGGCATCCTTGACGCGTTTGCCGGTGACCTGGGTCAGCACGTCGCCGGGCCGGATGCCGGCCTTGTCCGCCGGGCCGCCGCGCATTACGCCGGCGATCAGCGCGCCTTGGGTGGTGGGCAGCTTGAAGGATTCGGCGAGTTCCGGGGTGATCTCCTGCACTTCTATGCCGACCCAGCCGCGGGTCACTCCGCCGGTTTTGACGATCTGCTCCATCACATTCCTGGCCAGCGAGACCGGAATCGCGAAGCCGATGCCCATCGAGCCGCCGCTTTGCGAATAGATTGCGGTGTTGATGCCGACCAGGTTGCCGTTGGCATCGACCAGCGCGCCGCCGGAATTGCCGGGGTTGATCGCCGCGTCGGTCTGGATGAAGTTCTCGAAGGTGTTGATGCCGAGCTGCGAGCGGCCCAGCGCCGAGACGATGCCCGAAGTGACGGTCTGGCCGACGCCGAAGGGATTGCCGATGGCCAGCACCACGTCGCCCACGCGCAGGTTGTCGCTGCTGCCGAAGGCGATCACCGGCAGCTTGTGGTCGGCGGGGATGCGCAGCACCGCCAGGTCGGATTCGGGGTCCGAGCCCACCACGCGCGCCTTGTACTTGCGCCCATCGTTGTGCGCAACCTCGATTTCATCGGCGCCGTCGACGACGTGGAAATTGGTCAGTATGTAGCCCTCGGGCGAGACCACCACGCCGCTGCCCAGCCCTGAACGCTTTTGCGATTGCTCGCCGAAGCGGTCGCCGAAGAAATGCCGGAAAATCGGATCGTTGATGAAGGGATGGCGGGACGCCTTCACTTCCTGGCTGGTGAAAATATGCACCACCGCCGGGATCGCCTTGTTTGCCGCGTCGGCGTAGGAGCCGGCACGATGCGGTTCGCCGCTGGCAGGGGCTTCGATCACCGTGGTCACTTCGGAGTAGCTCGCGCCGGAACTCGGCAGATGGCTGAGCCACTCGGGCTTGAGCGTCTTGACGACAAACAGGATAGCCACGCAAACCGTGACGGTTTGGGCAAAAACAAGCCAAAGGCGGCGCATAATTTAGTCTTTTTCAGGTCTCCGGCGCTGCCGGGGACGGTAACAGGTGCGAAGTAAAGTGTTGGTCAACACCCGTTTCTCCGTTCGGCCGGAGCGTGTCGAAGGCCGTTGCAGGCGCCGGCCAGGTGGTTCGCAAGGCTCACCATGAACGGATATTCCCAACTCTTGTACTTCGCACCCGACGGTATCCCTTCCGAACGGGGCGTGGATGATGCAAGTTGATGCGGTACTGCGTGAGGATCTTGGCGCTTTCTTGACTCGCTGCTGGAAGCCGCGCGGTTCCGCGATTATTGCCCAAACGGCCTGCAAGTGGAAGGCCGCGAGCGGGTCGCGCGCATTGTCTGCGGGGTGACTGCGAGCCAGGCGTTGATCGAGGTGGCCATCGCGCGGCGGGCCGACGCGCTGCTGGTGCACCACGGCTGGTTCTGGAAGTCCGAGGATGGCCGCGTCACCGGTTTTCGCAGGCAGCGCATGGCGCGCCTGCTGGCGCATGACATCAACCTGTTCGCCTACCACCTGCCGCTGGATGCCCACCCGACGCTGGGCAACAACGCGCAATTGGCGCTGCGCCTGGGTTGGACCGCCACGGGTCGCTTTGGCGAACAGGAGATCGGCTTTGTCGGCGTGCCGCAGGCGCCGACTCTTGCCGGAGACCTGGCGCGGCGCATCGAGCAGGTGCTGGGCCGCGCGCCCTTGCTGATTGGCGACCCGGCGCGCGCGGTGGCGCGCATCGCCTGGTGCAGCGGCGGCGCGCAGGGCTATTTCGAGGATGCGCTGGCTAGCGGCGCCGATCTTTTCGTCTCGGGCGAGATCTCCGAGCAGACGGTGCATCTGGCGCGCGAAACCGGCATGCCCTACATCGCCGCCGGCCACCACGCCACCGAACGCTATGGCGTGATGGCATTGGGTGCGCATCTGACGCAGAAGTTCGGCATCGATTGCGAGTTCGTCGATATCGACAACCCGGTGTGATCCGCGCCAAGCGGGAGGTGAGCATCAGGTGCAAATGCAGCTTGGCTGTGGTGTCGAAGTGCATCAGAATCACAAGCTGCGACAATACACGGCATGACTGAGCGTGTTCAAAGCCCGGGCGAGGAAATCGCCAACAGCGTGAGCCATGGCGTGGCGCTTCTGGCCGCCATCGTCGCGGTGCCGTTTCTGATCGATGCCGTGCGTCATGCCGGGATCGTCAATCTGGTGGGCGCCAGCGTCTTCGCGGCGACGATGGTGTTGCTGTATCTGGCCTCGACGCTCTACCACGCCTTGCCGGCAGGCCGCGCCAAGCGCATTGCGCTGAAACTCGATCATGGCGCGATCTACGTTTTCATCGCGGGCAGCTACACGCCATTCGCAGTCGGGGCGCTGGCGGGCCCCTGGGGTTGGACCTTGCTCGTGACGGTGTGGTCGCTGGCCTTGCTCGGCGCCACGCTCAAGGCATTCGACCGCTTGTCCCATCCATGGCTTTCTACGGGACTCTATCTTGTGATGGGCTGGCTGGTGCTGATTGCTGCCGTGCCGCTATTCGAGCGCGTGCCCCTGGCCGGGATTGCCTTGCTGGTGGCTGGCGGGCTCACCTACACCGCAGGTGTCGTGGCCTTCATGCTGGATTCCCGGTATCGGTATGCGCACGCGGTGTGGCACTGCTTCGTCGCTGCCGGTACCGGTTTTCATTTCTTCGCGGTGCTCCATTACGCGGCTTGACGCCATCGGGATTGATCAGCGTGATGGCGCCTGAAGGCAAGCGGCAGGCCGGCGTGGTCCAGGGACGCCGGCTTCAGGCTGCGAGTTGAGCGCGTGGGTCACTGCAAGCGGAAACTCACCGGAAACAGCGTCTGGTGCGGGTTGCCGGGCAGGGCGCCGATGTGCCGCGCGGCATCGAGCGCGGCCTGGTCGAGCAGGGCATGGCCGGAACTGCGGGCGATGGCGGCAGAGGCAAGCTGGCCGCTCTCGGTGAGCGTCAGCAGCAGGATGACTTCGCCTTCGAGTCCGCGCGCCACGGCTTCCGGCGGATAGAACAGGTGCTCCGACAGCGCGGCTTGCGCGCGACGCAGCGAGCTGCCCTGCAGGCTGCGCGGCGCGGCGGCTGGACGCGGCGGAACGATGGTGTCGGCCTTGCTTGCCTCGGTGCTGACCGCCTCGGCCATCGCCGCCGGTGCCGGCAACGGCGCAGCCGCGCCTCGATGCCTGACGTTGGCAAGGGCGTTGTTTTGTCTCCAGCCAGGTCGGGTTGACGAACAGGGCGGCGTGCAGGGCGAGACTCAGCAGCAGGGCATGGTAAAGCGGCATTGGAGCGATTCTAGGGCCTGGCGGTCATTCAATTTCTCTGGTCGAACAGCGGACGTTTGCCCGCCTGCCTGCGGGCGGCCGAATATACTGCGTACCATGCATATCTTTTCCATTCTGCTGCTGTTGCTGATGGCCTTCACCCCGGCGCGCGCGGCGACCTTGCCCGACGGGATGGGCTTTTCCGTCGCCATCGAGCGCGGCGACCTGTCGCTTGCACGCGAATGGCTCGACGCCGGCCTGGCGCCGGATTTCGAGGGCGACGCGATCGGCACGGGTGTGATGATCGGCGCCTGGGAAGGCAACATTCCGATGATGGAACTGTTTGTCTCGCGCGGGGCGGACATCAACAAGACGAACAGGTTTGGCGAGCAGGCATTGTTGCATGCGGCGTGGAAGGGAGGGCTGGAAGCGGTGCGCTGGCTGGTGGAACAAGGCGCGCGCCTGAATCGTGATGGCAGGCAGTGGGCAGCTCTGCACTACGCCGCGTTCGCCGGCCACGCCGACGTGGTCGGCTACCTGCTCGAGCGCGGTGCCGATCTCAACGCGTTGTCCAGCAATGGCTCGACACCGCTGATGATGGCCGCACGCGAGGGCAAGGAGGCGATCGCCAAAAGCCTGCTGGCGGTGGGCGCTCGCACCGATATCGTCAATGATTGGGGAGACGATGCGCTGCGCTGGGCGATGCGCTACAACAACCTGCGCATCGCCCGCGCGGTTTCGGGGAGCGAGCAATTTTCCAAGGCCGCGGCGCAGCCTGCGGCTTCCTGGGGGCCGCCGCAACGCTCGCAAGCCGTTCCCGATCGCGCCGACCTGCTGTTGACCCAGGCGCGCAAGATGGAAGCGGCGGGACGGCGCGATGACGCGCTGAAGCTGTATCAGGCGGCAATCGCTGCAATTCGCCGGGCCGATGCGGTCGCCAGCAAGGCCGCCGGGCAGACCCGAGCGGTGACTGGAATGGTGATCAGTGCGCAACGGGACAAGCCCGGCGCACAGTCGGCGGCGCTGAATTACTCGACTCCGGCTGGCGAAGCCGAGTCTCGGGACGCTGGCGCAGCCGCTGCGCGAGCCGACGTCGCCGACGATTGGCTGCGCCGCGCCAGGGAGTTCGAAGCGGCCGGCCGGCGCAAGGAGGCGCTGCAAGCCTATCGGCAGGCCTCCGCTGCGTTGCGCGGTCCGGCTCCGGCGCCCCCCTATTCGCCGGTGCATCCATGAAACCGCTGCTGTCGTAACGCCGGCGTCACGCAATCGACAGGCGAATTCCAATGCCTTGATTTTTCCCTTGCACCGGATTCCTCGTCGCTCTGTTTGCCGCCGATGGTGACCATCATTCATCGGCCGTCGCGTTTCTCAAGAGCGCCAACAGCGTTGAGTTCCATTCCATCCGGCCGGTCGTTTCCGAGGCGAGCTTCTTCCTCGATAACGCTGGCAAGGCCTGGCGGAAGAATGATCGAGCGGCTTTGGCCTTATGCGGTGGCGAATCGTCTCGGCGCTTTGGTGGCCCGCGCGCAAGCCCCACGGCGAACCTGCCGTGCCACCTTGGCCGACGATGCAACAAATCCTCGAAGCGGCGAAAGGGTGGCAGCGCACGCGGGCGTGGTAACCAGCACGGAAGTTTGGGACGGGCCGCGAGGTCGGAAACGTTTGACAGTTGAAGTGCTTGTGCATTACGATAAGGGGAATCGCATTATGGAAAAGTAAATCCCGGACAGCCGTCAAGGAGCCCCCAATGAGTGACAAGAAATTTGCCTCGCACGCCGACCTCGAAGAAAAAAAGGTCAGCTTCGAAAAGTTGTCGGACAACGCCTGGGCCTACACCGCGGAAGGCGATCCGAACACCGGTGTGATAATCGGCGAGGATGCGGTGATGATCATCGATGCCACGGCGACGCCGGTGATGGCGCAGGACGTGATCCGCTACGTGCGCCAGGTCACCGACAAGCCGATCAAGTACGTGACGCTGACCCACTACCACGCCGTGCGCGTGCTCGGCGCCTCGGGCTACAAGCCGCAGGGCTTGCAGGACATCATCGCCTCGAAGCAGACGCGCGAACTGATCATCGAGCGCGGCCAGCAGGACATGGATTCCGAGATCGGGCGTTTCCCGCGCTTGTTCAACGCGGTCGAGAGCGTTCCCGGCCTGACCTGGCCGACGGTGGTGTTCGACGGGGATCTGACGCTGTGGATGGGCGATCTTGAAGTCAAGATCATGCATCTCGGCCGGGGCCACACCAAAGGCGACACGGTGGTCTGGCTGCCGCAGCACAGAATCCTGTTTTCCGGCGACCTGGTCGAGGCCGACGCCGCCTGTTACACGGGCGACGCCTATCTGGCCGACTGGCCGGGGACGCTGGATGCGCTGGCGGCCCTGCAGCCGGAAAAAATGATTCCCGGTCGTGGTCCGGCCCTGATGAATCCCGAGCGGGTGCAGCAAGGACTGGCCTACACCCGCGACTTCGTGTCGACGCTGTACCGCAGCGCACAGGAAGCCGTGGCTCAGGGCATGGACCTCGCCGCTTGCATGGCGCATACGCGCAAGAACATGGATCCCAAATTCGCCAGCGTGTTCATTTACGAGCACTGCCTGCCCTTCGATGTGACGCGGGCGCATGACGAGGCTTCCGGCATTGTGGACCCGCGCATCTGGACCGCGCAGCGCGACCAGGAAATGTGGCATGCGTTGCAGGCGGTGTGAAGCTGCCGTCTGTCCATCACGGGCGCCGGATCAATGCTGAAGACCTACGACTACCCGAAATTCGAGTACCGGACGCCACCGGAAATCGCCAGCGGACAGACGCTGAAAGTGCCGGTGGTCGTGGTCGGCGCCGGGCCCGTGGGCCTTGGCGCCGCGCTCGACCTGCAACTCCATGACGTTCCGGTGCTGCTGCTGGACGAAGACGACACGGTGTCGATCGGCTCGCGCGGCGTCTGCTATGCCAAGCGCGCGCTGGAGATACTCGATCGTTACGGTGTCGGCGAGGCGGTCTGCAGCAAGGGCGTATCGTGGAACGTTGGGCGCACATTCCTTCGCGACCGGGAGGTGTACAACTTCAATCTGGTGCCGGAACCGGACCATCACCGGCCCGGCATGGTCAACCTTCAGCAGTACTACCTTGAGGAGTACCTCGCGGCGCGTGCCGCCTCGCTGCCGAACATCGAGCTGCGCTGGAAGAACAAGCTCGTCTCGGTGACGCAGGGCGGCGAGTCCGTTACGCTGAAGGTCGAGACCGAGGACGGTATCTACACCGTCGAGACCGACTGGCTGATCGCCGCCGATGGCGCGCGCAGCCCGATTCGCCGCATGCTCGGCCTGGAAATCGAAGGCAAGATCTTCATGGATCGCTTTCTGATCGCCGACGTGCTGATGAAGGCCGACTTTCCCGCCGAACGCTGGTTCTGGTTCGATCCGCCCTTCCATCCGGGGCAGTCGGTGCTGCTGCACAAGGAGAGCGACAGCGTGTTTCGCATCGACTTCCAGTTGGGCTGGGACGCCGATCCCGAAGAGGCGAAGAAGCCGGAAAACGTCGTACCGCGCATCAAGGCCATGCTCGGTGCGTTTGACGGCGCAGGTGAAAGACCCGCGCGCGAATTCGAACTCGAATGGGTCAGCGTCTACACCTTCCAGTGTCGGCGCATGGGTAGTTTCAATCATGGCCGCGTGCTGTTCGTCGGCGATGCCGCGCATCAGGTTTCGCCCTTCGGCGCGCGCGGCGCCAATTCCGGCCTGCAGGACGTGGACAACCTTGGCTGGAAGCTGAAGCTGGTAATCGATGGCAAGGCGCCCGCCGCGCTGCTCGACAGCTATTCCGAAGAGCGAATCTTCGCCGCCGATGAGAACCTGATGAATTCGACGCGCTCGACGGATTTCATCACGCCCAAGAGCAGGGTCAGCAGAACTTTCCGCAACGCCGTGCTGGGTCTGGCGAAGGACCACGCTTTCGGTCGCGCCCTGGTCAATTCGGGGCGTCTCTCGGTGCCGGCCTTTCTCACCGCGTCGAGCCTTAACACGCCGGACCAGTCGGGCGACACGTTCGCCGGGCGCATGCTGCCGGGGGCGCCGATGGACGACGCGCCGCTGCGTGAGAAGGGGGCCGACTGCTGGTTGCTGGACAAGGTCGGCCAGCAGTTCATCGCCCTGTACTTTGCCGATGATGCCGCCGTGCTGCCGGCGCCGACGCTTGCCGCGCTGGCGACCTTGTCCCATGAAGGGATTCCGGTCCGGCCTCTGGTGATTTCGGCCAGGCCCGGCAAGCCGGTCGGTGATATTCCGTTGCTGGAAGATCCGCGCGGCATCGCGGCGCAGCGCTACGACGCGAAGCCCGGCACGGTCTATCTGCTGCGCCCCGACCAGCATGTGGCCGCGCGCTGGCGAGCGCTCGACGCCGCGAAGGTCAGGGCCGCGGTGGCCCGCGCCACCTGCACTGCCTGATTGTCATGGCGAACGGAATCGCAGTTGTTTTACGCTAACCAGGAGATCGCCAGATGGCACTCAACCTGAACCCGAATTTTGCCGAAGCCGGCAAGCGCTACTTCAGCGCCTACTCGCCCGGCGACGATTTCTACGAGATGCTCATCAACGCCCACCGCGACTTGTCCGATGAGCAATCGGAACTGCTCAACGCGCGTCTGATCCTGCTGCTCGCCAATCACATCGGCGACATCGGCACGTTGCGCGAAGCCCTCGCCGTCGCCCGCGAAGGAGTCTGACCATGACCGACACGCTGATCAGGAAGGTGCACCATGTCGCCTACCGCTGCAAGGACGCGAAGCAGACCGTCGAGTGGTACGGCAAGTATCTCAGGATGGGCTTCATCCTGGCCATTGCCGAGGATGCGGTGCCCTCGACCGGGGAAGCCGATCCCTACATGCATGTCTTTCTCGACGCGGGCAACGGCAACATCCTCGCGTTTTTCGAACTGCCGACCCGGCCGGAAATGGGCCGCGACCCGAATACACCGGCATGGACCCAGCATCTCGCTCTGGAAGTCGGCAGCATGGAGGAGATGATTGAAGCCAAGGCCAGGCTGGAGGCCGACGGCATCGAGGTGGTCGGCCCGACCGACCACGCGCTGTTCCAGTCGATCTACTTCTTCGATCCGAGCGGCCACCGTCTCGAACTGGCATTCAACACCGGCACGCCGGAGATGATGAAGCGGCTCGACGAAGTCAAGTGGGACATGATCAACGAATGGGCCGTCACAAAAAAGGCGCCACAGCACGCGCGCTGGATGCACGACGGCAGCTACAAGGTCTGGGGCGGGCAGTGAAGCTCGCCACGTTGAAGGCCGGCGGCCGCGACGGCACGCTGGTCGTGGTGAATCGCGACCTGACGCGCTGCCAGACGGCCGGCGGTGTTGCGCCGACGCTGCAGAAGGCGCTAGACGACTGGGACGAGGCAAGGCCCGCGCTACAAGCCGTGTATGACGCGCTGAACCATGGCGAAGCGCGCCACGCGATGCCCTTCGAGCCCCGCGACTGCCACAGCCCCCTGCCACGTGCCTACCAGTGGGCCGATGGCTCGGCCTACATCAATCACGTCGAGCTGGTGCGCAAGGCTCGCGGCGCGGAACTGCCGCCGGAGTTTTACGTCGATCCGCTGATGTACCAAGGGGGCTCCGACAGCTTCGTCGGTCCCCGCGACCCGGTGCTGGCCTGCGACGAAGCCTGGGGCATCGACTTCGAGGCCGAGGTGGCGGTGGTGACCGGCGACGTGCCGATCGGCGCCTCGCCCGAGCAATGCGCGCAACAGATCCGCCTGTTGATGCTGGTGAACGATGTCAGCCTGCGCAACCTGATCCCGGCGGAACTGGCCAAGGGCTTTGGTTTCCTCCAGTCGAAGCCAGCCTCGGCTTTCTCTCCCGTGGCAGTGACCCCGGACGAACTGGGGGTGGCGTGGCATGGTTCCAGGGTGCATTTGCCGCTCGAAGTCGAGTTGAACGGCGAGCCTTTCGGCAAGCCCGACGCCGGCATCGACATGATCTTCGACTTCGCCCAGCTCATCGCGCATCTGGCCAAGACACGCGAGTTGGAGGCCGGCTCGGTGATCGGTTCGGGCACGGTGTCCAACAAGCAGGGCGGCCTGTTCGGGTCGTCGGTGGCGAATGGCGGCGTGGGCTACTGCTGCATCGCCGAGCTGCGGATGTACGAAACCATCGAACGGGGAAAGCCGAAAACGCCGTTCATGCGCTTTGGCGACCGTGTCAGGATCGAGATGAAGGATGACAATGGCGCCAGCATTTTCGGCGCGATCGATCAGCTCGTCGAGCGCTACAGCCCGACGCTCTGAGTGGCGCCGGAAGTCCTTTTGAGGACTTCGATCAGCAACAGGAGTTCTTCAGCCACCGGCTGCGGGAAACCCATCCGCTCACCGTCGCGATTGTCTTTCAGCAGGTGCCGCAGATAGGCCATGCACTCTTCCGGACGCGCCCATGTTCGCTGTATCTGCTCCGCCAAGCGGGGAAAGCTCTCCAGCGTCGGCGCCTCGCCGGCCGATGGCGAGTCGTCGGCCTGGATGTTGAACTGCTTGCGCAGTTTCGCCGCGGTTTCCTCGAAGTCCTTGCGGTGACCTCCTGCGCGATAAATGCTCAGCAGTTTCAGCCAGTGGTAAACGGCCTCGCCGGGGTGGGCTTCGACGTACTCGACGAGGGCTTTTGCGGCGCCTTGCTCAAGTCCCATCGAGAGCATGATCTCGGCCAGTTGCAGGGTGGGTTCGACGTTCAGTTCCTGCCGTCTCTCGGGAACCCTGGGGCGGACATTGGTCCGCGGCACCGGCACTCGGGCGTTGGCGCGCGCCACCATTTCCGGATCCGCGTCTTCCAGTGAAAAGTCGATCGCCGCGGGCTTGGCCGGCGGTGGGGGCTGCAGGCGTGGCTGCTGCTGCCGCTAACGACACGGTCCGTTCCAGATCCGCTGCCGGGACGGGCGCCGCCACGGGTGGGGGCTGGATGACGACGGTCGACAGGTAAGGCTCGACCGGCGGTGTTTCGTCGGGCGCTTCGCCGGCTGGCTCGCTGCGCACGGGTATGCTCTTCGGCGCTTTCGAGCTGGTTGCGGCATCGAGCGGCGGCGCCATCGCCGGCAAGGGTGCGCGCGCTGAAGCCGCGGGATCGGGACTGGCCTCGGGGGAAAGCGCAAGGGTGGCGTCGGGCTTATCAACTGAATCCCGGCGGCGGAACCACCAAAGGATCGGCAACACAAGCAACGCAGCGGCGGCCAGAGCCCAGCGCAAGCGATGGTCGGCTGGTTCGGGCGGTTTCACGGCGACAGGGGCAACGAGGGGCGGCGGCGCCGGAATGTCGCGCACCAGGCGGCCGATCTCGCCGACCGTTGCTTCCATCCGCCGCAAGCTGTCGAGCATCTCTTGCACGCTGCGCGTTTCCTCCGCCCCGGTTTGCGCGGCGCGCCACGTCACGCGCAACGCGGCACGCTCATCGTCCGAGACCTTGCCCAGGCGGCGGATGTCAAGCTCTTCGCTGCGCCGCAGGGTCGGTTCGGGGATGCTTGCAGCAGCGACGGACGCGGCCAGCAGAGTCAGGGCCGACAAGGCGAGACAGCGCCAGACGCTATGCTTCTTGCAAACTCGGACGGGTGTGGCCGCGGGTTTTGACATCGAACAGGACAACGCTATAGTGGCAGCATTCTAGCTGCCGCGGCCAATACAGGCTTTGCCTGAGCAGGGACCGGCAAGCCCCCCAATTGGTTCTTTCAGGACGCCCGTGAAGCTCTATAGCTACTTTCGCAGCTCGGCCAGCTTTCGCGTGCGCATTGCGCTGGCCTTGAAGGGGCTCGATTACGAGTATGCGTCGGTACATCTGCTGAGGGGCGGCGGCGAGCAGTTCAGCGCCGGTTTCACGGCCATCAACCCGGCGGCCCTGGTGCCGGTGCTGGACGACGACGGAACCGTTCTGACCCAATCGCTGGCCATCATCGAGTACCTCGACGAGACGCGGCCGCTGCCTCCGCTGCTTCCCGGCGATGCAGTGGGCCGGGCGCGGGTGCGGGCGCTTGCGCTGGCCATCGCCTGTGATATCCATCCGCTCAACAATACGCGCGTGCTGCGTTACCTGACCGAGAGCCTGGATGTTCCCGAACAGCAGCGCAACGCCTGGTACCGCCATTGGGTGGAGACCGGGCTGGCCAGCATCGAGGCAATGCTGGAACGCGACTCGCGTACCGGCATCTGCTGCCATGGCGACACCCCGACCCTCGCCGACCTCTGCCTGGTGCCGCAGATCTTCAACGCGCAGCGCTTCGGGGCCCGGCTCGATCATGTGCCGACCGTGATGCGCATTCACCAGCATTGCCTGACCCTGCCGGCATTCGCCAAGTCGGTTCCGGCGCTCCAGCCGGATGCGGAGTAGTCGGCGCGGGCTCGGGCGCTCCCCGACAAATTGAAGCTACTCTGAATGCCCCGATGCGGGTTGGTCCAGTGCCTTGATGGCGCCGTCCAGTGCGCGTTCAAACATCGGCGCGTCGCGCTCGACGAGTCGAGCAGTATTCGTTTGCAGCCGATGAGCCAATGCCTCGGGAGTAATGGAAATGGCGCAGTTGGCGGCGTGGTTGCTGAAAAGAAAAAGCGAGCGGCTGGGACTGATCCAGGTCAAGCGTTCCCGTCTGCCTTGACCGTCGTCGCCGATAAAGTCGACCCAGTCACCGCGCACCAGGTGTTTGACGCGACGCAGGCTCGCACGATCCTGGGTGCTGCCATCGGCCGCGGTCTCTCGCTCCGGAAGCGAGACTTCTTCAATACGAACGCCGTTTTCCACCGAATGCGTCACCTGCAACTCGACAGCCGGGTTATCGACAGGCGGCGGAACCACCATCTCAGTAACCTCTTCCTGCCCCCGCTTGACACCTCGTATTGCCGCTAGGGTCAAGTCCATCAGTGCGTCCATGAACAGGCGCCGCGCATCCGCGGAAGTGCCGATCTGGTCCAGTCCCTGGTTCAATCCGCTTACAAGCTTGGGCAACAGGGCCGCCTGACGTTTTCGCTCGTCGGCGTCTGTCTTCGGCGCAATGCTCCAGACGAGTTCCCCGGCGATTCGTTTGGCATCGAGGAAGGGCGTGCTGTCCGTTCCGGACTCGAGCGCATGTTGGTGCAATACGTCACGCCAGTGGCCGAGCAAGAACTGTTCGATCGCCAATGGCAACGCCGTGGCAAGCAGTGGCGCAAGTGCCGAGTTGGCGGACAGCCGGGACGTGGCTTGTCGCTCACGCTGTGACCTGAGTTCGTTTTCCTTGCGTTGAACGATTTCGGCGACGGTCCGGGCGGTTTCGACTTCCTTCGACTCGTGTTCGGTGACGAAGGCCGCCAATTCGGTGATCGCGGTGGCAAAGATATCGGCATCCTGGCCAAAGGTGTTCTGGATGCGTTCGACCAGTTCGGACAGCTTCAGGTAGAAAGGGTCTCCTTCATCGACGGTCTGGCCCCAGCGGGTGGCGATGCCGGAAATGCTGTCGAGGAAGCGCCGCGCCGGATGGCTTCGGTCGGCAAAGAATTGCTGGTCGAGGATCGCCACCTTGAGAATCGGGATCTGCAAGCGACTGACCAGGCCCTTGATGGAGTTTGGCACCTTGTCGTCGGCGAAGATCAAATCGAAGAGCATCGCGACGATATCCAGCGTGATCGCTTCGAGTGGCAGTATCTGGCGCGCCGCCTCGCTGCCACGCGCGAGGCGCACGACATTGGTCAGTTCCCCAGGGGTGGCTCCGGGGCCAGCCTGGAGGGCCTGAAGTGACTCGAATAATGCCGCGCCGCCAGCAATCGCGTCAGGCGGCAGGGCTTCGCCAGCGATTCCGCTACCGCTGCCGGTGCCGGGCGAGCCGCTTCCGGCGATATCGGTACCAGTCCTCGGGCCGGCCGACATGCCTTCGCGGCCGACGGCTTGAGAACGAACCTGGGCCAGGCGCTGGATGGTATTCAGGATGTTGGCTGCATCTGCCGCGGTAGCCTGGGTATTGGTTGGCGCAGCCGGGCGATAACTGCGTTTCAACGTCGGCAGAATCGCGGCTTCGATCAGGACTTCGTTGATGGCGCGATAGAGGTGGGGCAATTCCGCTTGCAGGTGGCGCTCCAGTTGGCGCAGCAACAGGGTATGTTGGTCGAGGTCTGCGTACATGGCCGTACAGCCGGCGCGAACGGCTGCGCACACGGTCGCCGGGCCGAACGGATTGTTGTCCCCCTCGTCAAGGTTCTCGGATCCGTTCAGGTAGCCGATACGTCGATCCAGGGCGTAGATTTCTTCGCTGCAGGCCTCGCTGACGCGCCCGAAGAATTCACGCATGACGATTTGCTCGGCTAGATCCTTGTCATCGACAATTTGCAGATCGGCAAAATTGGGCGTTTCGGGTTTGGATGTCGTGACAAGCTTGCCGGGCTGCAGTTGTCTGGACAACTCCTTGCGGTATGCGGAAGTCAGCGTCTCCCAGCGGCTCTGCAGGTCGGTGCGCAAGCGCAGGTATTCGGCTTTCCTGGCTTCGTCACGGGTCGAATCAATGAGGGCAAGGACTTCCTCGGCGATTGCCGGAGCGAGTTCTTCGATCAACTCGCCCAGATCGTGTTCCAGCAGATCACGACATTGGCGAAGCAGTCTTTCGGCGGTATGCGGATCGATGTCTGACAAGGTACGAGTCGTGATTGCGATCAGGGCTGTTGGCGACGAATTCTCGCCTAAAAAGCGGGTCGCGCATAGGGGGCCGCTTCAGGCGCGCAACGCGTCAATCAAGGACGCGACATCCGCCGCCGATTCCTCCAGGAGGCTGCTCAAGGTCTCGTCGTCGAGCGCGACATCGATCTTTGCTTCGGTACCCTCGCGGCCGACGCCGGCAAGTTGTGAAAGCGGGGATTCCACGGGCGCCAGTTGATCGGCCAGCAGCAGGGTGTCGCCCAGCGATTGCGGCGGCATCGTCAGATAGCCCGCCCAAAGGCTTTCGATTGCATCGCCTACCGCAGCGGGCGCGCCCAGCCGCTTCAGCACGGCACGGCCGACCGTCGCCGCGCCGCCTTCATCCCACGCCAGCAGGCTGCCATCGGCGCCTTCCAGCAGGCCAGGGTAGTCCGCGGCACGCGAGATCAAATAGAAGCCGCCGACTTCATGGATGATGCCGGCGAAGAACGCCGTATCCGGATCGACATGCGTGACGCGGCGCGCAATAACCTGGCACAGCGCCGCGACATGGGCGGTGTGCTCCCACAAACGCACCGCAACCTGCCGGTGTGCACCGGTGCGCGCCATGCCTTCCATCTGCCGCACCACGACCGCCGCGGCGAGCACCCGCAAGGTCTTGAAGCCGATGCGCGACACCGCGTTCCTGACATCGGCAATGGCCCGTCCGGAGCGGTTGTAGATCACCGAATTGGCGACCGCCACGACACGCGCCGCCAGCAGCGGATCGGCCCGCACCAGCCCGACGAGCTGATCCAGCGAACAGTCCGGATCGTCGAGCACCCGCTGCACCTTCAGCGCAATCTCGGTGGTGGTCGGGAAGATCAATTCATCCCGGTTGGCCGTTTCTGCAATCTTGCTCAGTATCGCTGCAACGTCCACGATTTATCCTTCCCTATCCCGATACGTCATTCCGGCTTTCGCCGGAATGACAGGCCCGATCAACATCGCGCAACCTGGTATGGGCGGCGTTCAAAACAGCTCGATCTTCTTCTCGCCCGTCGGCTTCGCGGGGCGCAGCAGCGACTGTTCATAGTCGCGCTCGGCCCTGACCACGTCCTGCAGGCCCGGCTGGCTGATCGGCAACCGGCGGCAGAAGGCATCGCCGCCGTCGGGCGTGAAGATCACCTTGCGCGACCAGGCCCCGCCGAAATCCTGCGCTGCCAGCGGAATGCCCTCGCGGTCCAGCCATTCCTTGGCGAACTCGGCATTGCGCTCGCCGATGGCCATCAGGATCGACGTCACGATGGTGCCGCCGCCGAAGGCCTTGGCCACGATGCGCTGCTTCGCCGCCCCCTTGTTCAGCATCGTGTTGAGCAACACCTCCATCGAATAGTCGCCGGCCAGAATCACATCGGCATCATCGCCGGCCGACTTGGCCCGACTGGGCAGCAGGAAATGGTTCATGCCCGCCAGGCGCAGCTTCGGGTCGTAGAGGCAGACCGCGACACAGGAGCCGAGCAGGGTGGTGATCGGCCGCTCCGATTCGACCGCCCAGCCGCCCGGATTGATGTTGCGGGCGCGGCGTTCAAGCTCCTTGGGGTCGTGTTCAGCGGGAAGCATCATGATGTCGAGAGATGTTTGCAGGTCCGGGCTTGCCGCAAGCCGCAACTTCTCCCCTTGCTCTCCCCTTGCGGGAGAGTGGCCGGGGAGAGGGGTTGCGATGGCAACATGCGCGTTGGCCGTCCCCCTCTCCCCAACCCTCTCCCGCAAGGGGCTAGCGTATGCACACATCTCTCCCGTCATTCCGGCGCAGGCCGGAATCCAGTGGACGGGGACCGCAAAACATCGATTTACCCTGTATGTCTTGGCTTTTCTTGCCGAAGACCGTCCCGAAGTCCATCGCCTCAGCCCTTCTGGACCCCGGCTTTCGCCGGGGAGACGGTGCCGTTGAGATGTGTGCATACGGTAGCCCGCAAGGGGAGAGGGAGTGTTTCCCCAGTCTGCAATAGGTATGTCCATTGCCCGAATTCGCCTTAGCCGTAGGCGATGATCTCGGACGGGATGCCGTCGAGCGGCACCACCCGGTCGACTCCACCCTGCTTGATGGCCTCTTTCGGCATGCCGAAGACTACGCAGGTCGATTCGTCCTCGGCCACCGTTTTGGCGCCGGCTTCGTGCATCTCCTTCATGCCGCGCGCGCCGTCGTCGCCCATGCCGGTCATGATCACGCCCAGCGCGTTGCGCCCGGCCACCTGGGCGACAGAGCGGAACAGCACATCGACCGATGGCTTGTGGCGATTGACCAGCGGCCCATCGGCAACCTCGACGTAATACTGGGCACCGCTTCTACGCAGCATCATGTGGCGGCCGCCGGGCGCAATCAGCGCGCGGCCGGGCATGACGCGGTCGCCGTTTTGCGCCTCGCGCACTTCCAGCTTGCACAGGCTGTTCAGGCGCTCGGCGAACATCGCGGTGAATTTCTCCGGCATGTGCTGGACGATGACGATGCCGCTGCCGACGTTGGGCAGTTTGGTCAGTACCGCCTCCAGGGCCTGGGTGCCGCCGGTCGAGGTGCCGATGGCCACCACCCGGTCGGTGGTGTTGGCCATGGCGCGGGTGCTGGCCGCCTGGGCGGCGAGCATCGCGTCGGCCGTGAGCTTGGGCGGCGGCGCCAGCGGCCGCGCCGCGCCGACGGCGACGCGGCGCATGTTGGCCTTCGCTGCGGCGCGCACGGCGGAGACCAGACCGTCGCCGGCATCCTGCAGGAACTGCTTCACGCCCAGCTTCGGCTTGGTGATGATGGCCAGCGCTCCGGCGGCCAGGGCGTCGATCGTCGCTGCCGCGCCCTGCTCGGCCAGCGAGGAGCAGACGATGGTCGGCGTCGGGTGCTCGCTCATGATCTTCTTGAGGAAGGTCAGCCCGTCCATGCGCGGCATTTCGATGTCGATCACCAGCACGTCGGGCCATTGCGCCTTCATCTTGTCCAGCGCGTAGAGCGGGTCGGAGGCGGCGCCGATCACCTCGATGTCCGGCTCGCGCTCCAGGGTTTCGCGATTGACCTGGCGCACCACGGCCGAGTCGTCGACGATCATGACCTTGATCTTGGGGTTCATTTAGACGGCATTCCAGAGGGCGCCGATGGGTTCGGCCCAGAGATTCTCGGCAAACTGCAAGCGCTGTTCCCCAAGATACAGCACGACTCCGCGGGCGAACTTGTCGCCGGCGGCTTCGGCGAGTGTACGCAAGCCACTGAAGTCGCCCGGCGCCAGCCGGGCAGAAGCCTTGACCTCGATGCCGGCGACGATTTGTCCGGGTTTTTCGAGCACCAGATCGACCTCCTTTCCGGCCGCGCTGCGAAAGTGGTAGGGGGTGGCCGCGGTCGGGCTCGATGCCAGCAATTTACGGACTTCCTGTACCGCGAAGCTTTCCAGCATGGGGCCAAGATTGTGCGAGAGAGCAAGGACATTCGCGTCGGTATCGCCGCGCAAATGAGCGGTCAGGCCGGTGTCCAGCAGGTGCAGCTTGGGTGACTTGACGAAGCGCTTGGTGCTGTTGCCTGACCAGGCCGGCAAGGGTTGCAGGATGAATGTGGCCTCCAGCAAGGCCAGATAGCGGCGCAAGGTGGTGTGCGGCAAGCCGGTCGTTCTGGACAATTCGGCGATGTTCATCAGGGCGCCGGCGCGGGCCGCCAGCAAACCCAGCAGGCGCGGCAATTCGGTCAGGCCATCGATGTTGGCCAGATCGCGCACGTCACGCTGCAAGATGCTGGTCACATAGCCGCGAAACCATGCGTCGCGCCGCTCGCCGGGTTTGCGCGCCACCGCCTCGGGAAAGCCGCCGGCGATCACCTGCCGGCATATCGCCAGACGATCCGGCGGCAGCGTCGCCGCCTGCCACGGTCGCGCCGAGAACAGGGCATCGGTCCAGTTTTCGCCCTCCTGGCCGCTCGCCGGGTCGGCGGAAGAAAGCTCAAGTTGCGCGAGCGGGGACAGCGGCAGGATTTCGATGCGCCCGGCCAGGGATTCCGACAGACGTGGCAACAAAAACACATTGGCCGATCCCGTCAGCAAGAAACGGCCCGGACTGGGGTCCACATCGACCACGCGCTTGATCGCGGAAAACAACGCGGGGGCCAACTGGACTTCGTCGATCACGACCAGGCCGCCCGTGCCGCGCACCAGGGCCGCCGGGTCGCTGCGGGCGAGGCTGAGGATGCCCGGATCGTCCAGGGTCAGATACTGGCCACCACGCTGCGCCGTGACCTGTCGCGCCAGAGTGCTCTTGCCGGTCTGGCGCGCCCCGTTCAGCAGCACGACGCGGGAATCGCCGAGCGCCGCATCGAGCTTCCTGAGGATTAATCGCCTGTACATGGACGAATAATAGCCATCAAGTGGCGAAAATGCAAGACTTGAAGCGCTCATGCCGGCAGTTGGTAGATCGTGGGTTTGAGAGCGTGCAGCGTATCGGTCAGGCCGTTGAGGCTTTCCGAATGACCGACGATGAAGTAGCCGCCGGGATGCAGGTGCTCGATCAGGCGGGCGACCACCTGGCGCTTGGTCTCGGCGTCGAAATAGATCATCACGTTGCGCAGGAAGATGACGTGAAACTTGCCCAGCGCGGGCAGGGTCCGGTTCAGGTTCACCTGCATGAAGCGGGTGTGGCGCTTGATCTCGGGGGCGATCATGAAGCCGCCTTCCTGGCTGCGCACGCCCTTCAGACAAAACCTCCGCAAATACGACTGGGGCAGGCCGCGGGTGCGGTCCAGCCAGTACAGGCCTTGTTCGGCCTTGGCCAGTACCGCCGTGGAAATGTCCGAGCCGGTGACATGCCATGCCGCATCCAGGCCCAGAGTCTCGGCCAGGACGAAGGCGAGCGTGTAGATTTCCTCGCCGGTTGACGAGGCGGCGCTCCAGGCATTGAACGGGGTTCCCGCCGGATGGCGGGGAAGGATGGTCTTGGCCAGAAACTCGAAGTGGGCCTCCTCGCGGAAGAAGTAGGTTTCATTGGTGGTCAGCAGATCGACCATGGTTTGCAGCTCGTCGGGTTCGGCGCCGCTGGCGACCAAGCGATGGTACTCGGCGAAGCTCGACAGGCCATGGTGCTTCAGGCGCCGTCCGAGGCGTCCGACCAGCAGGACCTTTTTCGTGTCCGCCAGGCTGATCCCGGCAATCTTGTAGATCAGCTTCTGGAACTGCGCAAACTCCGCATCGCTGATGTCGGGGTTGCCGTTGCCCGCCGCGGCGCCGCGCGCCTGCGATGAAGCGCGGACACGCTCGGCGGGTGCGCCATTCACGATGCTTTCGGACTCGGTCACGGACAGACTTCAGTGTCTGCCGGGTCGGAAAAGGCCGACCGTTCGCGACGAAAACCAGCGAGAATCTCGCGCACTTCGGTCGCGGCGTTTTCATGGTCGAAGGCCTCGATACGGGCCAGCAACGACGTGGCCGATTTGCCCAGGGCGGCATGCAGGAGGCCGGCCTCGTTCCGGGCGAGAAAGTTCGCCTCCATGTTGCCTTCGTCGAGCAGGTCCGCGAGCCGCGCCAGCACTGCTGCACCGCGGTGAGTCGGCCCTTGCGCTGGCAGGGGCGACAATCCTGCGCTTGCCTCGATCGCCGGCGCTTGCCTCGATCTCGGCGGTCGCCTGACGAATCTTGTCCAGATCCCCGTTCAGGGCAGTGCATGCCGGGCCAACTTCCTCTGGTCCGGCGCCACTGTCAAGCGCCGACAGGACAGGGCTGGCGCTCCCCGACACATCTCGCGCGCCCACCATCCCCGCCGAGCCTTTCACGGAATGGGCGATGGATCTGATCGCGGCGAGGTCGCCCGCGGCCAGCATTGCCAGGATCTGCGCCGCATACTGCTCGTGGCCGACCACAAACATGACCAGCAGCCGGGCGTATTTCTTCACGTTGCCGCGCGTCAGCAGCAGGCCGTAATCGACATCCAGGCCGGCGATACCGGCAAGGCGCCGGAGCAATTCGGCATCGTCAACGCTCGGCGCCCCGGCCGCTTCGGGCGCCACCGCGGTGAGCAGGGATTCAAGCGGCGTTGTTGGCAGCCATCTCAGCAGCATGGCGTAGAACTGCGGGGGATCGACGGGCTTCGAGACGAAATCGTTCATGCCCGCGTCCAGGCAGGCACGGCGATCCTCCTCCATGGCATTGGCGGTCATCGCCAGGATGGGCACGGCCGCGCCGCCGGGCAGGGCGCGAATCGCCCGCGTGGCGTCGGGGCCATTCATCCGCGGCATCTGCATGTCCATCAGGATCAGGTCGTAGGCCGTGGCGGAGGCCATGGCGACGGCCTCGCGGCCGTCCGCCGCGGTATCGGCGTTGATGCCGGCGGCGTGAATCAGTTCGAGGGCCACTTCGCGGTTGACGGCATTGTCCTCGACCAACAGGATGCGCGCACCGCCATGATGCCGGCGCAGTTCGTCGTCGGCGGCATCGGCAGTATCGGCGCTGCCGGTTGCATCCGGCTCGGCGGGCAACACGCCGCGGCCGCGCTCGAGGCGGACGCTGAACCAGAAGGTGCTGCCGCGTCCGTCTTCGCTCTCCACCCCCGTCTCGCCGCCCATCAGTTCGACCAGGCGGCGGCTGATGACAAGTCCGAGACCGGTGCCGCCGTGGCGGCGGGTGGTCGAGACGTCGGCCTGGGTGAAGGGCTGGAACAGCAGGGCCAGAGTATCGGCGGCAATGCCGACGCCGGTGTCCTCGACCTCGAAGCGGATCCGCATCTGCTTGCCATGGTCTTCGAGGAGCCGTGCGCGCAGGGTGATGGCGCCGCGCTCGGTAAACTTCACGGCATTGGCAGCAAAGTTGAGGAAGGCCTGACGCAGCCGGGTGGGATCGCCGCGCAACCACTGGGGCACGCCGTCAGCCTCCACGATGACGGCGAGGCCCTTGGCCCGTGCCAGCTCGGAGATCAGCGAGCGCGTGTGATCAAGAATCGATGCCAGCGAAAAGTCGGTCTGTTCCAGATCCAACTTTCCCGCCTCGATCTTCGACAGATCGAGTATGTCGTTGACGATGCTCAGCAGATGTGCGGCGGCGACGGCGATCTTGTCCAGCTTGTCGGCCTGTTCGGGCGTCGGTCGGGCGCGGTGAAGCATGTAAGTGAGGCCGACGATGGCGTTCATCGGCGTGCGGATTTCGTGGCTCATGTTGGCAAGGAATGCGCTCTTCGCGCGATTGGCGGCATCCGCCTGCTGGCGGGCTTGTTCCAGTTCAGCGGTGCGACTGGCGACCAGTTCCTCCAGATGATGGCGATGCCTGTCCAGCTCAGCGCCGAGGCGCTTCTTCTCGGTGATGTCTTCCTTGACGGCGACATAGTGGCTGACGCGGCCGTCCGCCTGGTGGATCGGCGCGATGATGACGAATTCGACGTACTCGCTGCCGTCCTTGCGCCGGTTGAACAAGACGCCTTTCCAGATCTTGCCCTCGCTGAGAGCAGCCCACATCGCCTGAAAAGTTTCGCGCGGTGTGCGGCCCGATTGCAGGATTCTGGGGTTCTTGCCCAGCGCCTCCTCGCGGCTGAAACCGGTATTCCGCACGAAGGCTTCGTTCACATATTCGATGCGGCCCTCGGTGTCGGTAATGACAATGCTTTCCGGGCTTTGTTCGACAGCCATGGAAAGCGTGCGCAGCGATTCCGCGGCCCGCTTGCTCTCGGTGATGTCGCGCGCAATGCCGAACACGCCCTGCAACTCGCCGTTGGCATCCAGCAGCGGCCCGCGAGTGACCTGAAGTGTCACCGGCCCGCGTGCCAGGGTGAGGCACAGTTCGCTGGTGTCGAGGCGTCTGTTGGCCATCACCTCCTGGTCGTTGGCCGCCACGGTCGCCGCCTCCCCGGCAGGAAATAGCGCCCAGCAATTCTTTCCCAGCACTTCCTGCTCGGCCTTGCCAAGCAGTTCGCAGGCGGCGCGATTGAACAGCAGGTAGCGGCCTTGGGCATCCTTGACGAACATCGCGTCATCGGTGCCCCTGGCGAGGGCATCGAGCATTTCCAGGCGCGCAGCTTCTCGGACTGGATCGCGTTGATGTGGCCGGCCTCCGCCAGATTCCTGCGCTGGCAGCCATGATCGCGCCGCCTGTCGCCGCGAACAGCAGCAGCAGGCCCGCCAGGGCGGTCCAGACCGAGTCGCGGGTGGCTTCCGCGAATGCTTCGGCCCGATCCACCTTGGCGATCAGGAACCAGTCGGTGCCGAGTATCGCGCGTGCAGCGCCCAGTACCGGCACGCCGCGGTAATCCACGCCTTCGATCACGCTGCCGGGCCCGGCTTCGCCGCGCAGCACCTGGGCGGCCAGAAGCTTGCGTTCGGCGACCGGCGCGCGCAAGCCCACCGTGTCAGTCCGATGGCGCAACCTGTTGAGAAACAGCACCTGATCGCCGTCGCGGCGGAACAGCAGGGTTTCGGCGCTGAGGCTGGGCACCGGCCAGGTCTGCAAAAGGGAGGCCACATAGCCGGCCCGATCCATGCTCAGGATAAGGGCCGGGGAGGGCCGGCCGCCCGACACGGCGAGGTGGGCAACAAAATTGAAGGGCGCGTCACCGTCGGCGGATTCGATGGAGCGCAACAAAAACCCCGTTCCCGAAGCGACGGCCCGGTGTGCTTCATCGCGCAGTCCCGGCGTGACGGCATTCGCTTCGCCCGCGGAATTCCACAGCAGTTCGCCCTGCTCGTCGAGCAGCACCAGGCGCTGATAGCCCTTGGCGACGCGGAACTGGTCAAAACGCTCCAGCAGCAGATCGCGACTGGTGCTGTTGCCGCGCTCGCGCCAGTCGCGGTAGTACTCGGCCAGGGGGCGGCCGGCTTCCAGAAAGGCGACGTCGCCCTGCCTTTCCTCCAGCCAACCGGCGATCTGCCGGGTCTTGATGTCGGCGACGGCCTGCAGGCGCGCCGCTTCGGTTGCCTTGTGGCCGGCGACCTCGTAACGGATGGCCGCTGCCGTAAGGCCGACGATGGCCGCGCCGGTCAGTATCAGGGGCAGGCGCAGGGACCGACGGGGCTGCGCGGGCACGGCCGCCGGAATTCCTTCCGCGCCGTTCGCCACGCCAGGCCGGGACCGCAGCGTTGCGTAGAGCAGCACCGAGGTGACGGCGATGAAGGCCCAGCCCTTGACGGTGCTGGCAATGGCCATTGCGCCCGGGTCGCGAAAAAGCCATTCCACGACTTGATCGGAAGCCAGTACCCACAGCGCGCCCAGGGTGGCGTAACCGAGCACCACCGTCGGAATGACAATGGGGTCCCGGCTAAGGCGGGACGGGTCCGGCTTCATGGCGGCGTGTCCTGCCGGATGAGCGTGCCGGGCATGGTTCATCGGCCATCACTATGCTGCGCGGCGATCACGGCGAACTCCGCGAAGCCGGAGAGGAAGGCCTCCGTCACCTCGGGGTCGAACTGGCGGCCGCGCTCCGCGGCGATGATCGCCCGCGCCTCTTCGGCGGGTATCGCGTCCTTGTAGACGCGCTTCGAGATCAGTGCATCGAAAACATCCGCGATCGTCATCAGCCGCGCGGAGACGGGTATCGCGTCTTCCGCCAGGCCATCCGGGTAACCCTTGCCGTCCCAGCGCTCGTGGTGCCAATGTGCAACCTCCTTGGCCAGCTTCAGAAACTCCACCGGCTGGTCGATGTCCCGCTCGGCCAGATCGATCGCGTCGCTGCCCAGGCGGGCATGAGTCTTCATGATCTCCCACTCGTCCGCGGTGAGCTTGCCGGATTTCAGGAGGATCGCGTCCGGGATGCCGACCTTGCCGATGTCGTGCAAGGGCGCGGACTGTGCCAGCATCTTGATGTAGTCGTCATCAAGCGTGGCGGCGAAGCGGGGATGGTCCCGCAGGCGCATGGCCAGCAGCCGCACGTAGCCCTGGGTGCGCAGGATGTGGTTGCCGGTCTCGGGGTCACGCGTCTCGGCGAGATGGGCCAGGGCCCGGATGCTGACGGTCTGGATCAGTTCGTTCTCTTTCATGCGCCGGGCCACCTCGATTTCCAGCGTCATGTTCTGGTCGCGCAGCCAGTTCCTTGCCACACTCGCCAGCAATTGGCTGCGCACCCTGGCCAGCACCACATCGGGCTTGATCGGCTTGGCGATGTAGTCGGCGGCGCCGTGCTGAAATCCCCGCTCCTCGTCCCGCGAATTGTCCAGGGCCGTCAGAAAGATGACCGGGATATCGCGAGTGGCCGGGGCTTGCCGCAGCGCGGCGAGGACCTCATAGCCATTCATCTCAGGCATCATCACATCCAGCAGGATCAGCGCCGGCCTGGGTTCCCGGGCGGCATGGCGCAGCGCCGCCCGGCCCGAGGTCACGGCCCTGACCTGATAGCCAGCCCCATGCAGCAGTTCGCCAAGGACGCTCAGATTCGCCGCCACGTCGTCGACGATCAGGATCTGCGAGCCGTTCACCACATCGGCCCTGACAGTGATGTCATTCATGACCATCGATCCCCATGTCGTACAACGAGCCATGATCGATTAGAATACAACCATACCCATCAAGGAGGCCGCCATGCTCGCCGTCACCGTTTCCCCAAAATTTCAGGTGGTCATTCCTCTTGCCGTACGAAAGCAGATGCAGATCGAGGCGGGACAGAAGTTGCAAGTGATCGCCTTCAACAATCGCATCGAATTGCTTGCCATCGAATCCCCGGCACAACTGAGGGGATTTCTCGCCGGGATTGACACGGAGGTTCATCGCGAGGGCGACCGGGCATGAACCTGGTCGATTCCTGTGGCTGGCTGGAATATTTTGCCGGCGGCCCGAACGCCAGCTTTTTCGCGCCGGCCATCGAGGACACGGCCACCCTGATCGTGCCCACCCTGTGCCTGTTCGAGGTATTCAAGCGCATCCTGCAACAGCGCAACGAGAGCGACGCCATGCGCGCCATCGGCCTGATGCGGCAAAGCCGCTGCGTCGATCTCACCGACAGCCTGGCGCTCGGTGCAGCGCTCGTCTCCGTCGAACTCAAGCTGACGCTGGCCGACAGCATCATTCTTCACACCGCCCGCCGGCTCGATGCCGTCCTGTGGACCCAGGATGCGCATTTCGAAGGGCTGCCTGGCGTGCGTTTCGTGCGCAAGACCGCCGGCTGAACAGGAAACCGCGCATTCGCCGTACCGCCAGTGCCGCCTTTTCGGGCGCAGTCGAGGGCCGCCATCCGCGGCCAGCCTCCTCTGAAAATCGGTTTGCGGCGTATTCATGTCAAGTGCTTCGCAGGTCGTATGTGAGAACGCGCCCGACCCGCGCGCCGAGGATGCTGCCTGCGACGCGCAACGCATCGCCGTCGAGCTTGGCCTCCCGATACCCCACCATGTCCAGCGCCAGGGCGGCGAACAACAACCGGCGAACACGTATCGAGCGAAGCTTCATGGTGTGCTCCCGAACCTGTTCCGTCGCCGCTCGTCACGCGGTACCGGCCTCGGCGCTTCGATCCGCCACCGTGGCGAGCGAAGCGATTTCCTCGACTGACAGCACCTTCTGGATGTCGAGGATGATGACGAACTTGCCGCCGATCTTGCCCATGCCTTCTATGAAGTCGGCGCGGATCTTGGCGCCGAAGGCAGGGGCGGGTTCGATGTCCGCGCCCGAAACTTCGAGCACTTCGGACACCGCATCGACCACCACGCCGATGTCGTGATGCTCGTCGCCATTGCTCAGTTCGATGATGACGATGCAGGTGCGGCGCGAAGACTCGGTCTGGTGGCCGCCGAAGCGCGCCGCCAGGTCGATCACCGGCACCACCGCGCCCCGCAGGTTGATCACCCCGCGAATGAAGGCCGGCATCATCGGAATCTCGGTGAGCTGCCCGTACTCGATGATCTCCTTGACGTTGAGGATGCCCACCGCGTACATCTCGCCGCTGAGCAGGAAGGTGAGGTATTGCGCTATCTCGGCGGCATTGCCTGCCGCCGCCATCACCGCGGCCTTGCCGGCGAGGGCTTTGCCGCCTGGGCTGGTGGCTTGTTGAACGACTTGTCCCATGGTGTTCTCCTTAGTAGGCCCCTTCACACCGGCGCAGGCCGGTGTCCAGTACGCCGCCGCACTGGATCCCGGCGTGCGCCGGAATGACGAGTTCAGTCGTTGATGGGGAACTCGCCCGGATGCTCAGAAGCGCTCGAAATCGCCTTCGACGGCCGCAAGGGCCGGCGCGCGCCCTGTGCCGCGCGCCCTGGGTGCGGCTGCCGCATGCGCCACGGCGACAGCGGGGCGCGAGCGCTTCGCTGTCGCGCCGGCGCTGTCCGTGCGGCTGCCGCCACGCATGACTTTCTGCTCCTCGACCTTGAAGAAGCTCATCAGCTCCTGCAGTTGCGCGGCCTGGCCGCCCATCTCCTCGGCGGTCGCCGCCAGTTCTTCCGAGGCCGAGGCATTCTGCTGCGTGGCCTTGTTGAGCTGGCCCATGGCGCCGTTGATCTGGCCAACGCCGGCGCTCTGCTCCTGGCTCGCGGCGGCGATTTCCTGCACCAGGTCCGAGGTCTTCTTGATGCTCGGCACCATTTCGTCCAGCAGCTTGCCGGCCTGCTCGGCCATCTTGACGCTCGACCCGGCCAGTTGCCCGATCTCCTGCGCCGCCACCTGGCTGCGCTCGGCCAGCTTCCGGACCTCGGCTGCCACCACCGCAAAGCCCTTGCCGTGTTCGCCGGCGCGCGCCGCCTCGATCGCGGCGTTCAAGGCCAGCAGGTTGGTCTGGTAGGCGATGTCGTCGATGATGCCGATCTTGCCGGCGATGGACTTCATGGCTTCCACGGTGTCCTTCACCGCGGTGCCGCCCTGGGCAGCTTCCGTCGAACTCTTGGTGGCCATGTTGTCGGTGACCTTGGCGTTCTCGGTGTTCTGCGTGATGCTGGCGGTCATCTGTTCGATGGACGCCGTGGTTTCCTCGACGCTCGCCGCCTGCTCGCTGGAGGACTGCGACAGCGTTTGCGCCGTGGCCGAGACCTGGCCCGCCGCGTTGGTCAGCGCATCGGCCGCCGCGGTCACATCGCCCACTATGCCCTTCAGCGAATCCACCGTCGCGTTCAGTGCATCCTTGACCTGGCCGAAGATGCCCGGATAGTCCTTGGTCACCTTTTCCATCAAGTCGCCGGTGGATAGTGCGCTGCTCACCCGCATGACATCCCCCAGGCTGACGTCGGTCGTGTCCATCAGCGAATTGACGCCTTCGCACAGCGCCTTGATCGCGCCGCTCTTGCCTTCCATCGCAATACGGTGCGACAGATCGCCCTCCTTGGCGAAGCCCACCACCTCCTGCGTCTGTTCCACCGCCAACTTGAGCATGTCCGCTTCCTTCACTTGCACGGTGACGTCGGTGGCGTACTTGACGACCTTGAAGGGCTTGCCGTCCATGTTCATGATCGGGTTGTAGGAGGCCTGGATCCAGACTTCCTTGCCGCCCTTGCCGATGCGCTTGTATTGTCCGGCATCGTATTCGCCGCGCCCCAGCTTTTCCCAGAATGCCCGGTAGTCGGAAGTGCTCCGATAGGCCGGGTCGACGAACATGCTGTGGTGTTGTCCCTTGACCTCGGCGAGCGTATAGCCCAGCGTGTTCAGGAAGTTGTCGTTGGCGGTGATGATCTTGCCGTCGAGGCCGAATTCGATCACCGCCTGCGCCTTGCCGATGGCGGCGAGCTGGCCGGCGAAATCGGCGGCCTGGAGCTTTTGCGCGGTGATGTCGGTGGCGTACTTGACGACCTTGAAGGGCTTGCCGTTCATGTCCATGATCGGGTTGTAGGAGGCTTCGATCCAGACTTCCTTGCCGCCCTTGCCGATGCGCTTGTATTGGCCGGCGTCGTACTCGCCGCGCCCCAGCTTGGCCCAGAATGCCGTGTAGTCATGGCTGCTGCGATACACCGGGTCGACGAACATGCTGTGGTGCTGGCCTTGCACTTCGCCAAGCGTATAGCCCAGTGTGTTCAGGAAGTTGTCGTTGGCGGTGATGATCTTGCCGTCGAGGCCGAATTCGATCACCGCCTGCGCCTTGCCGATGGCGGCGAGCTGGCCGGCGGAATCGGCGGCCTGGAGCTTCTGCGCGGTGATGTCGGTGGCGTACTTGACGACCTTGAAGGGCTTGCCGTTCATGTCCATGATCGGGTTGTAGGAGGCCTGGATCCAGACTTCCTTGCCGCCCTTGCCGATGCGCTTGTATTGCCCGGCATCGTATTCGGCGCGCCCGAGCTTGGCCCAGAGCGCGGTGTACTCATGGCTGCCGCGATACACCGGGTCGACGAACATGCTGTGGTGCTGCCCCTGCACCTCGCCCAGCGTATAGCCCAGCGTGTTCAGGAAGTTGTCGTTGGCGGTGATGATCTTGCCGTCCAGGGTGAATTCGATCACCGCCTGCGCCTTGTCGATCGCGGCCAGCTGGCCTTCGTAGTCGGCCTGTCGAAGCTTCTGCGCGGTGATGTCGGTGGCGTACTTGACGACCTTGAAGGGCTTGCCGTTCATGTCCATGATCGGGTTGTAGGAGGCCTGGATCCAGACTTCCTTGCCGCCCTTGCCGATGCGCTTGTATTGGCCGGCGTCGTACTCGCCGCGCCCCAGCTTGGCCCAGAATGCCGTGTAGTCATGGCTGCTGCGATACACCGGGTCGACGAACATGCTGTGGTGCTGGCCTTGCACTTCGCCCAGCGTATAGCCCAGCGTGTTCAGGAAGTTGTCGTTGGCGGTGATGATCTTGCCGTCGAGGCCGAATTCGATCACCGCCTGCGCCTTGCCGATGGCGGCGAGCTGGCCGGCGGAATCGGCGGCCTGGAGCTTCTGCGCGGTGATGTCGGTGGCGTACTTGACGACCTTGAACGGCTTGCCGTTCATGTCCATGATCGGGTTGTAGGAGGCCTGGATCCAGACTTCCTTGCCGCCCTTGCCGATGCGCTTGTATTGGCCGGCGTCGTACTCGCCGCGCCCCAGCTTGGCCCAGAATGCCGTGTAGTCATGGCTGCTGCGATACACCGGGTCGACGAACATGCTGTGGTGCTGGCCTTGCACTTCGCCCAGCGTATAGCCCAGCGTGTTCAGGAAGTTGTCGTTGGCGGTGATGATCTTGCCGTCGAGGCCGAATTCGATCACCGCCTGCGCCTTGCCGATGGCGGCGAGCTGGCCGGAAGTATTGACCCCCTTTGACTGCAGGGCGCTCAGCGCCTTGGCGAGCGCCCCAAGCTTGCCCGAGCCGCCGGCATCGATCGTGACATTGAAATCTCCCGCCGCCATCTTGTCGGCGGCTTCTACCAGCTTCGCAAGATTACCGTTCATGAACATGTTGCTCTCCTCTCAGTCCGGCGGCGCCGGAAATGTTTAACAGTCAGATACCCCGGCAGGGCCAGGGGCTTGCTTCCATGGGCCAATCGATGATCCCGCCAGCGCCGGCCTCCATCAGGCCTCGGCGCCGGCTCGATGTCGGCGCCTGGAACTTCGAGCACTTCGGACACCGCATCGACCACCACGCCGATGTCGTGATGCTCTTCGCCATTGCTCAGTTCGATGATGACGATGCAGGTGCGGCGCGAGGACTCGGTCTGGTGGCCGCCGAAGCGCGCCGCCAGGTCGATCACCGGCACCCCGGCGCCCCTCAGGTTGATCACGCGGCGAATGAAGGCCGGCATCATGGGGATCCCGGTGAGCTGGCCGTATTCGATGATCTCCTTGACGTTGAGGATGGCCACCGCGTACATCTCGCCGCCGAGCAAGAAGGTCAGGTATTGGTGCGCTTCGCCCGCCGCCGCCAGATGGCGGGCCGCGGCAAGCGCCTGTTGGGCGTTGTGCTGCCCGGAAACAAGGTTTCCCATGCTGTTCTCCATGCTAGACCCCGTCACACCGGCGCAGGAACGTCACCCCGGACCCCGATCCGGGGCCGGTGTCCAGTACGCACTGGATTCCGGCGTGCGCCGGAATAGCCCGCCCCGGACTTGATCCGGGGACGAGATCAATCGTTGATCGGGAATTCGCCATGACGCTCAGAAGCGCTCGAAATCGGCTTCGGCGGCGGCAAGAGATACCGGAGTAGCCCCGTTTCCGCCGAGCCCGCCGTTCCCCTTGTGCGCACGGGCTGTCCTCGCGGCCTTGGGTGCAGCCGCCGCCGCAACCGGACGGGCGCGTTTCGCCGCACCGCCGCCGATCCCCTGCTCCTCGACCTTGAAGAAGCTCATCAGCTCCTGCAGTTGCGCGGCCTGGCCGCCCATCTCCTCGGCGGTCGCCGCCAGTTCTTCCGAGGCCGAGGCATTCTGCTGCGTGGCCTTGTTGAGCTGGCCCATGGCGCCGTTGATCTGGCCGACGCCGGCACTCTGCTCCTGGCTCGCGGCGGCGATTTCCTGCACCAGGTCCGAGGTCTTCTTGATGCTCGGCACCATTTCGTCCAGCAGCTTGCCGGCCTGCTCAGCCATCTTGACGCTGGACCCGGCCAGTTGGCCGATCTCCTGCGCGGCGACTTGGCTGCGTTCGGCGAGCTTCCGCACTTCGGCGGCGACCACGGCAAAGCCCTTGCCGTGTTCGCCGGCGCGCGCCGCTTCGATCGCCGCGTTGAGCGCCAGCAGATTGGTCTGGTAGGCGATGTCGTCGATGATGCCGATCTTGCCGGCGATGGACTTCATGGCTTCCACCGTGTCCTTGACCGCGGTGCCGCCCTGGGCGGCTTCCGTCGAGGACTTGGTCGCCATGTTGTCGGTGACCTTGGCGTTCTCGGTGTTCTGCGTGATGCTGGCGGTCATCTGTTCGATGGATGCCGTGGTTTCCTCGACACTCGCGGCCTGCTCGCTGGAGGACTGCGACAGCGTCTGCGCCGTGGCCGAGACCTGGCCCGCGGCATTGGTCAGCGCGTCGGCGGCGGTGTTGATCTGGGCGATGGTGTCCGCCAGTCGGCCGATGGTGTTGTTGATCGCCTGCTTCAAGGCATCGAAATCGCCCTTGTAACTGGCGCTGATGGTCTGGGTCATGTCGCCCTGTTCCATCGCGCCGAGCACGCGTTGCACGTCATTGATCGGACCGACCACGCTCTCCAGCGTCTGGTTGACGCCGGCCACGAGCTGCTTCCAGCCGCCGACGAACATCTCGGCATTGGCGCGCTTGTCGAGTTCGCCGTTGGCCGCGCCCTGGATGATGATGTCGGTCTGCGCCAGCAGGTCGCTCATCATCTTGACCAGGTTGTTCAGGTTGATCTTGATGAGGTTGTACTGGCCCTTGTACTCGGTGGTGATGGTCGGCGGGATGATGCCCCTGGCCACCTTGTCGACATAGTCGGCGGTGACGTTCATCGGATTGACGATGTTGGTGATGGCCTGATTGACGCCGGTCACCAACTGGTTCCAGCCGCCGACGAACATCTCGGCATTGGCGCGCTTGTCGAGCTCGCCGTTGGCGGCGCCCTGGATGATGATGTCGGTCTGCGCCAGCAGGTCGCTCATCATCTTGACCAGGTTGTTCAGGTTGTTCTTGATGATGTTGTACTGGCCCTTGTACTCGGTGGTGATGGTCGGCGGGATGATGCCCTTGGCCACCTTGTCGACATAATCCGCCGTGACGTTCATCGGATCGACGATGTTGGTGATGGCCTGGTTCACCCCGGTCACCAACTGGTTCCAGCCGCCGACGAACATCTCGGCGTTGGCACGCTTGTCGAGTTCGCCGTTGGCCGCGCCCTGGATGATGATGTCGGTCTGGGCCAGCAGCTCGCTCATCGTCTTGACCAGGTTGTTGAGGTTGGTCTTGATGATGTTGTACTGGCCCTTGTACTCGGTGGTGATGACCGGCGGGATGATGCCCCTGGCCACCTTGTCGACATAGTCGGCGGTGACGTTCATCGGATTGACGATGTTGGTGATGGCCTGATTCACGCCCACCACCAACTGGTTCCAGCCGCCGACGAACATCTCGGCATTGGCACGCTTGTCGAGTTCGCCGTTGGCGGCGCCCTGGATGATGATGTCGGTCTGCGCCAGCAGCTCGCTCATCATCTTGACCAGGTTGTTGAGGTTGGTCTTGATGATGTTGAAGTCGCCGTTGTAGTTGTCGGTGATGATCGGCGGGATGACGCCCTTGGAGATATCGTCGACATATTTGGCGGTGACGTTGAGCGGGCCGATCACGGCGTCCAGCGTGTCATTGACGCCCTTGACGATGACCTGGAAGTCGCCCTGGTGCTTTGTTGCATCGGCGCGGGTGGATAACTTGCCCTCGACCGGGGCCTTCGACAGCAGATTGGCGTCGGCGGTCATGGCCTGGATCGCCCCGGACATGCGCTTCATGGAGGCGAGCAGACTGGTGCTGTCATCGGCGGCGACGACGATTGTGGAGGATATGTCGCCCTGGGCAATTTTGTTGGCAATGTCGGATGCGAGCGCCGGCTCGCCACCGAGTTGCTTGAAGGTGCTGCGAAAGATGAACAGGCCGAGCAACAGCACCGCGATACTCGTTAGCAGCACGACGACAATCGTCAGGGTTGTCACCCGAGCAGCATTTTGTCCCCCTCCTTGACCGAGTCGTCGGCGAGGTTGACGTTGAGTGCGATGATCTTGTCGAGCAGTTCAGCGGTCTTGGCGAAGATCGGCGCGGCCTGGTCGCGCGTCTTGTAGAACTCGACGAAAATGGCTTCCTGCTTCTTCGGATCGGTATTGCGGCTAAGCTGGCTGATTTGTTCCGTGAGCTTGGCGTCGAGGCCCTTCCATTGGTTGAAAAGCGGCTCGAACTCCTTCCACAGCTTTTCTTCTTCCTTCGTTTGCGGCAGCGGCTCGTAGAGCTTCCAGCCCTTCTCGACATCCTTCCAGGCTTTGTCCTTAGCCGGCAGCAATGCCGCGAACTTGTCCTGGGCCTTGTGATCGTTTTCGTAAACGGCGGCCGTAAGATTGGTCAGGCGAACGCTCAGGGCGTTTGACTCGATTTCGGTGAGTCCCTGGACGGAAGGCAGGCGGACGGTGCCGATCTCGTCGACCGATCCCTTGAGGACAGTGATGGAATAGAAGGTCATGCCGGCCAACAGGCCGATGGCGATGAGGCCGGCGGCGATCAGGGCGATCAGTTTGGATTTCAGTGTCATTGTCTGCTCCTTGGAGGCAAGGCTTCGGGTGTCCATCCGCGACAGGGATGCCGTAGAAATGGATGCTGCAAATTGGTAGTCATGCGCAATGCGCCTAACCGGGAAAGCCGCGCGGAAACCGGGCACGGAAACCGCACGGAAACCGGAAACCGCACGAAAACCGGGGACGAAAACCGGGGACAGACCACGGTTTTTGGGGCGCTCATCCTTGATCCGGGCGCAGGCCAGGCCCCGAAGTTTGCGAATCGCCTCGGCAAGCCAAGCCGATGGTGCTTGCCTATGCTTGCACTATTTGCTAGCATTCGAGGCAAGAAAAGCAAACACGCCAAAACGTTGCGCGCCGTCTTCGCCCGGCCTACGCTGGCCTCGATTGCCTTTTCCGACATCGAAGCCTTGGTTGTAGCGCTTGGCGGGCTGGTTGTCGAGCGTGAAGGTTCGCGCGTACGCATCGAACTGAATGGCGAAGAATGGCGGCCGCACCGACCGCATCCCGGCAAGGAGGCGAAGAGGTACCAGGTCGAGGAATTCCGCAAGTTGCTGGAACTGACAGGAGTCCAACCATGAATACGATGAGCTACAGGGGCTATACCGCACGCATCGAGTTCGATGATCGCGATTCCATTTTCATCGGTCGGATTCTCGGAATTCGCACTGTCATCAGCTTTCACGGCGATACCGTCGCCGATCTGCGTGCCGCCTGCGTGGCGGCTGTCGATGACTTTCTGGCGGACTGCCGGGAGCGCGGCATCCAGCCGGAAAAGCCCGCCAGTGGCAAGCTGATGTTGCGCGTGCCGCCAGCCGTGCATGGCGCAGCCCTGATTGCGGCGCAAGCGACCGGCAAGAGCCTGAATCAGTGGGCCACCGAAGTATTGAAAGCGGCTGCTCAGGCCTGATCCGGGAAACGGCGATCCGTCCCAGGTTTTCCCGCCTGTCATCCCGGCGGCGCTCCCGTCATCCCGGCGGCGCTCCCGTCATTTCCGCGGTGCTCCCCGTCATTTCCGCGGCGCTCCCCGTCATTCCCGCGGTGCTCCCCGTCATTCCCGCGAAAGCGGGAATCCAGTTGTGCGCCGCTGGATTCCCGCCCCGGATCGGGGTCCGGGGTGACGTTCTTTCGCGGGAATGACGGCAAGAAATCCCGGCACGACCAGGGGCGACAGAAGCGTTCATGTTCAATGCACTTCCAGCCGGCGCAGGCCGGTGGCGCCGCGCGAGGCCTGTTCTTCGCCACGTGCGCAGCGGCTGACCAGCGCCTGCACGTCGAGAATGAGCGCGACCTCGCCGCTGCCGAGGATGGTCGAGCCGCCGATGCCGCGCATGTTGCGAAACAGCGTGCCCAGCGGCTTGATCACGGTCTGGAATTCGCCGAGCAACTGATCCACGACGATGCCGGCCTTCTGCCCGGCGTACTGCACGACGACCACGTTCTCGCGGGCCGGCTTCTGGCCGTTGGCCTCGAAGAGTTCCCGCAGCCGCACGAAGGGCAGCACCTCGCCGCGCAGGTTGAGGTAGTCGCGGTCGGTGCCGGCGTTGCCCAGCTCGATGCATTCCACCACCATGTCCAGCGGAATCACGTAGGAGGCCTTGCCGACGCCGGTCAGGAAGCCGTCGATGATCGCCAGCGTCAGCGGCAGGCGGATGGTGAAGCGGGAGCCCGCGCCGAGTTCGGTCGTGACCGCGACGCTACCCCTCAGCGCGGTGATGTTCTTCCTCACCACGTCCATGCCAACGCCGCGCCCGGACAGGTTGGTGACCTTCTCCACCGTGGAGAAACCCGGCTCGAAGATCAGGTTGATGACTTCCTGGTCGGACAGCGTCTCGCCCGGTTGCAGCAGGCCTTTCTCGCGGGCCTTGGCCTCGATGCGGTCCTTGTTCAGACCGCCACCATCGTCCACCACTTCGATCACTATGCTGCCCGAATCATGAAAGGCATTGAGCTCGACGCGGCCCTTGGCGGGCTTGCCGGCGGCGGCCCGCGCGGCGGCGGACTCGATTCCGTGGTCCATGGCGTTGCGAACCAGGTGCATCAGCGGATCGCCGATCTTCTCGACCACCGACGTGTCCAGCTCGGTTTCGGCACCGTTGATCACCAGCTCGATGTCCTTGCCCAGTTCCTTCGAGACATCCCGCGCGACCCGGTGGAAGCGGTTGAAGGTCTCGCCGATCTGCACCATGCGCAGTTGTAGCGCGGAATCGCGAATGCTCTCGACCAGCCGGGTGAGCACCGAGGTGGCCTCGATCAGCGTGCCTTCGCCGCTCTTCCTGGCCAGCAGGTTGGCCGATGCGCCGGCGATCACCAGTTCGCCGACCAGGTCGATCAACTGGTCCAGCTTGTCGGCATGGACCCGGATCAGGCTGGCTTCGGCGGCCTTCTTTTCCGAAACGGTCTTCTGCTTGGCGACGGCGGCTTCCACCAGCTCGGGCTGCACGTTGTTCTGCTGGACCAGGATTTCGCCCAGTTGGGGCGCGGGCGTTGCCGCTTCGTCGCCGCCGCGTGCGCCGGACTGCTGGCGCAGGCCGGCGTCGAGCTCTTCCTGGGTCAGCGCGCCGCTTTTCACCAGAATCTCGCCCAGGCGCATGGTCTCCTCGGGCAGGCCCTCGATCAATTGCAGGAAATCGGCGACCTTGCTGTGCGGCGGCAGGATGAACAGATCGCAATCGTCGCGGCAGAAATCGAACACCTTCTCGATGGCGTCCTTGGTGGCGTGGCTGCGGAGGCTGATCTCGAAGCCGAGGTAACACAGCTCCGGGTCCATCGCATCGGCCTCGGGCATGGCGTCGGTCAGCGTCGTCAGGTGGGCGATTTCGCCCAGGTTGAGCAGGTAGCGCAGGAAAGCCAGCGGGTCCATGCCGTTCTTCAGCACGTTCGGGCCGAAGCGGATCGAGATGTGCCAGCAGTCGCGGGTGGCGCTCTCGCGGGCGTCGCGTTCGATGTTGCCATCGGCGTTGGCGGAGACTTCCTGGCCGGCCTTCGCGGCGCCTGACGGGGCCTTGTCGCCGAGGAAGGGACGCAAGGTAGCGGCAATTACCTCGCCGGCTTGTTTGAGATCTACGCCGGGTTCCATCTCGCCGGCCTGAACCACGCCGAGCAATGCGCCGATGTGATCACAACCGAGCAGCAGGGCGGAAATCATCTCGCCGCTGACGTCGATCTCGCCATTCCTCAAGCGGTCGAGGACGTTCTCCAGAACATGGGTGAACTTCTCGACAGAGTGGATTTCCACCACGCCGGCGCCGCCCTTGATGGTGTGCGCGGCGCGGAACACGGCATTGATGGTTTCGGGGTCGCGGTCGCCCTGTTCGAGCTGCATCAGCCCGGCTTCCATGGCCTCAATCTGCTCCCTGGCCTCGACGGTAAAGACGCTGAGGATTTCGTCCATTTTCAGCTCCTGATCAAGGCACGCTCATTGGCTGGAATCACGAGCGGATCGCCGAAGAAGCCCGCCATGTTGAAAAATTCGATCACTTCGCGCACCGCCGGGCTATGCCCGACGATGCGCAGGGCATGGCCGGGCTTCAGGGCTTCTCGCTTGGCCAACGCCAGCAACTGCAAGCCCGCGGTGTCGATTTCACCGACCTGCGAGAGGTCGAGTTCGAGCACGGCACTGGCGCGCACGCCGTCGACCAGGCGCTGCTTGAGCTCGGCCGCGTGGTAGATGGTCAGGTCGCCCTGGACGCTAAGGCAGGTCGCGCCATCGGCGGCGGTTTGGGTGGAAAATTCCATTCAGGGTCTCCCGGTTAGAACAGTTCGATCTTCGGTCCGGCCTTGGACGCGGCCGCACCGTTTTTTGTGGCGCCTTGCCGCGTGCTGTCATGGACGTTGCGCTGTGAATCCATGACATAGCTGCTGTAGATCTGCTCGAGGTGCTCCGACAGCGGCTGCAAAGTGAAATGCGGGTCTTCAAGCTGGCCGAGGCGGCCGGCGAGCATCGTGCTGTGGGCGTCGAGCCGATTGAGCGCATCGATCACCTGCTCGATCTGCTGCCGCGTGACATCCTGGAACTGCACGCTGGCCAGGGCAGACATGAACATGCCGGCCAGTTGCTGGCTGCTGTCGGTAATGGTGCCCATCACCGCGGCTTCGTGTTCGGTGACTTCCCGGTAGCTCTTGCCCAGATCGTCAAGCTGCACGGCGAAGCTCTGCAGCGCCTGGCTTTCTTCCGCGGCCTTGTCGTGCGACAGCTTGTCCTCGAATTGCCTCTCGATGGAATTGGCGACGGTCTGGATGCCCTCGCTGATCTGGCCCACGGCCTTGTCGGTCTCGCGAGAGAGCTTGCGCACTTCGTCTGCGACCACGGCAAAGCCGCGACCGGCCTCGCCGGCACGCGCGGCTTCGATCGCGGCGTTCAGCGCCAGCAGGTTGGTCTGCCCGGAAATGTGCTTGATCAGTTCGACCAGGGTGCCGAGTGAGCGCGCCTCCTTGACTACCTGGGTGATGCGTTCCTTGTCTTCACGCGCCGCGGTGACGCGTTCCTGGATGTAGCGCTCCAGCGTGGCGATCAAGCTGCGGTTGCGCTCGATGCGCTCTTCCGAGGCGCTCAGCGCCTTGTTCGATTCGGCGGCGGTCGATTGCACGTAGGCGCCCAGCCGCGTGATGATTTCGTCGATGCCCTGCAGGCGGCTGGCGATGTCGAAGGCAGCCTTTTCGGTTTCGGCCACCACGCCGTTCAACTGGCCGCGCACCACGTCGTTGAAGCCTTGCACGCCGCGCAGTTCGCCGGCCACCTGGGCGGCGCCGGTGACCAGGGTTTCGCTGCGGCCGGCGGCATCCGCCTGCGTTTTGACCATGCCGAATTGCCAGTCGCGGTAGAGGCCCGCGGCGACCAAGCGCTGGCAAAGGAAGGCGGCCATCACGATGAACAGGCTGCCCAGTGCATCGCCCAGGGCGTTGGACAGCCCCACGGCAGGCAGCAGGCTGGCGTGAAACCAGTCGTTGCCGGCATACACGGCCAGGGCCGCGCCCAGCCCGACGGCCCCCGCGGTGAGCAGGGTGCGCCGCGCGATGAGATCCAAGATCATTGGGTACCCCCGAATAGGTTCGTCACACCGGCGAACGCCGGTGTCCAGATCTTTGAAGACTCTGGATTCCGGCATCCGCCGGAATGACGGATTTGGACTTGATCAGCATTTCCTCAGCGGATCACGAGCTTGATGGTGGCGAGCAGTTCGTCGGCGGTGGCCGGCTTGACCAGCCAGCCGGACGCGCCGGCGGCCTTGGCTTCCAAGCGCTTGGATTGCTGCGATTCGGTGGTAAGAAACAGGATGGGCATGAACTTGTAGTTCGGCAGCATGCGCACCGCCTTGATGAACTCGATGCCGTTCATGCCCGGCATGTTGAGGTCGGTGATCAGCAGATCCACCTTGACCCCGCCCTTGAACTTGGCCAGGCCCTCGGCGGCGTTGCTGGCCTTTTCGACGGCGTAGCCCGCCTTGCTGAGAATGTTGGAAATCGACAGCAGGATCGTCGCGGAATCGTCCACCAGCATGATTGTGCTCATTGCGTTTTTCCCTGGAAATCAAGAATAAAAACCTCTCGGTCATCTACCACCATGCTCGACAAGTGAATTGCGACCGCAAACAGCCGTCCGTACCAATCAAGCCCCTCGTATTGCCGCCATTCGTTGGCCGCGCAAAGACGGCGCAGGCGTTTGGCGTCGTCGTCCGGAGAATCGCCATCGACCAGAATGCCAACGACAAGCTCCGAAATCCGCCGCCCAAGCAGTTGGCCCTCGGTATTCCCGAACAGGGTCACCGCGGCAAGCTCGTAAGCGCAGATCCTGCCTTGCTCATCCAGGATCAGGACGCCGCGGTCGTTGCCGTCGGTCAGATTGGCGGCGCCTGACTCTTCCTTGCGGCTCGCGTCTGCTGATTCCTGGGCTGGTGCGGCTTGTGTCGCCATGAATTGCGCCCCTTCGCTGGAGTGACAACCGGATGGTCGGGCATCCGGGGCGGTAGTGGTATCGGGTCGATTCCGCAGTGGGAACGGCGAAATACCCGAGAGAGATTCCGGGATACCGCGGCTTGCCACCGCCACGGCAAGCGTCAGGAATCGGGAAAACAACCAGGCGTCAGGCCGTGACGCTGATGAGCTGTCCGATCTTCTGCCCTTCCGCATTCGCCACCGGCTTGGGCTGCCCGGGCTCTTGCGCCGCCGTTTGTCGTGCCACGGCGACCCCGGCGGCCGCGTCGGTGGACTTGGAGTCCCGTGGCTTCTGCGCCTGGATCTCTGCTGGCTTGCGCTGCGGCACCGCCTGTGCCGCGGTACTCAATGATGAACCTGCTGTGTCGATGGGCATGATGGCCTCCTGTGAAGTGTCCCAGCCTGTTGTCCGAGTGACAGTGGCATAGTGGGGCATCCCCGGCGGCAGGGGTATCAGGTCGATTCCCGAGTGGGGAGGGGGAACTACCCGAGGGAGTCCTCGGGATGCGGCGGTTTGCCGTCGCCACCCTGTCCGTCATTCCGGCGCAAGCCGGAATCCAGTGCGTACCGCTGATATGTTCGTAGCAATTCCCGCGAGCAACTTCTCCCCTCTCCCCAAGCCTCGCCTCCGCGCCCCACGGTCGGCACTGCATTGCCGACCGGCTACGCGGGCGGGGAGCATGCTCCCCGAAACCCCCGCTCGCCCCACAAGGAGGCGGGGTGTTCCCTCAGGAATTGGTCGAAATCAGGCCTTCGCGCACTGCGTAACGCACCAGGCCCGCCACGTCGTGGATGTCCAACTGTTTCATCAACTGGCTGCGGTGCGTGTCAACCGTCTTCACCGAACGATCAAGGTGGCGCGCGATTTCCTTGGTACTCCGCCCTTCGGCAACAAGCTGCAAGACTTCGCGCTGGCGTGCCGTGAGGCGTCCCTGCGGCGGCTCGTCGCCGCGCAAGTGCCGAACGTAGTCGGTCAGCATGCCCTTGGTCAAGGCCGGGCTGAGCCAGATTTCGCCGCGACGGATCGCCTGGATCGCCAGATCGAGTTCTGCCGGCGCGGCGTCCTTCAGCAGGTAACCGGACGCGCCATGGCGCAGGGCTTGACGCACGTACTCCTCGTTCTGGTGCATCGAAAGCATCAGTACCCGTATTTCCGGCCATGCCTTGAGCGGGCGGGCCGTTGCTTCCAGCCCATTCAGCGTCGGCATGGCGATGTCCATCAGCACCAGGTCGGGCTGCAACTGCTCCGCCAGCGCAAGAACGCCCATGCCGCTGCTGGCCTCGCCCACGACCTCGATTTCCGGCATCGACTCGAGCAGCATCTTCAGGCCGGCACGCACCAGGGTGTGGTCGTCGGCCAGCACCACGCGCAGGGGTTTCATGTCGTCTCCTCCGGAGGGTGCGACAGAAAGCGCAGGGTCACCGTGCTGCCTTGTCCCGGCGCCGACTCGATGGCAAGTTGCCCGCCAATCAGCGCGGCACGTTCCTCCATGCCAAGCAGCCCCATGCTGTTGCCGGCCATGGCGCGCTCGCGCATGCCGGCCGGGTCGAAGCCGCAACCATCGTCCCGCACCCGGAGGATCCAAGCGCCGGCTTCCACATGTAGATCAATCTCCACGAGATGTGCCCGGGCATGGCGCGCGACGTTGGTAAGGGCCTCTTGGACGATACGGAAACACGCGGTTTCGATCTCCGGCGCTAGTCGCGATTGAAGTTCCGGTGCCTGAAATGTCACCACTAGATCGCCGCGCGCCTCGGCCTGTTCAGCAAGCCAGCGCAGCGCCGGCGCCAGCCCGAGGTCATCCAGCACCGCCGGCCGCAGCGCCCGCGTCAGGCGCCGCACTTGCTGCAGCGCCTCTTCGACGATGGCAACGGTCTCGGCGTTGCTCGCCGCGGCCGACCCGTCCGCATGCCGCGTGGGCGATAGCAGGCTGAGCTTGATGGCGGTCAGTGTCTGGCCGAGTTCGTCGTGCAGTTCATTGGCGATGCGTCGGCGCTCGGCTTCCTGTACTTCCAGCACGCGCCCGGAAAGCCTCTTCACCCGCTGCGTCGTCCGGTGAAAGGCGTCCTCGGCTCGCCTGCGCCGGGTGATGTCCTGGCTGATGCCGATCATCTCGACCGGCTTGCCTTCGGCGTTCCGCACGATGATGCCGCTATCCTTGAGAATGCGCACCGTCCCGTCGGGCCAGACCACGCGGAACTCGGCTTCAAAAGCACCTCCCCTCTGGATTGCCTCCGCCAGGTCCCTGCTGACCGCTTCGACGTCGTCCGGATGCACGCGCTCTCGCCATGCCTCGAAACCGCCTTCAAAACGTCCTGGCTCAAGCCCGAAGATCCGGCAAACACGGTCGTCGCGCTTGACTCTGTCGGCAACCATGTCCCACTCCCAAACCCCGATGCCGGCCGAATCGGCGGCCAGCGACCAGCGCCGCAGGGCCTGCTGCTGCAACAGCTCGTTCTGTTTGCTCTCGGTGAGGTCTGCCCGTATGCCGATGTAGTGGGTCACGCGGCCGTCGGCCTGGCGCACCGGCGAAATGATCTCGGACTCGGAGTAGGTTTCCCCGTTCTTGCGCCGGTTGATGAACTCACCGCGCCAGATCTCGCCTTTGCCCAGCGTCCGCCACATATCCTCGAAGGTCTCCTTCGGCGTCAGCCCGGACTGCAGGAGCTTCGGATTGCGGCCGAGCACCTCCTCGACGCTGTAACCGGAGGTGGTCGCGAAGGCGGCATTGATGTATTCGATGTTGCCCTCGAGGTCGGTAATGATCACGCTGTTGGAGGTCTGCTCGACGGCGAGCGAGAGCTGTCGCAGCTTCGCCTCGGCGGCCTTGCGCTCGCTGATGTCGGTATGCGCCACCACCACGCCGCCTCCGCCTTCCAGCGGGGTGACGCTCATGCTGAACCAGCGCTGCTGCTGCGGCGAGTGGCAGGGGTACTCCAGCCGAAAAGCCGGCAGGCGGCCGTCGAGCACTGCCCGTATGCCCTTTGCGGCGCTGTCCGCCTCGTCCGGTGCCGGCCCGGTGCTGCTGCGGCAAACCGCCAGGTAGTTGTCACCGATGCGGGTATTTGGCACCGGCTGGCCCGGCACGATGCCGTTTTCCAGCGCAAACGCGCGCCAGGGCTGATTCACCGCAATGATCACTCCGTTACGGTCCAGCACCGCAACTTCGGCGGCTACCGAATCGAGAATGGCGCGGCTGAAGGCCTCGCTATCGCGCAGCGCGGCCTCGGCGGCTTTCCGGTGGCTGATGTCGCTCACGACCAGCCGGACCGTCGCATCGCTTGCCGGGCCTTCCGGGAGCACGGCGTCGATCTGTGCATGAAACGCCGTGCCGTCGCCGCGCCGCATCAGCAGTTCCACGGGGCCGGGCGCACCGCCCCTGCTGATCAGCGACAAATGCCGGTGCCAGCGGTCGGCGTCGTCGGCGGCGACGAGGGTACTGAAGCGTTTGTTGAGCAGGCTCGCGCGATCCGCCCTCAGCAGCCTGGCGCCGGTGCGGTTGATCTCCGCGATCATGCCGCGGCTGAGGGTCAGATAGCCCACCGGCGCGAACTCGTACAACTCGACGTAGCGGTCGCAAGAGGCTTCGAGCGCGATCTGTGCCTCGCGCAAGGCCTCGTTCTGCGTCTCCAGCTCGATCTGATGCACTTGCAGTTCGTGCAGCAGATCTTCTGCCGGGCGCGCTGCGGCGGCGGGCGGATGCCGGGCGAGAGCGGCCTCGGCCTGGTTGCGCCGGGCCGAGGCGTTTGCCTTGGCTTTCCTTGGGCACGCTCATGGTTCCTTTCCGCCCGTGTTTTGCGCCGTTGGCGATGCTGGTTTGGCGACGGCCAGCGTGAAGCTCAAACTCCCGCGCCTTCAAGGGGAGCGTCGGCGAGGGGCCGGGTGCAGCCCGTCCTTGATTACGTTGCGTGGGACGATGTGGGCTCACAGGCATGCCAGTTGCGGCGCGGTACTTGGGGCCGATTATCCCCGGCGGCGAACGGCTTACGGTTGCGCTGCGTCCCGTCGTTTACGGGAATTGTTCCCGATGGGTGGTTGGAGCAGTAAGGCCACGGCCCCGGGTCGCTGGCGTAACATCGGCCCATGGAAAATCTTCTCCGACGCATCGCGCCTGCGGGATGGGATCTGGCCGTACTGGATGCCGTGCCCTACCAGATTGCCCTGCTCGACGCCCAGGGCGTGATCGTCGCCGTGAATGCCGCCTGGCGACGCTTTGCGCTGGAAAACGGCGTTGGCGGCGCCAATGCGCCTGCCTGCACCGGCGTCGGCGTCGACTACCCGGCCCTGTGCGATGCCGTGCAAGGGGCCTCGGCGGAAGGCGCGGCAGAAGCGGCCGCCGGCATTCGTGCGGTGCTGGGCCGGCAACAGACGGAGTTCAGGCGCGAGTACTCCTGTGATTCCCCGGACCGGCAGCGCTGGTTCCTGATGACGGTAGTCGCGCTTGATCAGGCCGATGTGGCGGGCATGGTTATTCATACGGATGTCACCGCACGCGTGCTGGAGCGACTGCGGCGGCGCGAGAGCGAGATACGCCTGCAGTTGGCGCTCGATACGACGCTCGACGGCATCTGGGACTGGGATCCGTCGACCGGACAGGGCTACCTGTCGCCCAGCTATTACGCGATGACCGGCTATCGACCGGAGGACGAACCCGGCAGCCTTGATTTCTTCCGGCGCCTCGTGCATCCGGACGACTGGCCGCATGTGATGGCGACGATCGAGGCCCACTTGCGCGGCGATACGCCCGTCAGCGACATCGAATACCGGATGACAACGGCGAGCGGCGAGATCCGCTGGATCCGCGGTCGCGGCCGGGTTGTCGAGCGGGACGCCGCAGGCGCTCCGGTACGCATGCTCGGTCTGGTCACCGACATTACCGCGCGCAAGCGGGTCGAGCGTGCGCTGCACGATAGCGAAGTACGCTACCGCACTGTGGTCGAAGACCAGACCGAGATCATCTGCCGCATGGGCGTCGACGGCACCATCCTCTTCGTCAACGAGGTGTACCTCCGTTTTTTCGGCAAGACGGTGGAAGAAGTCGTCGGCAGCACATGGCACCCGGTGGCCCACCCGGATGACCTGCCGATGATCGAGGCCCGACTGGCGGAGCTGGCCGTGAACCGACCAGTGGTGGTCATCGAGAACCGGGTCTGTGCGGGCGACGGCTCGTGGCGCTGGATGCAGTTCGTCAACCGCGGCCGCTTCGACGGCTCCGGCCGCCTGAAGGAAATCCAGGTGGTGGGGCGCGACGTCACGGAACGGCACGAACTCGAGGCCGGGCTGCGCCGGTTGCTCGACGAAAACAAGCGGCTGGCCAGCGGACTGATACGCCAGCAGGAGAAAGAACGTGCGGGGCTGGCGAAGGAACTGCACGACGAGCTGAGCCAGCAACTGGTGGCGATCCGTGCCCACGCCGGGGCGATCGCGCATCGCACGACCGACCCGCTGGACCGGACCCATCTCGATGCGCAGGCCATCGGCAATGCCGCGCGCGACATCTACGCCATCTCGCACCGCCTGATGGAGGGGCTGCGCCCGCAGGCGCTCGACAACGCCGGCCTGATCGGTGCGATCGCGAGCCTGGCGAGCCAGCGGTTGCAGTCCCGCCCGGACGTACGAGTGCGCCTGCGTGCTGCCACGGTCGGGCCCTACGGCGACGAACTGCGCAGCAACCTGTTCCGCATCGTGCAGGAATGCCTCGCCAACGCCTTCCAGCATGGCCGGATTCAGCGCATCCGGATCTTCGTCGGCGAACGGCGCAGCGGCACGCGGCGCTGGCTGAGCATCGTCGTCCGCGACGACGGCATCGGCATGGCGCTGGATGCGCCGCGGACCGGCTACGGCCTGATCATCATGCGCGAACGCGCGCGCAACCTCGGGGGCCGCCTCGATCTGCGCAGCCGGCCGGGCCGGGGCACGCGCGTGGCCGTGGAGATCCCCCTGCCCGCCTGAGCCGCTTCAGGGCTCGACCAGTCCTGCGCCAACCGCCAGGAGGACCAGGCCGGCAGTGTCGACCACGCCCAGCTTGGCCTTGATCTTCGTCAGGTGGTTGCGCACGGTCTTCTCGCTCAGGCTGAGAGCCTGCCCGCAGGCCTCGGCATGGAGTCCCTGCGCGGTGAGGACCAGGATCTGGAATTCCCTGTCGCTCAATTGCTCGAGCAGCGAACGTTCACGGCTGGCACGGCGCCGGACCATGACGCTGATCAGGTCCGGGCTGACGAAGCCGCGCCCTCTGGCCACCTCGCGGATACCGTCGATCAGGACTTCGGTGTCGTTGCCCTTGGTCACGTAGCCAAGCGCGCCGAGCGACAGCGCGCGATTGAGCATCACCTCGGTGGAAAACACCGAATACACCAGGATGCGCGCGGCGGAATCGTGCTTGACGATGCGGCCCAGCGCTTCCATGCCGCCCATGCCCTCCATCGACAGGTCCATCACCACCACGTCGGGTTGATGGGCGCGGTACCAGGCGTAGGCCTCTTCGCCACTGCCCGACTCGCCGACGACGTCCATGTCGGGCTCGGTCGACAGCAGGCTGCGCAAGCCGGTGCGCAAGGCCGGATGGTCATCCGCCAGCAATACGCCGATGGGACGCCCGGCAACGGGTGCCGTGCGGTGGCTGGGGTTGTCCTTGTTCACGAATTCTTTCGGATGGGAATGCCGCGGGCGAGAACAGACCACTTTGCCGTCCTCCCGAAGTCGACGGTCAGTCGACGTCGGGAACGGCGGCAGGTACCCGATGCCGATGGCGCGCTCGGCCTGATCTTCGGCCAGCAGCGCAGAAAGCCGTCGATCGGCATGCGCTGCTCGCGTGGCTGTTCCGGCACCGAGAGTTGCAACGCGCCGTTGCGGATGAGCATCTCGCGGTTGGGCGGGTCCTGGCGCGGTGGTCGCGTCGGGAGGGGCTTCCGTCATGGTCGATGTCATCGCGTGCCAGCCTTCTGGTCCCCGCCCGGTGGCCGAAAAAGCACGTCTCATCTGATCCGCCCGGCGAAGACCTTGCGCAGTTTGGCCGCTTTCGGCGCGACGACGAACTGGCAGTAGGACTGGTCGGGATTGTTGGCGAAGTAGTTCTGGTGATGGCCTTCGGCCGGCCAGAAGGTCGGCGCCGGCAACACGGCGGTGACGATGGGGGCGGGCCATATCTTCGCCGCCGCGAGTTCCGCGATCATGGCGCGGGCGGTATTTTCCTGCTCAGGGCCATGGGTGAAGATCACCGAGCGGTATTGGGTACCGACATCGTTGCCCTGGCGATTGGGCGTGGTCGGGTCGTGGATGGCGAAGAAGGCTTGCAGCAGCGTGCGGTAGTCGATGACGGACGAATCGAAGCGTACTTCGACCACTTCGGCATGGCCGGTGTCGCCGCCGCAGACGCTGCGGTAATCCGGATTCGGCATGCGCCCGCCGGCGTAGCCGGAGACCACCGATTCGACGCCGATGAGTTGCACAAAGGCAGCTTCGAGGCACCAGAAGCAGCCGCCGCCCAGTGTGGCAAGTTCGGTGGCAAGCCCGGTGGCAACTTCGGTCGCGGTTTTGGTTCCGTGTTAGCTGTTCATTCGATGCTCCCGCAACGCATGGCAATGGGCCAGATGATAATCCTTCTCGTTGCCGGATCCGGCCAGATCTTGCGCAGTCGTTCGCCCAGCGCAATGCACGGGTCGCTTCCGGTCTCCTTGATGCAGCGCTGTGTCGCCGACCAGGTGCGCAGATAGGCAAGCAGGTCGGCTGGCGTCCATTCCAGCCGGATCTCGAAACCTGGCGTGGCGATGTCCTTGAAGGGAAATGGCATGCCCTGGTAGCCACGATCGACCCAGTGCCGCTCGGCCGGCCAGTAGCGCCCGACGAGGTTGGTGTGGAAGTCCTGCACCATGGCATCGAGTTCCGGTTCGCCGCGCAGGAGGCCATAGGTCCAGGCGGCGAACACACCGTCCGGCTTGAGCACCCGCTTGACCTCGGTGTAGAAGCTGTCGCTGCAGAACCAGTGCAGGGCCTGGGCCACCGTCACCAGATCGCAACTGTTGTCCGCCAGGCCGCTGGCTTCGGCCGGCGCGGCACGGTAGTCGATGCGGGGATGCGGTTTCGTCTGGGCCAACTGCTCGGCGGAAAGATCCGTCGCGTGAACCTGTTTGAAATGTTTCGTCAGCGCCAGTGCCGCCTGCCCGTTGCCGGTGGCGCAGTCCCACGCCAGATCGTGCGTCGGGCATTGTTGCGCGAGCCAGGTGAATAGCTCGGGCGGATAGGAAGGCCTGGCCTTGGCGTAGTCGGCGGCGTGAGCCGAGAAGTGGTCAGTCGCGCTCAGGGTCTGTCCCTTTCCTGCAGGCGGCGCAGCACCAGCGGAAAGGCGCCCGACAGCAGCAGCGCGATCGCCGAGACGATCAAGGCCCAGCCGGCCATGTCGTCGTTGAACAGCGGGTGGCTGCCGCGCATCATCCCGCCCAGGGCGAACAGACCGACCAGCAGACAAACGCCGCCAAGCAGGGTGAGGATGACGAAAGAAACAGGCCAGTGGCGCATGGAGCGAATCATCGGCCCGGTGCTAGGGGCTAATCAAGGTGAAACGAGCGCGGTCCCCCTGGCCCGTCATTCCGGGCTTGACCCGGAATCCAGTGGCGTACCGCTGGATTCCGGCTTTCGCCGGAATGACAAACCTATCGATTGCCTTCAACGTGACTACCTGCCAGTCAGACCCGTTCAATGATCAGCGCGATCCCCTGGCCGACGCCGATGCACATCGTGCAAAGGGCGTAGCGGCCGCCGCCGCGCTGCAACTGATACATCGCCGTGGCGACCAGGCGCGCGCCGCTCATGCCCAGCGGATGGCCGATGGCGATGGCGCCGCCCTGGGGATTGATACGCGGATCGTCGTCGGCCAGCCCGAGATCGCGGGTGACCGCCAGGCCTTGCGCGGCGAAGGCTTCGTTGAGTTCGATGACATCCATCTGGTCGAGCCGCAGTCCGGTCTGCGCCAGCAGCTTCTTCACCGCCGGGGCCGGGCCGAAACCCATGATGCGCGGCGCCACGCCGGCGGTGGCCATGGCCACGACGCGGGCCTTCGGCGTCAGGCCGTGGGCCTTGGCGGCGGCTTCCGATGCCAGGAGCAGGGCGCAGGCGCCGTCATTCACGCCCGAGGCATTTCCCGCCGTGACCGAGAGTTCGGGGCCGTTGATGCCCTTGAGCTTGGCCAGTTGCTCCAGCGTGGTGTCGGGGCGAGGGTGCTCGTCGGTGTCGAAAATCTTCGGGTCACCTTTCTTCTGCGCGATTTCGACCGGGACAATCTCGTCCTTGAAGCGTCCCGCGGCCTGGGCGATACCCCAGCGCTGCTGCGAACGCAGGGCGAAGGCATCCTGGTCGGCACGGCCGATGCCGAATTCGGCGGCGACGTTGTCGGCGGTTTCGGGCATGGAATCCACGCCGTAGCGCTGCTTCATCAGCTTGTTGATGAAACGCCAGCCGATGGTCGTGTCATACACCGCGTTGCTGCGCGAGAAGGCGCTGTCGGCCTTCGGCATGACGAAGGGCGCGCGGCTCATGCTTTCGACGCCGCCGGCGATCATCAGCGCCGCTTCGCCGGCCTTGATCGCGCGCGCCGCCGTGCCGACGGCATCCATGCCGGAGCCGCACAGCCGGTTCATGGTCGCTCCCGGCACCGCTGTCGGCAGGCCGGCCAGCAGCCCCGCCATGCGCGCCACGTTGCGGTTGTCTTCGCCCGCCTGGTTGGCGCAGCCGTAGATCACATCCTCGATCTGTTGCCAATCGACGCTGCCATTGCGCGCCATCAGGGCCCTGATCGGCAGCGCGGCCAGGTCGTCGGTGCGAATGCCGGACAGTGTGCCGCCGTAGCGGCCGATCGGTGTGCGTACCGCGTCGCAGATGAATGCCTGTTGGGTCATGGAATTATGCTTTCGTCAAAGAAGTGGCCCTTGATGCGGGTCGAACGGCCGCGGAACACGGCAATGGTCTTGCCGTTCTGGTTTTTGACCTCGATGTCGTAGATGCCGGTGCGCCCACCCTGATGGCGGGCGCCGCCTGCAGCCGTGAGTGTGTCTCCAAGATGAGCCGGGGCGACAAAGTTGATGTCCACGCCGGCGGCCACCGCGCGGTGGTTGAAGCTGTTGCAGGCATAGGCGAAGGTGGTGTCGGCCAGCGCGAAAATGAAGCCGCCATGGCAGATGCCGTGCCCGTTCACCATGTCCTGGCGCACCGGCATGGTTACCGTGGCGCCGCCCGGCGACATGCTGGCAATGGTGATGCCAAGACCTCGCGCGGCGTGGTCGTCCGGCCACATGATTTCGGTGCAGCGTTCGGCGATCTGCTGTGGTGTGAGCGTCATCATTCGCCCGTAAACTTTGGGCTGCGCTTTTCCATGAAGGCGGCGACGCCCTCGCGGTAGTCGTGACCGAAGCCGAGCTCGCGTTGGCAACTGCGTTCCAGTTCGAGTTGCTGCTCCAGGCTGTTGCCGCTGCTGGCGTAGAGCGCCTGCTTGGTGCGGGCCAGTCCCCTGGTCGGCGCGGTGCTGAAGTGGATGGCGAGCCTGTTGGCTTCGGCCATCAGCTTGTCGTCATCGACGCATTTCCAGATCAGTCCCCAGGCTTCGGCTTGCTCGGCGCCGAGTTTGTCGCCCAGCATCGCCAGACCCATGGCGCGGGCGGATCCGACCAGGCGCGGTAGCGCCCAGGTGGCGCCGGTGTCGGGCACCAGACCAATCTTGCAAAAGGCCTGTATGAACGCTGCCGAGCGCGCCGCCAGCACCAGGTCGCAGGCCAGGGCAATGCTCGCCCCGGCCCCGGCGGCGATGCCGTTCACGGCGCAGATCACCGGCATTTCAAGGGCGCGCAGGGTCAACACCAGCGGCTTGTAGAGGGTCTCGATGGTATGGCCGAGATCGACCGGCTCGCCGCCTGCGGCGACATTGCGGTCGGACAAGTCCTGCCCGGCACAGAAGCCGCGCCCCGCTCCGGTCAGCAGCAGCACGCGGGCACGCCCGTCGCGCGTCCGGGTCAATGCATCGCGCAGTTCCAGATGCATCTCGCCGTTGAAGCAGTTAAGCCGGTCCGGACGGTTCAGGGTGAGGCGGGCGATGCCATCCGCGAGCGAAAAAATGATGTTCTGGTAGTCCATTTCCTGGGCTCCGGAGGTCGATCAGTCTGGGATCGCGAGGCCGAGCCGCGTCAGCGCCTCGGCCGAGTGCGCGTTCCAGTCGTCCAGCATTTCAGCGCTGTTGCGGCGGCGCAGGCCGTACTGGATGTAGATTGCGGCATGATCCGAATCGACGCGGCCGAAGGTGGCGGCGACGCGCGGATGCCAGTAGGCGGCGGCGGCTTGCGCCGCGGTCTTGCTGCCGCTACGCTCGATTGCCTGCCTGACGCCGCTTTCGCCCAGCTCCGCATGTTCCTTTTCGCGCGGCAGGATCTGCGTGATGGCCTCGGCCAGCGGCGTGTAGGAGCTCTGCGCCATTTCGGCCAACTGGATCGCGGTGGCCGCGCCCATCAGCATATTGAAGACAATGGCGTCTTCCCAGCCTTCCAGCGGATAGTGGAAGACGTTCAGCCGCTTGTCGCCGCCGATGCGCCGGGTACCCAGATCGAGATTGCGGTCAAGGCGCGAATCCCAGGCGTGGGAACGCACATAGAGCATCGGGTTCACGCCGAAGGGTTGCAAGAGTTTGAGCGCCATCTCGGCGTGTACATACTTCTCGGTAACGATCTTCGCCGCGACGATGCGCTCCGGCAGCCCCGGCCCGCGGTTGATGAAGGGGCAGAAGCCGGCGGCGCCCGCCAGCTCGGAATCGGCAAAGACCACCACCAGGCGCATCAGTTCGTTGCGATAGCCGCTCGGCACCGGTTCTCCCGCGCAGCGCAGGAAATCGCCCTGGGGGGCACCGACTGTATGACCCGCGGCGATGCGCCGCAGAAAGTCCTGATCCGTCTTCTGCATGTCTCGCTCCAGAGTGTGTGCCCATGCCCCGCAGCCTAAAGAAGCAAATCGCCGCGCGGCGACGAGATACAATATCAGCAATACGAAATATTCACATAGTATCAAATCAATTATGACACAGAATGCGTTCGCAGGGTACAATAAAAATGTATCACGTCGCCAACCCTTGGCGCCAGGAGGACATGAGAGAACGCAATGGCCAGGATACTGATCATCGTCGGCACCGAGTCGGGCAACGCCCAGATGTGTGCCGACCATCTGTCGGACAACCTGCCCGGCCTCGGCCATGAAGTCGAGGTCGCCGGCGACGCCGATGCCGGCAGCGTCGATCTTGCGGATCGCGACGTGGTGCTGGTGTGTACCTCGACGCACGGCGATGGCGAACTGCCGGACAACATCATTCCGCTGGCCGAACGCCTGCGCGCAGAAGCGCCTGACCTTTCGCATCTGCGCTACGGCGTGATTGCGCTCGGCGACCAGACCTACAAGGCAACCTTCTGCAAGGCCGGCAAGGATATGGACGCCCTGTTTTCGGACTGCGGGGCACGCAGGTTGGGCGAGCGGCTCGAGATCGATGCCTGCACGCAGCCGCTGCCCGACGAGGAGGCGCTTAACTGGGCTCAGGAGTGGGTTACCCTGTTGTGATACCTGCTATCGTTGCACCCGCAACACACCGCCGATCGACCCGAGAAGTGGCGATTTCCCAGGAGAACCCGAATGCCCCATGCAATGTTCGAAAAGCACCAGGCCCTGTTGCAGCGCGCGGTTGCGGCAATTGAATCGCGCGGTTACTGGAGTCCCTATGCCGAAGGGCCGCGCGCCTACGGCGAGTCCGCCATCGCGGACGGGCACAAGGCCTTCGAGGCCTATCGCGGCGCGCAGTTCTACCTGGATCAGCCGGGTGTCATCGATCGCGGCGGCGCGGAAGTGTCGCCCTACGGCCTGCCCCTGAACATCTCCTACCCGCGGTGCAGGGCCGACGCCCTGATCGACGCCGGCAAGGCGGCCATGCCGGGCTGGATCAAGGCCGGAGCGGATACCCGGGCGGGGGTCTGTCTCGAAATCCTTGCCCGCCTCAACGCCGGCAGTTTCGAGATGGCGCATGCGGTGATGCACACCACGGGTCAGGCGTTGATGATGGCCTTTCAGGCAGCCGGGCCGCATGCCCAGGATCGCGGTCTCGAAGCCGTTGCCTATGCCTGGCGGGAAATGAATCATGTGCCGGCGTTGGCTCTCTGGGAAAAGCCGCAGGGCAAGAATCCGCCGCTGAAGATGGAGAAGAGGTTCACGATCGTGCCGCGTGGCGTGGCGCTGGTCATCGCCTGCTCGACCTTTCCGACCTGGAATGGCTACCCCGGAATTTTTGCCAGCCTGGTCACCGGCAACCCGGTGATCGTCAAGGCGCATCCCGCGGTGATCCTGCCGCTTGCGCTCGCTGTCTCGGTGGCGCGCGTGGGGCTCAAGGAAGCCGGCTTCGACCCGAATCTGGTGAGCCTGCTGATTGACGACCCGGAGGCGCCCGTCGCGAAGGAGGTCGCGATGAGACCCGAGGTGCGCCTGATCGACTACACCGGCGGCCCCGATTTCGGCAACTGGCTCGAACAGAATTGCCGTCATGCGATCGTGTACACGGAGAAGGCCGGAGTGAACTGCATCGTGGTGGATTCGATCGACGACTACAAGGCGATGCTGAAGAACCTTGCCTTCACGCTGTCGCTGTATTCGGGCCAGATGTGCACCACGCCGCAGAGCATCTTTGTGTCGCGCGAGGGGGTAAAAACACCGGAGGGAGTGGTTTCGGCGGAGCAGTTTGGGCGGGACCTGGCCAACGCGGTATCCAGATTGCTCGAGGACCCGGTGCGCGCAGTCGAAGTGCTGGGGGCCATCCAGTCGCCGGCTACGCTGGCGCGTCTCGATGCTGCCCAGGAACTCGGCGAGGTGCTGCGCGCATCCAGCGCGATTGCGCACCCGCAATGGCCGGAAGCCAACATACGCAGCCCGCTGATCCTCAAGGTGGCTGCTACAGAGCAGGACGCCTACGCGAAAGAGCGCTTCGGTCCGATCAGCCTCGTGGTCGAAACCGCGACCGCGGCGGAAAGCCTCGCCACGGCCGAGCGTGTGATTCGCGAGCAGGGGGCGATCACCTTCGCACTGTATTCCACCAATCCGCTGCTGGTGGAGCGTGCGGAAGAGGCGGCCTTGCGCGTCGGCGTGGCACTGTCGATCAATCTCACCGGTGCCGTATTCGTCAACCAGTCGGCGGGTTTCTCGGACTTCCACGCCACCGGCGCCAACCCGGCGGCGAACGCCTGCCTGACCGACAGTGCCTTTGTCGCCAGTCGCTTCTTCGTGGTCCAGAGCCGGCGGCACGTCTGATGAGCGTTCGGCCGCGAGGCGTGGAATGGAGGGATGCGGCTTGAAAGTCTACGCGATTGACGGGATCGTCCCGGTGGTGGACCCGACCGCCTACGTGCATCCATCGGCAGTCCTGATTGGCGACATCGTCGTCGGTCCCGGCGCCTACATCGGGCCCTGCGCCAGTTTGCGTGGCGACTTCGGTCGCCTGCACATCGGCGCCGGCGCCAATGTCCAGGATTGCTGCGTGATGCATGGGTTCCCGGGGAGCGACACCATCGTCGAGGAGCACGGCCACGTCGGCCACGGCGCCATCCTGCACGGTTGCATCGTGCGGCGCAACGGCATGGTCGGCATGAATGCCGTGGTGATGGATAACGCCGTGGTTGGCGAATCGGCGATTGTCGCGGCACAAAGTTTCGTCAGGGCCGGCATGGAAATTCCCCCGCGGATGCTGGCCGGCGGGGTCCCGGCCAAGGTGATGCGCGAGCTCACCGAGATCGAGATGGCGTGGAAGGTGGAAGGCACCGGCGTCTATCTGGATCTGGCAAGGCGCTGCAACGCGACGATGAAGCAGGTCGAGGCCCTGACGGCGGTCGAACCGGGGCGCAAGCGGCTCAAGCTGCCTGAACTGAAAACCCTGCAGGAAACCCGCCGCGGGAGTTGAACATTGATTGCCGACCTGCGGAGCCAAGGTCAGGAGTAACGGAAGTACTCCCCGAAATTGTTTTTCGGTATCGATGATTCGATTCCACCTGGTCTTCATTGAAGGGGGCGGAACAGCAGGGAACGCTCTACGGGGACCGGTTTGGCAATTGGTTTGAGAATCAGTGCGACGAAGGAACTGGCGATTGATGTTGCATTTCAAGACGGAATTCTTCCAGACCAGGCTCGGGGATGCGGACGAGCGTGAACGGTCAATGGATCGATTCGTGGTGGCTACCAGCGGCAAGACATTCCCGGCAACCGGCAGACAGGCCTTCTGACTGTGGGATTTTTCAACGTCTCGCGATGGTTTACCGCATCGGCGCTGGAATCGAGGTTGCCGTCGCTCAAGTTCCAGGATCCAGAGCAAGAACAGGCCTTTTTGCGGGAGTACCGCTCTGATGCATGCGTATTCTTGAAGTGGCTGTCCCTGGTGGCGCTCTTCCTCCTCCTGGCTTTCATCTGGGATGATCAGAACCACGAGGGGTATGGCGATCTCGCTTCGGGCATCCGGATAGTGTTGGGGATACCGGTATGCCTTGGTGGATGGTACCTTGCGCGACGAGCGAACGCTCAAGACCACATCAACTCGGTGGCTGCGGTATTCATCTTGCTGTTTTCGGCGGTCACAGCGGCAATCGCGGTTGCCTTTGAGCCCGGACCGCTGGGAATAACCGGCGGTCTCGGGGCCGCGAATTTCCTGCTGATTATCGTTGCCGTCTGCACCTTGACCTGCCTTCCCTTGACGAACGCGCTGCTTGTAGCGAGCGGCGTTATCGCAATCCACTCGCTGGCTGCGGCGCTTTGGGGTAGCGGCGAGTTCTTCGAGTTCCTGTTCGGGTATTTTTCCAATGATCTGTATGCCTTGGTTTTGGGCGCAACGGCGTGTTATCAGACTGAACGGACAAGGCGAGGTCAGTTCATGGCCAAACGGAAGCTCGCAGAACAGAATCTCCGATACCAGGAACTGCTCTACACAATGGTGCCCGAACACATCGCCAGACGAATCGCGAAGAACCAGTTTCCAATCGCGGATTACCATGGGGAAGTTTCAGTTCTCTTTTCGGATCTTGTCGGCTTTACGGCGATAACGGCATCACTACCGCCCAGAGGCCTGGTGACGGTGCTAAACGATCTCTTTAGCGCTTTCGATGTCGCGGCGAAGGAATTGAATGTCGATCGGATCAAGACGATTGGCGACGGGTACATGGCAGCAAGTGTGTCCGGAAACGAAGTCGGGGGGCCGTTGTCGGTGGTCTTGCTTGCCATCAGGATGGTCGAGCTGACGAGGGAAATTGGCGAAAAACACCACCTGCCTTTGTCCATCCGGATTGGAGTCCATTCTGGCGATCTGATTTCCGGGGTAATCGGGACAAGTCGTTACGCCTATGATCTGTGGGGTACCACGGTCAACTTGGCGAGCAGGTTGGAATCAAGCGGGGTGCCAGGAAAGATTCAGCTATCCGAGCAAACCTACAACAAGGTGCGCGGGACAGTCAAAGCGGTAGAACGGGGCCACATCGATGTCAAGGGGTTTGGGTCGCTGCGGACCTACATAATCTGAGACGCGGGATGTAAGCCGGGTTCAAAGCGCTGTCTGCGCCACCGCGTGCTCCCAGCGCTGCATCAGATCGTCAGCGCCGCTGCGTGACATGGTCGGCTGGAAGGTCCGCTCCGCCTGCCATTGCGCGGCGAGTTCGGCGAGCCCCGCATAGACTCCGCAGGACAAGCCGGCCAGATACGCTGCGCCCAGCGAGGTGGTTTCGATGACTCGGGGCCGCACCACGGGGATGCCAAGCAGGTCGGCCTGAAACTGCATCAGCAGGTTGTTCACGCAGGCGCCGCCATCGACGCGCAGCTCCGTGACGCCGCCACTTTCCGCCAGGTCGCGGCTCATGGCCTGCAACAGGGCCGTGCTCTGGAAGGCGATGCTTTCCAGCGCGGCACGGGCGATGTGCGCCAGCGTCGTGCCGCGGCTCAGGCCCAGGATGGCGCCGCGTGCATCGGGCTTCCAGTACGGTGCGCCGAGGCCGGTGAAGGCCGGTACGACGATCACGCCGCCGCTGTCGGGCACGCTTTCGGCCAGATCCTGCACGGCGGCGCTGCCCTTGATGGCCTGCAAGCCGTCGCGCAGCCACTGTACGACGGCGCCGCCCACGAACACGCTGCCTTCGAGGGCGAACTCGGGCGTCGCGGTGACTTGCGCGACGCTGGTGCTGATCAGCCCGTTGCTGCTGGTCAGGCAATGCTGACCGGTATGCATCAGCAGGAAGCAGCCGGTGCCATAGGTGTTCTTGGCCAGGCCGGAGGCAAAGCAGGCCTGGCCGAACAGCGCGCTTTGCTGGTCGCCGGCGATGCCGCCGATAGTGACCGCCGCGCCGAACAGATCGGCACGCGCATGGCCATAGATGTGGCTCGAAGCATGCACCTCGGGCAGGACTTCACGCGGAATGTCTAGCAACGCCAGCAAGTCTTCGTCCCACTGGTTGCGGTGAATGTCGAAGAGCATGGTGCGCGAAGCGTTGCTGACATCCGTGGCGTGCACAGCGCCGCCGGTCAGATGCCAGGTCAGCCACGAGTCAACGGTGCCGAAGGCCAGCTCACCACGGCCTGCCGCGTCGCGCGCGCCGCCACAGTTGTCGAGTATCCACTTGAGCTTGGTGCCGGAAAAGTACGCATCGATGATCAGGCCGGTTCTTTCGCGCACCAGCGCTTCAAAGCCACGTTGCCGCAACGCGGCGCAGGTGGGCTCGGTGCGCCGATCCTGCCAGACGATGGCATTGCACAGGGGCTCGCCGCTGGCGCGGTTCCATACCAGAGTGGTTTCGCGCTGGTTGGTGATGCCCAGCCCGGCTAGGTCGCCGCCGCCGATACCGGCCTTGCCCAGAGCTTCGCGGGCGGTTGCCAACTGGCTGGCCCAGATTTCCCGCGGGTCGTGCTCAACCCATCCGGGTTGCGGAAAGATCTGGCGGATTTCACGCTGTGCCATCGACACAATGCGGCCCTGCGTGTCGAACACGATGCTGCGCGAACTCGAAGTGCCTTGATCCAGAGCCAACAAAAAGCGGGAATGGTTCATCGAGACCTCCTGGATACATTAACGGGGGCGAATCGGAGTGACCGGGAAGCCGGCAATGATGAGTTGCGCCGGCAAGCGTCGCTCAAGCACTGCTATGTTAATATTTCGCACCGCAACAATGGCGCAGAAACGTGTTTGCCTGCTCTTGCGGCGACGACCCAGACCACTGCCAATGAGATGTGTGATACTGACGGCCGCACGCAGGGCGTCAAGCCTTTCCGGCTTGGACAGGATCATGCTCCGGCAGCCACTTCGGAGGCAGTCTGGCGTTATTACCCGTGCCAGTTCCGTAGCAACAAGACCGGCACCCCGTTCCACAAAGAAATGTCGGCCCCCGATCAACGCATGACACACGACAAGGAAGACGAATGAAGATCCACGAATATCAGGGCAAGGAAATCCTGAAAAAATTCGGCATTAGCACGCCGCGAGGCATTCCCTGCTTTTCCGTTGAGGACGCGGTGAAGGCCGGCGAGACCCTCGGTGGCAAAGTTTGGGTGGTCAAGGCCCAGATCCATGCCGGCGGACGCGGCAAGGGGGGCGGCGTGAAAGTCGCCAAGAATCCCGACGAACTCAAGATGTATGCGAAAGCAATTCTCGGCATGCAGCTCACGACGCACCAGACCGGCCCCGCTGGGCAGAAGGTGCGCCGCCTGCTTATCGAGGAGGGCGCCGACATCAAACACGAATACTATCTTGCGGCTTTGACCGACCGCGTCACCCAGAGGGTCGCCATGATGGCGTCCAGCGAAGGCGGCATGGATATCGAGAAAGTAGCGCACGACACACCGGAGAAAATCATCAAGGTTTTTGTCGATCCGGCAACAGGCCTCACCGACGCGCAGGCGAATGAACTGGCGAGGGGCATCGGCGTGCCGGAGGGTTCCCTGGCGCAGGCCGTGGATACCTTCAAGAAGCTCTACACCTGTTACATGGAAACCGATGCCAGCCTGGCGGAGATCAATCCGCTGATTCTTGAAGGCAATGGCAACATCAAGGCGCTCGACGCCAAGTTCAACTTCGATTCCAACGCGCTTTACCGTCAGCCGGAGATCGTCGCCTACCGCGACCTGGACGAGGAAGATGCCGATGAAATTGAGGCCTCGAAGTACGACCTGTCCTACATTTCGCTCGATGGCAACATCGGCTGCCTGGTGAATGGCGCAGGCTTGGCCATGGCGACCATGGATACCATCAAGCTGTTCGGCGCCGAGCCGGCCAACTTTCTCGACGTGGGCGGCGGCGCCACCACCGAGAAGGTCACCGAAGCCTTCAAGATCATGCTGAAGAATCCCAAGGTGAATGGGATCCTGGTCAACATTTTCGGTGGCATCATGAAATGCGACACGATTGCCACCGGCATCGTCGCCGCGGCACGGGAAACGCATCTCAGCGTACCCTTGGTGGTGCGCATGAAGGGCACCAACGAAGACCTCGGCAAGCAGATCCTCAAGGACTCCGGCCTGCCGATCATTGCAGCAGACACCATGGCCGACGCAGCGACCAAAATCGTCGCCGCCGTCAAATAAGCCTTAGAGCAAGGAACAGACATGTCCATTCTGATCAACAAAAATTCCAAAATCATCACCCAGGGCATCACCGGGAAGACGGGCCAGTTCCACACTGAAAAGTGCCAGGAATATGCCAACGGCAAGAACTGCTTCGTCGCCGGCGTGAATCCGAAAAAGGCCGGCGAGAAGATTTTTGACATTCCCATCTTCGGCTCGGTCAAGGAAGCCAAGGCGCAAACCGGCGCCACCGTTTCGGTGATCTACGTGCCGCCCCCTGGCGCCGCCGCCGCCATCTGGGAAGCCTGCGAGGCCGACCTCGATCTGGTGATCTGCATTACCGAGGGCATCCCCGTGCGGGATATGCTTCTGGTGCGCAACAAGATGAAGGCCAAGGAAGCCGCCGGCGGCAAGAAGACCCTGTTGCTTGGCCCGAATTGTCCGGGGGTTATCACTCCGGAGGAGGTCAAGATCGGCATCATGCCCGGCCACATTCACCGCAAGGGCCGCATCGGCGTGGTTTCGCGCTCCGGCACCCTGACCTATGAAGCCGTGGCGCAACTCACCGAGATCGGGCTGGGCCAGTCGACCGCCGTGGGTACCGGAGGCGATCCGATCAATGGCCTCAAGCATATCGACATCATGCAAGCCTTCAACGACGATCCAGATACCGACGCGGTGATCATGATCGGCGAAATCGGTGGCCCGGATGAAGCGGACGCCGCAGTGTGGTGCAAAGCCAACATGAAGAAGCCGATCGTCGGCTTCATCGCCGGGGTTACCGCACCGGCCGGCAAGCGCATGGGCCATGCCGGTGCGCTGATTTCCGGTGGCGCCGACACGGCCAATGCCAAGCTGGCGATCATGGAGGAATGCGGCTTTACGGTGACGCGCAACCCTTCGGAAATGGCCAAGCTGCTCAAGGGGCTGCTGAAGTAGAAGGGTCGGCGCCGGCTCGACGGCGACAGACGGTGCTCTGTGCCGAAACCAAAAGCCGCGCCGGCGCAAGCCGGTGCGGCTTTTTTGCGCATAAAATCCGCAGATTGCTTCACCAACCGGCGAAATGTCATGAAATTGATTGACGGAGTTGATGCAGGACTGTAAGAATTGCGTTTATTGTCCTGTTTTAATGAGGGCTCTCACACAAGGTAGCGACCGATGAAGAAGGCAGACTTCTGGAAAAGTGACTGGTTCTTCGGTGTTGTCGTCAGCGTCGTCGTACTGATTCTGGGTAATGGCGAGCTACTGCAGGGGCTGGAGCGCAAGGCTTACGACATGGGTGTGGCGGCTGCTTCGCGCACTCCGTCGGACAAGGTCGCCGTGATTGCGATCGACAAGCCGAGTCTCGACAACATTGGCCGCTGGCCCTGGTCGCGCGAGGTTATGGCCGACATGGTGGACAAGCTTGCCGCGGCAAAAGCCAAGGTGATCGCCACCACCGTGTTCTACTCCGAGCCGCAGCGCGATCAAGGCTTGGTGTATATCAGCAAGCTGATGCAGACCTGCGGCGTTGCCACAAGGCCTGCGGCAGGCGAGGCTTCCACCGCTGCATCCTCCTGCCCGCAGATCGAGTCGATCCTGCTCGAGGCGGACCAGAAGCTGAACACCGACCGCCGCCTGGCCGATGCGTTCGCCAAGGCGGGGAACGTGGCGCTGCCCATGCTTTTCGTGCTCGGTGAGCCGCGCGGACGGCCGGACAAGGAACTGCCCGATTACGTGAAGAAGAACGCAGTCAAGCTGCTTGGCGCCGCGGATGCGCCGCCCTATCCGACCCTCGGGGTCGATGCCGGCGTGATCGAGCCGCTCGGTCTGGTGGCCGCCTCAATCGGCCATCTCAATGTGACTCCCGATGTGGATGGTGCGATTCGCACCGAACCACTGGTGCTGTCCTACTTCGATCAGGCCTATCCCTCGCTGTCGCTGCTGGTGGCGGCCAGGAGCGACAACCTGACCGTGGCGGACATACAGGTAACAGCCGGCGACTCGGTCAAGCTGGGCAAGCTCAAGATAGGTACCGACCTCGACACGCGTATGCTGACCTTCTACTACAAGGACCGTGATGGCCACCCGGCCTTCCCGGTGGATTCGTTCTTCGACGTCAAGAGCGGCAAGATTCCCTACGACAAGTACCGCGACAAGATCGTCCTGATCGGGCCGACGTCATCTTCGGTGGGCAGTGTGTTTGTCACTCCGATCAGCCCGACCATGCCGGCCGTGCTGATGCAGGCGCATGCGGTATCCAGCCTGCTTTCCGAGCATTTCTTCGTCGCCCCGACCTGGGGCTTCTGGGTCGAAAAGCTGGTGTTCCTGCTGATCGCTGCCTACCTGATCGGGTTGTTGCCGAAGATCAAGGCCGGCATGGCGGCGGGCATCACTGCGGGACTGCTGGTGGCATTGATCGTCGTTCATTTCACGCTGATGACGACGCAGTTGATGTGGCTGCAGTTGATGGTGCCGGCGACTCTGCTGCTGGTCGGCCATCTCCTGCTGACCACCAAACGCTTCCTGGTTTCCGAGCGCGGCAAGGAAAAGTCCGATGCCGATTCGGCCGAGTCGAACCGCATGCTGGGGTTGGCCTTCCAGGGCCAGGGACAGCTTGACATGGCCTTCGACAAGTTCCGCAAGTGCCCGATGGATGACGCCTTGATGGAGAACCTGTACAACCTGGCGCTAGACTTCGAACGCAAGCGCCAGTTCAACAAGGCGGAGGCGGCATTCCGCTACATATTCGATTTCAACCCGAAATTCCGCGACATTGAAACTCGCCTGAACCGCGCCAAGCAGCTTTCGGAAACGGTGATTCTTGGTGGCGGTGGAGGGGGGCGCAGCAATGCCAGCCTGATCGATACCGCGGGGAATGTCGAAAAGCCGATGCTCGGTCGTTACGAAATCGAGAAGGAGCTGGGCAAGGGGGCGATGGGCGTGGTCTACCTTGGACGCGATCCGAAGATCAATCGCGTGGTGGCGATCAAGACCATGGCGCTCGCGCAGGAGTTCGAGGCGGACGAACTGGTCGAGGTCAAGGAACGTTTCTTCCGCGAGGCCGAAACCGCGGGGCGCCTCAACCACGCCAATATCGTCACGATGTTCGATGCCGGCGAGGAGCACGATCTCGCCTACATCGCGATGGAGTTCCTCAAGGGCAAGGATCTGGCGCCCTACACCAAGCAGGGCAATCTGATGCCGTTGCCACGCGTCCTGAGCATTGTCGCGCGGGTGGCCGATGCGCTGTCCTATGCGCACGAAAACAATGTCGTGCATCGTGACATCAAGCCGGCGAACATCATGTACGAGCCCGATGCCGACCAGGTAAAGGTGACCGACTTCGGCATTGCGCGCATTACCGATTCGTCGAAGACCAAGACCGGCATGGTGCTCGGCACGCCGAGCTACATGTCGCCGGAGCAACTCGCCGGCAAGAAGATCGATGGTCGTTCCGACCTGTTCTCCCTGGGCGTGATGCTGTACCAGATGTCGTGCGGCAAGCTGCCCTTCGAGGGCGATTCGATGGCGCAACTGATGTTCAAGATCGCCAACGAGCCGCATCCCGACATACGCGGCTTCAACCCCGATCTGCCTGACTGCGTCGTGGCGGTCATCGACAAGGCGATGACCAAGGATCCGGACGCGCGCTACCAGACAGGCGCGGAGTTCGCGCAAGACGTTCGCACCTGCATGACTGGCGGCGGAACCGCCCCTGCCGCCGCCGATTCCGGCGTCGATATCAGCCTTTGAGGGGCGCACAATGGACATGAATGCCGTTCTCGAAATTGTCACTCGCAGCGATCCCGGCTCGGTGCGCACCAACAATGAGGACGCGGTCATGGCCAATCCGCAGCGCGGGTTCGCCGTGCTGGCCGATGGCATGGGCGGCTACAACGCTGGCGAGGTCGCCAGCGGCATGGCAACGGCGCTGCTCGGCACCGAACTTGAGAAAGCCTTCATTGCACGCGAGCCCAGCAGCATGGACGCTTCCGGCAAGTCCTGGGCGCAAGTCTCCCTGGAGAAGGAAATGGCTCGGGTCAATGCCACCATCTATCAGGCGGCACTGAGCCAGCCGCAATATGCCGGGATGGGAACAACGCTGGTGGTCGCTGTGTTTCACGACAACAAGGTGACTGTCGGCCACATTGGTGACTCGCGGCTGTACCGTTGGCGTGGTGACGAGTTCTCCCAGATAACGCGCGATCATTCGCTGCTGCAGGAGCAGATCGACAGCGGTCTGATCACTTCGGAGCAGGCACGCTTTTCGCAGAACAAGAATCTGGTCACGCGAGCCGTCGGCATCGATCCCGAGGTGCAGGCCGAGATACACGACCATGACGTCTTGCCGGGCGACGTCTACCTGTTTTGTTCCGACGGCCTCAACGACATGGTGGACGACGAGGAACTTGCCATGACTGTTGGCGCCTTGTCAGCCAATCTCGACTTGTGCGCGACGCAGTTGATTCAGATGGCCAACGACAACGGTGGCCGTGACAATGTTTCGGTAATCCTGGTCAGGGTGAAGGGCGAATATCCGGCGGCGCGCGGCTGGTGGGCTCGCTTCCTGGCCTGGTTCAAGTAAGAGTCTTTAATGTACGCTCAGTGACCTCCGAGGACGAAGACAATGGCTAAGCTCATACTCAGCATGGAAACCACGATGCTCAAGGAAATCCCCTTGACCAAGGAGCGCACCACGATTGGTCGCAAGCCGCACAACGATATCCAGATCGACAATCTGGCTATTTCCGGCGAGCACGCCGTGGTGATCACCATTCTCAATGATTCCTTTCTGGAAGATTTGGGCAGCACCAACGGCACTTTCATCAATGGCCAGTCGGTCAAGAAGCACTTCCTGCAGAATGGCGACGTCATCGAGCTTGGCAAGTACCGCCTGAAGTATGTCGGCGAGGTTCCACAGCAGACCTCAAGCGCGGATTTCGAAAAGACCATGATCCTGCGTCCCGGAGCGGCGCATCAGCCGGCTCCTGCTGCTCCTATGGCTCCTGCCGCGGCGGCTGCTCCGGCGCCCGCCGTTCCGGCTCACTCCGCGACCTCGCCGGGAATGGCTGCGCAGCCGCCATTGGCTCGCCCCGCGGCAGCGCCTGTGCTGCCATTGGGCGCGATCCAGATACTTTCGGGCGCCAACGCCGGCAAGGAAATGGAGTTAACCAAGAGCCTGACCACGCTGGGCAGGCCGGGTGTGCAGGTTGCGGTCATCGCGCGTCGCCCCCATGGCTACTTCATTACGCACGTCGAGGGCGCCAACTTCCCGGTGGTCAACGGCAAGGCGCTCGACGCCCAGGCGCATCCACTTGCCGACCATGATGTCGTCGAACTGGCGGGAACCAAGATGGAATTTTTCCTCAAGAACTAACCTCGAGGATGAAGCAAGCGCCGGAGATCCTTTGAAGCAGTATCTTCCCCGCTACGGGCTGGGACTCCTGATTATTCTGGTGCTGCTCGGCCATTCGGCCCGGTTTTACCAGATTCCGTTCATCAATCACATGGACGCGCTGATTTACGACGCGAAAGTGCGCTTGACCATGCCACGGAGTATTGATCAGCGAGTGGTGATTCTCGACATCGACGAGAAGTCGCTCGCCGAACAGGGACGTTGGCCGTGGGGTCGGGACAAACTGGCGACCTTGATGAACAAGCTGTTTGATCAGTACGGAGTCAGGCTGGTCGGTTTCGACGTGGTCTTCGCCGAGCCCGACGAAAGTTCGGGCCTCAAGTCACTGGAGTCCCTGGCGAAGAATGAACTCAAGGACATTCCAGGCTTCCAAACGGCGCTGCGGGACTTGCGTCCGCTGTTGGATAACGATGCGCGCTTCGCCGCAGCGCTGAAGAACCGGCCAGTGATTCTCGGCTACTACTTCTCAAGCAAGGAGGGCGGCGCCAGTTCCGGCGCTGCTCCGGACTCCGTATTCCCGGCCGGCACCTTCAGTGGCCGCCGTATCGCCTTTACACAGTGGGTCAGCTACGGCGGCAACCTGCCCGAGTTCCAGAAGGCCGCAGCTGGCGCCGGGCATTTCAATCCACTGGTGGATCAGGATGGCACCTCGCGGAGGGTTCCCTTGCTGGTCGAGTACAAAGGTCAGTACTACGAGTCTCTGGCACTGGCGATGGTGCGCAATCTGCTCGGCGGTCCGCCGATTACCCCTGGCTATCCCGGAAGTTCGCCGGCATCTTATGCGGCCATGGAGTGGCTGGATCTGCAAGCCGCTGGGGGCGGTGTGATGCGCATTCCGGTGGACGAAAATGCGGCGACATTGATTCCATATCGGGGCTTTCAGGGAAGCTTCCCCTACATCTCGATAACCGACGTGCTCAACGATCGGGTTCCCAAGGACCAACTCGCGGGGCGCGTGATTGTGGTTGGCACCACGGCGCCGGGGCTCATGGACTTGCGTGCCACCCCGGTGGGCGCGGCGTATCCGGGGGTCGAGATCCACGCCAACCTGATCGCGGGCATGCTGGACGGAGCGATCAAGCACAAGGCACCCTATATTCTCGGTGCCGATGTGTTGCTGGTGCTGATCTCGGGGGCAGTGATGGCTTTCCTGCTGCCGATGTTGTCACCATTGCGGGCCACCTTGGTCGGGGTCCTGCTCCTGCTGCTGGCGCTCATCGTGAATTTCAGTTTTTGGCATGTGTCGAATGTCGTGTTGCCGCTGGCGAATGGCATTATCGCGATCGTGCTGCTCTATGCCACGAACATGTCGTGGGGATACTTTGTCGAGTCGCGGACCAAGCGTCAGTTGACCGGCCTGTTCGGCCAGTATGTGCCGCCGGAACTGGTCGAGGAGATGAGCCGCGATCCGGAGAACTACAGCATGGCCGGGCGCAAGGCAGAACTGACCGTGCTGTTTTCCGATGTGCGCGGATTCACGACGATTTCCGAAGGGCTGGAGCCGGACCAGTTGGCAAGCTTGATGAACGAATACCTCGGCGCGATGACCGTGGTGGTGCGCAAACATCGCGGAACGCTCGACAAATACATCGGCGACGCAATCATGGCCTTCTGGGGTGCGCCGGTCGATGATCCGGGCATGCGAAGAACGCGGTTCGTACAGGGCTGGAAATGCATGTCGCACTCGACGAGCTGAACAAGGGTCTTCTTGCGCGCGGCTGGCCGGAACTGAAGATCGGTGTTGGGGTGAATACCGGTACGATGACCGTTGGCGACATGGGATCGCCGGTGCGGCAGTCTTACACCGTCATGGGCGACGCGGTCAACCTTGGATCGCGCCTGGAAGGTATCACCAAGCAGTACGGGGTGGGCATGATCGCTGGCGAGAGCACGCGCGAACTGCTGAAGAAGGAATTTGTCTTCCGCGAACTGGATCGCGTGCGGGTCAAGGGCAAGGAAGATCCCGTGGCCATTTACGAGCCGGTCGGCGAGGAGGGCCAGGTCTCTCGTGAGGACCTGGAAGAGATCAAGCTCTGGAATCAGGCTTTGCGCAGCTACCGCGCCCAGGACTGGGACAAGGCGGAAGTGACGCTGATGAATCTGCAACGCATCAAGCCGCGCTATCTTTACGATCTGTACGTCAAACGCGTTGAACACCTGCGCAAGGAATCCCCAGGAGAAAACTGGGATGGCGTGACCATATTCTAGACGAAATGAGAACTTACCCCCCATTTTCCTTGTCGGACAAGCGGGCGATCCCGGTTCAGCCATTGCGGCGGTTTCCGGGCGCTGGATTGCCGTCTGCGGGGAGCGGCGCAGCACAGGTGGCGGAACGATGAAGGTACGCATTCTCGGTTGTAGCGGCGGAATTGGCGGGCGCCATCTGCGTACCACCTCGCTTCTGGTCGACAACGACATTCTGATCGATGCCGGAACCGGAGTCGGCGACCTGGCGATCGCCGAGCTGGCCCAGATTGATCATGTCTTCATTACCCACTCGCATCTGGACCATCTGGCCTGCCTGCCGTTCATGATCGATACGGTGGGGGACATGCGCAATCGCCCGCTGATAGTGCATGCGACCGATGCGACGCTTGAAATTATCCGTTCGCATATTTTCAACTGGGCAATATGGCCCGATTTCAGCGAGATACCGAAGGCGGAGAAACCCTTTCTGCGCTTTGAAACCATACACGTTGGGCAGTCCGTGATCCTTGATGGCCGCAAGATAATTCCGCTGCCGGCGAATCACACCGTCCCCGCGGTCGGATACCAGCTTGATTCCGGAGATGCCAGTCTGGTGTTTACCGGTGATACCGGGCCATGCCCCGGTCTCTGGACGCACGTCAACAGCATTCTCAATCTGCGCTACCTGATCATCGAGTGTGCGTTCTCGGACCGGGAAAAGGCTCTGGCCGTGGCGTCCCTGCATTTGTGCCCGAGTATGCTGCTGGAAGAACTGGCAAGTCTGCAGCGCGATGCGGAGGTTTTCATCACCCATCTGAAACCCGGACAGGTCGAATTGACCATGCAAGAGATCGAAGACCGCATCGGTGAATTCTGCCCCCGGATGCTGCAAAACAACCAGTTGTTCGAGATTTGATCGTGGCTGACACGGTGGACGTTGACCTGCTGGCCCGCCTGCAACCCCTGAAATCACTGGGCAGCGAAGGCTTGCGGCTGTTGCTGCCGCTCTGTCGCACGCATGCCTTCGCACGCGCCACCGACCCGTTTCGTGCCACCAACAACTGGAGCACTCAAGTGGTATACCTGCTGCGCGGGCAGCTCTGGGTGAAAATGCCGGACGGCGCTGCGCGTGTGCTGGTGGGAGGCCATGATCTTGCTACCGCTCCCCTGGCGCGCGGGGGGAAAGTCCCGTCAGCAGGCAAGGCCATTACGGACGTCGAACTGCTCAGCCTCGAGGAGGACAGCCTGGACATCGTCGTCACCTGGAACCAGCTCGTCACCTCCAGCGAGGGCGAGCATCGTAGCGCCGATCAAACAGACTGGAGCATGATGTCCGGCATGCTCGCCCTGGAGAACCTTACCGTGGGCAGCTTTGCTTCCCTGCCCCCGGCCAATATTCAGTCGCTGCTGGCGAAGTTCAGGCGCGTTCCCGTGAAACGCGGTCAGATAATAGTCAAGCAGGGTGATCCGGGCGATTACTACTATCTGATCGAACGCGGGCGCTGCAAGGTTTCCCGACTGGTTGCCGGATCTCCGGTGCAGTTGGCGGAACTCAAGGAAGGCGATGCTTTTGGCGAAGAGGCGCTGGTCGCCGATACGGTGCGCAATGCAAGCGTGACGATGAATACGGATGGCATGCTGCTGTGCTTGTCGAAGCAGGATTTCAACCAGTTGCTGCTCGCGCCGCTGCTGCAGAGAGTCACCGGCGTCGAGGGCGAACGGCGGGTTGCCGCCGGGGCGATCTGGATCGATGTGCGCTTCCCCGCCGAGTATCAGAGTGACGGCTATCCGGGTGCCATCAACATTCCGCTCAACGACATTCGTCAGGCCTCGGCTGCGCTGGATCCGGCAAGGAACTACATTGTCTATTGCCAGACGGGACGTCGCAGTTCCGCCGCCGCGTTCTTGCTGTCGCAGCGCGGACTTCACGCGGCACTGCTTGACGGCGGCATGAGGGCGCATGCTGGCGCCAAGGAGGCAGTCGAATGAACGCCGTGCCTGTTGCCACCTCCGCGTCCGACGTGGACAGCCGTCTGACTTTCTTCAAGAACCTTCAGCTTGTCACCAACAAGATTCATGCGACGTCCAACATCGATGAAATCATGCTGGAGCTGTCCGCCGAGATCTGCAGCCTGTTCAATGCCGACCGCCTGACAATCTATTCCGTCGGCGACGACAAGGCTTCCATTGTCTCCAAAGTCAAGACAGGCCTGAATTCGTTCAAGGATCTGCGCCTGCCGATCGCCGACCAGAGTATCGCCGGCCATGTCGCGCTGGCCAAGAAGATAGTGAATATCCGCGACGTCTATGACGAAGCGGAACTCAAGGAGATCAATCCTTCGCTGCGCTTCCTGCAGGAAGTTGACAAGCGGACTGGATATCGCACCAAGCAGGTCCTGGTGGGCCCGATCGTCGATGCGCAAAGCGGCGAGTTGATGGGCGTCGTGCAGATCATCAACAACAAGGCGGGCGCTCCCTTTGCAACCGTTGCAGAGGAGGGTATCAAGGGCCTGTGCGAAACGCTGGCGATTGCCTTTAACCAGCGCAGCAAGCCGGTACATGCCGTCAAGGCCAAGTCCAAGTACGATTCTCTGGTTTCCGACGCCGTCATTTCGGCACAGGAACTGGAGCTGGCGACGCGCACCGCGCGACGCAAGAATCTCGACATAGAACAAGTTCTGGTCAACGAGTTTCAAGTCAAGCACGAGGCCCTGGGCGCCGCCTTGGGGAAGTTCTTCAATGTGCCTTACGAGCCGTTCAGGTCCGACCGCGTGAAACCGGCCGACCTGCTGAAAAACCTCAAGCGGGATTTTCTGGAACAGGCCAGATGGGCTCCGGTCGACGAGGGGGCTGAAGGCTTGACGGTAGTCTGCATGGACCCCGAGCAGGTCAAGGGCTCGCGTGTCGTCAACAATGTGTTTCCGCGGGCGAAGGTTGTCTATCGGGTTACCACCAACCATGAGTTCGTGCAGACGCTCGACTACCTGTTTGGAGCTTCGGGCGTGCCCGGTTTCATGGACGACAGTTCCGTCGGCGATCTGCTGTCAACCCTCGATGAGGGTGACATGGAGGGGGAAGGCGGTGTCGGTGACGATATCTCGGCGGCGTCGGACAACGAACTGGTCAAGCTGGTCAACAAGATCATCATCGATGCCTATCAGCAGGGGGCTTCGGATATTCACATCGAGCCGGGCCTGGGCAAGGACAAGGTGTTGATCCGCTTCCGTCGCGATGGTTCGCTGGCGAAGTACATCGAAGTGCCGGCGAGCTACCGCAACGCCATGGTGGCACGCCTCAAGATCATGTGCGACCTGGACATTGCCGAGCGGCGCAAGCCCCAGGACGGCAAGATCAAGTTCAAGAAATACGGCCCGCTGGACATTGAGCTGCGGGTGGCGACGATTCCCTCCACCGGCGGGGTCGAGGATGTCGTGATGCGCATCCTGGCCGGTGGCGAGCCCATCCCGCTCGACAAGCTCGGCGTGCTGCCGACCAATCTGGCCAAGCTCAAGGCCACCATCTCCAAGCCCTACGGACTGTTCTTCGTCTGCGGCCCGACAGGCTCGGGCAAGACCACCACGCTGCATTCGGTGCTGGGTTACTTGAATACCGTGGATACCAAGATATGGACCGCCGAAGATCCCGTCGAAATTACCCAGAAGGGCTTGCGCCAGGTTCAGGTCAACAAGAAGGTGATGGACTTTCCGATGGTGATGAAAGCCTTCCTGCGCGCTGATCCGGACATCATCATGGTGGGCGAAATGCGCGATGCCGAAACCACCGGCATCGGTATCGAGGCGTCGCTCACCGGCCACCTGGTGTTCGCCACCCTGCACACCAACAGCGCGCCTGAATCAATCATTCGTCTTCTCGACATGGGCATGGACCCCTTCAACTTCTCGGATGCCCTGCTTGGCATCCTGGCCCAGCGGCTGGCCAAGCGGTTGTGCAAGTGCAAGGAGAGCTATACGCCCGACGCCGATGAAGTCAGGCTGTTCATGAAAGAGTATTGCAGCGAACTGGACAATACCGCGCCTTTCCAGAAGGACAAGGATGCGGCTTACGCCGCGACGCTCGAGCGCCTGATCAATGATTACGGCAAGGATGGCCATCTGGTGTTCACCCGCGCCAAGGGTTGCGACACCTGTGGCGGCAGCGGCTACAAGGGTCGCGTCGGCTTGCACGAGTTGATGATCGGCACCGAGCCGCTGAAGAAGCTGATCCAGGAGCACGCCCGGGTGGCGCAGTTGTTCTCCCAGGCGCTCGAGGACGGCATGCTGACCCTGAAGATGGATGGCCTCGAAAAGGCCCTGCAGGGCGTCACCGATCTGAAGCAGGTGCGGGCGGTCTGCATCAAGTAGGGAAGGTACATGGACAATTCCACCGACTTGTTTCGCCGCCTTGAGCAACTCAATGCCATCGGCGCCGCGCTTTCCAAGGAACGTGACACCAATCGGCTGCTGGAGACCATCCTGATCGCGGCCAAGACCATTACCCATGCCGATGGCGGAACGCTGTATCGGATGACCGAGGACCGGCGCGCCTTGCGCTTCGAGATCCTGCGCACCGATTCGCTGAACATCGCGATGGGCGGCACCACCGGTGTTGCCATCAACTTCCCGAACCTGCCGCTGACCAACGACAAGGGCGAGTCCAATGACTCGATGGTCGCCGCCCATGCCGCGATCCATGACAAGACGGTGAATATCGCCGACGCCTATACCGAGGCCGGCTTCGACTTTTCCGGTACCCGCAGCTTCGATGCGCGCACCGGCTATCGCTCGCAGTCTTTCCTCACGGTGCCGATGAAGAACCATGAGGGCGAAATCATCGGCGTGCTGCAACTCATCAACGCCCAGGATCCCCTGACGCGTCAGGTGACCCCGTTTTCCTCGGCCGACCAGAGCCTCGCCGAGTCGCTGGCCTCGCAGGCCGCCATCGCCCTGACCAACCGCCTGCTGATCAGCCAGCTGGAAGAACTGTTCGAGGCCTTCATCAATCTGATCAACATGGCAATTGACGAGAAATCGCCCTACACGGGCGGCCATTGCCAGCGCGTGCCGGCCTTGACCATGATGCTGGCGGAGGCGGTCGACGCGACCACGGAAGGACCGCTGGCCTCGTTCAGAATGGATGAACGCGATCGCTACGAACTCAAGATCGCCGGCTTGCTGCACGATTGCGGCAAGGTCACCACCCCGGTTCATGTGGTCGACAAGGCTACCAAGCTGCAGACGCTGTTCGACCGTATCCATCTGGTCGAAACGCGTTTCGAAGTGCTCAAACGCGATGCGGAGATCAAGGCGCTGCGCAAGCAACTCGCTCTGCGCGAAAACGCCGATCCCGCGGCGGACCAGCAGATCTGGAAGGACTGTCAGGAGGAACTCCGTTTGCTGGATGAAGATCGGCAGTTTCTGCGCAAGGCCAATGTCGGCGGCGAGGCCATGAAGGAGGATGACATGCAGCGCGTCCGCGATATCGGCAGCGGGCGCAAATGGCGCAATGTCGATGGTGTCGAGGCCGAGTTCCTCGATGCCGACGAGATGCTCAACCTGGGCATCCGCGCCGGCACCCTGACGCAAAAGGAACGCGAAATCATCAATCATCACATCGTCGCCACGATCAAGATGCTGGAGCAACTGCCGTGGCCGCGGCACCTGACCAAGGTGCCCGAATACGCCGGCGGGCATCACGAGCGCATGGACGGCAAGGGCTACCCCAAGGGCCTGACCCGCGAACAGATGTCATGGCAGGCGCGCATGATGGGCATCGCCGACATCTTCGAGGCGCTGACAGCGCGCGATCGCCCCTACAAGCCCGGCATGAAGCTGTCACAGGCCATGGGCATCATGACGAATTTCAAGAAGAATGGCCATATCGATCCCGACCTGTTCGATGTGTTCGTCAAACAGGGCGTCTATCGGCGTTACGCCGAGCAGTTTCTTGACGCGGGGCAGATCGATGAAGTGGATGTCGCGGCGCTGCTTCGGAATTGATCTCGCACAGGGGTCTGTTGGTTGGGGCAGGTGCGAGAAAGCATCGTTGGTGACAAATTGCGCGCGCAACTGACCATTTTCGTCACTTCGCGCTTTCCAGGATCACGCAGACAGCCTTGTACAAGGGAATGGGGTTCCGCAATTGTCGGCACGCTTCGTGCTTTACTAGTTTCAGCGACGACCGTCGCACTTCTTCACTAGGAGAATCTAAATGACCAAGCTGCAAAAAGGTTTTACGCTGATCGAATTAATGATCGTTGTTGCGATTATCGGTATCCTCGCCGCCATCGCCATTCCTCAGTTCAGTGAGTACACCAAAAAGGGCAACGACAAGGCTGCTCAATCCGACGGCAAGAACCTGTTGACCCAGGCGACTGCCAATTCAACCAACTGATAGGGAGCCTACAATGAAGAAAATTATTCTTGCGTCCGTTCTCACGACTGTTGCCCTATCGGCGATGGTTGATGCAAACGCGGCTACATCCGGTGTCGTCTGCGCTGCGCCGACGTCTGCCGGCAACGGTACGATCACTGTCGACACCAGTGCTACGAATGAGATGGTGGTCAACTCATTTTCGGCAAAGTGCTCTGCAAACGTGCACATGGTCTATGACCAGCAAAAGTCCTATTTCCGCGTCGGCGCGGTTTCCTCGGCCGGCAGCCGCTCCTTCCGCGGTTCCACCGCCGGCGGTTCGGTGACCAGCGAAGCCACCTGTACCGGTACATCCTGCAATTCCGCTGCCGCCACAAGCGCGCTCACCAGCACCAACAACCCGACTTCGGGCTGATCACCGGGTAGTTTCAAGTGGTTCAGATTGGCGGGCAAACCCTCGGGTTTGCCCGCCACTTTTATTTGGCAATGTGAATGCATTTTCGAGCCCTTGAATTCACTTGGTCGGGCATGCTTTCCGGCCTGCGTGGCCGCAGCATCCAGGTGACCTTTGTTCTCGGCCTGGTCTTGATCGCGTTTGCCTACCTCGCCGGAAGCTTTTCGCCGCGCCAGCCGCAAACGATCGCGCTGGACATCGGGTTTTCGGTCGTGCGTTTCACCATGGTCCTCCTGGCGCTGTTTTGGGTGCAAGAACTCTTCACTCGCGAGATCGACCGCAAGATCATCCTGCATCCCCTGGCCTTGCCGACATCGCGTTCCGAGTTCTTTGTCGGGCGCTACCTTTCGATCGTGGTCCTTGTCGGCATTTCCATAGCCATTCTCGGCTTTTGTCTCCTGCTTGCGGTGTTGCTGGCCAGTCCGCGCTATGAGCAGGAGTTTCCTGTTGACCTGGGTTTGCCATTCCTGGTCGCGCTTGCCGGCATTGTGCTCGATGTCGCGGTCGTTTCGGCTGTGGCCTCGGCAATTGCCATGATTTCCACCGTTCCGGTACTGCCTCTGGCGCTCGGCGCGGCGTTTGCGATCAGCGGCAAAGCTCTGGGTGCGTCGGTTGACTACCTGTCGAGCGGGGCGGACGGTGATACGGCGTTGGTCGGGAAGTTGGGCCCGTGGGTCGATACCGTGCGCTGGCTGATTCCCGATCTTTCCCGTCTCGATTGGCGCCAATGGTCGCTGTACGGTGCGACTCCATCCGCAGAGCACATGACCTGGGCAGTCATCATGGCCCTGTCGTACGCGGCAATCGCCGTCGGCCTTGGTGTGCGTGCCTTGCAGCAGCGGGAGTTTTCTTGAGGGATTTTCACGCGCTGGCCGTCCGCTATCGCGGCGGCATGCTGCTGGTGTTCGCCGCGATGATGTTCGGACTTTCGAACATTCATGGCTCGCGGGAGCAGTTGCATGAGCGCAGCCGCGAACTCGTGGTGCGTCTGCCGCTGGTATTCCAGATCGCCATGGCGGCAGGCGACAAGTATCTCGCCGCCAACCTTAGCGGGTTCCGAATTCTGGTTTCCGAGACGTATCGCATGGGGCCGGACGAGTTGCAGGTACAGGCGCAACTCCAGCGCGACGTTTCCTGGTTCAACCCGGCTCACGAAGACAACTACTACATCGCGGCGGCCATTCTGTCGGTACCGGAACTGATGCCGGCCGCGCAATACATCCTGCGTCGGGCGGCAGATGCCCGTCCCAACGACTGGCAGCCGCTGTTCTACCTGGGGTTCAACAAGTACTTCTTCGAGAAGGATCCCATTGGCGGGGCGCAGGTCTTGCTCGAGGCCGTGCCGCGCATGCGAGACGAAGCGGAAAGCTGGACCATGCAGAACCTTGCGGCGCGTTGGATAGAGCGCGGCTACAGTGCCGGCGATGCGGCACAGCTCGTCGGCCGCATGGCGGACAATGCGTCTCCCGGCAGGTTCAAACGCTATCTGAACCACAGGGCACAGCGACTGCGCGATCTGGCAGCGCTGCAAGCCCTGACTCAGCGCTATCGTGAAATCCATGGGCAGCCGTTGACCGACCTGAATCAACTCGTGGCGGCCGGGTTGATCGAGCGGATTCCCCCGGACCCTTTCAATCGGGGTTACGCGCTGGACGAACACGGCGAGCCTGTTTTCGCCTCCCGTCGTTGATGTTCCCGCAAGAATCGTTTTGGGTAAAGTAGCCATGCTGGCGATACAAATCGAGAATCTGGAAAAAATCTACGCCGAGGGGGTGATGCGCCGACCGGTCAAGGCCGTGTCGGGCGTTTCGATGGAAGTTCCAGAGGGCGAGGCATTCGGCTTCGTCGGGCCCAACGGCGCGGGCAAGAGCAGCACCATCAGAGTCCTGATGGGCCTCGCACGGGCAACCCGCGGCAGTTGCAAATTGTTTGGCATCGATGCCGCGCTGCCCGAGGCCCGAATCCGGGTTGGTTATGTCCCGGAGAACCCCTGCCTGTACGATTACCTTACGCCGCTCGAGATCGTTTCGATGAGTTTGCGCCTGCACAAGTGCCGGGAAGGTGGTGGAACGCGCCGGCAGGCGATGGCCTGGCTGGAACGGTTGGGTGTCGCGGATGTCGCTTCGGCACCGGTTCGCTCCTTCTCTAAAGGCATGACCCAGCGCGTGACGCTGGCCAACGCGATGGCCGTCAATCCCCGCCTGCTGGTGCTCGATGAACCGCTGAGCGGTCTGGACCCGATCGGTCGGCGCGAAGTCGTCGATATACTGGCCGACTACAAGCGCGGTGGCGGTACCTTGTTCTTCACCTCCCACGTACTGCACGATGTCGAGAGACTGGCGGATCGGTTCGGCCTCATCCACAAGGGCGAACTGCGTTCGGTTCGCTCTCCTGCCGAACTGCTCGGCAGCGAGGATCTGGTCATGGTTCGCAGCAGCGGCTCCGCCGCATTTCCGCGGGCGCGCGAGGAAAGCGCGGGCAATTGGGTGGCCGAGGTGCCCCGTTCCGAACTATGGGTAGTGCTCGATCAGCTTCGGATGCTGAATCACCAGTTGCGCGAGGTCAAACCATCGTTGTCACTTGAAGCGGCATTCATGCATGTGGTTGCGGACGAAGCGCCGCGCGAGGATTCGTAAATGTCGATACCCGAAGCGATCCGGAACAGCATAGCAGCAGGCGAGAAGCTGCGCGACGGCGACAATCTCGGCGAGGCGCTCGCCGTGTTTTCGGGAATCGTCAGCGAGTTTCCGTCACTCGCGATCGGACACTACAAACTGGCCACCGTGCTGGCCCGCCTCGACCGGGTCGAAGAAGCGGAACATGCCTACCGTGAGGCGCTAAGAATCGATCCGAAATACCCGGAAGCCAATAACAATCTCGCTGTACTGTTGAGCGCCAAGGCGCAGTGGGGGGAAGCCGAAGCGCACCTGCGCCGGGGTCTGGCGGATCGTATTGACTCCTACGAGGCTCATCTCAATCTCGCCGGCTTCCTGCAAAAGCTCGGCAGGTTGCCCGAAGCCCTCTACCATGCGCGCCGGGCGGCTCAGCTTGTACCGTCGTCGTCGGCCGCTTGCGAACGGGGCGGTTCGATCCTCAACAGCATGGGTCGAATGCGGGATGCCGTCGAGTATTTGCAGGCAGGCGAAAACCTGTCCAGTGAAAACTGCGCTTACTGGACAACGCTTGCGGTGGCCCTCCAGGGATTGGGGCGTCATGCCGAGGCGGACCAGGCACACATGAGGGCGGTTGAACTCGCCGGCACGGGATTTCTTCCGCGCATGAACTATTTATATTTTTCGAACTATCTTCCTATATCCAGTCAGGACTTGTGGCGGCGCCACCGCGAGTTCGGGCAATGGGTGCGCGAGTTGGTTGGAGAGCCCCAAAGCGATTTCTCTGAACTGTCTTCGGACCGTAACCGGCGCTTGCGGATAGGGTTTGTTTCAGGCGATTTGCGACTTCACTCGGTTGCTTACTTCATTCCTGGGGTCTTGGGCAACCTGGACCGCACTCAGTTCCAGCTTTTCGCCTATAGCGTATCCCACTACCAGGATGAGATCACCTCCCGCCTGAGGCCATTGTTCAATGTCTGGCGTGAAGCCGCTTTACTGGATCATGCGGCCCTGTTCGAGCAGATCCGCACTGACCGGATCGACATCCTGATCGACTTGTCTGGCCATACCAACGACAACCGCCTGATGGTATTTGCCCGGCGTCCGGCGCCGGTCCAGGTCAGCTATCTCGGTTACCCGAACACCACCGGCCTCGATACGATGGATTACCGGCTTACCGATGCCATTGCCGATCCTCCGGGAATCGATGACGAATTCCATTCCGAGACGCGATGGCGGCTGGATCGCTGCTTCCTCTGTTACACGGCGCCGGACGCAGCGCCGGAGGTTGCGTTGCGGGCAGAGGCTGCGGTTCCGGTCGTGTTCGGCTCGTTCAACAGCCGAGCCAAGTATTCCGATGACTGTCTTTCCGCCTGGGCCAGACTGCTGCTGCGGGTTCCCGGCTCGCGTCTGCTGTTGAAATCGATGGTTGGCAACGGCGACAAAGAGGGACGCGCGGAACTGATCGAATGGTTCGTCGCTCGTGGCATTGCCGCCGATCGCATCGAGCTATTGGCGCGCATTGAAAACAAGTCCGAACACCTGGGAAGCTATTCGCGAATCGATATCGCCCTCGATACTTTTCCCTACAACGGGACGACGACGACTTGCGAGGCACTGTGGATGGGTGTTCCCGTGGTTGCCCTGGCGGGGAATCGCCATGCGTCAAGGGTAGGCGCGAGTATTCTCGATGCGATCGGGTTGACGGAGTTCGTCTCCGACTCGGTGGATGACTACGTCGCGATTGCCGCGGCACTGGCCGCCGATCCGGCGCAACGAGAGGAACTGCGCACGACCATGCGCCAGCGCGTGTTGTCGAGCCCTGTGTGATCACCTCGATATGGCGCGGGCGATGGGAACGGCCTTGAAAGGTATGTGGAATCGGTATTGCGATATGCGCCAGGCCGAGTCCATCGCTGACGGTGGCCAATCCGTCGAGGAGGAAGAGGAACCCATTCGGCTGCATATAGGTGGTGTGCAGATCAAGGAGGGCTGGAAGATCCTGAATGTCGAGGCTGGCGAGGGCGTCGATTTCGTCGGCGACGTTCGCGATCTTTCCGCGTTTGGCGACGGCTGTTGCAGTGATATCTACGCGTCGCACGTGCTTGAGCATGTCGGACAGGCGGAGGTGCTGCCGGTCTTCAATGAGTTGCACCGCATGCTGCGTGTCGGCGGAAAGCTCTATGTCTCGGTTCCTGACCTGGAGATGCTTTCCTGGCTTTTCCTGAGCCCCGCCCTGGACTCGGCGGCGAAGTTTAATGTCATGCGCATGATGTTCGGCGGCCAGACCACGCCGCACGATTTCCACCAGATCGGCTACTGTTTCGACTTCCTGGTCGATTATCTGCGCGACGTGGGATTCGCCGGCGTCGAGCATGTCGAATCGTTCGGCTTGTTCAACGATACCAGCGAGTTCGTCTTTGCCGGTCAACGGATTTCGCTGAATTTGATAGTTACCAAATGAGTGGGAACGGAAGAAAGCAGGGCCGGATGCCATGAAAGTCGTCGGCCGGAAAGTGGGTTCGCGGCGGCACGAGGATCCTGACACGATCCGTCTGATGCGGTTCGTCGAAGCGCGGCGCTTCGCTGACGTCGAGCGAGTGGCGAGGAGATTCTGGCGCGCAATGAACGCCACCCTTGGCGCTGAAAGCCCTGTCGTTCGCGCTGGTCGGACTGCGACGCTTCGAGGAAGTCGTTGAGGTCACCGACTTCGCTTTGCGTTTTTCGCCCGACGATGGGGAGATCCACAACAATCGTGCCATCGGACTGGCTGAACTGATGTGCTGGGAAGAGGCGATTCCGGAATTCCGCAGCGCATTGGTGCTGATGCCAGATGACTCTGAGATTCACAAGAATCTCGGCATGGCGCTGCTTCGGGTCCATCGATGGAATGATGCCGTTCCGCCGCTGCTGAAGGCCATTGAACTGCATCCCGGCGACTACGTCGATGCTATCGAGGTGCTGGCGAAGTGCCTGTTCCATTCGCGTCGCCTGGATGAGGCCATCGTGGTTTGCCGCGCTTATGCACGAGGCCTTTCCGGACAGCCCGATCATCTCCAGCGCTTGATCAAGGTCGAGCTTCATCGTTGCAGTTGGGCGAATAGGTCAGCAACATGCTGTTGGAATGCGTGGTCGAGTCGCAGGTCTGCGTTGCGAATCCATGGGAACTGTTCAAGTTCTGGAATATCGGAATGCATGGCTACCGGCGCTTGGCGGAGGGGTTCGCCGAAGCCATGATTCCCGCGTCCGTACGTCTGAACCGGCATGATGTGCCGGCTACCTGGCAACCCAATGCCCGAACTCTTCGCGTTGCTTACATGTCTTCTGATTTTAGCGAGCACCCGGTCGGCTTTGTGATTGCTGAAGTCATTGAACGGCATGATCGGCAGAAGGTTGAGGTGTTCGGCTATTCCCTGCTTGCAGATGACGGTAGCCAGCAGCGAAAACGCCTCGAGTCCGCCTTTGATCGCTTTGTGGATGTCGGTGACTTGTCGGTTCGAGCGACCGCTGACCGAATCCGTGCCGATGAAATAGACATTCTGGTCGATTTAAACGGATGGACGGGCGGGTGGCGAATCGCTGAGCGCCGCCTGCGTTGCGCGGTGCAGGTCAGTTGGCTGGGGTATGCGGGTACCCTGGGTTTGTCGCTTCTGGCGGACTACGTGATTGGTGACCTGGAAGTGACCCCGGTTGAGGATCAGGCGTGGTTCACCGAGCGCATTGCCCAGATGCCGCATTCCTACATGCCGGTCGACACCCGTCACCGCATGGCTCGGCGTCCCGGCACGGGAGAGCCAGGGCCTCGCGGAAGATGCATTTGTACTCTGTTCGTTCAACAACAACTACAAGTTCAATCCGCCGCTGTTCGACATCTGGTGTGCATTGTTGCGGCAGATGCCTGGCGCGGTGCTCTGGCTGCTCAAGTGCAACGATACAGCCATTGGCAACTTGCGTCGCGAAGCAGAGCAGCGCGACGTGGCCGCGGAGCGCCTGGTTTTCGCACCGCGCGTCCCGGCACGGCCGATTATCTGGCCCGTATCGGTCTGGCCGATCTGGCACTTGATACCTTCCCCTACAACTCGCATTCCACGGGCGTTGACGCGCTGGTCGCCGGCGTGCCGCTGGTGACGAAGCGCGGCGACACTTTTCCCGGAAGGGTGGGCGCAAGCGTGATGATGGCTGCGGGCTTGCCGGAGTTGATTGCCGATGATGATGCGGGTTACGCGGCACTGGTTCTCGATCTGTATCGTGATCGTGATCGACTGGCGGGGGTGAGGCAAAAGCTGGCGGCCGCCCGGGATACCGCACCCCTGTTCGACATGGACCGCTTTGCCCGCGACCTCGAAGGGCTCTACTACCAGATGGCTAGCGAGGCATCGGACCGCGCAGCAGGGACTGACGCAACGCCCCCTCAGGCACCGGCGAGGGCGGCTTGAGCAGGGCCTGCAACACGGGCAGGTCGAGTCGCCCGACGTAGTGGGGCGCCGGACGGCCTTGCAGAACGGCGAGCGACTGACCGTAATTGGGCGGGGTTCGCTGCCAGACCAGGGCCCGGGCGAATTCGAAGAATGGCGTAATCGCGCCTAGCAGCAGTACTCCTGCCAGGCTCGCCAGGCGCAGCGAGCGACGGATACTTTCCCAGGGGCGGTCGAACTCCGCGAGAACCAGAATCAACAGGATGACGAGGCAGGGCGTCGATACCCTGAGCATCCAGTCGTTGGAAGGGCCGAATCGCATCAGCGGCAGGATCAGGAGCAGGCCTAGTGTCCCGGCCAGCAGTTGCCGCGCCGCGGGTCCGGCGGGGCGCAACAGGAGGGCGAGCAGGCCAAACTCAAAGGCGGCAAACTGAATGTAGGCCATGACGAGGTCGGACAGCGGCCAGCTTGCGACGCCGGTCGAATTCAGGTTGGCGGCGGCACCAAGTTGCAGATTGATGGAACCGTAGCCCGGTCGGCTGAGTACCGCAGCGAGTAGCGCGGTCGTCAACACGGCTGCAAGCCACTGCGACTTGTCGGTAGTTCGGATTGCGGCCCAGGGGGAGTCGAAGTTTCTCCAGAGTGCCCAGCCGAACCACGGCACCAGGCCGATCACCGCGAACGGTGTCCATAGCAGCAGCACGGGCAGAGCGACTAGCGCAATGGCGGGAAGACCGGAGGCATCCTTGTGGCGAAGCAGCAAGGCGGTGCCGATCCAAAGTGGCAGGGCATGATTGGGCGCCCAGAAGAGTTGCGCCGCAAGCGAGGTGTAGGTCCATGGCAGCCACCATTCCAGTGGCAGGGGAAAGATCGGCGTTTGCCCATGCGCGGCCATGATTCCCGGGTAATCCATCCCGCTGAAGAAAACCACTGCCAGTGAACCCAGGATCAGGCGAACGCCAAGCTTTTTGGGCAAGGGAAGGAGCAGCAGGAACAGAAAAACGCCGAGGCTGCACCATCCAAGCAACAAGGCCGGCGCGAATTCAATGCCGACCAGCTTTGCTGCTGCGGCCGGCGGCAGGAAAAATCCCATCGCCGTGCGCATGATCAGCGCCACGCCGGCATCCCGGCCGTAGGCGGGCGGCCATGCACCGAGGATCAGATCGGCATAGACGGCGTCCCGCGTTCGCCAGTCAAGATTTGCGTAGAACAGATGGCCGGTGCCGCCAAAGGCAGACCAGGCCAATGCAATCAGGAGCAACCAGGTGAGTGCGCCGATGGAATGCTTTGCCGGCGATTCCGGTAACCGGAGGCATAGGCCGTACAGCGCATAGGCCAGGAGACCGGTCAGGAGAAACCCTGCCAGCGGCTGCAGCCAACCCAGGAAAAAAACCAGGACCGGCGCGGCGAGATAACCGATCGCCGCAACGGAAATCCGGTCAGGGGATCGACTCATCGGCTGGTTCGTCGAAATTTATGCGCTCGTGCGCCATGACTGGCGATCGCTGCTGCACCTGGGTACGAATCTGGAGAACGTGTTCGCCCGGCAGTCCGACAAGGAAAACGCCCGCGGCAAAGAAAAGCAGCCGATCGGGATCGGCAGCCGGAATCTGCCCATTGATGTTTGAGCACCGGATAGTCCACGGCAATCAGCAGGCTCAAGGCCGGGAGGGCAAATCCGGGCATGGTCGCCAGACGTAGCGGCACCTTGGAATTTCTGGTGATTCCCAACATCGGTCGGCGTTTGCCCATGTCAACAGCCCGCCGTCAGTGATCGCACTGCTGCACCAGCTTGCATTTTGCTTGCCATCGGCGGTCTCGATTGGTGAAAGGCAGGTGGCAAGCGCTTGCGCGAATGGCAGGGCGCAGTAATCCTCGACTGCTCCTGAAGGTCGTCCCCAATGGTTGTTGGCGAGTTCGAGAACAAACAGGTCTTCGCCGATGCGGGAGTGGCTCATGCCGTATGAAAGTTCTGGTGTGACGGTGAATTTATCACGTGAATGGCGTTGTCGTCGTCGCTGCGGCGTTGGAGAGTGGCAAGTTTCCGCGCGACCGCAAGCAATTGTCCGTAGCGATTGATGCCGCAGGCATCCTCAGCGCCTCGCTGCCGGGCGCCAGTGCTCGGCCGGGACTTCAACGTAGAGCCAGCCCGAATCGGCGAGCACGGCGCTGACTTTTCGCAAGTGGGTTGCGGGTTCCGAAATATATTCGAGCACCTGGCAACTCAGGATCAGTTCCTGTCGCCGGTCAGCCTTGCGCGTCGATGGGGATGCCCAGCCATATTGGATCGGGACGGCCTGATGTCGCCAGGTGCAGCGCCTGGTCGAGATGCCAGGCGATATCCTGCGGGTGCTCGACCATGGCAGCGGCTATGTCTCGCCAGCCATTCGCCAGCAATTCGCCCGCAGTCCGCTTCGTGCATGGGATTCATCTATACTCCCGGCGCATTTGAACGATATCGCCGTATCGCGAGAGCCGGTTCATGTGAGCGGCTTGGAGGCCGGGGGAGTATGGGGTTCGGGCAGCGTGTCGGCTGGTCTGTCAGACAACCAAGCATGGAATTTGCTCGGTATTTTTCCGCCAGCTTGATCGCCCTGGTGCTGGATGTTGCGGTACTGCAGATCTCCGCACGGGTGCTTCACTATCTGGTCGCGGCTTCCCTGGGTTTTGTCGTCGGCGCGATTTCGAGCTATGTGCTGGCAACCCGGTGGGTCTTTCGCCGCCGCCGCTTGGGCGAGCACGCACCCATGGAGTTTTCCGCGTTCGTCTCGATTGGCCTCGTCGGTTTGGGTATCAGTGATCTGGTGATATTTCTCGCCGTTGATCAATGGGGCTTGTCATTGATCGGGGGCAAACTGATTGCTGCGGGAATCACCTTTTTCTTCAACTATGCAATCAAAAAGCGGGCACTCTTCTAGGCCGGGGTGTCGCGCATGAAGCCAACAGTCATCATTGTCGGTGCCGGCCCGGCAGGGCTTACCGCGGCGCTGGAGCTTGTTCGCGATGGCAGAATGCGGCCGATCGTGTTGGAGGCGTCTGAAACAGTCGGTGGCATCGCGCGCACCGTCGAGTACAAGGGCAACCGCATGGACATCGGCGGACATCGATTCTTTTCCAAGTCCGACTGGGTGATGAACTGGTGGCGGGATATCCTGCCGATCGTCGCTGAAGAGCCCACCGTGGAGATTGCCTATCAGGGCAAAGCAGAAAGAGTCGGCGCCGGCGGCACTGGCGTTGACGGACTCCAGGCCGCGTGATGCTGGTGCGCGACCGGCTTTCGCGGATCTATTTTCTGCGCAGGTATTTCGACTATCCGATCAAGCTGAATGCAGGCACGCTGGCCAACCTGGGTCCGCTGCGCCTGCTGCGCATAGGCGCCAGCTATGCATGGTCGATGCTGTTTCCGCGCCGGACGGAGCGCTCGCTGGAGGACTTCCTGGTCAATCGCTTCGGCGCCGAGCTGTACCGGACCTTCTTTCGCGACTACACGGAGAAGGTCTGGGGCGTGCCCTGCGAGCGCATCGGCGCGGAATGGGGGCGCAACGGATCAAGGGCTTTCCGTCCTCGAGGCCCTGCGCCATGCGCTGCGCCGGCGCTTCGGCAACGCGGCCGGGAAGCCGGCGACCAAGACCAGCCTGATCGAACACTTCTCTATCCGCGTCTTGGCCCGGGCCAGTTGTGGCAGGAGGTTGCGCGTCGCGTGGTCGCGGGCGGCGGCGAGATTCGCTTCGGCCAGCGGGTGCAGGGCGTGCGCTGCGACGGCGCGCGCGCGGTCTCGGTCCTGACGGCCGATGCCGCGGGGCAGGCGGTCGAGCTGCCGGCAGACCACGTGATATCGACCATGCCGGTAGCCGACCTGGTGGCGGGCATGCGGCCTCCGGCGCCGGCGGATGTGCGCGAGATCGCCGCCGCCTTGCCCTACCGCGATTTCATCACCGTCGGACTGCTGGTTTCCCGCATGCGTGCCAACCGCCAGGCGCGCAGCACCCAAGCCAACAACATGCCGCCGGATAACTGGATCTACATTCAGGAACGCGAAGTGCGCATCGGCCGCCTGCAGATATTCAACAACTGGAGCCTGGATCTGGTGGCCGATCCCGACAAGGTTTGGCTGGGACTCGAATACTTCTGTCTGGAAGGCGATGATCTGTGGCGGCTGGAGGACGCGGCGATGATCGACCTGGCTGCCGGCGAGCTGGAGCAGATCGGCATGATCGACCGCGCCGACGTGCTGGATGGCACAGTGATTCGCGTGCCAAAGACCTATCCGGCCTACTTCGGCGCCTATGCGGAGTTCCCGCGCGTGCGGGCCTGGCTGGACTGCATCGAGAATCTCTATCCGGTGGGCCGCAACGGCATGCACCGCTACAACAATCAGGATCATTCCATGCTGACGGCGAAACTGGCGGTCGAGGCGATTCTCGGCGGCAAGGTCGGCAAGTCCGAGATATGGGATGTGAATATCGACGACGACTATCATGAATCCATCGATGCCGAAGCCTGATCGGCAGGTGGATTCGTCAGTGTGGCAGTCAGCCCATTGGCGCAGGCTCGATACTGCCCTCTGGTGCTACTTTCCTGCCGGTAGTGATCTTTCTGTTTGGGTTTTTCATCCCGTCGATAGGCGTGCCGGCGGCGCTCGTGGCCGTGGCGGCAGCCGTGTACTGGTTGCCGCGTGGCATCCCTCCGATCCGCGGCCTGCACCATGCTCGTGGCGATGCGGTGGCCTCCCTTTGCCTGCTTGCAATTCTTTCAGCCATCTGGGCCATGCTTGGTGGCGCCGGGCATACCTTTCATGCGAATGCATTCGACTGGATCCCCCGCTTTGCGGTTCTGCGCGATCTTGTCGTGCAGGATTGGCCGCCACGCTATGTCGATGCCAGCGGTCGAGACCTGATTCTCCGCGCGCCCCTTGGCTACTACTTGCCGCCGGCATGGCTCGCGCGCAAGCTTGGTTTGGCTTGGGCCGACGCTATTCTATTGGTGTGGACCTGGTTGGGGATCACGCTTTTTTTTGCGGCCAACCTCGGTGGAACGGCTGTCCGGAATCTCGCTGGCGCAGCGCTGTTTGTGTGTGCCAGCGGACTCGACCTCGTTGGCGTGTGGCTGGCGGGAGGGCCGCCGTGGCTGGGCGGTCACCTTGAATGGTGGGCGGGACGCATTCAGTATTCATCGACTACCACCTTGCTGTTCTGGGTCCCAAACCACGCGCTGCCCGGCTGGATTGCCGCTGCCTGGCTGTGGCGTTTTCGCGATGATCCGCGCTTCGTTGCACGCTTGCCTGTCCTGTTCCTGCCGGTAATGCTCTGGTCGCCGCTGCCGGCGATCGGCCTGCTGCCGCTTGCAATGGTGGCAGCGTGGGTGCACTGGCGCCGAGGGTCGGTTCAGTGGGCGGGATGCTTCAAGTCGCTGCTACTGGTTGCGCCTGCTGCCGGCCTTGTTGCGGCCTACTTGCTGATGGGTGTGGGCGCAATCAATGCCGGGATTGGCGCTGCATCGCCGGCACAGTCGGCAGTGGAATTGGGTATTGATATCTGGAGGAACATTGTTTTCCTGATGCTGGAGGCTGGTCTGTTCGGAATGCTGGCTCTGCAGCGGAACCGTTCTCCGCTGATGATTGCCAGCCTGGTCGTTCTGGCAGCCCTGCCCTGGTTCAGCTTCGGTCCGAACAATGACCTGGCCATGCGTGGTTCGATTCCCGCGCTGACCATACTGTGGCTGGTGCTGATCGCCGAATTGACCGCCCGCCCGGCACAGCGCGCGTTGTCGAGCCTGATGCGCAGCGTGCTGGCAATGCTTTTCCTGCTTGGGATGGCAACACCGTTTCAAGAGATTTACCGGGCTTTGACCGGTGCCCCTTGGGCCGCGGATACCTCGCTATCGGCTCCTGCCGCCTTGCGCAGCTTCCCGCCGCACTATTTCGCGTCACCCAACGACAGCGCACTGAGGCATGTTTTCAGAAATTGATTCGCTCCCGCTCCACCACCAGCGGCCGCTTCTGCACCTGCGTGTGAATCTGGAGGATGTACTCGCCCAACAGTCCGATGAAGAACAATTGCACGGAGGCGTAGAAAAAGAACCCGATCAGGATCGGGGCCATGCCGAACGACATCTGCTCCCAGCGCGCGACCTTGTAGCCAAGGTAGCCCAGGGCTATCAGCAGGCTGACGGCAGACAATGCAAACCCGGCCATGGTGGCCAGCCGCAGCGGCACCTTGGAATGGCTGGTGATGCCGAGCATGGCCATGTCGTAAAGTGCATAAAAGTTGCTCTTGGTGATGCCGCGCTTGCGCAGCGGTTGCACGTAGGGAACCTCGGCGTGGGCATACCCCATGTCGGCAATCAGGCTGCGAAAATAAGGATAGGGATCGTCGATCCTGCGCAGGGCTTCGATGACTTCGCGGTCGTAGAGGCCGAATCCGGTGTAATGCGGGATCAGCTTGACATCGGCGATGCGGCCGACAGTGGCGTAATACAGCCGGCGCAGGGCGAACATCGGTGCGGTCTCGTGGCTTTCAGGCTTGACGCCGGCGACCACCTTGTGGCCTTGCTCCCATTTGCGGATGAACTCGCCGATGAGTTCCGGCGGCTCCTGCATGTCCGAGGCCATGTTGATTACGGCGTCGCCACGCGCCTGCAGCAAGCCATGGTTGGAGGATCGGATGATGCCGAAATTGCGGTTGTTCACAATCGCCTTGACGCGGGAGTCGGCGCCGGCGAGACGGCGAATCGCGGCTACCGTTCCGTCGGTCGAGGCGTTGTCGATGTAGATGTGCTCGAAATCGTAGTCCGGGAACTGTTCCATCTGCGCCACGATGCGCTGGTGCAGCTCCCCGACATTGCCTTCTTCGTTGTAGCAGGGCGTCACGACCGAGATCAGTTTGTGCGCCGCCATCACAATCCCCGCGAGTAAATCAGGGCCTTGAGCTGGTCGCTGTGCGCGTAGGGGCTGTCGATGTCGTCGATGCGGATCGGCGCGTCCGCCGTGACTGCCTTGAGCAGGACTTCGCCGTGCATCAGTTCGCGACACGAAATCTGGCCCTTCTGCAGGGGCACGGCGAGATACACGTCATCGTCCGACAAGGCATGGCCGATCGGCAGGTCATGACGGGCATAGACGCCGCGTACCAGCCGGTCCAGGTAGTCGATTTCGCGTTGCTGCGGTCGTCGTTTGCTGGTCCCCGGCGCACCGCACATCTCGACGGCCTTTTTCCATGTCTTGAACCATGTGTCGATCTGCTCGGGCAGGCTGCAATACTCCGAGACCCGGATGCCTTCGGCGTCAATGTCGATATGGCGCTCGAACGTGCGGGCGCCCTTGGCGTAGGCGACCAGAATCGACGTCGTCCAGTCGTGATACTCGTGGGTGGACAAGCCGATGACGTTGTCGGGATAGCGCTGACGCAGGAAATCGATCTGGTTTAGCTCCAGTTCATGATCTTCGCAGGGATAGAGCGACACGCAGTGATTGATTGCCAGCGGAATGTTGCGATTGGCAAAGAATCTGACGAGATCGTCCGCATCCTTCAGCGCGGATCCGCCGGTGGACACGATTACCGGCTTCTTGGTCGTGGCGACTTTCTCGATCAGGATCCAATCGTTGAGGTCGGAGCTGGCCAGCTTGATGATATCGACACCGAGTTCGTCGCAAAGCGCCACGGACTTCTCATCGAAGGGCGTCGCCATCGGAATGCAGCCGGCTTTGCGTATGGCGCGCACCAGGCAGGCGGAGTCGGTCTTTTCGAGGCGGGTATCGAGGTCTTCTTGATGTAGCGAATGTCATCCCGCTGACGAAAGTCCTTGTGGATGAATGCATCCACGTCGCGCAACTGGATCTTGATCGCGGCCCGCACATTGTTGAAGCGGACAATCCGCGAAAAGTCGGTAATGATGCGCAAGCCGCGTTCGAGACGCCCCCAATGGTTGTTGGCGAGTTCGAGAACGAAGAGGTCTTCAAAGATGCGATTCTGGTTCATGGACTGAAGCAGCTTGGTATGACGGAGACTTTATCACGCCGACGCCTCGCGGTGCCGCGTCGCGGCCGAGGGCGGCGGCCGTCAATGGGTCGCCGTGAGGTAGATTTGGCCGGCGGCATTGCGGCCGGAACGGACAACCCGCAAGCCGCTGCGCCGAGCCATGGCCACCAGCGCCGGCTCGGTGAAATACTGGAGGTGCTCGCGCATCGGAATGAAGCCAAATGGGGGCAGGAAGCCGAGCAGGATACGGCATGCCGTGCTCAGGTAGGTATCGCTGCGATAGTCGTCGTAGTAGCGCGCTGCTTCGATTTCCGACAGGCCCCGATCGAAGAAGCGAAATCCGCAATGGCGGCAGAACAGGATTCGCGTCAGCTCCGGGGCACTGCGCATGGCCTGTTTCGCCACAAACGCGGATACCAGCGCTGTTTCGCCGTCAAGGGCCTGCGCTCCGCAGCACAGGCAGCCGGCTGCCGAACGCCGCTGATGATCGAAGGCGTCAGCCGCGGCCGTCGACATCGTCGACCGGCCACCGGTTGCGTGCCAGCTCCTCGCGGTCCAGAAAGGGAAACATGTCTTCCAATGGCGGACTGACGATTGTTCCATCGTCCAGCTTGCGCGAAGTCATGCGCGGCTCGAAGCCCTGTGATTCATCCAGGATGACATCGCACAAACACGGGCCGTCGCTTCCCAGTACCTCGGCCAATTGGGTCGGAAAGTCGGCGCTGGCGATACGGCGGGCGGGGAGGTTGAAGGCGCTTGCCACCGCGACGAAGTCGGGAAAGCAGACCCCGCTGTCGGGCCCTTCTCCGGCGAGGCGGCCGAAGAAGTTGGCCTGAGACGAGCGGATCGACAGATAGCCACCGTTGTTGAGGACGAAGATCTTGAGGGGTATGCGGTGCTGGACGATGGTCTGCAATTCCTGCAGGTTCATCATGATGCTGCCGTCGCCGGCCAGGCAGACGATGCGCCGCTGCGTTGCCCGCGCGGCCACGGCGCCAAAGTACGCGCCGATCGCGGCCGGCAGGTCGTAGCCCATCGAGGCGCTGCCGGAGTTCGAGAACAGGCGCATACCGGTCCGGATGTGGGCGACTTGAAACGGGACGATGGTGGCGGTGGCATTGCCGCAGGCGACGATGTCATCGGTGTCAAGTCGCGCGAACAGTTCTTCGACGAAATGGTAGGGATTGATCTTGCCCCGGAAAACCCGTTGCCGCGGCAGCACGGCCGGATAGTCCGCCACGCGCCGGCGGCACCAGGCCAGCCAGTCGGGATGGGCGGCCGGCGGCTCCCAGACGCCCAGTTCCTGCTCAAGCGCAGCGAGGAAGTCCTTCAGGTCGGCGCTCACCGCCATGTCGGGCTTGACCGTCGGTTTGTTCAACTCGGCCGGGTCGATGTCGACCTGTATCGTGAAGGCATGCGGGGCGAATGCCTGCCAGTTGTAGCTGACCTGGCGGATATTGAGCCGGCTGCCGAGCACCAGCAGCAGGTCGGCGTTCTGTACCGTGAAGTTGCCGGCACGCGTACCTATGCTGCCGGGACGGCCGCAATACAGCGGGTCGTCGGTGGCGACAAGATCATGCGTCCAGGCCGTGGTGACCGGTATGCCGAGGCGGCGGATGAGGCGCTCGAATTCGGTGACCGCACGGGCGGCGCGCACGCCGCTGCCCGCAAGTATCACCGGCCGTGCGGCGGCGCGCAGGCGCGCCACGACGGCGGCGACATCGGAGCCTGGCAGCAGTCGAGCGGCGGCCGGCGGGGTCCAGCGACGCAGCGTGGCGGGATCGACCGTGGCGCTTTGCACGTCGATCGGAATATCCAGCCAGACCGGCCCCGGTCGCCCGGTGAGCGCGTGGTGCAAAGCCTGGTCGAGGTGCCAGGCAATGTCTTCGGCCCGCGCCACGACGGCGGCGTACTTGGTGATGCCGCGGACCATGGCGATGATTTCGCACTCCTGGTCGCCGAGTTGGCGCAACCCCGGCACCGGCGTGGTGGCGAGGCAGGTAGCGCGCTTGACCTGACCGGAAACCACGATCATCGGTATCGAGTCGGTCCAGGCGCCGAAAACGCCGTTCAGCGCATTGATGCCGCCGGGGCCGGTGGTGACGTTCAGGACCGGTGGCAGCTCAGCGATGCGGGCATAGGCCTCGGCGGCCATCGCCGCGGCCTGTTCGTGGTGGAAGCAGACCGCGCTCAATCCTGGTTCGTGGCAGAGCGCGTCGTTGAGAAACATGGCGCCGCCGCCGGTGACCAGAAACACGTGGCGGGCGCCGCGCGACGCGAGGCACCGGGCCAGATGGCTGGCGACGGTGGTCATCCGAAAGTCGGCGCTGGCGCTGCGGCGAGCGCAAGCCTTCCTGCCGCAGCAATCACTTCGCCAGTATCCGGCGAAAATAGGCGACGGTTTCCCTGAGTCCTTCTTCGAGGCTTACCTTCGGCGACCAGCCGAGCGCCTTTTCGGCCAGGGTGATGTCCTGCTGACGCTGTCGCGGATCGTCCTCGGGCAGCGGCTTGAAGCAGAGCTGCGAACGCCCACCGGCGATCGTGATGATCTTTTCGGCCAGTTCCAGCATGGAGAATTCGGTGGGGTTGCCCATATTGACCGGCCCGGTCAGTTCGGGCGGAGAATCCATCATCCGCAACATGCCTTCGACCAGGTCATCCACGTAGCAGAAGCTGCGGGTCTGCGCTCCGTCACCGTAGATCGTCAGGTCCTTTCCTTGGAGCGCCTGGCAGATGAAATTGCTCACCACGCGCCCGTCATCCGGATGCATTCTCGGACCGTAGGTGTTGAAGATGCGGACCACCTTTATTTGCATCCGGTGCTGCCGGTGGTAATCGAAGAACAGTGTTTCCGCGCAGCGCTTGCCTTCGTCGTAGCAACTGCGGATGCCGACCGGGTTGACCTTGCCCCAGTAGCTTTCCGGTTGCGGATGAATCTCGGGATCGCCATAGACCTCGCTGGTCGATGCCTGGAGGATGCGCGCCTTGACCCGTTTGGCCAGCCCAAGCATGTTGATCGCGCCATGCACGCTGGTCTTGGTGGTCTGCACCGGATCGTGCTGGTAGTGGATGGGGCTGGCCGGGCAGGCCAGGTTGAAAATGCGATCGACTTCCACGTAGAGGGGAAAGGTGACGTCGTGCCGCATCAGCTCGAAAAGGATGATCGAGCAGGTGGGCAACATTCCGCTTCGATCCGGTAAAAAAGTTGTCGACGCAGAGGACGTCGTCGCCGCGTTCGATCAGCCGATCGCAGAGGTGGGACCCGAGGAAGCCGGCGCCGCCGGTAACGAGGACTCGATTCATAGGTGTCTTTCGAACTGGATTAACGTTTTTTCATGACCGGGCCTGAGGGCCCCGCGCCTGTCGTAGTCGAACATCGCTCAGGCTGCTCCCTTCGGCTCGATCGCCGCCACGCGCCGTTGCCAAGCCCAGGCGCTTCCGACGATGGTGTCAATCGATTGGAACCGTGGCAACCAGCCGAGTAGTTCGCGCGCTTTCCGGGCATCGCCCACCAATGCCGGAGGGTCGCCGGCGCGGCGAGAGGCAATGGTCGCGGGCACCCTGAGGCCGGTGACTCTCTCGGCGCTGGCGATGATCTCCCGTACGGAAAAGCCTTGGCCGTTGCCGAGGTTGAAGACCAGTGAACCAAGTCCGCGGCGCAACTGGTCCAGTGCCAGGATATGGGCGTCGGCGAGGTCGGTGACATGGATGTAATCGCGGATGCAGGTGCCGTCGGGGGTTGGATAGTCGGTGCCGAAGATCGCCACCTGCGGACGCCGGCCCATTGCGGAATCAAGCACCAGCGGTATCAGGTGGGTTTCCGGATCATGCCACTCGCCGGTGTCGCAGTCAGGGTCCGCCCCGGCGGCGTTGAAATAGCGCAGGACGGCGTGACGCAGGCCGTAAGCTTGCTGGTAATCCTTGAGGATCTGCTCAACCATCAATTTCGACCATCCATAGGGGTTGATCGGTCGCTGCGGATGGTCTTCCGTGATTGGCACCGAATCCGGGATTCCATAGGTGGCGCAGGACGACGAAAAAACAATGGCGTCGACGCCTGCCTTGCGCATGCAGTCGAGCAGCGTCACCGTGCTGGCCACGTTGTTGCGGTAATACTTGGCGGGATCGGTGACCGATTCTCCGACATAGGCATGCGCGGCAAAGTGCATCACGGCATCGATGCGGAAATCCCTGAACACCTTGGCCAGCGTGGCGCCGTCGCCGAGGTCGCCAACCACCAGCGGGCCCCACTTGGCCAACTCGCGATGACCGGCGCCAAGGTTGTCGAAGCAGACCGGCACGTCGCCGCGCGCGGCAATGGCCTTGCAGGCATGGCTGCCTATGTAGCCGGCGCCGCCGACGACCAGCACGTTTGCTGGCGCTTTCATTGCCTCGCTGTCCGATGTTGAGTGGCATTCGGGCGGGCGTCCCGTTCCGGTGTCGATTCCGCGCCGCGAGATACTCCGCCGTGTTCCTGCCGAGCGTTCCGTTGCAATTCCATGGTCAAGCGCCGCGATCGTCGAACTTCATCGATGGCCATCATCGTCGTCCCTAGAGTCCGCGTATCGTTGCCATCAGCCGCGTCTTTGCCTTCGCGCCAAGGTTGATCGCCTCGCGAACGGCGAGACGCGGCTTGCCCTTGAGGACCAGGCCGATGACGCCTTGCTTGCGCCGGGCTTGCCCGCCATCGCCCAGCGCCACCTGCTTCCCGGTATTTCCCGCACGTTTGGCCTCGATCAGGTCGCGCACCTGGCCGAGGAAACCCTGGTAATGCACGGGACCGCTCTTGCCGTAGCGGGTCTCGAACGAAGCCACTGTCCGCTCCAGCGTCAGCAGTTGTTCCTGGCTCAGGTTGGTCAGGGCTTGCTCACGGCAAAAGTCGGGGGAATAGTAGCCCTTGAACAGCGCGTTGAGACTGATGCCCATGCCATGGTCGACGACCGTCTGCACGGTTTCCTCGATGTGTTCCCAGGTATCGCGCATCACGGCACAGAGAATTATCACCACCGGCTTTTTCAGGCCCAGGTCGTTGCGTTCGCGCACCAGCGCATTGACGTTCTTCCATACCTTGTCGAACTTGCAGCCGCGCCGAAGGTACTCGAACAGCTCGGGACGGAGTGTATCCATCGAGACGTTGATCACATTGACCGGAGCGCGCAGGATGAGCGCGCGGCAATTCTGGTCGAGGTAGGTGCCGTTGGTGTGGATATCGAAATAGCCCATGCCATCCTGGGACCGCGCGGCGAGTCGTTCGAGCGTCGGCAACAGCTTGAACTTCGACATGAATGGCTCGCCGCCGGTCAGCAGAATGCTGTTGCCGCGGGCTACGAACTCTTCGGCCAGACCCATGACCGAGGGGCTGCAGGTCTTGAAGTCGATGTGGAATTCCTTTGGTTCGAGGCAGTAGCGGCAGGTAACGTTGCAGTCCGGCCCGACGGAAAGCCAGAGCCGTTTCACATGCAGGCGCCGGTCCGCGTCCTCGAACTCCTCGCGCGAAAATCCCTTGCCGGTGGTCTTCCATTTCTGGAACCAGAAGCATCCGCTTGGACATCCGGCCTTTTCGTAGTCGCCTTTCAGGTAGGCGTCCCGTCGCCGGCGCAACTCCTGATTGCCTTCGAAGAAGCGCTGCAAGGCCTCTGGACCCTCCTTGAAGAAGGCCTCCTGGTCGCGGACGAAGACCGGCTCGTGATAGCTGCAGAAGCGCAGGTCGAGCAGTGCGCGTGGCACCATGTAGAGTTGCGAAAAGGGCGCGGGGCAGGGATAGCTGCCGTTGCGCTGCGTCGGGTCTGTCACGATTTCCTCTGGCGGGCGGTCGATCTGTCGTATTGAGTCGCCGATCTGGCGGCGACACGGCGACATAGTCTCACGCCATGGCCGCCCGATGAACGGCGAGGATAGGTAAACGGGAAGGGCCACGCCTGCCGCTCATTATGTCGCCAAAATCGGCTATTCGATCAGGTTGGCGGCTTTCCCGTTTCGCGATCACCGAGCGGCGGAATTCCCGCCATGCGCCGAGCCAGATCCGCCAGCCAGCCGCTGACGAATCCGGGCAGGACCGACATCACTGCCTCGAACGCGAAGTAGGCAGCGGCAAGGGCAGGACCGCCGCTGGCGGCGACATATCCACCCCTCCAGGGGGAAGCCATTCCTGCCAGCCACGATCGGGGTGAGCGCAGCGGATGCTGCCCGGCGAGTATCAGCGACGCGTGCCAGTCCGAAGCATGACCTTCGGTATGCGAAAGCTGTCGACCGATGGCAATTTCTTCGGAGTTGGGAAAGAACGCCAGGCGCAAAAGTGTGGATTGGGCGACCGCGCGCAGACGATCGTCGGTCTGGCGATGCCACTTCGGGTCGGCCCCAAGCTGCCGAACCCGATCGAGGATACCGGCACGGATGCATTCTGCCAGTTCGTTCCCGGCGACTTCGGCCTGCCGCCCCTTGCCGTCGAGCAGGCGTGGCACCACGGTTTCGCCACTGAGCTCGTAGCCGATTGCGGTGCCCTCGTCGGCTCGACAGATGGCCTCAAGCAGGTGGGCAAGATGTCGCGGTGAGCCTTCCAGAAGGCCATTCCCACGGCGCTGGTCACCGATCAGCCCAATGGCATCGCGAGGTTGCGGCGGCGGCCCGTGCTCGTCCCAGAGCGCGAAGTAGAACCATGGCATGGAGCGGATGCTTCTGGAATCGACGAAGGCCGAATCGAAGTGCCGCTGTATGGTTGCGCGCCAGCCGATATCCACCCACGCCGCCGGTGTGGCGGACAACGCGCCCTCCTGAGCCAGGTAGCGGTGCAGCAGCATCCTTTGCTCCGTCGCCTGGTTTGCGACCACCTGCCGGAATCCGTGATCGGCAAGCAGGCGCTGGAGCGCCGCGGGTGACGGTGCGAGGTCGGCCGCCAGGCCATGCCTGTCCAGCCAGGGGGCCAGGGGCGCGCAGTCCATGCCGAGATATTCGAGGCTCTTGCGTAGCGTGGGTTCGCCGGAACGAACGGAGGCGCCTGCCTCCAGGGCTTTGGCGTCGAGTTCCTGCAAGGCCGCTAGGGCGGCGACGCGCCGCGAGACCCGGACGTAGGCCAGTTCAGGCCGGGCGCACTCGTTCGCCGCATCAAGCAAACCGGCCGTCGCCTGTAGAAGCAGATGGCCGTCGCGTGCGAGGAATACCAGCCGGGCGATACCGCGGCGTGAGGCCTCGTGAACCAGAATGCGCGCAAAAGACGCGAACACCGGACCCAGTACATCATGGCCCAGCCGATAGGCCATGTCCCTTGAGCTTTGCGCTGCGCTCATGGTCCGCCCGCGCGAACGGTCAGCCTGCCGGCGCGACAGGCGACCGCCGGGCCGCGATCAGCCGCTCGTAAAGCGCAAGGTGCTTGCCGCGGAAAAGCTCATACGAGTATTGGCGCCGCGCCCGTTCGATGCCATTGGCCGCCCAGCGCTGGCGCAGATCCGGATTCAGGATCGCGCGCGCCAGCGCGTCGGCGAGGCCCTTGTCATCGCCCTGCGGCACGAGAAAGCCAGTCTCGTCCTGGATGACCATCTCGGGTATGCCGCCAGTCTGGTAGCCGACCATGGGCGTTCCGCTGGCCATGGTTTCCAGCACAGTGAGCGGCAGGTTGTCCGCCAGCGAGGTAAACAAGAACACGTCGGCCGCCGCATAGTGGGAAGCCAGCGTGCGCGGGTCACCGACGTACCCTGCTTCATGAACGTCAAGCCCCGACAGTTGCTCCCGGATCTCGGGATTCGGACTGCCCACCAGCAGGACGAAGGGGTTCAACGCGCGGTTTGCCTGAATGGCGTCGAGCGCGAAGCGCACCCCCTTGCGCAAATCCATCAGTGAACCTGCCGAGAGCAGGACGATGGTCCGCTCGGACGGGAGCCCGAGTCGGCTTCGGGCGGCCTTCTTGTCATGCGGATGAAAGATTTCGAGGTCGATGCCATAGGGGATGACCTCTGGCGGCGTGCTGAACATTCCGCTCGAGTAGCCGGTGCTGGCCATCCATGCGGAGGGCCATGAATAATGGATGCGACCGCTCGCCGCCAGGCGCCGTTTGTTGTTCTGCTGGAAGCCGGTGAAATCGAGCCAGCTGTCGATCGGCCAGCCGCCGAGTTGGGGACAGCCGCCACAGCGACTCGTGAAGCGGGTGCAACTGCCGGGATACAGGCAGCCGCCGGTGAAAGGTGAGCAGTCGTGTATCGTCCAGACCACGGGCCTGCGGCGAGAGAGCCAGAGCAGGGTTTGTGGCGAGATTGCCGACGAGATATCGTGGAAGTGCAAAAGGTCGTACTCCCACGCGCGGCCGCGGTGCAGCAGGGCAACCAGTTCAAAGGGTATCAGTTCGGGAAAGCCGATGCGCCGCATGGCGAGATTTGCGGCTCGGACCGGGAGCTGGAAGGGTCCGTAGAGCGACCGCATCCTTGGGGTCCAGGGCGAGCCGGCCCAGCTCAGCCAGTGGTCGGTCGGGTGACCGGCGGCGTTGAGCACGGCCGCCAGATCCGAGGCGACGCGGCTGGCCCCGCCGCCGAACTGGTCTGCCTTGCTGATGATTGCAATTTTCATTGTCTGCCTTTGATCAAACTCCGGGTCTTGCTCGCGGTCGCCAGCAGGAACATCCAGGCGCGGGTCCTCCAGCCGAGTTGCGATGAGCGCCACAGGTGAATGGGAATGCTTTGGCTGTGTTGAGAGAAAAGGTGGCGCGTACGGTAGTCGAACAGACCGCGCAACATCGACCGCCAGGACGTGACATCGGATATCTGCACGGTGCTGGCAATGCCAAAGGTTTCGTCATGCCGGAACACGCTGAAAGGCTCGAACATCTCGGCGGACATGTGCTGGGTAGCCGCCCAGAATGCCAGTGCGTCGTCGCGCCACGCGGCCTGCAATGATGCAGCCGTTCCGTCGGTACTTGCGTCGGCAAGGAGTTGGCCGCAATCCGTGGCCCGGTCTTCGAGCGTCCGCTGGAAGCGAGCGACGAAATCGCTGCCGCGAACATGGTCGTCCTGCGGGGCATGGACAGGCTCCCCGCCGCGGTAGCCGACCACGCCGCCAACGCCCGCGTCGAACAGGAACTCGAGCGGCATCACGTTGGCGGCGAGATACCCGGTCTGCGCCGGATCGAAAAGAATGCCCGACTTGTGGCAATTCTTCGGCTGCGTGTTGAAGTAGGGCAGCAACCCGCAATAGACACCGTGCCATTCAATCCCGGGCAGAGCAAGCGCGAGATTGTCCTGAATGCTGCCACGCCAGCCGATATCGACCAGAACGGCGGTTCCGGCGCGCGTGATCGACGGATGATGACGCGCCAGGTACCCGGCCAATTCCCTGTGCCTGTGCTGCGCGATTTCGGCGATCCAGGTCTTGGTTTGCTCGTCGGCCGCGATGAACTCGGCCAATGCCTGGCCGCGCACGTTGTCCGCAATGCTTGGCGCCGGCTGCCCCTCCCTGATGGCCGTCGGCGCGTTCAGCGACGTGGACAGCTCGACCCAGTTGGCATCGTGGTAGACCGAAAAGAAGCGCCCAAGTCCGCGCCATCCTTCCGGGAACAGCGACGCGGCGAAGGTCGCAAGACGGCTGGCATGGAACAGCACGGACTGCTCGGGCCACCGCGCGCCGCGCGCGAAACGGTCGAAGAATCGCTGAAAGACGATCCCCTCCCGAGTAAGAAAATGAACCTGGTCGATACCACGGCTTTGCGCCTGGCTGCGCGCCGTAAGGCAGACCAGTGCCAGCAGGCCGGCGGCAAGGCCGGCCAGGCGTTCGGCTTCGCCTGCGCCAGGCATTGACTCAGGTGGCACGCCGTGTCCCCGCTTCGGCATCGCCAACGGCTTCCGCGCAATACTGTATTTCGCGCCAGGCCTCATCTACTGAAAGCTGCGAAATGGTTCCCCTTTGCTGCACCAGCATCCGAATGGCATTGCCGTAGCTTGCCGCTGCTTCCCCGTGGTCAGCAATGTGCAGGTGCAGTCGGATTGCCAGTTCGCCCCAGAACAGGGTTTCGGCAGCCGACCTGGCGCGGGGAACCGACGGACAGGCATCGAACAGGGTGGCCCGCGGTGTCGACACATGACAAGTCCCCGCCCCCAGCCGATTCGCCATGGCGATATCGGAATGTGCGTTGTCGCCAACATGGAAGACCTCGGAAGGCCGAACCCCAAGCCGTTTCCAGATTGCGGAAAACAGCGCGCCGTTGTCGCCCTTGGTGCAGCTTTCGGTGGCCGAGGAGTAGATCGGCATTTCCGGATAGCCGCAAGCATCGAGCAGCGTGCGGATTTCCTGGGCGTCGAGGTACATGTCGGATATCGCGGCGATACGCACGCCGAGTCTCGACAACGACTGGATGGCGCTGTGGCAATGCGGGTTTGCCACGCAAACGCGCTGCTCGGCGGCGATTTCGCCCGCCTGACTCATCGGTAGCAGGCAATAGATGTCACGCAGTGTGGGCTCGCGGCGCAGCACGCGACGACACGCAAACGTGGCGACGCGTTCAGCTTCGCGTCGCATCCAGGATGCGATGCCGGGAAAGTGGTGGCTGAGTGATAGAAAGACATCCTGGGGGAGCAGTGTCCTGCGCCAGATAAGGGTATCGAACACGTCGAAGGTGACAAGCGTTGGAGGCTGGCTGGCGGCGAGTGCCGACGCAATCCCAGGTCGAGGATCGGCCACAAGCTTACGCGGTTGCTGCAATCTTAGCGGTATGCTACCCATGGCCGAGCGTCTTCGGTCAGATCCGCTTCTTCCCGCCCAGGGGAGTGATCAATCCCGATCGCAAACGTTCGGCAAGTGTGTCGATATCTCGTAGCCGCTGGGTGATCTTCCACGACCGAGACGCCAGGATCTTATCCATTTCCTGCTGGAGTGAGGCATGCTCCCTTTTGAATTGAGCGCATTCGCTTCGCAGTGCGGCGAGTTGCAGGCTGACCTCGATGATTCCCTCGCCGACCCAGGGATGCCGGAGAGCGGCACAGCGGTTGATTTCGACGGAGTCCAGATTGCCGCCTTCAAGCAGGCCGCGGACCAGCAAGTCAAAGTTGGTCCACTGCGGACGGTCGGCCGAGGAGTAGAAATGCCAGATGACGGCATCGACCGCAACTTCCGGCGACGGAATAACTTGCGCATTGAAGCGGTCCGGAAGGATCGCCAATCGAGGCCGGCAAGCGGCCAGGGCCGAATTGAGCGCCGGCTGGTCGCGATGGCTGCCTCGACTGGCCGAAGACGCGGTCCAGCGACGGTGCCAGTCGCTGGCGAGTGCGCGGGCCGCGACCGTGTCGTTGAAGAACAACACGCCACCGTTGAGATATACCTGATCGCCGGTAGTCCAGCCCATCGCGTCGAGCGTCGCACGATCCTGGTCCCAGACCTGCTCGGAAAATATCTCGCGCGAGTGGTTGGGCGCAGCGGCAATGTCACAATCGAGGGCAAGGATTTCGCTGAGATCCCGGCGCGCGAAGATGTCGCTGTCGAGAAACAGGAAGGGGCCATCCAGCAGGTTACGCAACTGCGTCTTGACGTAACGGTTGCGAAATTCGCCGCTTCCGTCAGGCGTTTCGAAGACTAGCCATTCGTCGGCCTCGACTATCAATGGATCAGCGGCGGCGCGCAGCACGCTATCGGTTTGTCGGTCCGCGGCAATGGTGATGTGCAGCGATGGGTTGCTGTGGCGCAGTGAGGCAATCGCCACGCGGGTCATGGCGCTGTAGAGGTCCTTGCCCTCGGATGTCACTACAAAGACGGCTTTCGGTTTGGCCTGGCTCACGATGCATTCCGAAGTGGCGGAGCGGGCATTATGACAAGCTTGGGCTTTCGGGTCATATCCTGGTCAACTGGAGGAAACCCGCAGATCGGGGAAGTCCGCTGATTTTGAGGATCTCCGGCACCCATGGGTCGATTCATCCCGCCTTCGCAGCGTGCCTGGTGCCCAAGCCTATTTTCCTTGCTTGCCGGCGCCGCCAATTTTGCTTCCACGAACGGCTGTGACTAGTTGTTGCAGGTAACAGCGAATGGTGTGTAGCCTGGACGTATCGCTGCTTGCAGGTGTGTCTTCGCCAGCGGGATCAATGTAAGAGTACATTGAAACCTGAAGCTGTTCCAAAAGTTCGGGTATGCCGGCCAAGAGCGACTTTCGTCGCGCGAGAATTGACTGCACGTCCGATTGGCGAAAGGTTCCAAGTGCTCCTTTGGCAGATAGGCCCAGTGCCAATTGAGCCTCGGCGGCGGCAATTTCTCCAAAATCCCGGCTGATCTCCGGCGTGCCATGGTGGCTGGAAGCATGCTCGAGAGCTAGACGGGCGATACGGTAATCGTCATCCAGTTCGCCCAGGGCTTCCCAGATTGGACGGTAGATCGCAATCAGGTAATCGTGTTTCCGGCCGTGGAGAAGAGCCTTTCTGTAGATGTCGTCGTACGCCTGCTCGAAGTCGTGGAGGCCTACGACCGTCGATGACTGCCATGCGGTATGACCCTGCGAGGCCATTGCAAGAATCATGTCGCTCTCCGGACGCAGGGTGCCTGTGGTCGGGATAAGCGGAATGGCGCGTTCGATGAGGCAGGTCCGATAAAGGTGATTGCCCGCGGGCCTGCGCACGGGCAGGAGCTTGTCGATGACCAGGCCTTGTGCCTCGAACACCTCCGGGGGCATTTGCCGGGCCTGTTCGAGAAATGCCGCAAGGCCGGGCAGGACGAGCACGTCGGCATCAATGCACAGGGTCCAGGAGCGACCCTGGTCCAGGCCGGATTCAAGCGACTGCCGCAAGGTCGCATGGAACGGCCGGGCCGAAATCCGGGTTGGCGGGCGATGGAAGATTTCCACCAATTGGCCGATGCAGGCTTCCGCAGTGCGCTCGCCGCATTCGCGAACGATTACGCTGACATCGTCGAAGCGCCCGCTGTTCATGTCGCTGCCTTGCGCAGCACAAAAAAATACCCGGTCGTAGCCTCGGAACCTGGCAGCCAGCGGTCGAGGAGTTCGGTAGCGCCGGCGAGCATCAGGATCAATGGGCTCAGCAAGAGCGCCTTGCGTCGTTGCTGCCGAGTGCCGATCGCAAAGCGGCGCGTAAGCAACACTGCGACAGAGGCGAAGTAGCCGTTGCGTTCGCGAAGAGCCACCGTCTCCATGTCGACAAACAGCGCTTCCAGGCCGTGGCGCGTGAAGCGCCAATAGTCTGCCGGTGCATCATGGATTTCCAACAGGAAGGGCGTAGATCCGACCAGAATGCCGTTTGGCTTGAGTACTCGGCGGATTTCCGCAACAGCCTTGGCCGGAAGTTGGACGTGTTCAAGGACATCAATGCAGAACACGACATCTATCGATGAGTCCGGGAAAGCCGTCAGATTTTCGATGCTGGCAACGCAGTCCGGATTCCGACGCGGGTCGATGTCAATCGAGACGTTGCGAACACCGAGGCGCTGTAGCAGTTCCGCGACCTCTCCACCCGCTCCGATGTTGAGGACGGAGTCGGCCTTGTCGAGATGGTAGGCGGTGACGGCTTTCCCGATCCATGCGTAAAGGTTGTGCCGGGACTTGCGCTTGGACAGACGATAGAGCCAGTTTTCGAAGTACATGGTCACCCTGCCGCCGCGTGGATGATGGACTGATCCGGATCCAGCCATCGACGCGCCCACAACTCGGCGGTAAGCAGCAGCCATGCTGCTCGCGTCCCGGTGGTTGCGCGCCCGGTAGCGTTTCCCAGTCGCTCACGCCAGTCTGGTCGAAGTATCCCGTTGCCGACCAGATGGCCGCCATCCATGAGTTTGGCTGACCAGGCTGCAAGCGCCGGGTCGAACCAAGTGTCGAGGGGGCTGCTGAAGCCCTTCTTGCGTGACGTGATGAAACGTTCCGGGAGGTGACGGCTGGCAACCGCCTTGAGCAGCGATTTGCGTTCGCCCCGCCGGTAGTTTATTGCCAGGGGAATTCTCATGGCGGCCGAGACAACAGCCGGATCCAGGTAGGGTACGCGGGCTTCAACGCCGTGGGCCATTGACGCACGGTCAACCTTGCAGAGTATGTGATCAACGAGATACAGGCGCGTGTCCAGGCGCTGGGCGGCCTCGACTGCCGGCAACTCGGTATTGTAAAAGCGGCCCATGATCGTGGTTTCGTCGTCACCCAGATTGCGACAGAAGGCATCGGTGAGGATGACGCGCTGCTCGGCCTGGCTCAGGCAGCCTTCGTAGCGAAAGTAACGGGCCAAGTCCTTGGCGTTGGTGCGTCTTGGGCCTGTAACGCCCTGCTGGCGCAGCCACCTGCGGAGGAGCGACGCCGTTCCGGACGTGGCGGACTGATCAAAATCGTCATAGCGCAGATAGCCGGCGAACAGTTCGTCGGCGCCATCGCCTCCGAGTGCGACAACGGTATCGTGCAGTCGCGCGAGCCGGGCGACCTCCAGAAAGGGCAAAGGACCATTGGGGTCGAAGGGCTCGTCGAAGTACTCCTGCAACGACCACAGGGTGGCTTCCACGCTTGGTCGCTCGACGATGCTTTCGAAATGCCGGGTGCCGCAATGCTTGGCTATGGAACGGGCGAACTCCCGCTCGTCGCTGCCCGATTCGCGAAAGCCCACGGTAAAACTGCGCAAGTCGGGCAAGAGCTGCCTTGCCAGCGCCGTCAGCAAGCTGGAGTCGATTCCGCCGCTGAGGAAGCAGCCGACCGGAACGTCGGACACGAGTTGCGCCGCTACCGCATCGCCCAGACCGGTATCGACCGCATCCAACGCCTCATCGATCCCTGAAAAATGGGGCACCTCGGCGTCCGGGCTGAAGCACGATATTGTCAGTCTGTGGCCGTCGAACACTGCAAAGTGCCCGGCAGGAAGCTTCGCCATGCCGCCGAAGATCGCCTGGTCGAAAGGTACGTAACCGAACGCCAGGAAGCTGCCAAATGCTGTCGGTGAAAGATTTCGCTCGAATCCCGGGTCGCCGACGATCGCCTTCGGCTGCGACGCGAATGTAAACCGATCGGCATAGCGGGCATAGTACATCGGCTTTACCCCCATGCCGTCCCTGGCCAGCAAGAGCGTCTTGCGCACGCCATCCCAGAGTCCGAAGGCGAATATTCCGCGCAGGCGGCGCAGGCAATCCGATCCCCACTCCTCATAGGCGTGAATGACCGCTTCCGAATCCGATTGCGAACGGAAGCTGTGCCCAAGTCCGATCAGTTCCGAACGCAACGACCGGTAGTTGTAGATCTCGCCGTTGAGGGTCAGCCAGATGCTCCCGTCCTCGTTGGCCAGCGGCTGCGCTCCGGCTGGAGTCCTGTCGATGATGGCCAGGCGCCGGTGTCCGAGGACTACCCGTCCATCCTCCAGTTGGCGCACTCCCCTCCCATCGGGGCCGCGATGGGACAGGCTGTCGAGCATCCGATCGAAGTCGGCGATCGAGATGGGTTCGCCGGTACAAACAATGCCGAGAATTCCGCACATAAGGGAGTTGTTACTTGTCGCCCGAAGCGGATGCCGGGGTCGCGGCTCGCCGGCGCGCCGTGGCGAAGAGGGGCGAAACCATTGGATCGAAAAAATGCAGGATATCGAAGCCGGCCGACTCGATGACCTCGCGGAACTCCTCGGAGCGCATCGGGTGGTCGTGCCACGGCGTAAGTGCGTCGAATGTGATTTGCTTTTCCAGCTCGATGATTGCCGTTTCAGAGGTGCCGCCGCCCTCGCCGCATTCCGGGAGCCGGTAGAACGGGATAAGCCGGTAGGCCAGCTCACGTGTCCAACCGTAGCGATACAGCAGTTGATTCAAGCGGTGCAGCCACGGGCCGGCGACATCGACGTAGGCGACGACTGCGCGCCAGGGCAGTCGTTTTGTCAGCCATCGGTATTTGTAGCGCCATTCAGCCATGTGTGCGGGCGAGCGCTTGTAGGAGTGGGCGAACAGCAGTCCGCCGGGGCGAACTTTGGCGCAGATTCGACGCAGCGCCTCGGCCGGATCAGGCGTGTGTTGCAGTACCCGATGGCAGTACACGATGTCGAACGATTGGTCTGCGTAGGGGATCTCGTAGATAGAACCCTGAAAGATGCGCAGGCGTTTGTCGGCAAGGAAATGTGCCGCGCGTTCTACGGAAGTGCTCAGGTCAAAGGCATGGATTTCGCCGAATGGCAGCGTCAACAGGACCTCCGTATCGTCGCCGCCGCCCATGCCGCATTCCAGGATTGTCTTTCCTGATAGATCAAAGTCACCAAAATGTGTCCGTTCGAGGATGACTTTTCGCAAGTTGTGACCTGGGTTGCGAACGTCGCTGCGAATGCTATGCCAGCGCTTCCATTGGTAGCCGAAGCTCTCCGCGTAGTTGTCGTCCGGCGCCACGAACCTGGGAATGCCGCCGCGGATTGTCCCAACTCTCATGCCATCCCCCGGATTGACGAAGTGTTCGCCATCAAGGCGAAGGGAGTTTGCGAGCGCGGGTTCGAGAATTCGATCATTTGGGAAGATAAGAAAGCAATCCGGTCGGCACGACCGGCGGGGCGAGGGTAGTTGAACGTGGCAGCCGAGTGCGCGAGTGACTCGTCCGGGCCATTCATTACTCTATCTCCCACCGCCCATCGCAGACAAAGACGCCGCAATCGGAGGTCAGCAGCATGGCATCGTTATCCTGCAACAGTACCCTGAATTCGGCTGCGCGGTTCCAGGTATCGAGCCGGATATTCGTATCCACCGCGATCGCGTTAACGTAATACCAGCCGCTCGTGAGGCGCAGTGGCTCCATGCTGAAGGCAATCCGGTGTTTGCCTTCGAACTGCCTCGACTCAGTCAGACCGTTGGCGGTCAGGTTAAGCACGACGACATTGTCCGCAGAACATATTTCGAAACGAATCCTGACGTTATTGATTGGCCTCGTCACGTGGAAATCGGCTGTCAGTCGTGCCGGTCGCGTGCAGTGCAGGATGTCCGTCGCTTGTCCATCGCCATTCTCGAAAAACAGGCGATCGAAGACCAGTTCATGGGTGCCCTCACGAGACGAGACAGCCGCCGTTGTCGACGGCGCCAGCTCCTGCTGCATCAGATCGTGATAACGCGCGATGGCTTCCTTTCCGCCCGTGAGCGGGGACAGGCGGCCGCGATGGACGACGGCGGCCTTCTGGCACAGGCGTTCGATCTGGTAAGGATTGTGGGAGACGATGATGAACGAGGTGCCACGTCGCTGCAGGTGGAAAATGCGATCGAAGCATTTGCGTTGAAACGAGGAGTCGCCAACAGCAAGGACCTCATCGACCAGCATGATGTCCGGCTCGAAACTCACGGCAACCGTAAATCCAAGGCGGACAGCCATACCCGAGCTATAGCTCTGGACCGGCATGTCGAGGAATTCCTCGATCTCTGAAAACTCGATGATCTGGCCTATTTTTTCGTCGATTTCCCTTTTGCTGAGTCCCAATACCGAAGCATTGATCTGTATGTTTTCCCGCCCGGTGAGTATCGGATTGAAACCGGCACCCAGCGCGATCAGCGCTCCCACTCGTCCGCGGATCTCGATTCGGCCGCTATCTGGCTTGATCAGTCCGTTCAGCAAACGCAGCAGCGTGGTTTTCCCTGCGCCGTTGCGGCCGATCAGCCCCAGGCATTCGCCGCGTCTGAGATCGAAGCCGACGTCCTTCAGTGCCCAGAACTCATCGTCCCTGAGCTGGCCTTGCCGGCCGTGCCTGCGTCCCACGATCTCGTTGCACAAATCCTGCGTGCCGTACCACAGGGACTTCTTCAGGCTGCGGCAGAACCGTTTTGAAACGCCCTCCACCTTGATCAGCGTATCGTTCATTTATGAACTCATCCGCTCGATGATGATGGGCATCGCCAAGCGATAGGCGATCCAAACGCCCAGGAGAAGGACTATCGCCAGGCAGTTGGTGACCAGGAAATACAGCAGCCATTCCGGCGCGGCTCCGGTGAGCCACGCACGGGTGGTTTCAATCAGCGGCGTCAGCGGATTGAGCAGAAGCAAGGTGCTGAGCGTGCCTTCCCCTCGCAGCGGATAAACCACTGGCGTCAGGTACATCAGAAATTGCATCAGGACGGGCAGACCCTTGCCAATATCCGTGTAGAGCAGGCCGATGGGGGTGAGCAAGAGCCCGATTGCCGTCCCTGCAAGGATCAGGGATGCCACGCCCAAGGGTACGAAAACGATGGTCCAGTCGGGAACAATACCGAACACGGCCAGCACGGCAAGGAGGATTGCAAGCTTGATTGACGCATTGAACAGGACCTGGTAGATCCCGGATATCACGATGGCCTCGCGCGGGAAATTGATCTTCGCGAGCAGGTCGCGAGCCGCCAAGGCTCCCTGCAAGGGAGCTGCGACCGCCTCCATGAAAACTGCCCAGAGCATGGCCCCAATCAGTACGAAGACCGGGTAGGGCAGGTCCGTTGCGCCGACCGCCAGGATGCCGCTGACACTCAGGAAAACCCACACGGCGGTATTCGCCAGGGGCAGCACCAGCGCCCACAAGAATCCCAGTGCCGTCTGGCGGTACTGGGCACTGATGTCGCGCACCGCGAGCCGCCAGGACAATTCGCGGGACATGCGCAGGTCATGGATCATGTCGCGGAACATCCTGGCGGGGCTGGCGATCGCCGAATCCGGCGTGTAGATGGTGACCGGCAGCGGGTTCTGGCGGCTCATGCTGCGGCAGGCTTGGCAGCCGAATTGCGGTCAGGCTGGCGGAGTCCCGATTCCACGCTGCCCAACTTGCGAGCCCACTTGATCGTCTTTCCCAGTGCCGAAGTCAGTGGAATGCGTGGGGTCAGGCCCAGTTCAGCGCGAGCCCGCTCGATCGCCGGGATGTAGCGCACCGCACCCCGGTTCATGTGCGGCTGGCCGATTTCGATGGGAACATGGTCACCGCTGGCGTACAGGATAGTTGCAGCGAGGTCGGCGAGGGCGATGGCATGGTCCGAGCCCAGGTTGTAAGGTGTGGACGGCTTGCCCCTGACCAGCAGGGTCAGCAGCCAGATCGCGAGATCGGCTGCGTATAGATAGCTGCGCAGCGGCGTGCCGTCACCGTTGATCCTGATCGGGCCGCCAGCCAGCGCATCGCGTATGAACCCGCCGACCGCGAACTTGTCCGTCAGCGGCAGGTAGGGTCCAACGAAGGCGAAGCCGCGGCTGATTACGCAATCGACGCCGGATTTGACGCACAAGAGTTCGCACAGGCGCTTCATTTCCCCGTACGCCGATGCAGGGTCTGTCGGATCGGGCGCTCCGCGATAGTCTTCCGGTATATGGCCGAGGTCGGCGGGTTGTCGGCCATAGACCGCCCCCGAGCTGGCAAACAGGAGGCGCCTTGCCCCGCGCGTACTGGCGAAGTGCAGCACACGCTCGGTACCGCGCAATGTCTGCATGAGGATTGCCGTGCCGCCAGCGTCGACTTCCGCAGCCGATGCCGTGGCGAAATGGAAGACATAATCGAACGGCCCTTCCGGGAATGCGAAGCCGGCCGTGTCTCCGGTCAGCCAGGCAAATTCGGGCCTGGAGGCCAGGTGCGGCAGATCTGACGTAAATCGGTCGGGGTTCCTGCTGAGGATGGTGGCGTGGACTCTTGCGTCGAGCTCGTCATTTGCCGCGGCGATGCTCTCCAGCAGCCACTTGCCGTAGAAGCCGGTGCCGCCGGTGATGAAGAGGCGCTTGCCTGCAAGTACCGGCCACAGGGCGTTCGTGTGCCGCAGGATGTGCTCGCGGTCCTCGGCGGGAATCGGGGGTAATGGCGTGTTCAGAAGCCGACTCCGAGAAATTCGCTGATCTTGTCGGCAGCATGGTCGAGCATCTCGGTTGTCAGCCCTGGATAGACGCCGATCCAGAAGCTGCGTTCGGTGATGGCGTTGGCCACGGCCAGATCGCCGCTGACGCGGAACTCGCGGCCATTCATGTAGGGCTGGCGCGTGACGTTGCCGGCGAACAGCAGGCGCGTGCCGATCTTGTGTTGGTCGAGGTAGCGCAGCAGGTCGACCCGGCTGCAGGGAGCGTTCTCGCGCAAGGTGATGAGGAAGCCGAACGAGGAAGGCTCGCTGTCGGGTGTTGCTTGCGGCAGGATCGTCACGATTCGCTCCCTGAAATCGCCCCGGCAAGGCCCGTAGCCTGCGCATCGCTAGCCATGGCATAGCCATCGGTACCGGAGTAGACGACCTTACCGGAGGTGAGGTCCATGTCGCGCAGCGCCTCATGGTATCCCCGCGTGATGCGCGGCGCGAGGCCGAATTTGACCTCCCACGCATTCACTTGCGCGCCGCGTTCGAGCAGAAGGTCGAGTTCCGCGCCGGTACTGGTGCGGTAGAACGACGCACGACTGCCTTCCGTCGCGTGGCCTATCAAATGCTCGATCACGAAACCTTCCCATGACGCGCCGACGGCGGGGTGGGCGAGGAGGTCTTCAAGGCGTGTTATTCCCAGCAATGAGTGGAGCAGGCCGCTGTCCCTGAGGTAGGCCTTGGGCGACTTGACCAGGCGCTTGCCGAGATTGGCGTGATGCGGCGGCAGGATACGCACCATGAAGGTATCGCTCAACACGTCGAGATAGTGGCGGGCAGTCGGAGGCGATATGCCGAGGTTTCTGGCCAATTGACTGCTGTTCCAGAGTTGGCCATGCAGATGCGCCAGCATGGTCCAGAAGCGGCGCAGGTGCTCGGCCGGCAGACGCATTCCGAGCTGTGGGATGTCACGCTCCAGAAATGTGCGAATATAGGCCTCGCGCCAGCGTGCGCTGGCCAGATCGCTGCTGGCCAGGTAGCTACTTGGGTAGCCTCCGCGTAGCCAGAGACGCTGCTGGTTTTCCGGTGTGGCGCCGATTTCGTCAAGGGTAAAGGGGGTGAGCTCGTGGTATTCGACCCGTCCGGCCAACGACTCGGCGCTCTGTCGTCGCAGATCCGGCGAGGCTGAACCGAGCAACAGAAAACGTCCCGGGCGCCGGTCGTTATCGACCAGAACGCGTAGTTGCGGAAACAGTTCCCGTGAGCGCTGAACTTCGTCGATGATGACGAGTTTGTCGGCAACGGAATTTAGGAAAATCTCGGCATCCCTAAGTTTTGCGACATCCGACGGGCGCTCGAGGTCGAGAAAAACCGCCTCTCGCTCCTTCGCGATTACTCTGGCGAGTGTCGACTTGCCTACCTGTCGAGATCCGAGTAAGGCAACGATTGGGAACTGGTCGAGAGATTCGCCCAATCGGGGGGCGATTCGTCTGGGAATCATTGCTGTATTATGAAGTGTAAGATTTCAAATTACAACGATATTTATCGATGAGCGGACCGTTTGAACTCTCGCTGCGCCCAGTCGACGGTTCGTCTCAAAGCTACGCTGCGGGGTACCGTCACCATGAATTCGGATCGGCCCGCCGGCAATCGCGTCGCGGATGAAAATGCCGACAGCGAACTTGTCGCTCAGGGGCAGGTACGGACCGATGAAGGCAAAGCCGCGGGCAATCACGCAATCGACCTCGGGCGTCATGGCGCACATCAGTTCCGACATGCGCTTCAATTCGCCGTATGCCGACGTCGGCTGGCGCAAATCGGGGGCGCCGGCGTAGTCTTCCGGGATATGGCTCAGATGGGCTGGTTGCGAGCCATACACGGCCCCGGAATGTGGCGCCAATTCCGGTTCCAAGGGCATCGTTCGCTGCAATGATGCTTTCGAGCATCCATTTGCCGAAAAAGCCGGTCGCGCCGGTGATGAACAGGCGCGAACCGCGAAGCTCCGGCCAGATATCGGCGGTATGGGCGAGGAGGTGCTCCAGATCCTCTGCCGGCACCGGCGGCACCTGGCTCAGAGTCCGACTCCGAGAAATTCGCTGATCTTGTCGGCAGCATGGTCGAGCATCTCGGTTGTCAGCCCTGGATAGACGCCGATCCAGAAGCTGCGTTCGGTGATGGCGTTGGCCACGGCCAGATCGCCGCTGACCCGAAACTCGCGGTCCTTCATGTAGGGCTGGCGCGTGACGTTGCCGGCGAACAGCAGGCGCGTGCCGATCTTGTGTTGGTCGAGGTAGCGCAGCAGGTCGACCCGGCTGCAGGGGGCGTTCTCGCGCAGGGTAAGCAGGAAGCCGAACCAGGAGGGTTCGCTGTCCGGCGTGGCTTCCGGCAGGACCAGTAACTCCTCGCAGTCGCGCAATCGTTCGATGAGGTGGGCGAAATTTGCGCGGCGTGCGGCGATGAATTCATCAAGCCGTGCCATCTGCGCGACGCCCAGCGCGGCCTGCATGTCGGTCATCTTCAGGTTGTAGCCGGCATGGGAATAGGTGTACTTGTGGTCATAGCCGCGTGGCAGGTCGCCGAGCTGCCAGTCGAAGCGCTTGCCGCAGGTGTTGTCCTTGCCCGGCGCGCAGTAGCAGTCGCGGCCCCAGTCGCGGAAGGATTCGACACAGCGCGCCAGCAGCGCATCGTTGGTGAAGACCGCGCCGCCTTCTCCGGTGGTGATGTGATGCGCCGGATAGAAGCTCAGGGTACCGAGGTGACCGAAACTGCCGACGCTCTGGCCGTGCAATTGCGAGCCGAAGGCATCGCAGCAGTCTTCGATCAGCCACAGGTCGCGCTCGTCCGCCAGGCGGCGCAATGCGGCGGCTTCGAACGGATTGCCCAAGGCATGAGCGAGCATGATGGCACGGGTGCGCGGCCCGATGGCTGCGACTATGGCCCGCGGCGTCGGGTTGTAGGTCGGCAAGGAAGAATCGACGAATACCGGCGTCAGGCCGTTCTGCAGGATCGGGTTGATGGTGGTCGGGAAACCGGCGGCGGCGGTGACGACTTCGTCGCCGGGTTTGAGAGCACGCGCGCCAAGCAGCGGCGAGGTCAACGCGGAAAGCGCCAGCAGATTCGCCGATGAGCCGGAGTTGGTGGTCAGGGCCCTCTTTACGCCTATGCGATCCGCGACCAGGCGTTCGAATTCGTCGTTGAAACGCCCGGTGGTGAGCCAGCCGTCGAGTGCCGCATCGACCAGCGCCACGTAAGCCGCGGCGTCGAGCACGCGCCCGGCGGGGCACGGGGTCCCGGCCGGGCACGAAGGCTGTGCGCGTCTCCTGCAAGGTGGCGAACTGGCGCACCTGTTCCAGGATGTTCCTGCGCAAGGCGTCGTTGCTCACGGCGTCGCCAGGTAGTCGTCAAGCTGGGCCAGGGTCTCGGCGCGCATGCCCCGCTGCCGCGCCCACGCCCGATACCACTCGATGGTACGGCGCAGGGCGGTGCCGAGCTTCCATCGAGGTTGCCAGCCAAGCTCGGCTCCGGCACGCGAGGCATCGAGGCGCAGCATCAGGTAGCTCCGCAACGCGTCCAGCACATGTTGCCAGGGGCGTATGGCATCGGGCATGCGCAATCGCATGACTTGGCCGGCCGCAAGCGCACGCGCCATGTCGGGTAGCAGGCGGTGTGCGCCCCAGTCGCCGCCGCCGATGACGTTTCCGGCGCGCGCCGTGGCGAGGCGCGGAGCGCCGGCATCGGCAAAAAAGGATTCGCGCCATGACTGAACGGCGAACTCGGCGCAACTCTTGCTGGCGCCATAGGGGTCGCGACCACCCATGGCAGCGCCCTCCGCAAGTGCCTTGCCGTCGGTCGCAGGGGCATAGCATTTGTCGCTGGTGACAAAGACCGCCACCTTGACGGCGGAGCAGGCGCGGATTGCATCCAGCAGGGTCAGGGTGCCTGTCACGTTGATGGCGAATGTGTCGCGGGCGAATCGATAGCCATCCGCCACCGTGGCCTGTGCCGCCAAGTGCAACACGATGCTGGCGCCGCTGTCCCGCAATGCTTTGGCTGGCGCATCGTAATCGCGGATGTCGCCGTGCAGCGAGGAGATTCCGCGGGCTACCTGCGCCGCCTCGAACAGACTCGGCTGTGTTGGCGGCGCCAGCGAGAACGCCGTCACGTCAGCGCCGACTTGCATTAGCCAGAGCGCCAGCCAAGCGCCCTTGAAGCCGGTATGGCCGGTGAGGAAGACCTGGCGGCCTTTCCAGAAGACCGGGTTCACGGCCACAACTTCCAGGGCGCCTGGCCACCGGCCCAGAGTTCCTCCAGATGATTCTTGTCACGCAGGGTGTCCATCGGTTGCCAGAAGCCGTCACGGCGAAACGCTGCCAGTTGTCCGTTTGTCGCCAGATGTTGCATGGGTTCCTTTTCCCACAATGTGTCTTCGCCGGCGAGTATCACTGCTTTCATTGTGGGAGGCGTTGGTTCGGTCAGGTGAAAATATGGCCAAATGGTAGCAGAGGCGGCGATCGGCGTCTTTGCGCCCGCCAACAAACAATCCCCTTATCGTCAAATAGAAATAATCGCGTTGGCGCACGAAGGGGATTTGTTAGCCTTCCGACTTCAGGAAAAAACCATACTGTTGGGAGGCTTGGCATGGCGTTGGTCAATCCGCACGGCGGCGGCAGTCTGCGACCTTTGCTGCTTGAAGGTCAGGCGCTGCAGGCGGAACTTGCGCGCGCCCGGTCCTTGCCCAGTCTGAAGGTCACTTCGCGCGAGAAGGGTGACATCATCATGCTCGGCATCGGTGGCTTTACGCCGCTGGATGGCTTCATGACGCATGCCGACTGGCAGGGCGTCTGCGACGGCATGAAGCTGGCCAACGGCCTGTTCTGGCCAATCCCGATCACATTGTCCGCAGACAAGGCCGCCGCGAACGGCGTGAACACCGGCGGCGATATCGCGCTGATCGATCCCGATGACGATTAGATCCTCGCGACCATGAAAGTGACGGAGAAGTATTCGATCGACAAGGCCCACGAGTGCGCCACGGTGTTCAAGACCACCGAGCTGGAGCATCCCGGCGTCAGGATGGTCATGGAACAGGGCGAGATCAACCTGGCCGGCCCGCTCAAGGTGCTTTCGCAAGGCGATTTTCCGGAGAAGTACGGCGAGCTGTTCCTCTCGCCGAAGCAAACCCGCGCGCGCTTCGAGGCCATGGGCTGGAGCAAGGTCGCGGCCTTCCAGACGCGCAACCCGATGCACCGCTCGCACGAGTATCTGGCCAAGATCGCCATCGAGACCTGCGACGGCGTGCTGATCCACTCTCTGCTCGGCAACCTGAAGCCCGGCGACATTCCGGCCGAGGTGCGTTCCGCGGCGATCGCCACCCTGGCCGAAAACTATTTCGTCAAGAACACCGTGCTGCAGGCCGGATATCCGCTCGACATGCGCTATGCCGGCCCGCGCGAGGCGCTGCTGCATGCGCTGTTCCGCCAGAACTACGGCTGCTCGCACCTGATCGTCGGCCGCGACCATGCCGGCGTCGGCAGCTACTACGGCCCCTTCGATGCCCACCACATTTTCGATCGGATTCCCGCGGGCTCGCTGGAGACGCAAGCGCTGAAGATCGACTGGACCTTCTGGTGCTACCAGTGCGGCGGCATGGCTTCGGCGCGCACCTGCCCGCATGGCGACGCCGATCGGCTGATGCTGTCCGGCACCAAGTTGCGCAAGATGCTTTCCGAGGACGGCGAGGTGCCCGCCGAGTTTTCCCGACCGGAAGTGCTGGAGGTGCTGCGCGCCTACTACGCCAGCCTCGCCGCGCATGAGAAGGTCGAAGTCAAACTGGCGGGCCATTCGGCCCGCTGAGAGAACGCCGCCCCATCTTTTTCCAAGTGCTTTTTTTGATGATCCACACCGTAACCTGGGAGTAGAAACCAAATGCCAACCTTTGTTCGTACCGAGAAGTGCGATGGCTGCAAGGGGCAGGACAAGACCGCCTGCATGTACATCTGCCCGCACAACCTGATGAAACTTGACAAGGACGGTTCCGAAACCGGCCATGCCATGAAAGCCTTCAACCAGGAGCCGGAGCAGTGCTGGGAGTGCTACTCCTGCGTCAAGATCTGTCCGCAGGGCGCCATCGAATGCCGTCACTACGCCGACATCGTGCCGCTGGGCGGTTCGGTGCAGCCGCTGCGTGGTTCCGATTCCATCATGTGGACCATCAAGTTCCGCAACGGCACCCTGAAGCGCTTCAAGTTTCCGATCCGCACCACGGCCGAAGGCTCGATCGATCCCTACGGCGGCAAGCCGATGCCGAAAATGGCCGACCTCACCGCGCCGGGTG
>JADJQA010000007.1 GCA_016712985.1 Sulfuritalea sp. | reverse complement strand
AACTTGAACTTGAACTTGTAGGGCAGGGCCGGACGGTGGATGTCGTCGAGGAAGGTGTTGAGCACCTGACGGTGCTCCTTGGCTTCGTCGTAGCAGGACTGCTCGCAGCGCGCCGCGCCGACGCAGGACATCGAGGTGCGCACCGCCGGGCCGGCGCCGCCGAGATCGAAGCCCATGTCGTTGATTTCGTCGAAGGCCTTCTGCACGTTCTCCGTCGTGACGCCCTGGAACATGATGTCGCCCGACTGGCCGTGCAGGGCGATCAGGCCCGAGGCATGCTTTTCCCAGATGTCGCAGAATTTGCGCAGGGTTGCGGTGTTGTAGTGCATGCCGGGCGGCGGCATGACGCGCAGGGTGTGGAACTCGGCGGCGTCCTTGAATACCGGCTGGCCGTTCTCGTCCTTGATCTCGGTGAAGCGCGGAATGATTCCGCCGCCATAGCCGCGCACGCCTACCGTTCCGCCTTTCCAGTAACCCTTGCGGGTCTCGTAGGAGTGTTCGAGATGGCCGAGGACGTCGACCACGTAGTCCTTGTCCTTGGCCAGCCGCTTGAGGCCGGTGACGAAACTCGGCCAGGGGCCGCTTTCCAGTTGATCCAGGTTCGGTGTCGGGTGCATGGGCTTGGCCATGTGATTTCTCCTCGTTGTCGGCGGTGACTCGATGCGAAGATGTTATGAGTCTGTGCGGTGCACAAACCATACTCCCGGAAGGTAGTTGTACCTACCCGAAAGGGTTATATGCTTGCACCCCCATCCGGTGATGGTTGTTGACCCGTTGCTGGTGCCATAGTCCGCCCCCACAGAGGAGAATCCTTGGATACTGTTACCTCGCTCGACAAGTTCCGCGTGCCCATCGGCAACCAGGAGATCGAACTGCAAGAGTTCATTTTCGAGGCGGGCGGCATGCCGCTGCTGCGCACGCGCATTCGCGAGCGCAGCCGCTTCACGATTTTCGATGTCGATCCGATCACCGCGGCGCGCTGGGGCAAGGTGCTCTGCGCCTGGGCCGCGGCGCAGCCGGGGATGCCTGGCAAGCAAGGGGAGGCGGCTTGAATTGGCTTTCGGACGAGGCTTCAAAGTTGATGGTCGACGTGGTGTTTCCGCTCGAACAAGGAACGCTGGCCGACGACCATGCCTGCGCCTTGTCCCTGGCGGTGCGGCGTGCCTTGCCTTGGTTCGATGAGGAAGCCGAAGCGGGGATCCTGCCGCTGTCGGGCCTGGCGCGCGGCGATGGCGTGCGCTTTGTCGGTCGTCGCAGCCGCCTGGCCTTGCGCCTGCCGATGCGCCGCAGCGCCAGCGCCGACTCCCTGGCGGACGCCCGGCTCGATCTTGATGGCATTTCACTGAAGCTGGGCGCGAGCAGCATTCGCCCGCTGCTTCCTGCCCGTGGTGTCGTCTATTCGCATTTCGTCAGCGTCGACACCGATGACGAGATCGAATTTCTCGCGCGTTGCGGGGTCTTGCTGGCCGAGCGCGGCCTGAAGCCGCAACTGATCACCGGCAAGGCGCGTGAACTGCGCGCCCGCGCCGGCCTGGTGCGTGGTTTTAGCGTGATGCTGCATGGTCTGGGCGCCGCTGAATCCCTGGCTTTGCAGGAGGCCGGTTTGGGCGGGCATCGGGCGCTCGGCTGCGGTATATTCATCCCCCATAAATCGGTCGCCGCTGTCGGCGGCTGATTCCCACCAGAACGAGGAGACCCTTCATGTCCGAAGCTGCCACCGTGACGCTCGATGTATGTGGCCTGCCCTGTCCGGCGCCGCTGCTGGGCGCCAAGAAGCTGATCGATGACCTGCAACCCGGCCAGACCCTGCGCCTGATTTCCGACTGCCCCGGTACGGCGGATGATCTTTCTCGTGGGCAAAAGTTACCGGCAATGTCGTGCTCGGCAGCGAGAAGTTGGGAACCGGCAAGAGCGCCTACCTGATCCAGCGCGCGGGCGGCGCCAGCGCCACACCCATTGCCCATGTAACGCTGGACATGCGCGGCGTGTCCTGTCCCGGCCCCATCGTGCAGGCAAAAAAACTGCTCGACGGCATGCAGACCGGCGAGGTGCTGCAACTCGTCAGCGATTGCCCCGGATCGGCCGACGACATCACGTCCTGGGCGCGGGCAGGCGCTGCCGAGTTGCTGTTTGCACATGAATCAGGGCGCGGCGTCCATGAGTTCTACCTGCGCAGGACCTGACAAGGAGACCATCATGAGCTACACCATCAACGGCATCGAGAAGGAAGTCGACGACTACGGCTACCTGCTGGAGCCAGACTATAGCGAGGAGGCGGTGCAGGTCATTGCCGCCGCCTGCGGCATCACGCTGACCGACCAGCATTGGAAAGTCATCAATTTCCTGCGCGAGAGGTACAAGGAAGACGGCCATACACCGAACATGCGCAACCTGATCAAGGGCCTGCAGGAGGACGGCGGCATGCCCGAGGCCGACAGCGCGCTGCTGTTCGAACTGTTCCCCGATGGCGGTGCAGCGAAAGAGGGCTGCAAAGTCGGTGGCCTTCCCCAACCGAAAGGCAAGGGTGGGTATTAGGCGAATTCCGGTAATGGACATACCCATTGCAGAGTGGGGAAGCACTCCCTCTCCCGCAAGGGCTAGCGTATGCACACATCTCTCCCGTCATTCCGGCAGGCCGGGAATCAGTGGACGGGGACCCAAAACATCGATTTACCCTGTATGTCTTGGCTTTTCTTGCCGAAGACCGTCCCGAAGTCCATCGCCTCAGCCCTTCTGGACCCCGGCTTTCGCCGGGGAGACGGTGCCGTTGAGATGTGTGCATACGGTAGCCCGCAAGGGGAGGGGAGAAGTTGCTCGCGGCAATTGGTACGAACATGTCAAAAAATAGCCTTAGTGGTCGGGTACTATGAGGAAAGATGATGCACGAGATTCGTCATTCCGGGCTCGACCCGGAATCCAGCTACACACCACTGGATTCCCGCCTTCGCGGGAATGACGGGGCGTCTTGCCCTATCGAGTGGACTGACTGCTAGTACTGCCAGGTGGCCATCCGCATCCGCTCCAGCTTCCATGCCGGCGGCAAACCGCGCTCGATGGCGGAACTCGCCAGTGTCATCGCGATGCTGGCATGGAAGCTGGCGATCGATTCGATCAAGCGCATGCGCCAGGCTGACTACGACATCGATCTGGGCAGTGCCTACTTCGACTATGTCTGCGAGTTCATGATTTTTCTCGCTCTTGCCGCGGATCGCGTGGCCTATCGCGAACTGGGGCCGGAACAGCGCAGCGAATTCACCACCGCACTGGCGCAGCGCATCGCGGCGGCGATCGAGGACAACCGCGACATGCTGCTGGTCGATGTGGCGCCGGGCCGGTGCCAGCGACACGTTCTCGACCTGTTCAACCGGCGCGGCACGGAATACGCGGACCACGGCTATACCGAGGCCGGCCCCGACTTCGGTTTTCGCCGCTGCTTTGCCGCCTGCCTGCAGGAATTGCTGCCGGAGAAGGACCGCCTGTGGGCGGTCGATCAGGTAATGGAAATCGAATCGCCCGAGGCGATCAGGGCGCTTGAGAAGACCCTGGCCGGCCTGTTTCACCCGGATGCACCGCGCAAGCGGCGCAGGACGCAATCACCAGCGGAATCCTAGCCCGCACCGCCCTGCGTTGAACTGGGGGCGAGGCAGTCGCGATCGGCGCCCGTGAGGGAATTCGCGTTCACGGCCTTTTTTTCCACACCCATGAAGAGTTTCCCTGGCCATCGACAAGTATCTGGCTCTGGCCGGGCTGCCCGCGCGCAAGATCCCGGTCGCGGTGGCACGCGCCATCGCCCGCGAAGAGGCCTTGCAGCGGGAAGAGGAAGCGCGGATCGCGGCGGCGCGTGCCGCTGAAATGCGAATCGCCGAAGCGCGCAAGAAGCGTGGAGAGGCGGCTCAGGCCGGGGTGTCCACCTTGTCCTGGACGGCCGCGGCGAGCGTGCGCCGCGAACCATGGCTTTGCGCAAAGATCCAGGTCACCTCGGCACCGAACAGGAAGACCTGTGCCGAGCCATAGACCCAGACCAGCAGCGCGACAATCGCACTCGCCGCACCGAAGCCCGCGGCGACGCCGCTGCTGCCGATGTACCAGCCGATCGCGGCCTTGCCGAGCGTGAACAGCAGGGCCGTCAGCGCGCTGCCGAGCGCCACGTCGGCCCAGCCGATGCGGGCGCGCGGCATCCATTTGTAGATCGCGGCGAACAGCAGCGCGGTCAGCGCAAAGCCGAAGGCGTGGTTGGTCGCCCGCAGCAACTGCTCGCTGGCAAATACCGGCGCCCACCAGCGCCCCCAGGCCGACAGCGCGGCACTGACCGCGAGCGACACGATCAGCAGGAAACCGACCCCCAGCACCAGCCCGAAGGACAGCAGCCGCGCGCGCAACCATTGCCACACCGAGCCGCCGCGCGGCCGTGCATCGACGCGCCAGCTGTGGTCGAGCGAGTCCTGCAGTTCGGCAAAGACCGTGGTCGCACCGATCACCAGCAGCACGATGCCGACCGCCGTGCCGAGCACCGAGCGGCCGCTGCGCTGCACGTTGTCGAGCAAGTCGGCCACCGCGGCGGCGCCTTGGTCGCCGAGCAGTGACCGCAACTGGCCGAGGATCTCGCCGCGCGCCGCGTCGATGCCGAACACCGCACCGGCCACCGAAATCGCGATCAGCAGCAGCGGGGCCATCGAGAACAGCGTGTAGTAGGCGAGTGCCGCGCCCATCGTCGGCGCACGGTCGGCCACCCAGGCGGCGCCGGCGCCCTTGAGCACCGTCAGCAGCGCCCGTGGCGTGATCGGTGGAGCGCGCGTTGCGGACGCCTTCTGGTTCATGCAAGACCTTCTGTTGGCCGGCGGCCCGGACGGCGGCTCGTGGTGCTGCCGAGTCTGAGGCTGGCGCGATGCCGAGTCTGTGCGCAATCGCACCCTGCCGCAGGCCTCGGCGGGCAGTTCTGGTGGCCGCCGGCGCGGTTCAAGCAAACGCGCTGCTTCGATTGATAAACTGTCCTCGCACAAAACACTCCTTCGACACAGGACAACCATGTTCCTCGAACTGACCGGCATCCATGAGCCTTCCGCCATCCAGCAACTGGAGGACGGGCGCTTCCTCGTCGTCGAAGACGAGAAGCAGTACCCGTTCAGCCTGGTCACGCTCGGCCCCGACGGCAGTGTCGGCAGCACGGCGTTGCGCATGGAATCCCTGGCGGCGGGCGATGCCTTCGCCAAGCTGGATGACCTCGAAGGAATCGCGCTCGATCGCGCAGGCTTCATCTACGCCATTACGTCCCACTCGCGCGACGACGACGGCGACGAGAAGAAATCCCGCGACAAGCTCGTCCGCTTCCGCATCGAGGGCGATCGCGCGGTGGCGCCAAAGGTGGTCAGGGGCGTCAAGCCGGCATTGGCCGCGGCGCATCCGGTGCTGGCTGCCGCAGCCGCGATACGCGACGTAAAGTCCGACGCCGGGCTCAATATCGAGGCGATGGAAATGAGTCCCGACCAGCAGCGTCTGCTGATCGGCTTTCGCAGCCCCCTGCTCGACGATTGCGCCATCATCGCCAGCATCGACAACCCGTCGGCAATGTTCGAATCCGGCGAGCCGCCGCGCATTGCGGCCACCCTGACGACCCTGGACCTCGGCGGCGACGGGATCCGCGGCATGTCCCACATCCCCGCACTCGACGGCTATCTCCTGATCAGCGGGCCGGTCGCCCGCCAGCAGGTCCAGTTCCGGCTCTGGTTCTGGTCCGGTCAGGCGGATCGGCCGGCGCGGCCCGTCACGGTTCCGGGCCTGCCCGGCTTCGAGCACGCCGAAGGCGTCAGCCCGGCGGCGATCGATGGCCGGCAGCAGATCATCTTCGTCAGCGATGACGGCAACCGCAAGCAAGGGCTCTGCGCCCATTACCTGCTGCTCGAGCCCGCGCAACTGAAAATTGCACCCTGACCCGGCCGGGCGTGGCGCCTGGCAGTCTCGCCATGTCCTGCGCCGCAACGGGCTGCAGCGCAAAAAGTGCGGTGATGGCGAGACGGGCAATCGCGCGAACGGAACTCAGCCGCAACCCGGGTCCGCACCGAGGACCGGTCTCGCTCACTCCTTCGGCCCGGCCTCGATCAAATCGACCGACGGCGCGCGCATCAAGCCGGCGGCATCGTCGATCGAGCCCCGCAGCCAGGCATCGACGTCCCCGAACTCGATCGCCACGACGCTGCGCTTGTCCTGCCGATCCGGCGGCAGCTTCGCGTCGGGGCGATGCATGCGCGACATCAGCGGATGGCGGTCGGCGTTGATGGTCAGCATGGTGTAGCTCTGCAGCACCTCGCCGGTTTCCCGGTCGGCCCAGGCATTCCACAGGCCCGCCAATCCCCACGGCGCCCCGTCCGCGCGACGGAAGCGCCACCACACGTTGCGCCCGGTCTCCCAGCACGGCTCGTCGAAGGACCAGGCCGGGATGATGCAGCGCTTGCCATGCAGCCACGACTGCTTGTAGGAAGGCTTGCTGGCGATTTCCTCGAAGCGGGCATTGTTGGTCGCGTACGTCAGCTTCGCCGTCTTGGCGAACCAGGGAATCAGGCCCCACTGCCCGACTACCAACTCGCGCTCCGGCGTGGTTCCGCCGGGGCGCAGGAACGGGCCTTGCGCGCGCGGGAACATCTGCTCGGCCCAGCGCGGCTGATTGTGGCGGCCGATATGCCAATAGCGCTCGATGGCCGCTTGATCGGGAGAGACGTAGCGGGTCTATGGCGCAAGTGTAGGCCCGGGCCGCCGACCCGCCAGCGCCGACTTCGGCGTATTGCGGAACCGGCCAGGGCCCGCTCCTGGCGCAGTGAAGCCGCTACGGCTGCTTCAGACTGATTGCCGCCGTTCAGTTTTCAGGACCACTGGCAACTGAGTGCCCTTATGCATAGTCCGCAGTTATGAATATGACTTGAAGCCGAGCATGCCGACACCCTTGAGAAATGGCCGTCGGCACGCTCATTTACTCTACATAATTTACAGCGTTTTCAAGAACGCCAACAATGAGTCAGGCGCACGATAGCGGTGAACAGTCCATGACTCAGGTGCGCGTTGAACGCAGCCATGTGCGGCGCCAACGCGCTTTTGAGGAGCCACGCATTGTGCGTGGGATGAGGCGATGCAATGAGGTCCATAAAGTTCTCCAGTAGTAGAGAACGGACTTCAATCTATCGCTCATATTATGTCTACAAATCAAAACCAGGCGCGCCGCAAACCCAATGCTCGTAACGCTTTCAGCCAAAACTCACCAAGTCCTATTCATAACTGCGGACTATGCATAAGTGCACTTGGACTAAACCGCTGACGCGGTAGTCGCGGCTCGACGGCCGGGATCTGTGGGTCGGTTTTACAAAAAGCTCGAACGGAGAACATGAGGTGGCTGCTGCGCACTTCCAATCCAGATAAGGAGCTTGAACACGGCGCCACTACGCCAGCGGATGCTCGAAGACATGGCAGTCCGCAACCTCGCCCAGAACACGCAATCGGCTTACATCCAGCAGGTGGTCGCTTACGCGCGGCACTTTCGCCGCGCGCCGGAAACTTGGTCCGGAGGATATCCGCGCCTACCAGATCCATTTGACGCAGACGCGAAGGCTATCGGCCAGCAGCGTCAGCGTCGCGACCGGCGCGCTGCGCTTCCTGTACAAGGTGACGCTCAAACGCGCGTGGGCGGTCGACGAGATACCCATGCCCAAGCGGCCCTTCCGATTGCCGGTGATTCTCAGCCGTGAAGAAGTGATGCGGTTCCTGGACTCGATCGGCAACCTCAAGCATCAGGCGATTCTGACGGTGGCCTATGCGGCGGGCCTGCGCATCTCCGAAGCCACCCACCTCAAGGTGACGGACATCGACAGCCAGCGGATGATGCTCCGGGTCGATCAAGGTAAGGGGAGGAAAGACCGCTACGTGATGCTGTCGCCGCGCTTGCTCGACGTGTTGCGCGCCTACTGGAAAGCCTTCCATCCGACGCTATGGCTGTTCCCGGGCGACCTGCCCGATCAACCGATCACCCGTGATGCCGTCGGCCAGGCGTGCCAGAAGGCGCATCGGACCTCGGGCATTACCAAGCCAATCACCCCGCACTCGCTGAGGCACGCGTTCGCCACCCATCTGCTTGAGTCTGGCACCGATGTGCGCACCATTCAGCTCCTGCTCGGGCACCGTAGTCTGGCCACCACCTCACGCTACCTGAAGGTTGCCAGCAGCACCGTGTGCGCCACCGCCAGTCCCTTCGACTTGCTGCCCAAGGTGGGGCCGCCCCCGCCGACCCCGACGCCCGCCATTCATTTCTGAGGGGGCGTTGCGTCCCATCGGGCTCGAACTGGCGGACATCTTTCGCCAGGCCGGGCCTCAGTATCGCGAGCACCACGCTGACGCGCTGAGCCGCAGCCAGCGTTGCGTCATGAGCGCCATCGAGCGTTGCCGGACCGCCGCGTTGGGCGGACACGTCGAGCAGTGTGATTCATGCGGCCACCTGCGCGTAGCGTTCAACAGCTGTCGCAATCGGCATTGCCCCAAGTGCCAAGCCCTGGTGCGCGCCGAATGGCTGGAAGATCGTCACGCCGACCTCTTGCCCGTCGACTACTTCCATGTGGTGTTTACGCTGCCCGAGGAGATCGCGGCGATTGCCTACCAGAACAAGGCCGTGGTCTACGACATCCTGTTTCGCACCACCGCCGAGACCTTGCGCACAATCGCCGCCGATCCCAAGCATCTCGGTGCCGAGATCGGCTTCATCGCCATCCTTCACACGTGGGGGCAGAATCTCCTGCATCACCCGCATCTGCATTGTGTGGTTCCGGGCGGCGGGCTGAGCGCCGACGGCGAGCGCTGGGTCTCCTGCCGTCCGGGGTTCTTCCTGCCGGTGCGCGTCCTCTCGCGGCTGTTTCGCCGCTTGTTTCTGGCGCAGTTGCGGGTGGCTTTCGACGCCGGCCTGCTGCGATTCTTCAACGCGCTTGAAGCGCTTCAGCTTCCTCGCGCTTTTGCCAAGTATCTTGCGCCTGTACGACGTTCCAAGTGGGTGGTCTACGCCAAACCGCCGTTCGGTGGTCCCAAGCATGTTCTCGACTATCTGGGTCGCTACACGCATCGAGTGGCCATCTCCAACAGTCGGCTGATCGACTTCGTGGATGGCCAGGTCAGCTTCCGGTGGAAGGATTACCGCCACGAGTCGCGGCAGAAGGTGATGTGCCTGGACGCATCGGAGTTCATCCGCCGGTTCTTGCTGCATGTCCTACCGAACGGGTTTCAACGGATTCGGCACTACGGCCTCCTGGCCAACTGCCATCGCGCTGCCAAGTTGGCCCAGTGCCGTCAGTTGCTTACCGAACCCGCTCCCGTGGTCGAGTTTGCCGAGGCGCCGCTGGACTACCGTGACCGTTATCAACGCCTCACCGGCAAGTCGCTGCGCGACTGCCCCAAGTGCGGTCATGGCCACATGCTTTGCATCGAAACCTTCCTGCCCGCAAACAGACCACGTGGGCCACCGGGCGATCACTGATGGGCACGGATTATTCAAACCCCGCTGAACGCTTCGCCGAGGTCATCGCGGATCGCCGGGTCTCCTATTGCCAGATGGGCGCACGCCGACGAACTGGACCGTTGCCTTGCCGGACTTACCCATCCAAGCCCGCTCGCGAGCCTCCAAGATCCGACGCCTGCGCAGGAAGTCATGTCTCATTCTGCCGCTTCACGCCTTTCTCCGCCGGCGGCCTCGCGCTTTGCCCGCACCGTTCTGATTCAATCCCCATAGCGTCACCGCCAGCGCGGCGGTTCAGTCCAACAGGATTTTTAGCCTACCGGTCGCGGTGGTGGCGCCACACCATCCATCAGCATCGGCGCGCCGCGCCCGCCAGGCTAAAAACCCTCTGCACTATGGATAGCTAGTGCAGTGCCCATAAGTCCCTGCTAAAGATTGGGAGCCGACATTCAACCCAGGGCTGAAACTGAGAAGCAGCCGTTCGCGATGCCCAATACAAGCCCATCTGTGCGCTGGCGAACAGACAGCGCACCCACTACGCGGGAGCATGAAACCGGCGCTGTTCTGCGCGAAAGTCATCCTTCTGGAGGAAATAAAGTCATGCTGATCAAATTCAAATCCAAAGCCAGTGGCGATGTGATCATGCTTGGTGAAAGCGGCAAGGAGATGTTGCGGCTGTTGGGCAAGGACGCGGAAGACAGCAAGGGAATCTTTACCGCTGAGCAACTGCCCGGCGCGATCGCGATGCTGAAACAGGCTATTGCGGCCTACAAGGCCCTCCCCCATCCGCTTCAATCGGAGAAACCGACGGTTACAAATGATGACGCCGGCGATGGCGTTCACCTGTACCAGCGAGCCTTTCCGGTTCTAGAGTTGATGGAACGCTCTCTGCAGGAAGATAGCTACGTCACATGGGGTGTGTGACCGCGAAAAAAAGTCGGCGCCGGCGGGACGGCGCACAGCGTTAATGCGGGCCGTGTCGTCTCGGTACGCGGTAGCGTGGTGGACATGCGTTTCGACGCCCGCTTGCCGCCGATCCACACGATGTTGCGCACGGGTGCCGGGCAGCAGATCCTCGTAGGTGCTGGCCCAGCTGGACGCCCATCAGGTGCGCGGGATTGCCCTGACACCAACGCAGGGGCTGGCGCGCGGCATGGTGGTGGAGGACAGCGGCGGGCCCTTGCTGGCTCCGGTGGGCAAGGCAATTCTTTCGCGCATGTTCGATGTATTCGGCAACGTCATCGACCGCGAAGCGGACCTGGCCGAAGTAGCGTGGCGTTCGGTGCATCGGGCACCGCCAGCGCTCGCCCATCGCTCGACCAAATCCGAAGTCTTCGAGACCGGCATCAAGCTCATCGATGTGCTGACGCCGCTGGAACGTGGCGGCAAGGCGGGCCTTTTCGGCGGTGCCGGTGTCGGCAAGACCGTGCTGCTGACCGAGATGATCCACAACATGATGGGCCAGCACGAGGGTGTCAGCATCTTCTGTGGCATCGGCGAGCGCTGCCGCGAGGGCGAAGAACTATATCGCGATATGAAGACAGCCGGCGTACTCGACAACATGGTGATGGTGTTCGGGCAGATGAACGAGCCGCCGGGCGCACGCTTTCGGGTCGGGCACGCGGCGCTGACCATGGCCGAATATTTCCGCGACGATGAACATCGCGACGTGCTGCTGCTGGTGGACAACATCTTTCGCTTCATCCAGGCCGGCATGGAGGTTTCCGGGCTGATGGGGCAGATGCCGGCGCGCCTGGGCTACCAGCCGACCATGGGCACCGAACTGGCGCGCCTGGAAGAACGCATCGCCAATACGGATAGCGGCGCCATCACCTCGATCCAGGCCGTCTATATGCCGGCGGACGATTTCACCGATCCGGCCGCCATGCATACCTTCTCGCATCTTTCCGCGTCCATCGTGCTGTCGCGCAAACGTGCCAGCGAAGGGCTCTATCCGGCCATCGACCCGCTGCAATCGAATTCAAAAATGGCGACACCTGGCGTCATCGGTGCCCGCCACTACGCGCTGGCGCAGGAAATCCGTCGCACGCTGGCACAGTATTCCGACCTCAAGGACATCATCGCCATGCTCGGCCTGGAGCAGTTGTCGAGCGAAGACCGCAAGGTGGTGGCGCGGGCCCGACGACTGGAGCGTTTTCTCACCCAGCCGTTTTTTACCACCGAGCAATTCACCGGCCTCAAGGGCAAGCTGGTCAGCCTGGACGATGCCCTGGACGGCTGCGAACGCATCCTGCGCGATGAATTCAAGGACATGCCGGAAAGCGCGCTGTACATGATCAGGGCCATCGCCGAGGCGACCGAAAACCTCCGGAGGAGGACAAACATGCCGTCAGCGAGCATGCAGCTTAAGGTTCTGCTGCCGTTCAAGGTCTTCGCCGAAAAGCGCGATGTCCTGCGCATCGTTGCCGAGTCGCGCAGCGGTTCCTTCGGTTTGCTGCCGAACCGTCTCGACTGCGCTGCCGCGCTGGTGCCGGGCATCCTGACCTACGAAACCGAATCTGAAGGCGAGGTCAGTCTTGCCGTCGACGAAGGGGTGCTGGTCAAAACCGGCAACGAGGTCCTGGTTTCCGTGCGCAATGCCATCGGCGGCATGGAACTCGGCGACCTTCACAAGGCCATCGAGCAGGAGTTTCTGAATCGGGACGCACAGGAGCAGACCGTGCGCTCGGCACTCGCCAAACTGGAAGGCGACCTCGTTCGTCGCTTTGCGACCTTGAATCATGGCTGACGCCGCCGACAAGCCCGCCGCGGGCAAGACCGGGTTCAGCCAGCAGGTCGGCGTCAAGGCCGCGCGCAAACTGAAGGCGCAGCGCCATGTGACGCAGACGGTGTGGTCGGGCCTTGGGATGATGGGGCTGGTCGGCTGGTCGGTGGCAGTGCCTGCCATGCTTGGCGCGGCGCTGGGGATGTGGCTTGATGGCCGCTATCCAGGGGGGCGCTCATGGACGCTGGCACTGCTGGTCGCCGGCCTGGCGCTGGGCTGTCTGAACGCCTGGCACTGGGTATCCAGGGAAGACCGCGAAATCAGCGCACAGGAGGCCGACGACAATGAATGAGTTACGGCTTCTGTCCTCACTGCTGATCGGTGTGCTGCTCGGCGCGGTGTTCTTTGGCGGCTTGTGGTGGACCGTGCAACGTGCGATGTCGTCGGATCGGGTGGCGCTCTGGCTTTTTGGCAGCCTGTTCTTGCGTACCGGAATCGTGCTGGCCGGTTTCTATCTGGCCTGCGGTGACGATTGGCAGCGCTGGCTGGCGGCTTTGCTCGGCTTTGGTCTGGCGCGAGTGGTGGTCACTCGGGTCACCCGGATCACCGGCCCGGACACCGAGACAGCGGAGGGCCACCATGCAGCTTAGCCCCGACAACCTCGTCTTCTGGCAATACGGCCTGTTCAAGCTCAACGCCACCATCGCCTACACCTGGGGGCTGATGCTGGTTCTGGCGCTGGGTTCCCACCTGGTGACGCGGCGTCTGTCAAAGGAACTGGAGCGCAGCCGCTGGCAGAACCTGCTGGAAATCGTCGTGACCGGCATCGTCACGCAAATCGGCGAGGTGGGGTTGGCCAAACCACGCAGCTATCTGGCATTTCTCGGCACCCTGTTCCTGTTCGTGGCAATGGCCAGCCTGTTCACCGTCGTTCCCGGCTACGAGCCGCCAACGGGCTCCTTGTCGACCACCACGGCGCTGGCCATCTGCGTATTTATCGCCGTGCCCCTGTTCGGAATTGCCGAGCAGGGGCTGGGCGGTTACCTGAACGCCTACCTGAAGCCGACGTTCATCATGCTGCCCTTCAACATCGTCAGCGAACTCTCGCGCACCCTGGCTCTGGCCGCCCGCCTGTTCGGCAACATGATGAGCGGAACGATGATTCTCGCCATTCTGCTGACCATCACGCCCTTCATTTTTCCCATCGTCCTGAGTGCGCTGGGGCTGCTGACCGGCATGGTGCAAGCCTACATTTTCAGCATCCTGGCGGCCGTCTATATCGCCGCAGCAACCCGCTCGCGCAAACCCGACGTCGAGCCCGGCGTGCCGCCCGAACCTGCAACATCAACATGAATCACGAAAGGAATCAGCATGGATAGCATGACAATCATTGCGGTGGTCTCGATCATCACCGCCGGCCTCACCATTGCCATCGGCAGCGTCGGCCCGGCGCTGGGCGAAGGGCGGGCGGTGGCAACCGCGCTCAGCGCTGGCGCAGCAACCGTATGCATCGGCAACCATTACGCGCACCCTGTTCGTCGGCCTGGCCATGGTCGAATCGGTGGCGATCTACTGTTTCGTCGTATCGATGATCCTGCTCTTCGCCAATCCGTTCTGGAGCCACGCTATCGCCCAGGTTGCCGGAAAGTAGATCATGCTCATCGACTGGTTCACCGTCGGCGCGCAGGTTCTCAATTTCCTGATCCTGGTCTGGCTGTTGAAACGCTTTCTCTATCACCCGATCCTCGATGCCATCGATGCGCGGGAGCAGCGCATTGCCGGCGAACTGGCCGCTGCCGATGCGAGGAAAGCCGAGGCGGGAGAAGAGCGCAAGGCGTTCGAAGAGAAGAATGCCAGCTTCGACAAGGAACGCGCGAGTCTGCTCAAGCAGGCGACGGAAGCCGCCGATGCCGAACGCCAGCGCCTGCTTGATGTTGCCCGTGAGGCCGCCGCCGCCCTGAGTGCCAAGCGACAGGAAAGCCTGCAAACCGAGGCGCGGGAACTACATCAGGAAATCAGCCGCCGAGCGCGCGCGGAGGTGTTTGCCATTGCGCGCAAGACCCTGGCCGATCTGGCCGGCGCAACACTGGAAGAACGCATGGTCGCGGTGTTCTTGGAACGCCTTCAGGCCCTGGGCGACGACGAGAAGCAAAAGCTGGCGAGTGCCCTGAAGACAGCGGCCGTACCAATAGTCGTGCGTAGCAGCTTTGATCTGCCGGCGGCGCAGCAGGAAACGATCAAGGCGTCTGTCCACGCCCTCCTCGTGACCGATGTCGATCTGGTCTTCGAGACCGCACCGGATCTGGTCAGCGGAATCGAACTCACCACCGACGGACAGAAAGTGGGATGGAGCATCGCGGAATATCTGGCGTCGCTGGCAAAGGGCGTCGAAGAACTTCTGCAGGAGAAAGAGAAAGACCAGGCTCAGGCAAAGAAGCCATCCGACCTGAACAGGCAAATCGGCAAGCGAGCCTATGAGCTCTACGAACAGCACGGCCGCAAGGACGGGCTGGCAGCCCAGGACTGGAAGACGGCGGAGAACGAGATTCGGAAAGAGATTTCCAATCCTGTCAAAAGCGAGCCGGCACCTGAAGCCAAAGCTGAACCGAAGCCTGACGCGAAAGCCGAGCCTGAACTTGAGAAGAAAGCCGAGCCCAAGCCCGAACCCAAGGCCGAACCCAAGTCCAAACCCAAGCCCAAACCCAAGCCCAAACCCAAAGCGGAGCCCAAACCTGAAGCCAAAGCCGGGACTGCGTCGGACGAACCTGAGCGAGGAGCAAAGGGCCAATGAACATGGAGCCTGGGGGCCTCCAGCACGCCTTCGACAGCGCGTTCGCGGGTATGCGCGAAGCGGGGGAAGCGTTCAGAGCGCAACTCGCCCCCGGAAGTGGGCACCATCACCAGCATCGCCACCGGCATCGCCAAGGTTTCCGGACTGCCCGGCGTCGGTTTCGAGGAAGCCCTGAAGTTTCCCGGCGGCATCGAGGGCATTGCCTTCAATGTCGATGAAGATGAAATCGGCGTGGTCCTGCTTGGCAGTTACTGGAAGCTGCAGGCCGGCGATAGCGTCGAGCGCGGCGGTCATGTCGGCGATGTGCCGGTCGGTGATCGGCTGCTCGGGCGGATCATCGATCCGACGGGCAGGCCACTGGATGGCAAGGGTGGGCTCGGGCCGCAGGTGAGCGGAACTCGCCTGCCGGTTGAGCGACCGGCCGCTCCCATCATGGATCGGGCACCCGTCACCGTGCCGCTGCAGACCGGCATCAAGGTGATCGATGCGCTGATTCCCGTCGGTCGCGGTCAGCGCGAATTGATCCTCGGCGACCGGCAGACCGGCAAGACGGCGATTGCGCTGGACACCATCCTCAACCAGCGCGACAAGAATGTGCTGTGCGTGTACTGCGCCATCGGCCAGCGCGCCGCCGGCGTCGCCAAGGTCATCAGTACCCTGCGTGAAAAAGGCGCCCTGGACTACACGGTGGTCGTTGTCACCGAAGGCAACGATCCGCCGGGGCTGGCCTATATCGCGCCCTATGCGGCGACCAGCATTGCCGAGCATTTCATGGCGCAGGGCCGGGACGTGCTGGTGATCTATGACGACCTGACCCACCACGCCCGCGCCTATCGCGAGCTCTCCTTGTTGCTGCGCCGGCCACCGGGCCGCGAGGCCTTCTCCCGGCGATATCTTCTACATCCACCCCGCCTGCTCGGAACGCGCCACCCATCTGCGTCCTGAGCTCGGCGGCGGCTCGATGACCGCCCTGCCGATCATCGAAACAGCCCGGATATTTCCGCCTACATTCCGACCAACCTGATCTCCATCACCGATGGACAGATCTACCTCTCGCCGGCGTTGTTCGAACTTGGCGTGTTGCCGGCGGTTGATGTCGGCCAATCGGTTTCCGCGTCGGCGGCAAGGCGTAACGCGCCGCCTATCGGGCGGTGGCGGGGTGACCTGAAACTGGCCTATGCCCAGTTCGAGGAACTTGAAACCTTTGCCAGATTCGGCGCTCGATTGGATGACGACACCCGCAAAATAATCGAGCATGGCCGGCGCATCCGCGCCTGCCTCAAACAGCAGGAGTTCTCGCCGCTGTCCATGCCCGTGCAAATTGCTGTTTTGCTGGCCTTGACCGCAGGCTTGTTCGACAAGGTGCCGCTCTATCAGATGACGGCAGCCGAGCAGGCGGTGCGCACGGCGGCGGCGGATATACCGGCTGAACTGATCGCACGCCTCGAAACTGCGGACAGCCTGAGTGACGAAGACCGGGCAAGCATTGTCCGGATTGCCGGCAAGGTTCTCGAAGGCTTCTTGCTCGACGCGAAATCCGAATCTGCACCGGACACGGCGCAGGAGGCAACGTCGGACTCAGCGCAGGACACGATCAACAGAGGAGAACAGCATGCAGATCCAGATCAACACTGACCACAATTTCGAAGTCCATGAAGCAACGATGGCAGAGTTCCGGAGTACCGTGCAGAGCGCACTGAGTCGCTTCAGCGAACACATCACCCGCGTGGAGCTACACCTTAGTGACGAAAACGCTGACAAGAGCGGGCAAAACGACAAGCGCTGCCTGCTGGAGGCGCGCCTCGAAGGCCGACAGCCCATGGCAGTGACCCATACGGCGGCGAGCCTGGGTCAGGCGCTTCACGGCGCAGTGAACAAAATGACGCGAATGATCGAGAGCACACTGGGACGCGCTCAGCATTCAAAAAAGCCGCAGGAATGACGGAAACGTCCGGCACCCTGCCATGAGCGACACGGCGGCAAGCCTGCGGCGCAAGATCGCCGGCGCCGGCGATCTGCAGTCCGTGGTGCGCACCATGAAGGCGCTCTCGGCGGCCAACATCGGCCAGTACGAACAGTCGGCGCGCGCATTGGCCGACTACTATCGCTGTATCGAACTGGGGCTGGGCGTGTGCTTTCGCCACGGCAACCCTGCCGTCTGGTCGGAGACCGGGACGGCGCAGGCCGATGCCGCCGAGAGCACCGCAGTATGCGCAATCGTGTTCGGCACCGACCAGGGATTGGTGGGTCGGTTCAACGAAGTCGTGGCCGATCATGCGATAAAGACACTCGCCGCCCTGCCTGGCGAACACCAGGTCTGGGCCATTGGACAACGTGTCCATGCCCGCCTGACGGACGCCGGCCTGCCGCCTGCCGGGCTGTTCGCCGTCCCCAATTCAGTCCGGGCCATCACGCCGCTGGTCGGCCCGGATTCTTCTGGAGAGCGAGAGCATTTTCTGGCGCAGGGTGCTAACGCCGAACTGCGGCTTTTCTACAACCGTCCTGACTCCGGCGCGGCTTACGCGCCGATCGCCAACGTCTCTTACCTCTCTACAACACTTGGCGCCTCAACTTGATGGCGCAAGCCTGGCCGACAAACAACCTACCCGAACTGATTGGAAGCAGCACGGCAACCTTGCGGGCGATAGTCCGTGAATATCTGTTCGTCTCGATCTTCCGCGCCTGCGCCGAATCCCTCGCCAGCGAGAATGCCAGCCGCCTGGCGGCGATGCAATGCCGACAAGAATATCGACGAACTGCTGGAGGACCTGAAGCGGACCTCTCACCGCCTGCGCCAGAGCAGCATCGACGAGGAACTGTTCGATGTCATTTCTGGTTTCGAGGCGCTGTCGGGCGAGAAGCGCGAAACATCGCGGTAGCGATTCAGTCTTGAACGAGCCAATTCATTGAGGATTTGACTATGAATAGACTCAAACGGGTCGGGAGCAATCTGCGCACGAGCTTCTGGTTTGTGCCGACGCTGATTGTTGCGCTCAGCATCGTCCTCGCGGTGGCTTTGATTGAAGCGGACTATAGCGAAAACCAACAATGGCTGGCACGCTGGCCGCGTCTGTTTGGCGCCAACGCCGAGGGCGCGGGGATATTGACGACCATTGCCGGTTCGATGATGGCCGTGGTCGGGGTCACGTTTTCGATGACCCTGGTGACGCTGGCGCTGGCGTCGAGCCAATACACCTCCCGCATCCTGCGCAATTTCATGCGCGACCGCGTCACGCAGGTCGTGCTCGGAATTTTCGCCGGCATTTTCACCTATTGTCTGATCGTGTTGCGCACCATCCGCGGTGGTGACGAGACGGGGTTTGTTCCGAGCCTGGCAGTGAGCTTTAGCGTGATGCTGGCGATCGGTGGCATCGCCGCCCTTATTTACTTTATTCATCACATCGCTTCTTCGATACAGGCCTCCAGCATAATCGCGTCGGTTGCAGACGAAACCATGGCAACCGTTGACCGGCTCTTCCCGGCGGCACCCGAACAGGAACCGATTGCCGATGATGAGGATCAGGCCCCGCTCTCTTTGCCCGAGCGGAACTGGCAGGCGGTTCAGGTCAAGGAAAACGGTTACATCCAGAGCGTGGACAATGCGGCGCTCCTGAGCCTGGCGCGGGAACACAAAACCATCGTGCGGATGGAGCGCGGCGTCGGCATGTTCGTGGTGCATGGCACCACGCTGGCCTCCCTCGCGCTAACGAATCCGCCGGAAGCAAACGTCATCGCCACCCTGCAGGCCGCATACAGCGTCAGCCGCCACCGCTCGCTGGAACAGGATGCCGCTTTTGGTATCAGGCAGATCGTGGATATGGCGTTGCGCGCGCTCTCGCCCAGCGTCAACGACACCACCACGGCCGTTATGTGCGTGGACTATCTGACGGCGATTCTGGCGCGATTGGCCTCCCGGAACATCCCTTCATCGCACCAATATGAGGACGGGGAATTGAGGGTCATAGTCATCGGACCGACCTTTGCCAGCCTAGTGGCCGAATCCTTCGATCAAATCCGAGGCAGTGCGCAAGCTAATGTCGGCATCATGTTGCGGATGCTCGGCGCGCTGCAAACCATCGCTGGTCTGACGGCAAACCCCAGCCGGAGGCGGATACTCCGTGAAGAAGTTGAATGTATCGACGAATTGGCGGCTCGCACCATCGAGTCTCCGTACGACCTCATACGGTTCGAGAACCGGCTGGCACATGTGCGCGAGGCATTCGATACCGCGCCCGTTTTGTCGCAATCAAAAGAGGTATAGGAATGAAAATCAAACCAGAAGATTACAGGGTCCAGGAAGGTGCAAAAGTCTGCCTCAAAAAGTGGCCGACCCGGTCGCACGGGCGTACAAATCCAAGCACAAGTACCACAAGCTTCTTGACGAACGGATTGATGAATTGAGCGACCTGCAGCGTATGCACTACGCCTCCAACCGCTACTCGGTGCTGCTGATTTTTCAGGCGATGGATGCCGCCGGGAAGGACGGCGCCATCCGCCATGTGATGTCCGGCATCAATCCCCAGGGCTGCCAGGTATTCAGTTTCAATCATCCCACGGCGACTGAACTTGATCATGATTTTCTCTGGCGTACTACCCAATGCCTGCCGGAACGCGGGCGGATCGGCATCTTCAATCGTTCCTACTACGAGGAGGTGCTGGTCGTGCGCGTGCATCCGGAGATTCTGCGCGGCCAGGGACTTCCGGATTCGTTGGTCGACGAAAAGACGATCTGGAAGCAGCGCTATCGATCCATCGTTGACCTGGAGGACCATCTGCAACGCAACGGGACACGGATCATCAAGTTCTTCCTGCACCTGTCGAAGGATGAGCAGCGCAAGCGCTTTCTCGATCGCATCGACGAGCCCGAAAAGAACTGGAAGTTCAGTCTTGCCGACATTGAAGAAAGGCAATACTGGAAGCAGTACATGAACGCCTATGAGTCATGCCTGAGCGCAACCAGCACCAAATCGTCGCCCTGGTATGTGGTGCCGGCAGACCAAAAGAAGAACGCCCGGCTAATCATTTCCACCATCATTGTTGACACCTTCAAAGAACTCAGAATGCGCTGTCCGGCGACTAGCGCTGAACGTCGTGGCGAATTGACGAAGTTTCGCGAGCGCCTTGTGAATGAATGACCGCCGCATCGACGACTGGTGCGTCGGTAGTCCAAGTATCGTGGCCTTTCCGGTGCTGATGCCATAGCCAGCCGAAGCATGGGCGGTTAGCGTCTCATTCGATCTCCCGGAAGACGAAGTATTCGAGGATCTCGCTCCGCGTCTCGTAAGCTTGGCAACAGGCGGGCAGAAAGAGATCTTTGCCATCGTCAGCCAGCGCGACAGGGCTCGCGCCTCGTCCTGGTTCGACTACGCGGTGGCCGTCTCGAAATGAGCGCCGAGTCCCGATCAATCGGGACGCCAAAACGCTGGCTGAACCCAGTCGGCGTCGCGGATCTTGATTTGGACGGACGCGCCGAAATTGCTGCGGTGACGACGCAGCATATCGGCGGTACGTTGAAGGTCTACCGGCGAAATGGCAGCAAGCTGGTCGAGATCGCGGCACTTGCAGGTTTCTCGAATCACATCTACGGCACGTCCGAACTTGGTCTATCGGCACCAGTGCTCATCGGTGGCCAGCTGCACCTGCTGGTGCCGGACGAAACTCGGAGGCAGCTACGCCTCATTGCATGGGAACGCGGTGCACTAAACGAGGTGGGTCAGTGTGCAATTCCCACACCGGTGACAGGTGCGATAAGGGTCGTTTCGCCTTCCGTGGTCCTGATCGGCCTCGCTTCTGGGGAGCAGAGGATTGTTCTAAACGATTGCCTTGCAAATCGAGGGTCGGGCGGCGCAGGTCGCCGGTGAACGACTCACCACCTTGCGGTGGGGCCTCGCCGACGCGTTGGCCTTGACTAGACTTCACCTAGGCCGCTACACAGCCGACCGCCAGACCGAATAGCCTGGTAACTGCTTGTCAATGACCGCTTCCGAGCAAGCGGGAAAATTAATGGCCGCTTTGGAGAACAATTCTGAGCGGCTGGTTGGAAAAAACCCCGCCGGGGAGAAACCCCCCCTCTTTTTTTTTTTTTTAAGTCAATTTTTTCCCTCCCCCCTCCGCGGGGGGTTTTTCCGCCCCCAACGGGGGGTTTCCCGGAAGAGGGAAACTCCCCCCTTCCCCCCACGGGGGGCGGGGGGGGGGGGGGGGGGCGGGGGGGCGCGGGGGGGGGGGGGGGGGGGGGGGGGCGGGGGGGGGGGGCGGGGGCGGGGGGGCGGGGGGGGGGGGGGGGGGGGGGGGGGGCGGGGGGGCGGGGGGGGGGGGGGGGGGGGGGGGGGGGGGGGGGGGGGGGGGGGGGGGGGGGGGGGGGGGGGGGGGGGGGGGGGGATGGCCGGGTGCCGTCAGCCAGAAATTCTAACGACCGTCCGCTGATGCTGCACAGCCGAAGTTCGGTCGGACGAAGTCGGTGGCGCCGCTTGAACGGCGGTTTTGGAGAACGGCCCAGGCGGCGGAGGCTTCAACAAAGCTATTTGTCAGCTTGTCGTAGGGCGCAACTCTCCATATGTTCAAACCAGGCGGCCGGGTGTTTTGCGGACGTGATCGCCTGTTCGCCAATATCGGACTTTACGTGCGCTGGCGTACGGAGCACCCGGGCCGGATGGGGTAGCGTGCAATTGCTGTCCAGTGAATCGTGTCAAACACGCGATTCGATCACGTAACCCACGCGAAGGCTACTCTCATGAATAACATCGTCTACATCGTCGGCGCAATAGTCATCATCGTTGCTCTCTTGTCGTTTTTTGGGCTGCGCTAAAGCGTCTGGCAGAGCTTCTCGCGGGCGCGGGCCGCTTTGCCGGACTCCCGTTGACGTGAATCACTCGTTCCGCCTCCGGGACGGGGGCGCTTAGCGACGCCAAGCAAGGCGGCAATGTCGGATCTATTGAAACCCAGCGACTCGGCGCCGGCTGCGCCGGGTCTGTGGCTCGCTATCAAGAAGGCTGCCAGCCGGTTGCAGGACTGGTTCGTAATCCAGCCGGTGGCCGCTCGGCTGACGGTGCTGGCGATTGCCGTCCTGATCCCGGCTACTGGCATTTATTCGTTCACTCGAATCCAGAAGCAGGCTGCCGTGGTCGAGCGGGTCAAGACTATGGCCCTTGCCGGAAAGGCGGGCGAGGGTGTGTGGATACTCAACGACAAGCTACCCGTGGTGTTCGGCACGGGCTCGGTGCTGAACTTCCTGGAAACCAGTCCGGTCGAGCGCATCACGGTGATCTACAAGCCAGTGACGCTGAACGTATCGGAGCGCGTCATCCTGATCGAATCGCAGGGCAAGCAGCACGCGTACTACCCCAGCGATATGGAGACCAAGATTTTCGCCGACAAGGCCATCACCGCGCCGTGGAGCGGCAAGCTTGTCTTTGTACCGCGCGGCGAGCTCAGTGCCAATAATCTCGAATTGCTCGAGTTGCTGGACCAGCGCTTTGCCGGCGCCCGCCCGGAGTCCGAGAAGGACGGCTGGAAGGCCGGCCTCAGCGGCCTGCTGTCGGTCGCGTTAACGCTCGGCCTGCTGGGCTTCCTGTACCTTCAGCTCAAGGGCCAGTTCAAGTCACTCAAGTTCATCGAGCCGGCGCAGGTGCAGGGCTCCATCGACGACCTGGTGGGCATGGACGACATCAAAGCCGAGGTGGCACAGATCAAGGATCAGTATCAACGGCGCGCGGAGTATGCCGAGTACGGCATCAGCAAGCCCTTCAACGTGATGTTCAGCGGCCCAGCGGGTACCGGCAAGACCAAGCTGGCCAGCTACCTCGCCAAAGAACTGCGGCTCCCCATCCTGTTCCATTCCGCGGCGAACCTGGAAACGGGCTTCGTCGCCGGCGGCTCGAATACGCTAAGCCGCATCATCGCCATGGCCAAGCGGCGCAAGCGCTGCATCGTCTTCCTGGACGAGGCGCAGGACCTGTTCATGAAGCGCGGCGGCCGCCGCAAGTTCGACGACGATACCGCGAACACGCTCCTGTCCGTACTGGACGGGGTACGCAGCAGCAACGCACCCGAGATCATCTGGATCGTGGCCAGCAACTTCAACAGCGAAACGATGCAGATGGACGAGGCCATGCTGCGCCGCTTCCAGATGAAGGTGGACTTCCGCATGCCGAACTGGGAAGAGCGGCTGGCGATCATTGGCCACTACCTGGGCCAGCGTGCCGACAAGGTGCTGCCCGACCTGGACCTGTCCCACCTGGTGGACGTGACCGAGGGCCGCAGCCCGGCCGATCTGGAAACCATCGTCAACCAGGCTGGCATCACCGCCGTGCAGGCAGGGGACATGATCGGCGCCGATACCCTGATGCAGGCCGCCGAGCGCGTGCTGGTGGGCAACGTCAACACCCACACGACGCAAGAACGCGAGCGCGACCGCCGCATCATTGCCGTGCACGAACTGGGCCACTTCCTGGTCGACCTCGAACACGAACGCCAGCTTGCCGACGGCAACTGGGACGGAATCATGGCCGACATGAAGACCATCAAGATTTCACTGAAGGCCAACGCGCGCACCAACGCACTGGGCTTCGTTTTCTACAAACAGGGCGCCAACCTGCTGAAGACCAAGGGCGACATCGAGCACGACGTGCGGGTGTTGTTGGGCGGTATGGCCAACGAGGAACTGTTCTTTGGCGAGCAAGGCACAACCAACGGGGCGCACAACGACATTACCCGCGTGACGCAGTTGCTGCATCATGCCGTGGGTGAGATGGGCATGTACCGCAAGACCCGCCTGAACTTCGGTGCGCTCGCAAATGAAAGCCACGGTGGCGGGCGCGAAGTGGACGCGGAAACGCGCAGCATCATGGAAGCGCAGAGCGAGCGCCTGTACGGCGAAACGAAGTCCGTGCTGTTCCGGCTCAAGTTGCTGACCGAGCATCTGGTCGGCAAGCTCCTGGAAGCTGGAGAGATGAGTCTGCATGAGGCGCTGTTAGAGGTCCGGCGCTTCGAGGCAGCAGCCTGAACTTTCGGCTGGAACAGCCTGTGAGGTCTCTATGTTCGGCGCCGTACAGACCCCGTCTTGATACTGCGCCATATTGATCGCGTTGATGCCTGTACCTTCTGGACGGCTGGAGGTTTGGCAGCGATCTGCAATTCCGAGGATGTAGTCCAATGTCCTGCGGACCTTAAGACAACGTCGGGGACCACCGGGTCGCGCCATTCTGATGACGCTGTTCGTCAGTCGCTTCGGTGTGTGAAGTTTTTTACAGGAGACATCAAATGAATGCAATGCTGAACACCGCGTTGGCGATGGCCGCAGTGGCGATCTCTGCGCAAGCGGTAGCAGGGCCGACCTTTTACGAACGCGAAGACTTCCAGGGCCGGTCTTTCACCACGGCGCAAAAGGTCCGCAACTTCGAGCGCGTTGGCTTCAATGACCGCGCCTCGTCGGTCGTGGTTACCGGCAATCGCTGGGAAGTTTGTGAAGACGCCCGGTTCAGCGGGCGCTGTGTTGTCCTGCGTCCGGGTCGGTATCCCTCGTTGGCTGCGATGGGTCTGAACAACCGCGTTTCATCCGTACGGAGCGTGAGCAGGAACACCAGAATTGATAACAGTCGTTATGCTCCCGATCCTGTTGGTACGGTCGCGCAGGTGGTTTTCTACGAAGGCGAAGGCTTCCAGGGCCGGTCTTTCACCACGGAGCAACAGGTCGGCAACTTCGAGCGCGTTGGATTCAATGACCGCGCCTCGTCGGCCGTGGTTTTCGGCGACCGCTGGGAAGTTTGCGAAGACGCCCGATTCAGCGGACGGTGCGCTGTTTTGCGTCCGGGCCGGTATCCATCGTTGGCTGCGATGGGTCTGAACAACCGCATTTCATCCGTACGGGACGTAAGCCGCAACGCGCAAATCGATAACAATCATTACGCGCCTGCACCTGCCGCGGTCTCTGACAATCGTCGACGCAACAACGAGCGGCTATACCAAGCCAACGTCACTTCTGTACATGCGGTGGCCGGAACACCGGGGCAGCGATGCTGGGTCGAGCCGGGAACAAGTCCCTCAGCAAAGCAGGATCAACGTTCCGGGGAGCGCTCGTCGGCGCCGCAATTGGCGGGGTAATCGGCCATCAGGTCGGTAGTGGGCGTGGTAACGATATCGCGACTGTCGGTGGCGTCGTTTTAGGGGGCGCGGTGGGCGCCAACGTCGGTCGTGGGCAACAGACGGAGATCCGGGACGTGCAGCGCTGCGAAAACGTATCCAGCCAATTCCGCCCCGACTACTGGGATGTCACTTACGACTTCCGGGGTCAGCAACATCGCATGCAGATGACCACCGCTCCCGGAACCACTGTGACTGTCAACGATCAGGGAGAGCCCCGGTCGTAGCGTCTTGACGCGGCGGAGAAGGGGAAATTCAACGCGACATGCGGGAGGATCTTCCATCTTGGCCGCCTCTGTCGATCGGCAGTCAATCGCTGCGGCCTGCTGGGATGCAGGAAAACGGTGCCGGGCTGCCTATTGCGGGCCGCCCAGCAGACTGGGTACGACTCCGTAAAGGAGAATCAGGCCCCGCACCTCACTGTCATCGGACCGCAGCCCGGACCGAGCCTGCCGGTTCTTGTTTGCGAGATATCTGATCAGTTCGTCGATGCCGCCGTCGCGGATGATTTCGGCGAAGGAGGAGCGATAGTTTGTGGTCAGGCTGATGCCAGCGATCCGGATGTCGTAGACCTTCCACCCCTCAGCCATCTTTTCCATGTCGTAATCGATGCTCATGCGCTCGACCCCGGGCTTCTTCACGGTCGACCTGACCGTGACATCGGTGTCCCCAGTCGCCAGAAGAAGCGGTTTGAACTCGATCAGCTCATCGCGATAATTGGCCAGCGCTGCGGAGTAGGTGCGTACCAGCAAGGTCTTGAACTCGCCAATCAGTGATGTCTGCTGTTCGGGCGAGGCGAGTTTCCAGTTGCGGGCAACCGCCAGCCGGGTCATGTGGCGGAAGTCGAACAGGGGCAGGATCGTCGTCTCCATGAGATCGTCCATGGTCATTGCATTCTTGGCCGAGGGATTGTCGTCCTGCTTGAGCCGTGTAATCACTACCGCCGTGGCAGCGCTCAACAGGGCATCGGGCGCAGTGCCATGAACGGTGCCGGCGGCAGGCGCCTTCGCTATCGAGACGGGAACCGCACTGACAGCCGCCAGTAAGGCGCCGCGCCAACACCTGTATGTGTTGGCGGACCCATCAGCGCCGTACTTCCCGCCTGGGGTTGGGGGGGGCCCCCCCCGCCTCCGGGGTCCTGATGCCGGTCGGTCCCGCCTCCGCGGCCGCTCGGGCCGGCTTGGGGGGGTCCACCGCGGTCGTCCCGTTCAAAGTGTTTTCTGGGGGAAGGGCGGACCGGCAACCAACAGCCCCGGCCCGGCCCCCGCCCGGGCGGGCGGGGGGCCCCCGGCCCCGGCGCCCGCGCGCGGGGGGGGGGTTCGGGGGGGGGCCCCCCGCGGGCGGGGGGCGGGGGGGGGCGCCCCCCGGCGTTACGACGCCGGCCCCGGCCCCCTCCCCCCGTCCCACCCTGCCTGCCCCACCCGAGCTCGTCCCCCCGCCCCGCCCCCCCCCCCCCCCCCCCCCCCCCCCCGGCGGGCCCCCGACGCCATTCCGCGCCCCTCAACAGGCGCTGCGCCCCCCCGCGCGCCCGCAGACGCTCTCGGCATTCGCGGGAATCGCGAATCCGCCGGCGATGAATGCGGCCAGTACCACGAGGTCTTCAAGCAGATTTGAGCGCATCGGAGGTGACCTATCGAGGGGGCCCAGGCAACGACGGGGAACCATCCCCGTCAGGCTGCGTGGTTCAGCCCCTGATTCTCAGCATTACAGTGTGGCGCGCTGTACGGTAGCGAACAGAAGTCGAAGCAAGTCGACTTTTTTCGCCGGGCCGGCCCCTTATGTGGCCGCCACCCCAAGGCGTTGCGCGGAATTGCCGGCGCCGGGGCCATGGCCCCCTGATTTGTGCCTTGGCGTACAGACGGCCGGTGACAAGGGCATTAGCCTCGGACCGGTTTTGTGCAAGCACACGGGCCCCAGGGTTCAACGTTCGGGACGAGTTTGACGAGCTGCTTCCGGAAAAGGATCGCCTGTGGACGGTCGATCAGGTTATGGAAATCGAATCGCCGGAGGCCGTCAAGGCATTGGGAAAGACCCTGGCGGGCCTGTTTCACCCGGATTCCGGGGCTACTCGGCGCCGGCATTGAGGTGAAACCTGGAAACCATCCGTGATGGTCCTTGTGCCACCGGACTCAACCGGACTGCAACAGCCAATCGGCGGATTTGACCGGGTAGAATCAACGCACTCTGAAAGGTGAATTCCATGACCAATCCGTACGCCGCCGGACTCGACAAGAATCCCGCCAACTATGTTCCACTGACGCCGCTGACCTTTCTCGAGCGTTCGGCTTATATCTACCCGGACCGCCTGGCCACGATTCACGGCCGGCGCCGCTTTACCTGGCGAGAGGCTTACGAGCGCAGCCGGCGACTGGCCTCGGCGCTGGCCGGTCACGGAGTCGGCGCCGGCGACACGGTGGCGGCGATGCTCAACAACACGCCGGAGATGTTCGAGTGCCATTTCGGCGTCCCGATGTGCGGCGCCGTGCTGAACACCATGAACACGCGCCTGGACGCCGAGACCATCAGCTTCATGCTCAACCATGGCGAGGCGAAGGTGCTGATCACCGACCGCGAGTATTCGCCAATGGTCAAGAAGGCGCTGGCGGAACTCGGGCGGCCGATACTCGTCATCGACGTCGATGACCCGGAGTACACCGGTCCCGGCGAGCGCGTCGGCAGTATCGAGTACGAATCCCTGCTGGCAGGCGGCCAGCCCGACTACGCCTGGCAGACGCCAGCGGACGAATGGGATGCGATATCGCTGAACTACACCTCGGGCACCACGGGCAATCCCAAGGGCGTGGTGTATCACCATCGCGGCGCCTACCTCAATGCGCTGTCCAACATCGTCTCCTGGGGCATGCCGCCGCAGGCCGTGTACCTGTGGACGCTGCCGATGTTCCATTGCAACGGCTGGTGCTTTCCGTGGACCGTGGCAGCGAATTCCGGCACCAACGTCTGCCTGCGCCGCGTCGATGCCAGGCTGATTTTCGATGCCATTCGGGAACACAAGGTCAGCCATTACTGCGGCGCGCCGATTGTCCATTCGCTGCTGATCAGCGCGCCGCCGGAGTGGCGCGCGGGCATCAACCACAAGGTCTCGGCGCTGGTCGCCGCCGCGCCGCCGCCCGCCGCGGTGATCGAGGGCATGGGCAAGATCGGCTTCGACATTACCCACGTCTATGGCCTGACGGAAACCTACGGTCCGGCCGCCGTCTGCGCCAAGCATGAAGAGTGGCTGCACCTGCCGCTGGATGAGCAGGTGCGCCTGAATGGCCGCCAGGGCGTGCGCTACCACTGCCAGGAGGGCATCACGGTGATGGATCCGGAAACCATGCAGCCGGTGCCATGGGATGACCAGACCATGGGCGAGATCATGTTTCGCGGCAATATCGTGATGAAGGGCTACCTGAAGAATCCGCAGGCGACCGAGGAAGCGTTCAAGGGCGGCTGGTATCACACCGGCGACCTTGCGGTGATGCAGCCCGACGGCTACATCAAGATCAAGGACCGCAGCAAGGACGTGATCATTTCCGGCGGCGAGAACATTTCGTCGATCGAGGTCGAGGACATCCTGTATCGCCATCCGGCGGTGCTGGGCGCCGCGGTGGTCGCCACGCCCGATCCGAAATGGGGCGAGGTGCCTTGCGCCTTCATCGAGCTGCGCGAGGGCACCACGGTGACGGCCGAGGAGCTGACCGAGTTCTGCCGCGAGCGCATGGCGCGCTTCAAGGTGCCGAAGAAATTCATCTTCGAGGCGCTGCCGAAAACCTCGACAGGCAAGATACAGAAGTACGTGCTGCGCGAAAAGGCCAGGTCGGCCGCCGCCATCGAATAGCCGGCGGGCCGCCTGGAGCCCGCTGCCGCCCCCCGGCGCGGGCGAGGATGCCTTAGACTCTTGACCCACGAACGACAAGGAGACAACGCCATGAACGCACCCGGTGACATCCGATCAGAAGCCACAGCGCCCATCCTGCTGCGCACCGATAGCGAAGGTGTCGCGACCCTGACCCTGAACCGCCCGACGCAATTCAACTCCCTCTCGGAAGAACTGCTGGGAGAATTGCAGGCGGCGCTCGATGCGATCTCGAAGGATGCCGCGGTGCGTGCGGTGGTGATTGCCGGCGCAGGCAAGGCGTTCTGCTCCGGCCACGATCTCAAGCAGATGCGCGCCAATCACAGCAAGGCCTACATGCAGAAGCTGTTCAAGGCCTGCGGCAAGATGATGATGACCCTGGTCGAAATGCCGCAGCCGGTGATCGCGAGGATTCACGGCATCGCCACGGCAGCCGGTTGCCAACTGGTTGCGATGTGCGATCTGGCGGTCGCCGCGGAGGGGGCGAAGTTCGCCGTCTCGGGCGTTAATCTGGGACTCTTCTGCTCCACCCCTTCGGTCGCGCTGGGACGTGCGATGGGCCGCAAGCAGGCGATGGAAATGCTGATCACCGGAGATTTCATCGACGCCGCCGAGGCGCAGCGGCGCGGCCTGGTCAATCGCGTGGTGCCGCTGGAGCAACTGGATCTGGAAGTCAAGAAGCTCACCGATTCGATCTGCGCCAAGTCCCCGGTTGCCTTGGCGATGGGCAAGCAGATGTTCTACAAGCAGCTCGAAATGGGTCTCGACGGCGCCTACCAACTGGCGGTCGAGACCATGGCCTGCAACATGATGGCCGAGGATGCGGCGGAAGGCATCGACGCCTTCATGCAGAAGCGCAAGCCGGAGTGGAAGGGCTGCTAAGCCCACGGATCATGCCGGCGCAACGTCCCTGAACGAGGTCAGCGCGTCAGGACCAAGAGCTTGTCAGTGCATTGGCAATGAATACGCGGATCATCGCCATCAGAATGCAGGCGACGGCAAATACGTAGTCGGCCAAGTGCTTGGCGCGGTGGATCCTGCGCGCATTGCGCATCCGCGGCGTCCAATATGCTGCGAGGACGGAAGCAGGAAAGAGCATCGTTTGTGGCTCTTGATCTGACCTGATGGCAATGCTCCGGTCCCATTCCGCTGACTTGCACGAATCATAGGGGGCCAGGGGCGACGTTGTCTTGATGGGATCAGTATCACCGCTCTTGTCCCGCCGGGCAAGCGAAGCAGCGCCGAAGGGAACTGATCAATCCATCGGCATGGAAGTCGGGGCCGGACCGCGGCAACACAGCATGAAGCGGCCGCCAAATTGCCAGTCGGTATCCTTTTCCTTCTGGGTGCCGCCGCCGATCAGGGCGACACGCTCGAGTTTGAAATAACCGTAATTGGCCGTCAGGCCCGCGCCGAGCGACCACTGGTCATCGATCCGGTAGGCCAGGGTCGGCTGGATGGTCATCGCCATCAACGCGGTTTCGTCCACCAGGTTGCGTCCGGCCCAGTTGTTGCCGAAGTCCATGGTCAGACCGAAGTTGCCATACACGCCGACGCCGAGCTTCAGGCGCTCGTCCAGGCTGTGGCTGTAGAACAGGCTGGCGCCCGGCAGCCAGCCGATCACGTTGCCGGGATCGCCGGCGCCGAGCAAACCGGTTCCGTCCAGTTCGTACTCGACCTTGCCGTACAACATCTGCCCGCCGACCACCAGCTAGTTGCCGGAAAGCCGGGTCATGCCCGCCGGATTGGCATACACGGTCGATGCATCCTCGGCGCACTCCGCCGTGCCGGCGCCGGCAAAGCCGAGGTCGGAGGTGCCGACTTCGTACAGGTAGAGGCCGCCGGCCCGTGCGAGGGCCGGCAGGCTCAGTGCGGCGAGAACGATTGCATGGCGAAGGTTTTTGTTCATGACGTGTTCCTCAATGGCAAAGATCAGGGGCAGGCTACAGGATCTTGCCCAGCGCCCACTTGAGAATGTTGTCCAGCGGCACCAGCTTGAGTACCACGGGAAGAAACGGCAGGCCGGCTGCCACAATGATATGCACCACCGTTCCCCGATTGGCCGGGGTGTAGCCCATGTCCCGGATGGCCTGGACGTTCGATTGCAGTTCCGATAGCGAAGGCAGCGTCTGGGCGTCCGCGGGATTCTCGTCTCCCGTCTCTCCTGTCCACTTGCGGCGCAGGGCGAGATGCTGCAGGGTCGCCATGAGACCGTACTCGAGCAGTGCCTGCTCGCGCGCCGCGAACAGCGATCCGGAAAAAACCAGCAGGGGGCCGAGGAATACCATGAGGTTGAGACCCAGCCATCCGGCGATGGCAAACCACACGAGCTCCGGAGGATGTTGCTCCACGCCGAGATCCTTCAGCATGTTTGCCGAGACCACGCAACTCAGGGCGAAGACAAAGCCGCTGAACACGCTGGGATAAATCGCCAGAAAGCCCAGCCCGGCTGCGCGGTCAGGATGAGGAGGTATCAGTTTCAGCTTTAGCCGCGAGACGCGAAACAGCAGTGCGGCCCAGACCAGAAACCACCAGCCCCAGCGCAAGACCAGGAAAAGAAACAGGGGTTGACTGACATAGCGCACCGCCATGCCGGCCCAGGACAGTTGGACCTGACCGTCAGCCAGCGTACCTTCCCAGACCGCACCGGCAAGCTGGATCGGGAGAGCGATGGTGAAACCCGAGATGACCAGGCCTGCGGCAAGAATGACTCCCTCGGCGATTCCGGAGCTTGACCTGCGGTCGGCAATATTGACGATGGCCTCGAAGCGGGCAATGTCGGCAGGGGAAAGGAGTTGCGCCTCCCTGAATTGCCGGCCCAGAATCTGGAAGCGGCTGTCGGCGTAACGCTCGGTCGCAATCATCGCCCAGATGGCTATCAGGAAGCGCGCCGGAACCGTCAGGTCGGTGAAGTATCCCCAGCCCTGGTAACTGCCGTCGGCCAGCGTTTGCACGGCTGCAAGCAGGGCAGGGGGCAGCCAGGCAAACATGGCAAGAACAGTGGCCGTGCGCGACGTGGTGAGCTGGTCCGCGCCGAGCAGTCCAAGGCGGCGCAGCATCCTGTAAAAAGGGCCGCCGGCCACAAGCGAGAAACTGGTATCGGGCTCGACGCCTGCAGTTTCCATCAGCGGTTATCTCTTTTCACGGCGGGGTCGAGGAAGCGTTTGCAGCACAGGCTGGCGGAGATCTCTTGGGTAGGACATCTTCCGCCAGGCGGCAAGCCAGCCTACTTGCCGGCGGCTGCACCGGCATGTAGGTCGGCCCGGAAGGACTGAAGCCCATCATGTAGTAACTCTGCCCGCAGCGGTAATAGGTGACGCCCTTGACCTGCGAGACATCGGGTAAGGCAGGGACGCCATCTGAGGCGCCGGCGCCGGCTGCGGCGGAGGTGCTGGCTGAGGCGGCGGAGCTTGGGTGTAGACAACTGTCGTGGTGGCTGGCGCGGGTGCCGGCGCGGGTGGTGGCGTGCTGGCAGACGCAGCGGCAGCACCGACCATGGCGCCGACGACGAAGCCGGCCGCCGCATCGCCGCTCCCGTGGTAGTACGCGCTGGGCGGAGGCGGATAGTAGGCTGCGGGTGGCGGTGGCGGGTAATAAGCCTGGGCTGTCTGCTGCCGCTGCGACTGGTTCGTGGTGGCCGTGCTCTGCCGCGCTTCCTGATTGGACGAGGACGTGGTTTGGCGAGCTTCCTGGTTCGACGACGTGGTAGTCGACGCCGTGCTCTGTCGCGCCGACTGATTGGCCGATGACGTACTTTGCATGCTGCTGGCCGAGGATTGCCGCGAGGCCTGATTCGCTGAGGTGGTGCCCTGCATGCTGCTGGCGGACCCTTGCCTTGATTGCGCGCTGGCCGACGCGCTGCTCGCCCCGCCGCCGGACGGCATCGCTGCTGCACCTCCGCCCGAGTGCCCCTGCGATGCCGCAGCCGGAGAACCACCCCCTCCCGCACCAAAGCTGCCGCTAGAGGCGCCTCCCTGGCGCGAGAAACCTCCGCCACTGGCGGAAGCGCCGCCACCACCGCGGGAAGCACTGCCGCCCGAAAATCCGCCACCGCCACCACCGCGGGAAGCCGAAGCGCCACCGCCACCACCGCCACCACCTCCCCGCGCTTCCACGTCCTGCATGACGATCAATGCCGACAGCAAGGCCGTCAATACGGCGGCGCAGATATAGCTGGTCCGTTTCCTTGAAATCATTGCTTGTCTCCTTGCGGCTGAGTGGCGGCCGCTTGCGTGGATTCGGCAAGGTGAGGCACCTGCACCGCGAACAGTATCTGCTCGGCGCCCTTGGGTGCCTTGAACTCGAAGGTCGATTTCGCGAACTGGGGCGCGAGGTTCCACTTGGAGAACTGCACCCAGAATTGCGGGTGCCCTGCCTCATTCCGGTAGTTCAGCACGATGCGCAGCGGCAATGGCCGCTTGCCATCGACGATCCATACCTGGAAATCGATATTTGCGGTGCGCGCAGCGATATGGTGCGCCGGCTCGCCGAGGATGGTGGTGCGCTCGACGTAGTCGACGCTTTCGATCCGGCTCTGCATTTCTTCCGGGAAATGGGCCATCAGCAAGGGCGCCAGCGGCAGCCGCATCTTCAGGTCGCGGATGTAATACACCACGGTGTGGTCGATGTCGCCGGGCTGGGGCACCTGTATACTTGCCCGTCTCGCCGTCCAGCAGGGTGATGGTCTTGCCATCGAACACCATGATGTTGCCTCGCCCGTCGCTCGCCTGTTCCGACATGCGCACACGGTTGGCGCTGCACCGCGAGGTCGCGGATTTCGCCGAACTCGATCTTCTGGCCATTGGCCTGCGGGACTTCATAGCCGACACGCAGAGTGGCGCTGAACTTCTCCTGGCGCGAGAGGAATTTCGCCATCTCCATGAGCTTGTCACTCGCGAGTTTTTGCGACTCCGTTCTTACCGCCGGAGCGCTGGCCGCCGGTGGCTGGGTCGGCGCGACTTGCTGCGCCCAGACGACAGTTGCCGCCAGCAGGGATGAAGCCAGGAACAGACAGTTTCGCAGCATGGTTGCTCCTCGTATCGGATTCTTCAGTGGGAAAGGATCAAGGCGCGACGCGCCGGTGTCCCGAGTTCTCGACGGTGACGCTCAGCCCTTTCGCCTTGGCATCGAGCACGGAGCGGGCGGCATAGATCGTGCCGTCCTGCATCACCGACATCGTGACGTTCATTGCCACGGCATCGGCGGCGGTGTCGAGGTAGCTGGCCACGGCCATCGCCAGCAGGCGGTTGCTCGGCAATTCGATGTCGATGCCAAGCGAATCGCCCGGCTTCAGGAAGTCGCCGAAGGTCAGGCGCACGCGGCGGTTGGGTTCGAGCATCTGCATCCCCATCTTGCCGTTGTTGATCGACTGCTGGATGAATCCGGGGGCAGGCGGAATGTAGTGATGCACGAGTTCCGCGGCGCTCTTCATGTACTCGGTCGTTTCCTCCTTCTTGTGCTCCGCGGCCTTCTTGACCATGCGCCCGAGCGGAAGAACTCCGGGCGGGCCGCCTTCCTCTCGGGGGTCTTCTGCAAGATCATTTTCTGCAGTTTGCCGTCAGCCCCGTAGTAGCAACGCTTTACCGTCCGGTTCTTCTCCTGTCCGTCCTTGCTGACGACGGTCGTCTCGATCCATTCGTAGGCGCGTATCTGGTTTTCGCTGAATTGCAGCCATTGCTTCAGCAATGCCGCGCGCTGCTGGGGCGTCGGCGGAGGCTGTTGCGCTTGTGGCGCCTGTCCCTGCGTGTTCTGGGCAAATGCCGGGACAACAAGCAGATGGCCCAGCAGGGCAGCACAGGTGACTAAGCCTAGCTTTGTGACGCGCATGATTACTCCTCGAGTTAACATTCGATCCGGATATGCCGGGGCATTCGTGACGGTATCCATTCAGGCCGGAAAGAAGCGCAAGTCCATTCCGGCTTGAAGTTGGCCGCCAGCTTAATCCAACTTCGCCTTCTTCTGTGCGACTTCCGTGCGAGCCCGGCTGTCCTGCGCCTTCTCGGCCGGTTTCGCGGCCCTGGTCTCGATGGTGATCTTGACTATCTTGCCGCTGAAGCGCGACTTGGCTTCCGCACCGATCGCCTCGACCACCGGCGTGCCGAGGTCGATGCCGACGGCCAGCAGCGGGAGCAGGTCTACACCTGGGGTTCTTTCCAGCAGAGCAGGATGTACCAGTACGGTGTCACCTGCATGGATTGCCATGAACCGCATGCGGCGAAGCTGCGCGCCGAAGGCAATGCGTTGTGTACGCGCTGTCACGATGCCGGCGCGTTCGATGGCCCGAAGTACCACTTCCACAAGGCGGACGCCGCCGGCGCCCGCTGCGTTGCCTGCCACATGCCGGCCACCAACTACATGGTGATCGACTCGCGGCGCGACCACGGCATGCGCGTGCCGCGGCCGGATCTTGCCAAGCGGCTCGGCAGTCCCGATGCCTGCACGCAATGCCATGCCGGGAAGACGCCGGAATGGGCGGCGAGTTCGCTCGACGGCTGGCTTGGCAAGCAGTGGCGGCAGCGGCCGAATATCGGCCCGGTGCTGCATGCCGGGGCGACTCAGGGCGCCAAGGCGCTGCCGGATCTGCTGGCACTGGCGCAAAGCGGCGCCCAGCCGCCGCTGGTGCGCGCCACGGCGGCGCAGATGCTGGCGCCCTTGATGCGCCCGCGGATGTTGCAGCCTGCCCGCGAACTGCTCAAGGATCCCGACCCCGAGGTCCGCATTGCGGCGCTGGCGATGATCGAACCGGTCGATCCGGTCAACCGCGTGCTTGCCGCCGGGCCCCTGCTGGCCGACCCGGTGCGCGGCGTGCGCATCGAAGCCGCGCGGGTTCTGGCCGGCGTGCCGGAAAGCCAGATGCCCGAGTCGCGGCGCGGCGCCTACCGGCGCGCGCTGGACGAGTACATCGCCGCGCAGCGGCAGGACGCCGACTGGCCGACAGCCAATCTCAATCTCGGTAACCTTTATCTTCGCCTCGGGCGTTTCGACGATGCCGTGGCCGCCTTCCGCCGGGCCTTGAAGCTCGACCCGCAGTTTGCGCAGGCCTGGGTCAACCTGGCCGATGCCTGGCGGATTCAGGGCAGGGAACAGGAGGTCGAGGCGAGCTTGCGCGAAGGTCTCGCCACGCTGCCGCGTTCGGCCGACCTGTTGCACGCGCACGGGCTGGCGCAAGTCCGCAAGGGCGACAGGACGCCGGCGCTGGCCTCGCTGGCGCAAGCCGCCAAGCTGGCCCCCGACCGCGCCCGCTACGCCTATGTCTGGGCCGTCGCCCTGCACTCGACCGGTCGCCCGCAGGAGGCGATCGCCGCCTTGCGCGAGGCCGACCGGCGCCATCCCTACGACGTCGACCTGCTCGGCGCCCTGATCTCGTTCGAACGCGAGGCCGGTGACACGCGCGCCGCACTGGGCCATGCGCGCAAGCTGGCCGAGGCGCTGCCCGACGACGCGCAATTGAAGGCGCTGGTCGCCGAACTCGCGCGGGGTCGGTGAGTCCGCAACCGCCCCGAATCCCGTCCGGCCCCGCCGCCGGCCCGACTCACCGTCCCGCCAGTGCCGACTTTTTGTTTAGCGTCTTTTGCAGGCTTCCCGGCTTCCTCAATCAGCAATGCAAAAAATGCATTTTGATCATGAAAATAAAATGCCCGGAATGCAGCAAGGCCATGAAGCGTGACGAATCCCGGACTGAACGGGTCGAGTACGACGGCGAGGCCATGACGGTCGAGGGCTTGGCCGGCTGGTTCTGCCCGTCCTGCGGCGAAGCCATCCTCGATGATGAAAGCGCCCGCCGCTACGGCGAGGCCGGAGATACCTTGCTTGCTCGCTCGCGGGAACGGCTCCAGGCTGAAATCCGTCGCATCCGCAAGAAGCTGAAGCTTACCCAGGTCGAGGCCAGCCAATTGGTCGGCATTGGCAAGATCGCCTTTTCCCGTTACGAGCGCGGCGAAACCCAGGCGCCCGCGCCCTTGGTCAAGCTGCTGCGCCTGGTGGATCAACACCCGGAACTGTTGAGCGAGGTCGGCGCGCTTTAGGGCGCTTCGCGCCGCGATTTACCCGGCCGATCGTGTTCAATGCAGAATGCCTGCATGACGCCCGAACGCTTCATCGCCCTTTGGCAGCACAACCCGCTCACCGAACGCGCCGGCGCGCAGGGGCATTTCGATGACCTGTGCGAGCTGCTCGGCGTCGACAAGCCGCGCGACCCGGACAACTACTGTTTCGAGCGCGGCGCCGGCAAGGCCAGCGGTGGTGACGGTTGGGCCGATGTCTGGAAGCGCGGCCATTTCGGCTGGGAGAACAAGCGACCGGGGCGCGACCTGCGCGCCGCGCTGAAGCAGCTCACCGACTACGCCCTGGAACTGGAGAACCCGCCGCTGCTGGTGGTCAGCGACCGCGAGATCATCGAGATCCACACCGCCTTCACCGGCTACCCCGACCAGCCGCGCCGCATCGCCATCGCCGACATCGGCACGCCGGAAAACCTGCAAACCCTGCGCTGGCTGTTCACCGAGCCGGAAAAGCTGCGCCCGGTCAAATCGCTCGCCGCGATCACCGAGGAAGCCGCCGGCCAGTTCGGCGCCCTGGCCGAGACCATGCGCCGCCGCGGGCTGGAATCGCAGCCCGTCGCGCACTTCCTGATCCAGTGCCTGTTCTGCATGTTCGCCGAGGACGAGGGCTTGCTGCCGCGCGGCATCTTCACCGGCCTGCTGACCAAGGCCGCCGACGACCCGGCGCGCGCCGCGAACCGGCTGACGGCCTTGTTCACCGCCATGCAGAACGGCGGCGACTACGGCGACGACACCATCGCCTGGTTCAACGGCGGCCTGTTCGCCACCATCGCCGTGCCGCCGCTGGAACGCGCCGACCTCGCCGCCCTGCAGCGCGCCGCCGACATGGACTGGCGCAACATCGACCCCTCGATCTTCGGCACCCTGTTCGAGCGCGGCCTGAATCCGTCCAAGCGCTCGCAGCTCGGCGCGCACTACACCGACCCGGCCACCATCATGCGGCTGATCGATCCGGTCATCGTGCGCCCGCTCTCCGCCGAATGGCAGGCGGCGAAGACCGCCATCGCCGCCGCATTGAAGAAATCGAAAAAGCAGAACGACAAGGCGCACAAGGACGCCGCCGCGCTGTTCCACGGCCACCTCGAACGCCTGCGCAATTACCGCGTGCTCGACGCCGCCTGCGGCAGCGGAAACTTCCTTTACCTCGCGCTGAAGTCGCTGAAGGACCTGGAACGCCGCGCCAACACCGAGGCCGAAGCGCTCGGCCTGCAACGCCAGGTCAGCATCGAGGTCAGCCCGGCCAACGTGCTGGGCATCGAACTCGACGCCTACGCGGCGGAACTCGCGCGCGTCACGGTCTGGATCGGCGAGATTCAATGGATGCTGAGGAACGGCTATCCGGTGTCGGCGCAACCGATATTGCGGCCGCTCGACAGCATCGAGAACCGCGATGCGCTGATAAAAGTTCCCGCAGGGACGCAGAGCGCTGGCGCTGGCGGTACGGCGAGCGAAGCCGAGTGGCCGGCCTGCGATGCGATCGTGGGCAATCCGCCGTTTCTTGGCGACAAGGTGATGCGCAGCCAGCTTGGCGCCGATTACACCGATACGTTGCGCACGTGCTACGACGGCCGCGTTCCGGGCGGCGCGGATTTCGTTACCTACTGGTTCGAGAAGGCGCGGGCGCAGATCGAAGCCGGCAAGTGCGTTGCGGCAGGACTCGTCGGGACCAACAGTGTGCGCGGCGGCGCCAACCGCAAGGTGCTGGATCGCATCGTCGCCAGCGGCCGCATCTTCGAGGCATGGAGCGACGAACCGTGGATCAACGACGGTGCGTCGGTGCGCGTGTCGCTGGTGTGCTTCGGTGCGGCTGATGTTGCGATTGGTGGCCTCGACGGCAAGCTGTGCACAACGATCCATGCCGACCTGACCGCGGGCGAAGGCCTCGATCTGTCAGCGGCCAAGCTCCCTGAAGCAATGCACTCGCAGCTTTCAACGGTATACAGAAGACGGGGCCATTTGATGTTTCTGGCGATCAAGTACGCCAGTGGCTGGCGCTACCGAATCCGCATGGCCGCCCGAACAGCAACGTGCTGCGACCCTGGTTCAACGGTTTGGACATTACCCGCCGACCGCGCGACTTCTGGATCGTTGACTTCGGGTGGGAAATGGGCGAAGCGACGCATCGCTTTACGAACGACCATTTGCATACGCACTCCAATCGATCAAGCCGGTACGAGAGACAAACAGCTTGGAAGCGCTGCGGCGCGACTGGTGGCGCCTATGGAGGCCGCGGCCGGAGATGCGCAAAAGTATCGCGAAGCTGCCGCGCTATATCGTTACGCCTGAAGTTTCCAAGCACCGTGTGTTCGCATGGTTGTCTCCATCGATTGTTCCCGACAAGAATCTTGTCGTGATCGCCCGCTCCGACGACACAACCTTCGGCATTCTGCATTCGCGCTTCCACGAACTCTGGTCGCTTCGCCTCGGCACCTCGCTCGAAGATCGCCCGCGCTACACGCCGACCACCACCTTCGAAACCTTCCCCTTCCCTGCCGGCCTCACCCCGCGCGACACCGCGCCGGTTGCCGGCCAGCCGACGCCGCCCTGTCTCGCGGGCGAGGTGACGGCGGCGAACATCGCGGCGGCGGCGCGGCGCCTGAACGAACTCCGCGAAAACTGGCTCAATCCGACGGAATGGACCGAGCGCGTCCCCGAAGCGGTGGCCGGCTACCCGGATCGCATCGTCGCCAAGCCCGGCCACGAAGCGGAACTCAAGAAGCGCACCCTGACCAACCTCTACAACGCGCGTCCGGCCTGGCTCGACAACGCGCACCAGGCGCTCGACGCGGCGGTCGCCGCCGCCTACGGCTGGGCCGACTACACGCCCGCCATGCCCGACGAGGAAATCCTGCGCCGCCTTCTTGCTCTAAACTTGGAGCGAACCGCTCGTGCCAAAGGAGAAAGCCCATGACCATCGCCGAACAAATCGCCCGTATCGCCGGCACCCTGCCCGAATCGCTGGCAAGGGAGGCACTGGACTTCGTCTGCTTCCTGCAGGCGCGCGAACGCGGCGAACTCGCCGACTGGCAGCAGGCGCAAACGGTTTCGCTGGCGCATCTGTGGGAGAACTCCGACGACGAGGTCTGGAATGACGTTCCGCTCCGGTGACATCGTCCTGGTGCCGTTTCCCTTCACCGACCTTTCCAGCGCGAAGCGTCGTCCCGCCTTGTTGTTGCGCGGCCTGGGCGAGTTCGGCGATTGGCTCAGCCTGCCGGTGACGACACGGGGCGCGCATCGGGAAAGCCTGCCGCTGCGCGATGAGGACTTTGCCGATGGGGTCTTGGCCCATTCGAGCTGGGTACGTGTCGATCGTCCAACCTTGCTCAGCGAATCGATCATGCTGGGCCGCGTCGCCACCCTGAAACTCGCCACGCTTGCCGGTATCCACCTTTTGCTATGCCGGGCGCTTGGCTGTGGGCAGCATGCGGTCATGGGGATACCCAAGAACTGAAGCCATGGAACCAACTCCGGACCTTGATCAAACAACGCAACTGCTGTCCATCGTGGACGCCCTGGTGGCCGAAGTGCGACCCGGCGGGCGCAGCGGCGCCCAGCTCGACAGCACGCTGGAACGCGACCTGGGGCTGGACAGTCTGGCGCGCGTGGAACTGCTGGCGCGCATCGAGCAGGCCTTTGGCGTGCGTTTGGCCGATGATGTGCTGGGCTCGGCGCAAACACCGCGCGACTTGCTCAAGGCCATCGCCTCGGGTGCTCCGGCGGCCGCGGAAAACGCGAGCGAGCGTGTGTTCTGGCGAGCGCCGAAACAGGGGGACGCGGCCGAGGAGGCGGAGCAGGCCAACCCGGACAGCGCCACGACCCTCGTCGAAGTCTTGCAGTGGCACGCCATCCGCCATCCGCGGCGGGCGCATGTCCTGTTTCAGCGCAGCGCGACGGAGACCGACACGCTCGACTACGGCCAACTGCTGACGACGGCACGCGAGTTTGCCTCCGGCCTGCGCCGGATCGGAGTTGCCCCCGGCCAGTGCGTCGCGATGATGCTGCCCACGGGCCTGGAGTTTTTCCACAGCTTCTACGGGATTTTGCTGGCTGGCGCGATTCCGGCGCCGATCTACCCGCCGACGCGGCCGGGCCAGATCGAGGATCACCTGCGCCGCCAGGCCGGCATCTTGCAGAACTGCGAAGCGGTGGCGTTGATCACCTTCGATGCCGCGCGGATGGTGGCGCGGATTCTTTCCGGCCTGGTTCCCAGCCTGCGCGCAGTGACGACCCCCGACGAGCTTCGCGATTCGGCAGGGTCCGCGGCGCCGGCCGAAGACCATCGTGGCTATCCCAAGGACATCGCCCTGCTGCAATACACTTCCGGTTCGACCGGCAATCCCAAGGGCGTGACGCTCGATCACCGCAACCTGCTGGCCAATATCCGGGCCTGGGGCGAGGCCGTCGCCTTGACCCCGGCCGACGTGGTGGTCAGCTGGCTGCCGCTGTATCACGACATGGGCCTGATCGGCGCCTGGCTGGGCAGTCTCTACCACGCTTGTCCGCTGGTGCTGATGTCGCCGCTGGATTTCCTGGCGCGGCCGGAGCGCTGGCTCTGGGCCATCCACCAATATCGGGGCACGATCACCGCCGCGCCCAACTTCGCTTTCGAACTCTGCCTGCGGCACCTCGACCCCGTTCGCATGCAGGGCCTCGACCTGAGTTCCTGGCGCTATGCGGCCAATGGCGCCGAGCCGGTGGCGGCGGAAACCCTGTCGCGTTTTGCCAGCGCGTTCGCGCCCTATGGCTTTCGTGCCAACGCACTGGCGCCGGTCTTCGGGCTGGCCGAATGTTCGGTCGGCCTCGCCGTGTCACCGCCGGGGCGCGGGCCGCTGATCGACCGGGTGCGACGCGAGCCGCTGTCGGTATCCGGTGAAGCGCTGCCGGCCGCGGCCGACGATATCAATGCCCTGCAACTTGTGGCTTGCGGTCGGCCGCTGCCGGGCCACGAGGTGCGCATCGTCGATGAGACCGGCCGTGAGCTGCCGCCGCGTCGCGTCGGCCGCCTGGAGTTTCGCGGACCGTCGACCACGCGCGGCTATTACCGCAATCCGGAGGCCACCGCGAAGCTGATCCGCGACGGCTGGCTCGATTCGGGCGATCTGGCCTATCTGCTCGACGGTGACATTGTCATCACCGGGCGCCTCAAGGACACCATCATCCGCGGTGGGCGCAATATCTATCCCTACGAACTGGAGGAGGCCGCCGGTGGCATTCCCGGCGCGCGACGCGGTTGCGTCGCGGTGTTCGGCGTGGCGGTGGCCGGGCAGGGCACCGAGAACCTGGTGGTGGTGGCTGAAAGCCGCGAAGCCGACGCCGGAGCGCGGCGCGAACTGATCCGTCGCATCAATTCCCTGGCGGTGGATCTGCTCGGTACACCGCCCGACGACGTGGTGCTGGCGCCGCCTCACGCGGTGCTGAAGACCTCGAGCGGCAAGATCCGGCGCGCCGGGACGCGCGATGTGTATTGCGGCGAGGGATTTGGCACGAGCGCGCGCGCGCCGTGGCTGCAAGTGCTGCGCCTCGGTCTGGCGGGTTTCTGGCAGGGCCTGCGGGCCACGCTGCGGCGCGGCGGCGATCTGCTCTACGGCGCCTATGCCTGGTGCGTGTACGCCCTGTTGACGGTGCCGGCCGTGGTGGGCATCCTGCTGCTGCCGGGTGTCGCGCTGCGCTGGCGCTGCGTCGGCGCGCTGGCACGAACTTGCATTCGTCTGTGCGGCATCCGCTTGCGGATCGATGGACTGGATCGTTTGCCTGCCGCGACCGCGGTGTTCGTCGCGAACCACGCCAGCTATGTCGACAGCATCGTGCTGGCGGCCGCGCTGCGATGCCCCGTCAGCTTTGTAGTCAAGCAGGAGCTGGCCGCGCATGCCTTCGCCGGTCCGCTGCTGCGGCGACTTGGCATGGTCTTTGTCGAGCGCTTTGACGCGCGGCAGGGGGTCGATGACGTGCGCCGGCTGGCCGAGGTTGCCGCTACGCGGCCGCTGTTCTTCTTTGCCGAAGGCACCTTCCGCCGCGAGCCGGGCTTGCGGCCTTTCCGTCTGGGGGCGTTCCAGATTGCCGTGCAGAACCGGCTGGCGGTGACGCCGGTGGTGCTTGCCGGGACCCGCGAAGTGCTGCGCGACGGATCCTGGCTGCCCCGGCGCGTCGCGGTTCGCGTCAGCATCTGTGCACCGATCCCCGTGTCCGGCGAGGGTTGGCAGGCGGCACTGCAACTGCGCGATGCGACCCGCGCGGCGATCCTTGCCCATTGCGGCGAACCGGACCTGGAAGGACGCGCGCCGTGAGCGCCGCCGCCGGGCCGCCCCAAGGCGGCGCAGCCAGGAACATGGAGCCGCGTCAGCGGCGAACCATCGTCACCCCTCCTTTGAGGCTACCGTATGCACACATCTCAACGGCACCGTCTCCCCGGCGAAAGCCGGGGTCCAGAAGGGCTGAGGCGATGGACTTCGGGACGGTCTTCGGCAAGAAAAGCCAAGACATACAGGGTAAATCGATGTTTTGCGGTCCCCGTCCACTGGATTCCGGCCTGCGCCGGAATGACGGGAGAGATGTGTGCATACGCTAGCCTTTGAGGAGGGGGTCGGGGGGAGGGCTGTTCCGAGCGCCGCCGCCGGGCCGCCGCAAGGCGGTGCAGCCAGGAACATGGAGCCGCGTCAGCGGCGAACCATCGTCACCCCCTCTCGCGGGGAGGGGGTCGGGGGGAGGGCCGTTCCATGACCCGACAGGCTCTCGCGGATGGCGTGCAGGTGCGCGAGGTCTGGGCCTGGGCGATGTATGACTTCGCCAACTCAGCCTATACGACGACCGTGGTGACGGCTATCTTCAATGCCTATTTTGTTGCGGTGGTGGCTGGTGGCGCGCCGTGGGCGACGCTGGCCTGGACCACGACGCAGGCCATCGCGAGTGTCGCGATACTGCTGACCGCCACCAGCGTCGGGGCCTACGCCGACCGCCATGGCGCGAAGAAGAAGTTGCTGGCGCTGACCACGCTCGGCTGCATCGGTGGCACCGCCGCCTTGTTCTGGGTGGGTCCCGGCGACGTCGCGCTGGCCATGACGCTGGTGGCGATCGCCGGCTTCTTTTTCGGCAGCGGCGAAAATATCATCGCCGCTTTCCTGCCGGAGCTTGCCGGGGATGACGATCTGGGCAAGGTTTCCGGCTGGGGCTGGAGCTGGGGCTATCTGGGTGGCATGGCCTGCCTTGGCTTGTGTCTGGCCTGGATCGTCGGCGCCAGGAGTCGCGGCGAAGGAGCCGAGAGCTTTGTTCCGGTCGCCATGTTGATTACCGCCGCCTTCTTCGCCATTGCTTCCCTGCCGACTTTCCTGTTGCTGCGCGAGCGCGTGCAGGCGAGCCCCGTGGCCGAGGTCGCCACCGAATTATCCGCGCTGATGCAAGGGTTGCTGCGCACAGGCCGCGAGGCGAGCCGCTTTCCGGACATGGCCCGCTTCATGGTTTGCCTGCTGTTCTACCAGTCCGGCGTCGTCGCGGCCATCTCGCTGGCCGCCATCTACGCGCAGGAGGCGATCGGGTTCACGGCGGAAGACAACATCAAGCTGTTCTTTGTCGTGAATGGCACGGCGGCGGTCGGCGCTTTCGCCTTCGGCTATCTGCAGGACCGCCTGGGGCACGTGCGCACCATCGCGCTGACGCTCGCGGGCTGGCTCGTGATGACCGCCATCGCGCTGTGGTCCGAGAGTCGCGCGCAGTTCTGGGTGGCGGCGAACATCGCCGGGCTGTGCCTGGGTTCCAGCCAGTCAGCGGCACGCGCGCTGGTGGGCCATTTCGCGCCGGCGCAGCGTCGGGCCGAGTTTTTCGGGCTCTGGGGCCTGGCCATGAAGATGGCCGCCATCGCCGGTCCGATGACTTATGGCATGACCACCTGGCTGTCGGGCGGCAATCACCGCCTGGCCCTGGCGATTACCGGCCTGTATTTCGTCGCCGGTCTGGTTTTGCTTATCGGCATCGACGAAAAGCGCGGCCGCGAGGCGGCCCTGGAAGTTTGAGCAGGGTTTCTGTCAGCGGCAGGCGGCAGCCGCGCCTTCCACCAGCCCCCGCTCCGCGCCCCACGAGACCTGCTTTGCACAGCCGGCCCGCTGCGGCGGCGCGAAGCGTGCTTCGCGCAACCCCGCCTTCGCCCCGCAAGTGGGGAGGGGAGCGTCGAGAGTCGCTGCGCGACTTTCACGTCAAGGAGTGATGTTGGCATGACGGAGATTTGCGGCGTACCGGCGCAGGCCCTGTTGGACCAGCTCATGCCGGGCCTGGTCGATGGGTCCTTCCATGCCGTCCTGAGAATGGGTCTGGCCGTGATCTTCGGCATGCTGAACATCATCAACTCAGGTTTGTGACGAACATATGTCGGCCGGACAGCAGTGATACACGTTGTTTCCCGCGGTGTTGCGCGTCACCCTGGCGGTTTGGGGTTGGCGGAATAAATTCATGAAAAAGGAACATGAGATGTTGGGATTTCATGTAATTGATGGCAACATCAGCCCATGATCCCGCGTCGCGCCCTCGAAGATGCCGTGCGCACGGCCTTGCGCCGTGTGCGCGCGGTCGTGCTCAACGGGCCTCGTCAGTCAGGCAAGAGCACGCTGGCGCAGACATTTCTGAACCGGGACGCGCCCAATTACTTCGATCTGGAAAACCCCTTGCAAGCCGAGCGTCTCGCGCAGCCGCTGGATACGCTGTCGCGATTGACGGGTTTGGTGGTGATCGACGAAGTGCAGCGTCAGCCCGGCCTGTTTCCGTTGCTGCGGGTGCTGATTGACCGAGCCGACACGCCGGGTCAGTATTTGCTGCTGGGCAGCGCTTCTCCCGCGTTGCTGCGTCAGGCCGGCGAATCGCTGCTGGGCCGGATCGAAACGCTCGAAGTCGGCGGTTTCGACTTGGCGGAAATCCGCGAAGCGGCGGGCGGCGACGGCGATAGCGTGGCGGACCTGCTCTGGTTGCGTGGCGGGTTTCCGCGTTCCTATCTGGCGGCCTCCGATGAAGACAGCATGGCGTGGCGCGCCGGCGCCATCGCCAGCCACGTCGAGGTGGACCTGCCGCAATTCGGCGTCAATATCGCCGCCCCGGCCATGTTGCGTTTCTGGCGCATGCTCGCTCACTACCATGGACAGATTTGGAATGCGGCGGATCCGGCGCGCTCGCTCGGCGTGTCGGAGCCCACCGTGCGGCGCTACCTCGATACGCTGACGCAAACGCTCATGGTGCGCCAACTGCAACCCTGGCACGAGAACCTGGGCAAGCGCCAAGTGAAGGCGCCCAAGATCTATTTTCGCGATACCGGCTTGCTGCATGCGCTAATGGGCGTCGCGACGCTGCCGGACCTGCTCGCGCATCCGCGCTGCGGTGCCAGTTGGGAAGGCTTCGCACTGGAGCAGGTGCTGCGTCTGGGCCAGCCCGACGAGGCCTACTTCTGGGCCACCCACCAGGGGGCCGAGCTTGACCTGCTGATGCTCAAAGGCGCAAGACGCGTCGGCGTCGAATTCAAGCGTGCCGACGTGCCCAGGGTCACGCGCTCGATGCGCACCGCAATTGACGACCTGAAACTGGACGCACTGTATGTCGTCTATCCGGGCCAACAGCGCTTCATGCTGACGGAGGGTGTGGAGGCCGTGCCCTTGTGGGCGCTATTGCCAGACCGCTAAGCGCGTCGCAATCGGCACAGGATTCGACGTTGCCGGATATACCTGACTGCCGGCAGTCGGCGTTGGCCGTATGGCAAAGAGGAATCCGGGATTCACCGACTTGTTTGTCCTCCCAGCGAAGGCCGGGCGCCGGTCACGCCTGGTTGTTGCCGCGAATCATCGGCATCCGGAAATCCGGGGTCTGGCTGCGGACACCGATCGGCAATCTCGGCTTGATTGCCGCGACCTTGCTCAAGAAACTGCAAGAGGCGCGCGCGGTGCAAACAGGTCCAGCAATATGCTCATTCGCCAACTCGTCGCAGTACTGCTCTGATCACCTGCGCCGAAATGCGGAAATCGGAAGCATGCAAGCGTTCGAATACAGTGCGAGCAGAGCCTGTCAATTGCCTTGACTTCGCCATCCCGATGACGGCTGCCGTTCCGGCTACACGCAAGCCATGCTCGGCGGCCACGGCACGGCCGGCGCGCTCGTCCATCAGCAACAAGGCTGGGCTCTCTTGCATCAGGGCAATGCGGATGCAACTTGCCTCGCCCTCATATTCGTGCCTGACCTCGACTGTCATCCAGTCTTCCCCGAACAGCGCCTTCAGCCAAGGCAAACCGTCCACCCTCGCCAGCCCGATCAGTGGGCTGGCGTCTGTCAGGAGGATGCCGCGAGCCATTCTTCGAGCGTGTCCATATCCCGCTCGGCCTCACCCGCATCGAGCCGAACCACCGGAATACCCAGGCGCGACAGATGCGACACAAACTCGCTCACCGTCATATCGGCCAGCCTGGCCGAGCGGGCCAGGGACAAATGCCCATCTCGAAACAGGGCGGTCGCCAAGGCGGGTTTCACCCCTGCAGCCGACAACACTCCGACCGATTCGACGCCCACCATCACCGCATCCGGCCGATCCCTGTTCATCACCACCACGACGTCACGATGCGACTTGCGCAGGGCATCTGTAGGGTTGTTTTTCAGGCCACTCACATTGACCGTTTCCATTCCCATCTCCTATAGGAATAAAGCGTAGGAATCATGCTAACACGCCTGGGGCAAATCCATCCATTGTCCGAACTTGAGCAGGCGGCGCCGCGACTGCTGGATCTATATCGCGGCGTGTTTCTCGCCGGCGAGGCCGACAGCGCCCGGCTGCTGGTCGCGCGCGACCGCCTGACGGTGCAGTTCCGGCGTTTGATCCTGCGGCTCGGGGAGCATTGGGGACGGGCCGGCCGCTGGCCGGAGGCGGCGCAGCTTTATGAGCGCGATGTGGAACGCGATCCCTTGGCGGAGACGTTTTACCGGCGTCTGGTGGAATGCCTGCGGCAGCAGCGGCAGCATGTCGAGGCAATCGAAATCTACCTGCGCTGCCGCCAGATGCTCTCTGTGGTACTCGGGGTCAAACCCGCGCCCGAAACGGAAGCGGTTTGTCGCGAGGCAGTCGCCGCCGCGCAGCGGTAGTTGTCACCGTTTGCGGAAGCGGCGATGAGTTACCCGGTCTTTCCCTGCGGTCTGCCAAGCAGTGCTACCACCATCGCAATCGTCATCGAGGTGAAGGCGATCAGCGACCATTCGGCGATCGACAGCCCGAGGAACTTCCAGCCGGCCTCCGAACACAGGCCGGAGGCCTCGAACAGCAGCGGCCACTGGCTGCCGGCCCAGTTCACGAATTCCTCCCACCACGGCTGGTCCGCCGTGCAACTGACGCCCGTGGCGAATCGCTGCAGCCAGGTCTGGTAGGTCGCAATGCCGGCGCCGGTCAGCGCCGTGGCAGCCATCAGCAGCACCGCCGCGCGTCCCGGTAGAGTTGGGTGCGGCGAACCCGCCAGCAGCCACGCGGCAATCGCTTCGAGCGCCAGCAGCAGGTAAAGCATGCGTTGCAGAATACAAAGCGGACAGGCGGCAAGATTCAGGGTGTGAGCCAAGATTACACCGCCCGCCACCAGCGCAACGGCGGCCAGGCCGGTCGCCGCGATCAGGCCGCGTGGCGTGAAAAGCCGCCGCAGCAATACCATCGGCTACTTGCCCCCGCGTTCCTGGCGGGCCTTGGCGATGACCTTGTCGGTCAGCTTCAGCAGTTCATCGAAGTTGGTCACCGCCTCGTTGTTCACCAGAAACTTGCCATCCACCGCTATCGCGGGCACACCGGAAATACGCGCCGCCACGGCTTCCTGGTCGGCGCGCTGCACCTTGCTCTGCATCGAAAAGGAGGCCAGCGCCTCGCCGAGCTTCTTGGCGTCGGCGCCCTTGCCGACAGCCCAGGAAACCATGGCTTCGTCGGTCTTGAACGCGATACGCTGCTCGTGGATGGCAAGAAAAACCGCTGTATCCAGCTTCGCCAGGTCGCTCGTCGCTTCAAGGGCGAAGAAGAGCCGGGAAAGACGCGCCCACTCGGGACGATTGAAGCTGACCGGGACGCGGCGGAAACTGACGTCCTTCGGCAGCTTGGCTGCCCAAAGGCTGATCAGGGGATGAAAGTCGCCGCAATGCGGGCAGCCGTAGGAGAAGAACTCGACCACCTCGATCTTCTCCTTTGAACTCGCCAGCGGCGGATTGATCGGCTTGAAGTCACGGCCTGCCTGTGGGTCGGCAGCAAGACTCGGGCTTGACGCGGCAAACGCGGACAGGAGTCCGGCAAACAGCAAGGCAACCAGTCGTTTCATGGAAATCCCCCTAAAGAGTAGCTTCGAGTGGAATTGTATGACAGCGTTCCGCCCAGAATGACCGAAGGCACAAATTTTCTGACTCGTCGTGTTCAGTTCCGATGTCGAAGGCAGCGTCGAGCAATTGGAGTAATCCGTGTCGTCTTCCGTCCTTCCAGTCCACTTGCGATGAAGGGCGACAGGCTTGCGGGTTGCCATCCGGCCATACCCGAGTACACGCCAGCCACCACCTTCGAGACCTTCCCTTGCCCCGAGCACATGACGCCGCGGGACACGCCGACCGGGCCAGCGGCAGAGGCCATCGCCACTGCCGCGAAACGCCTCAACGAACTGCGCGAAAACTGGTTCAACCCGCCCGAGTGGGGGAACCGCATTCCATAAATCGCTCCCGGCTATCCCGAGCGCATCGTCGCCAAACCCGTGCACGAGCAGGACCTGAAAAAGCGCACCCGGACCAATCTCTACAACGCGCGCCCGGCCAGGCCGGACAACGCGCACAAGACGCTCGATGCGGCGGTCGCCGCCGCCTATGGCTGGGCTGACTTTTTTCGGAAACCGCTGAGGCCGCCGGGCGATCCCGGTCAGTTCGCCCGGAAGCGCCGGTCATGCTTACGAAACCTGTTTGAACTGGTGCAGGGCCGACGGCGCCGGCCAGCCCGCTTCCTTGCAGACTCTTACGATGGCCTCATTGGTGTCGAAGTAGACCTGCCAATAGTGGTTGGTGTGGGTGTAAGAGCGTACCGAGATCTGCGGACCTTCGAGCTTGATGTCGAGCAGGTTGACCTCCGGCGGCATCTCCGTGGACACATTCGGTATCAGCGCCACGGCGGCCTTGAAGCGGCTGATGGCATCCAGCGGATCGACGCCGTGGGCCAGCTGCGCCACCCGTTCGACGCGGCGCACCGGCAGCACCGAGAAGTTCTGGATCGTGTCGCCGAAGATCTTGCCGTTGCCGACGATGGTCATCACGTTGTCGGGTGTGACGATGACGGTGCCGAACAGTCCCAGTTCATGCACCGTGCCGACCACGCCACCGATGCTGACGAAGTCGCCTACCTTGAAGGGCCGCAGCACCAGCATGAAGGCGCCGGCGGCGAAGTTGCCGAGCAGTCCGCTCCACGCCGCGCCGATCGCCAGGCCGGCGCCGGCCAGCAGGGCGGCGAAGGAGGTGGTCTGGATGCCGAAGTAGCCCATGATGCCAAGGACCAGCGCGATGTTCAGCGCGATCGCAATGATCGAGCCGAGGTATTTGGTCAGCGTCGGGTCGACGTGATTGCGGCTCATCGCCGCCTGCATCAGTCCGATCACCCAGCCGATCAGCCAGCGGCCGACAACCCAGAAAGCAATGGCGGCCAATATCTTGATCGCCAGCTCGGTGGCAGTGGTGCTGAGGAAGGTCTGTATGGTTTGCACGTCCATGGGGAGGGTTCCTTTCGAGGAATTATCGGGTGGTTGCTTGCGTGGGGAATCGCTGCCGGCGACATGCTAAGACAATGCGCCAACGGCGGCAAGGGCACTGCCGGAGCAACGTCGATGCGTTCGATCAGTCCCGGTTCAACAATGTGGGCAACATCGGCGTGGACGTTCGAGTTTTGCGTCCGGCCGTCCTGGCCAAGGTGAATCCGCTTGCGTTGGGTGTGGTGATGCGTTAGCATCAGCGCATCACATTGCCGGGCCGGTTGTTCCATGCGCACCACGCTCGAAATCGAAGACGATGTGCTCGTCGCCGCCAAGGAGCTTGCCCGTCGCGGCGGGACGACCGCCGGGCGGGTGATTTCCGACCTGGTGCGGCTGGCCTTGACGCAACCGGCAGCAACGACAGCCGGCAGCGCCAGGGAACCGGCGGCCGTTCATGGTTTCCGTCCGTTTCCGTCGCGCGGCGGCGTGGTCAGCAACGAGCAGGTCGACAGGCTGCGCGACGAAGAAGGCGCCTGATGCGGGCCTTGTTCGACGTCAATGTGCTGATCGCTTTGCTCGACAGCGACCACGTGCATCATTTGCCGGCCAGGGCCTGGCTGAAGGAAAACATCAGGCACGGCTGGGCGTCCTGCCCGCTGACGCAGAACGGCTGCATCCGCATCATGTCGCAGCCCGGCTACCCGAACGCGTTGCCTGCTGCCGCGGTGGCCGAGCGTTTGGCCGCGGCAACGGCGACAAGTCATCACGCGTTCTGGCCAGATGCGGTGAGCATGCTCGATGCGGGGCGGATTGAGTGGAATGCCGTGCTCGGCTCCCGTCAGGTGACCGATGTCTATCTGCTGGCCCTGGCCGCGCAGCAAGACGGACGTCTGGTGACATTGGATCGCGCGGTGCCGCTGAAGGCGGTTCCTGGTTCGAGAGCAAGGCATCTGGTCGTGATCTGAGCACCTTTGCCGTGGCGCTACCGCAGCGGACCACAATGCGGCAGAATCCGCCCCTGTCCCGAAACAACGAAAGCCCCAGATGAAAAAGCCCGAACTCCTGCGCAATGCCTGCCTGATCAATGGCGAGTGGCTAACCTCCGGCGGCGCCAGCATTGAAATTCGCAACCCCGCCACCGGTGACCTGGTGGGTTGCGTCCCGAGTTTCGGGGCGGCGGAGACGCGCGCCGCGATCGATGCGGCGCAAGCTGCTTTCCACCCCTGGCGGGCGAGGACGGCGGCGGAGCGGGCGAAGATTCTGCGGCGCTGGTTCGAGCTGATGATGGAAAACCAGGAAGACCTGGCGCGGTTGATGACGCTGGAGCAGGGCAAGCCGCTGGCCGAAGCGCGCGGCGAGATCGGCTACGCCGCTTCCTTCATCGAGTGGTTCGCCGAGGAGGCCCGGCGAATTTATGGCGATGTAATTCCTTCGCCGCTGGCCGACCGCCGCCTGATCGTGCTGAAGCAGCCGGTCGGAGTCTGCGCGGCGATCACGCCATGGAATTTTCCGGCGGCGATGATTACCCGCAAGGCCGCGCCGGCGCTGGCCGCCGGCTGCACCATGGTAGTCAAGCCCGCCGAACAGACGCCGCTGTCGGCCCTCGCGCTGGCCTGGCTGGGACAACAGGCTGGCCTGCCCCCCGGTGTGTTCAATGTGGTGACCGGCGAGCCGGCGGTCATAGGCGGCGAACTGACGTCCAACCCCAAGGTGCTGAAGCTGTCTTTCACCGGCTCCACGGAGGTCGGCCGCTTGCTGATGGGCCAGTGCGCGCCGACCGTCAAGAAGCTCTCGCTGGAACTCGGCGGCAATGCGCCCTTCATCGTCTTCGACGACGCCGACCTGGATGCCGCCGTGGCCGGGGCGATGGTCTCCAAGTATCGCAACACGGGGCAGACCTGCGTTTGTACCAACCGCTTCCTGGTGCAAGAGGGCGTGCATGACGCTTTCGCAAAAAAGCTCGCCGCGGCTGTGGCTCAGCTCAAGGTCGGCAACGGGCTGGAGGAGGGCGTGACGCAGGGCCCGCTGATCGACGCCGCGGGGCTGGCGAAGGTCGAGGAACTGCTGGCTGACGCGGTGGCGCACGGTGCTCGCGTGTTGTGCGGCGGCAAGCGCCACGCCAGGGGCGGCACGTTTTTCGAGCCCACCGTGCTTGCGGGCGCCACATCGGCGATGCGTCTGGCACGCGAAGAAATCTTCGGGCCGGTCGCGCCGATCTTCAGCTTTGGCGACGAGGCGGAGGCCGTGCGCATGGCCAACGACACCGAGTTCGGCCTGGCAGCATACTTCTACAGCCGCGACATCGCTCGTGCCTGGCGTGTCGGCGAGGCGCTCGACTACGGTATGGTCGGCATCAACTCGGGACTAATCTCCAACGAGGTGGCGCCGTTTGGCGGCGTCAAGCAATCGGGGTTGGGACGCGAAGGCTCGAAACACGGCATCGAGGAATATCTCGAAATCAAGTATCTGGCGATGGCCGGCTTGTGACCCTTCGCGCGTCAAAGCGGGCCTAGCATCAATTTGTGACCAGGGAACATGATCCCAACCGACGTTTTGCTGGCCTTTCTCGCCGCCTCGGCGCTGGTCACCATCGCGCCCGGCCCGGACAACCTGATGGTGCTGTCCGTCGGCATCAGTCGCGGCCGTTCTGCCGGGATCGGCTTCGGTCTTGGCTGCGCCCTCGGATGCTTTACGCATACGCTGTGGGCGACGCTGGGCATCGGCGCGGTGGTGCTGGCGTCGGAGTCCACCTTTGCCACGCTGAAAATGGCGGGCGCCGCCTACCTCGTGTATATCGGCATCGAGGCATGGCGCCATGCGGGCAAGCTGGCGTTGATCACGCTGGATGACGGCAGCGTGGAACCGATGGTCGCGCACGTGCGTCGCGGCTTCATTGCCAACGTGATCAACCCCAAGGTGGCGCTGTTCTTCATCGCCTTCCTGCCGCAATTCGTCAGCCAGTCCCGTGGCGAGGTGTGGCCGCAGATGCTGCTGCTCGGCGTGTTGTTTGCCGCGCAGACGGTGGCGATCTTCGGCAGCCTGGGCTGGTTCGCCGGCAGCCTCGGCGCGCGCCTGAAGCAACAGCCCGGGCTGGCCATCTGGCTCGATCGTTGTGCCGGGACGCTGTTCTTCGGCCTGGCGCTGCATCTGGCGACGGCGGGGCGTTAGCAGTCGGCACCAATGGACAGAAGGCGCCGCGGACGGCCTGGTTCATGCCGGCAACGCGGCTACATGCACTGCGCAACTCTCCCGCGATGGGTTCTCCTGTCAGGTCTGTGTCCGTCCCTGACCTGCTCTTCTTCACAGCCGAAGCTGCCTTCGGCGCATTTCGCAGTCTTGTCCTCGCCGAGTCCTGGCGCCTGGTTGACCTCGATGAATATCGGCGAAACGCCGGGATTCGGTGGATTGCACAGCGTCGGGCTGAAGGCGCAAAGATCGAGGACAGCGCTGCTGTTGGCAACGCCGTAGGTGACTTCCAGCCCCGCGCCGGGCAGCGCCGGTGTGCTGTGGTTGAGCACGAAGAGGCCGCTGCCGCCGGGCAATGATGTAATCGTCTCCACGCCGTCGATCATCACGCCGCCACTGGAGCGGGCCATGAAGTCAAGACGGATGGTGTCGGCAGTGTTGGCGAGAACGTAGCCGCCATTGCTCATCGAGAGCGTCGAAGCCGGCCCCGAAAAGCTCAGGTCGATGTCGTTGCCGGCATGGAAATGGCCGCCGTTATCCAGTGTGATGTTGTCCGAGACAGTGGCCACGATACTTTTGGCCTCGATGCTGGATCCTGTGCCGAGCTGGATGCTCGCGGCCTGGAGTTGCAGCTTGCTGTGGGGCAACGCGAACGCACCGCCGACGAAGTCCATGGTTCCAGCAGCGCTCAGCAGGACGGTGAAGGCAGAACTCGGGATGTAGATGAAGGGACGGCCGTCCAGCGTCATGTTGCTTCCGGCAGTGATCGAGATGTCGCCGGCGTTGTCCATCAGGAAGGCATGGCTCCCATCATTCAGCACGAGATCGCTGCCGCCATGGAAGAACGCGATGCCTTTACCCGCCGAAGCCGTGTCGGAGATGTTGATGCTGCCTGGCGTCGCCGCGCCGGAGTTGCGGATGCTGATGCCGCCATAGTTCGCGCCGCTGGCGACAGTCGCGGTGATCGAGCCAACGGTCGCGGTGTCCGCACTGATCGCCAGCGCGCTGCTGTTCGGCGAACCTTGCGCACTGATGAGATAGATTTTCTTATGAATATCGGCAGTGATATTAGTGGCACTACCGTTGTTATCGAGAATCTGGCCGCGGGAGGTGACGGTGATTTCGTCATGGTAGTCCCCGTGCAAAGGGCCTGTTCCCTTGACCGAGCCAAGCGAGATGTAGCTTCCAGTCGGCGTAGCGGGATGGTTGTTGTTGAATTCCACGTAGCCGGTCTGCGCCCAGATCTCGCCCCCGGCGTGACCGATGCTGCCGCCCTTGTTGACGAACTGGGTGTTGGTATAAGCAGTGATATTGCCGTCAAGTGTCATCGTGCCGGGTCCGGTCTGCCCTGCGAATAAATGCACGCTGGAGGTAGCAGCACTCAGCGGGCCGTTGACAGTCAAGTCGCCATTCGCCGCGGCCCAGATATACCCGTCCACGGAGATCGGGCCAAGATTTATGGTGTTCGCGTAAACATCCAGGTCGCCAACACGCATCGCGGCAAAATTCAGCGCCCCCGAGGCTTGGTTGATCTCCATGTTGCCAACGCGATTGATGGCGCCGCCGGGCTGCGCGAAATTGTTGGTGACGGTGAAGGCGCCGCTGCCGGCCAGCGTGCCGCCGGTCTGCACATAGCCGTGAACGCTCGCGGCGCCGTCGAAAGTGGCGATGCCCGCGCTCAAGGTGAACAGGTTGCCCAGAGTGAAGCTGACCCCGGCATCGACGTTGAGGTTCTCGGCCAGCCAAAGGCTGCCGAAGCTCGGGTTGAGGCCGAGGATGGAAATCGTCGGATCGCCCGCTACATCGACCTTGGCCGATTCGCTGCCGGTCGGCGCATGTCCGGCCGTCCAGTTGCTGCCGGTCGCCCAAAGGCTGTTCACGGCGCCGGTCCAGCAGTTGTCATAGCCCGGGCAACTACCACCGCCGCCAAAGGAGAAGCCGGTATTGGCGAGCAGCAGGGTGCTGCCTTCCACGGCCGCAATGCCGTTGTTCCAGAAACCGATGAAGCCCGGTGTGCCGGGTCCGGCCAAGCCGTTGGTGGTAGCCGTGGCAACCACGCTCTTGAACTTGACCTGACCGGCGGAGTTCGAGAAGTCGAGATGTATCGTGGGCGCCAACTCGGCCTCGACATAGGCCTGGCCTCCGGCGCCAGCATTCAGGTTGAGGTCGCCGTTGAACGTCAGCCAGACGCTGGTCCCGCTGACCTTCACCGTTTCGCCCGCGCCGGCGGACAAGGTCATCGCACCGTTGGCAGAGATGCTCGCAGTATTGCCGCCGCCGGCGACCACACCGGTGGTCGTGAAGTTGGCTGGCGAGGCCATGGTGGCCACTTTGCCGATTACCAGCGGGCCGTCATTCGCGAAGACGATGCTGCCGCTTTGCGTCTTCGCGGCAAGGCTTTCGACGTGGTTGGCCTCGGGAAGGTTGATGCTGCCGTAGCCATCGACCGCAAGTTGCGGCACGGTAATCGTGGCCCCCGCCGCCTGAGTGATGCCATTGCCAACCAGCCGCAGTTGCGTCGTGATACCGGTCAGGTCGATCGTACCGACCACGTGCATCGGTCCGTGTCCGCTGGAAGTCGAGTTGTAGGGATCGCCGATGATTACCGGGCCGGTTGTGACGATGCGGTTGAGTTCGGCGTTGGTGAGTTCCACCGTGTTGGCCGGATAGGTTTTGGAGCCGACACCGACGAGGTAAGCCACATTGCTGGCGTTCCTGCCGAGGAAGACGCCTCCGGCGCCGACGGTGAGCGCCGCGTTGATGTCTAGCCTGGAGGGATTCAGATATAGCGCGGTGCCGGACTGCGACAGGGTCAGCGGCGAACTAACCGTAAGCTTGTCGACGGCCGTATAGAGATAGTCGGAGACATTGGCCAGCGTAACCGGCGTCGCCGAGCCGCTATCGACGGTCATGGTGTTGCCGTAAATGTAGATGTAGCCCGTTGTCAGGTTGTCGAGGTCGGATTGCAGCAGGCTCAGGTTGCTGGCAGCCACCCGACCCAAGGTGGTCGCGTTGTAGGTCTTGGGCTGAATCGACATGCTCGACGACGACACCGCACCGCTTACGGTCAGATTGTCGGTGGTCAAATTGACCCCGCCGGCAAACGCCACCGGGCCCAGATTGATGGTGTCGGCAGTAAGTGTCAGCGCACTTTCCACACGCGTCGCCGAGAAATTCAGGGTTCCAGCCGCCTGGCTGATCGACAGGTCACCGAATCGGTCGATTGCCCCCCCGGTCTTGACGAAGTTGTTGGTGACCGTGAACGTCCCGTTGCCGGCAAGCATGCCGCCGGTCTGGGTATAGCTGTGAACGCTCGCGCTGCCGTCGAACGTGGCGGTGCCCGTGTTCAGCGTGAACAGATTGCCGAGCGTGAAGGTGACGCCGGCATCGACGTCGAGATTCTCGGCCAGCCACAGGCTGCCGAAACTCGGACTCACGCCGGTGAGCGAAATCGTCGGTGTTCCCACGACGTCGATTTTCACCGTTTGGCTGCCTCCGGGCAGGCCCGCCGTCCAGTTGCCGGCCGTGGCCCAGAGGCTGTCGATGGCGCCGGTCCAGCAGTTATCGTAGCCGGGGCAAGCGACGGTGAGCGGCATGTTCTTCAGCGTCGGATAGGCACCGTCAGCGATGTTCCAGTAAGCATCCGACCAGCCGGCGTAGGTCAAGGCCGTTTGCATTTCTGCGGTCGTCTTTCCGGTACCCCCTCCAGGGCTGTTGGCTTGCCCGGAGGTTTGGGTGTCCCAGAAACTGCTGGTGATCGTACTGATATTTTGATTGAGACCAACCAGCCCGCCTTTCGTACCGCTGCCGCCTATGAAACCCGTGCTGTAAGAGTTGGTGATAGTTGTCACGAAGCCATCGTTAGGTCCAGCCAGCCCGACCAGTCCGCCTCCATATACGCTGCCAGTGATCACACCGGTGCTGTATGAGTCAAGGATAGTGCCGGCATGATTTTGTCCTACCAGTCCGCCAGCATAGGTGCCAGTGACCGTGCCGGTGCTGTATGACTTGCTGATAATGCCATCATTGCCGCCCACCAGTCCGCCCGCGGCATTACCGCTTACGTTCATGCTGCTGTACGAATTGCTGATGTTGCTCTGGCCAAACTGATTCGCTCCTGACAGTCCTCCGGTAGCGCCGGTGCCGGTTGCGGTACCCGTACTGTATGAGCTGCTGATGTTGCCCCTGATCCATCCGACCAGGCCGCCGACAAAGCCGGCGCCGCTTATGGCGGCACTCGCGCTATAGGAATTGCTGATGTTGCTGACGCTGTCGTCCATCCGCCCAGCCAGACTGCCTACATACGAATTGCCGGTTATCGTCGCAGAGGTCAGTCCCACGTTTCGGATCGTTGCGCCATCGGCGTATCCGAAAAGTCCGACATTACTTGTGCCAGGTCTGCTGATGGTCAGTCCGGAAATAACGTGGCCGAGTCCGTCAAGGGTACCTGTGAACTGGGTGGTTTAATTGCCCACAGGCAGGAAACCATTGCCGCCATCCCAGCCGCTGGTTGCCGATGCATCGATAGTGCTGCCAAGAGCATAGCGGCCGGCCAGGCCGTTCTTCATGCCCTGCAGCGTCGTGGTAATGACATCGTTAAAGTCACCGAGACTATTGATCACCGTATAGCTCTGCCCGGCGATTGCCAGGCTGGGACTGCTTCCGCCGAGGTCGATGCGGCCCCCGCTGCCAATGCTGTAGCTGCCACCGTAGCCTGTGTTATTGGGTGTCAGTGTCAGGCTGGCCGAACTGCCGCTCGCCGCGATGATGGAATTGACGTTGATATTGCGATAAGCGGAAAGCGTCAGGCCGAATCCGCTGCCCCAACCTACGCTGTCATTGACGAAGATGTCGCCGTTGCCCCCGCTGTTGCCCGATCCGCAAACCGTTCCGGAACATGAAGCGGAGGAAGCTGTAGTCTGGATGGTCACGCTGTTCGACTCCAGTGCCGCAGAAAGCGTCGCACCGGTGATGTCGCCGCCACTGGAGGCAATAGTGAAATCATAAGGGTCGAGCAACCACACGCCCACCTTGCCGTAAGGCGAATCGGTAGTGATGCGGGTTGTATCGCCGATCGTGAGCTTATGGCCGGAGGTCTCGACCAACCCGCCGCTGCCACCCGCAGCCCCGCCTCGGGCCGAGATCGTCCCGTGCGCTTGCGTGGTGTCATCCGCCCAGACAATCACCGTCCCGCCATCGCCGACTCCGGTGGCGTCGGCCTTGAGCACGGCATCCTTGCCGAAATAGCTTGTGCTGGCGTTCGGAATCTCGGGATTCCTGCCCTGGAAATCGCCACCGACGAGGATCTGCCCGCCGCCATTGGCGCCGCTGGCGTCGATCTCGGCCTGGTCCATTATCGCGACGCGATTGCCGAGACCTTCGACGCTGCCACCCTTGGTGCCGGTAGTGACGATGCGGCCATTGCCATCGACGTAGGCGTCCTGGCTGGCCTTGAGGAAGACGCGACCACCCTCGGAGACCACGCTGCTGGCATTGACCGTGCCGCTGTTCCTGACGATGACGCCGGCGATGCCGATGCGTCCGGCTTCGGCCGTGAGTGTGCCGAGGTTGGTGGCGTTGCCTTCCGCCCCGGTGATGTCGACCTTGACGCCGGGGTGGCGCTGTCGATCAGGCTGACCGTGGCGCCGGCGGCGAGGATGGTTTCGCCCTTCGGGGGTGGTGATGATGCCTTCGTTGCTGACGTTGTTGCCGATCAGATAGACGCTGCCGCCGGAAGGGGTGCGGATTTCGCCCTGGTTGATGATGTCCCTGGGCATGCCGTCGTTGACGAACAGGTTGCGCCCGGCGAGGAAGTCTTCGTTGCGGAGGTTGAGCGTGGAGGCGACGAAGCCGGCGGTGTCGATCCGCCCGCCGGGGCCCACCATGATGCCGGCGGGATTGATCAGCCAGACGCGACCGTTGGAGCTGAGCGTGCCATAAATGGCAGTCGGGTCGTTGAGCACCCGGTTCATCACCGCGCTGGAGGCCGAGGTCTGGGCGAAATGGGTGGTCTCACCGGCCTTGATCGAGAACTTGTCCCAGTTGATGATGGCGCCGTTGCTGTTGGTCACCGTCAGCAGGTTGCCGGCCTGGTTGAAGCTTGCCGTGCCCTTGACCACCACGGGATTCACCGGGTTCGACAGCACCGGGCCGGCGATGAAGCAGGCGGCTACGGTGACAACACCCAAGCGAGCCGGGGTGGAGAACCTGGCAGAGTGCTTGCGGGAAGGGTGCTTGGGGGAGGGATTCTGGTAGCTCATGACTGGCTCCTTGGGTGGGACGAGTGTCCCTGCTTGCTTTACTTATAGACCCAAACCCACGTTGTCGATATTGACTTGTGTCAACCTGACTGCAACTTGTCGCCATGCGTGGCAGCGACACCGCGCGGAGTACCATGGAGGGGTGCCAAAGCGGCGGCGCACCGCACTCAATCAAGCGCCAGCCAGGTCTCGTTTCGGCGCAGGAATCACGGTTTCCAGGGTGGATCCAAGCGGGCTCATACGGGTTCGCCATGCCAACGCAAGCCAGCTTGGGCGTGGGCATCCTGGAGTTTCTTCAGGTGCTCTTCGTAGCGGCGCAGGTCGAAAGCATCGTGCGCGGACCACCGCGTAGCGGGGTTCGTCAATTGCCATTGCGGAACTCCGGGCCAGCGGCAGGATGCAGGCAGTCAGCGAACGAAAACGGCTCATCGAGGTGGTGCGGCGGGTGCTGTGGCACGCGCGAATAAGCGCGGCCTGGGGTCCGTGGCGAGTGTTCGGCTTGTGTGTTGGTGATGGGCCATGGGAATTCCCGTGGGCCCCATCAACCCTCTCCCCAACCTCTCCCGCAAGGGGAGAGTGGCTTTTGGCTCGGTGTTCTGCCCTCTGGAAAAGGCGCGGCTTGCGCGCCTACGAGTTGTGGCTGTAATCTGCCGCGCTTGGGTAGACTTGCGGCAGGGATGAGATGAACACCGATCAGGAAATTCAACCGGTTCTGCGGGACCTGTTTCGTTCCCAGCGCTACGCGGTGCTGGCGACCGACGATCAGGGGCAGCCATTCGCCAGCCTGATGGCCTTTGCCGCAACCGAAGATCTGCGGCAAATCGTGATCCTGACCGAACGGAACAGGCGCAAGTTCGCCAACCTCAAGGCGAACCGGCGGGTCGCCCTGCTGATCGACGACCGCGAGAACAAGGGCTCGGACACGCAGGACTCGGTGGCGGTAACCGCGATCGGCGAAGCCGAGGAAGCGGGCTCGGGGGCCGGCGTTGCGCTGCTCGACCTCTTCATCGCTCGCCACCCGTACCTGGCAGCCTTCGCGGCGGCTCCCTCCTGCGCGATCGTAACGGTGAAGATCAGTTCCTACCTGCTGGTTTCCCGCTTCGAGCAGGTTCTCGAATGGCGCATCGGACCCTGACCGCTGCCGCGATCGGAGTCGCCTGGCCTGGCGCCACCGTCTCCGGGTCAGTCCGGCGCCGGAAAGTGGTAGTGGAGTGTGTTCAGGTATCGCGCCACCGCCGCGACGTCGTCATCCGACCACCCAAGCGCTGAAATTCCCTGCCAGCGACTGACTTCCACCTGGAGACTTCTCCAGTCCTTGACGAGTTTCTTTCACGCCAATGAACCTGGGTATCGTGGCAAGCGACGCAATGGGTTGAATACAGCAGCTCACCGCGCCCGGCGTCGCGGACTGCTCGTTCATCGGCGGCGGCGAAATCGCCGCAGAAAATCAGCAGCACAGCAAGGATCGATCTGCGAAACATATGGCCCCCGCAATCAAGTTCAATTCAGTATAGGCCTTGTCGCATGGCGGCAGCCATCGGGAGGGCGAGCCTTGGCCATCGGGAATGTTGACACCGAACAAACCGCGCCTACAATCGTTCGGTCGCTTTACGTCTGTCATAGCCCGTCGAGCGAACACCAACCACTATAAACAGGAGAAGACATGAAAGCCAAAAAGTTCGCTTTGCTAAAGGCGCTGGCACTGATTCTGGCGGCCGGTTCGGCCTGGGCCGACATCACCATCGGCGTCAGCGTTTCGGCGACCGGCCCGGCGGCATCTCTCGGCATTCCCGAAAAGAATACCTTTGCGCTGCTACCGCCAACGCTTGGTGGTGAAAAGGTCAAGTACATCGTGCTCGACGATGCCACGGATCCCAGTGCTGCTGTAAAGAATGCCCGCAAACTGACCAGCGAAGACAAGGTGGACGCGCTGATCGGTTCGACGGCGACGCCCACATCGATGGCCATTCTCGAAGTGGCGTTCGAAACCAGGACGCCGCAGATTGCCATGTCCCCGATTCCGCCGGCAGGCGACAAGGCTCCCTGGATTTTTTACACGCCGCAGAACTTCAACCAGATGGCCATTGCGATTGCGGCGCACATGGCCGCCAACAACGTCAAGACCATCGGCTTCATCGGCTACGCCGATCCCTACGGCCAGCTTTGGCTGAAGGCGATCCAGGGCGCGGCCGAAGCCAAGGGCATCAAGATCACCGCGTCGGAGGCCTACCAGCGTGCCGATACCAGCGTTACCGGGCAGGCGCTCAAGCTGATCGCGGCAAATCCGGACGCGATCCTGATCGCCGGTTCGGGGACGCCGGCCGTGTTGCCGCAATCGACCCTGATCGAGCGCGGCTACAAGGGCAAGTTCTACCAGACCCACGGCATCGCCAACCGCGATTTCCTGCGCGTCGGCGGCAAGAACGTCGAAGGCACGATATTCCCGGTCGGGCCGATGCTGCTCGCCGAGCAACTGCCCGACAGCCATCCGTCGAAGAAGCCGGCGCTCGAATACATCAAGCTGTATGAGGCTGCCAATGGCGCCAACAGCCGCTCGACATTCGGCGGCCACGGCTGGGATGCCTATCTGCTGTTGAATCGCGCCGTGCCCGAGGCCTTGAAGAAGGCCAAGCCGGGCACTGCCGAGTTCCGCATTGCCTTGCGCGATGCGCTGGAGAACGTCAAGGAACTTCCGGCGGTGCATGGCGTGTTCAACATGTCGGCCAAGGATCACAACGGCTTCGATGGACGCGCAGCCATCATGGCCACGGTCGAGAACGGCGACTGGAAACTGCTCAAGTAGGCCGTTCGCGCAAAGCGGCCGATCGGCGGGCGCGGTTCCCCATCATCGACGGCGTCGCGTCGCGCGGCGCTGTCGCCGGGTTGGCCCGGCGGACGTGTGGCAAACCCATCGTCATCCTGTCAAGTGCTTGCTCTAAAGGTACGTATCAGCTCGCGCGCAATCTGCTTTGGCGTCATTTTCCCCGGTCGGTACCAGATCAGCGTCCAGTTCAGCGCGCCCAGCAATGCCAGTCTGAAAATCGAACGGTTGGTCTTGCGCGGAAGATCAAGATCCGCAACCAGTTTGCGCAGTTGTTGGTCGTAGGTCTCGCGATCCTTTTCCAGCCGTCGTTGCAGCCGGTCCTCGTGAATGGCAAACAGGCCGATTGCGGTAATGCGGGCGATTGCGTCGCCCTCCATGGCGGAGTCGATATGCACGGCGCAAGCCAGTTCCAGGCGCTTCCACGGGTCCGACTCAGCCCTGATGGCCGCCTCGCTGCGAACCACAAGCTGCCTGAATCCCTCGTGGTGGATCGCGACAAACAGATCTTCCTTGCACGGGAAGTGGTGATACACGGATCCCGGCAACAGCCCCACCCGCTGCGCAATATCACGAATCGAGGTCCCTCCATAACCCTGCTTCACGAACAGGTCGGCGGCGGCTTGCAGGATTTGGTTCTGCCGCTCGTCTGGCGCCGCCGCGCCGTCTGCCGTGTTGCTGCCGCGCGAGTCTTGCACCAGGCCGCGGCTAATGTCGCCGCGCTTGAGGATTGCCAACTGATTCGCGGTCAGATTGCTCATGGTCGGGTCGCGCAGTGCCGCGATGGCCTTCAGGCGCTTGTAGGCAGTTTCCAGATTGTGTTTCTTCCAGATGTAGCGCACCCCGGATGGCGATATCGCATGGCCGGCTGACTTGAGCTCACGGGCTGCCTTGGCCTGTCCATGTTGCGGATATCTGCGCGCCAGCAGCAGCACCGATTCCTCGAGGGAAGAACCGGTTGCTGGATCCTGCCTTGAATGGTCAGATTGCCGCATAAATGTCTCCGATTCACGGCGCTGCGCCGACATTCCAAATCAGTCTGGGTGGTGAACAGATGTCATTCTAGCTTTCATCCGATGCGCCGATCGGCCTTTTCGTGGCGCAGACAATGACAAATTGACAGTGCCATTCCATTCGCATTGCAATGCGTCAACTAACTTTTTGACGGGTGATTGACAAGTTAGTTTTGAGCTGCTAGCCTGAATGCAACAGAAGTCCGAATGGGCTCGAAAATTTCCAAATCGCAGGAGGAGAACATGAAAGCTGTTGCCATCGCCATCGGGCCGTCACTGGGCCTTTCGCAAATGGTAAGAATCGAGGGAGGTGACTGGAAGCTGATCAAATAGACCCATACTCGAGGAGATAAGAATATGAACAATGAAAACAACTCGGCGTTGAAGGGCTTTGCACCGGCCGCCGTGATTTCCGAAAGCCGCAGTGACGGCAGCATCCTGTTGCGCTGCCCGCGGCCCCTCGAACCCTACGCGCGTTGCATCGGCGAGTATCTCGAGCATTGGGCAAATGCCGCGCCCGAGCGGGTTTTTCTTGCCGAGCGCGAGGGCGCTGGTTGGCGCAAGATCAGTTATGCGGAGGCATTGGCGGCGGTGCGCGCGATCGGCGCCGACTTGCTCGAACGCAGGCTTTCCGCCGACCGACCGGTGGTGATCCTTTCCGACAACAACGTCAATCATGCCTTGCTGTCGCTGGCCGCCATGCATGTCGGCGTGCCGGTGGCGCCGGTGTCGCCGGCGTATTCGGTAATGTCACGGGACCACCTCAAGCTGCGGAGCATTCTCGATCTGCTGCACCCAGGGCTGATCTATGCCTGCGATGGCGCCAGGTTCGCACCGGCAATGCGGTCCGTTGATCTGCACGGGGCAAAGATCGTGACCGACAGCGGAGAGGCGCAGGAAGGACTGCCGATCACTGCGTTCAGCGAATTGCTCGGCAAGCCCGGCGGTGCGGAAGTGGATCGCGCCTTTGCCGCTGTCGGTCACGACAGCATCGCCAAGATCCTGTTCACTTCAGGTTCCACCGGAGTGCCCAAGGGCGTCGTCAATACCCAGCGCATGCTCTGCTCGAACCAGCAGGCCGTCGCGCAGAACTGGCCCTTCCTCGAAGCTCGGCCGCCGGTGGTGGTCGACTGGTTGCCGTGGAACCATACCTTTGGCGGCAATCACAACTTCAACATGATCCTGAAGAACGGCGGCTCGCTTTACGTCGACGATGGCAAGCCGGCGCCGGGACTGATAGAGAAGACGGTCGCCAACCTGCGCGAGGTGTCCCCCACGATGTATTTCAACGTGCCGCGCGGCTTCGACATGCTGATCCCCTACCTGGAACAGGACGAAGCCCTGCGGCGGAGTTTCTTCGCCGATCTGGACATGATCTTCTATGCGGCCGCGGCGCTGCCGCAGAATCTTTGGCACAGCCTCGAAGCGCTTTCCGTACGTGAGCGAGGGCATCCCACGGTCATGCTGTCGGCCTGGGGGGCGACCGAGACCGCGCCGATGATCACCAACGTGCATTTCAGGATCGACCATGCCGGGGTAATCGGACTGCCCGCGCCGGGCTGCGAGATCAAGATGGTGCCGAATGCGAAAAAGATGGAATTGCGCGTACGCGGCCCGAACGTGACCCCCGGTTACTGGAAGCAGCCCGAGCTGACCGCCGCAGCGTTCGACGAGGAAGGCTTCTACCTGATGGGCGATGCCGGGCGTTTCGCCGATCCGCAGGATCATGCGAAAGGCATCGAGTTCGATGGACGCATCGCCGAGGACTTCAAGTTGATGAGCGGGATCTGGGTGCATGTCGGCGCCTTGCGCGTGCATGCCCTTTCCCTGCTGACGCCGGTGGCCCAGGACATAGTCGTTACCGGGCATGATCGCGAAAATGTGGGCTTCCTGGTCTTCGCCAATCCGGCCGGTTGTCGCAGTCTGTGCCCGGATCTCGCGCCGAGCGCGCCGCTCGCGCAGGTACTGGCGGACCCGCGCGTGGTGGCGCATGTGGGCGCCGGCATGCTGCAATTGGTGGCCGAAGGCGGCGGCACGTCGATGGTCGCAGACCGGGCATTGCTGATGGAAGAACCGCCCTCGATCGATGCCGGTGAGATTACCGACAAGGGGTATATCAACCAGCGCGCGGTGCTGACACGACGCGCCGCATTGGTCGAACGCTTGTATCGTGATGCGCCCGGAGGCGAAGTGATCATGCGCCTTGAGTCAGACTGACGCCGGCCGTGGATCTGCAAATCGCGCTGTTGCTCGCACAGGACGGAATCACCAACGGAGCGATCTACGCGCTGCTGGCGCTGGCGCTGGTGCTTGTATTTGCCGTGACACGGGTGATCTTCATCCCGCAGGGAGAGTTTGTTGCGTTCGGGGCCCTGACCCTGGCGAGCCTGCAAGTCGGCAAGACTCCGGGCACGCTGTGGCTGCTGCTGGGGGCAGGCGCTGCGGTGGCCTTGGTCGATCTGCTGCTGGTGGTGAAGAGGGGCAGTTATCGGAGCATTCCCCGCATCATCGGCTGGAACCTGGTCTACCCGGCCCTGGCGGCGGCGGCCGTGTATCTGCTGAAGCCGGCAGAAATGGCGATGCCGCTGCAAATCATCCTCACCCTGGCACTGGTCGTTCCCCTGGGTCCGATGGTGTACCGACTGGCGTTTCAGCCGCTGGCCGAAGCGCCCGTGCTGGTGCTGCTGATCGTCTCGGTTGCCGTGCACCTGGCCCTGGTCGGGCTTGGATTGCTGTTCTTCGGCGCCGAAGGCTCCCGTACTCCCGCCTTCTCGGAGGCCAGCTTGCGGCTGGGCGACATTGCGATCAACGGTCAGACCCTGTGGGTGGTCGGCGCCTCCATCGCGCTGATCGTGGTCCTCTACGTTTTCTTCGAGCGCAGCTTCTACGGCAAAGCCCTGCGCGCCACCGCCATGAACCGCACGGGCGCGCGGTTGATGGGTATCTCCACGGTGATGGCCGGCAAACTCTCCTTCCTGCTCGCCGCCCTGATCGGCGTGCTCTCCGGCATCCTGATCGCACCGATCACCACCATCTATTACGACACCGGCTTTCTGGTCGGGCTCAAGGGATTCGTCGGCGCCATCGTCGGCGGACTGGCGAGCTATCCGGTCGCCGCGGCCGGCGCCGTCCTGGTCGGCCTGCTCGAATCGTATTCCTCCTTCTGGGCCTCCGCCTTCAAGGAAGTCATCGTGTTCACGCTGATCATCCCGGTGCTGGTGTGGCGCTCCCTGACCACGCATCACGTCGAAGAAGACGAATGATGCGCCGCGCGATTCTCGTCGGCTTCCTCATCCTGCTCGGCAGCGGCCCCCTGATCCTGCCCGAATTCCAGATCACCTTGCTCAACTACATCGGGCTGTCGGCGCTGGTTGCGCTCGGCCTCGTGCTGCTCACGGGAGTCGGCGGGCTCACTTCCTTCGGCCAGGCCGCCTTCGTCGGTCTTGGCGCCTATGCCAGCGCCTACCTGACCACCGCCACCGACCTGCCCGGCTGGCTGGCATGGGCCGGCGGGTCGCCCTGGCTGGGCCTGGTCGCCGGACTTTTGCTCACCGGCGCGGTCGCCTGGCTGCTGGGCTCCCTGACCTTGCGGCTGTCGGGACACTATCTGCCGCTGGGCACCATCGCCTGGGGCATCAGTCTCTATTTCCTGTTCGGCAACCTCGGCTTCCTCGGCGGCCATACCGGCATCTCCGGGATTCCTGCCCTCGAACTGTTCGGCTTTGAGCTGAAGAGCGGCAGCGCCTTTTACTATGTCATCTGGCTGATGCTGCTGGCGGCGGTGTGGATCACCGGGAACCTGCTGGATTCGCGCGAAGGCCGCGCCATCCGCGCCCTCAAGGGCGGCACCGTGATGGCCGAAGCCATGGGCGTCGATACGGCAAGGTCGAAGATCATCATCTTTCTGATTGCCGCGCTCTTCGCCTCCGTCTCCGGCTGGCTCTACGCCCACATGCAGCGCTTCGTCAATCCCACCCCCTTCGGTCTGCATATCGGCATCGAATACCTGTTCATGGCCGTCGTCGGCGGCGCCGCCAACGTCTGGGGGGCGCTGATCGGCGCCGGACTGATCACCCTCGTCAAGCAATGGCTGCAAGATCTGCTGCCGAGGATTTTCGGCGCCTCGGGGAACTTCGAAGTGATTGTCTTCGGCATCATGATGGTGCTGGTCCTGCAACGCGCCCGCGACGGTCTCTGGCCCATCCTGGCGCGACTGGCGCCGCAAGCCAGTCCCGCCAGCAGGGACGTGCCGCAAGGGGAAGCCCTGCCGCGGAAGATAATGCCGCAAGTCGGCGCCGACATCCTTGAGGTCAGCGAGGTGTTCAAGCGTTTCGGCGGGCTGGTGGCCAACAACAACATGAGCCTCGTTGTGCGTGCCGGCGAAGTCATGGCCCTGATCGGTCCCAACGGCGCGGGCAAGAGCACACTGTTCAACTGCGTCTCCGGCGTCGACTGCGTCAGCGCAGGCGAGATACGCTTTCTCGGCGAACGGATCGAGCACCTCCCTGCCAGGGCGATCGCCCGTCGCGGCATGAGCCGGACCTTTCAGCACGTGCGCCTGTTGCCGGGCATGAGCGTGCTGGAAAACGTCGCGATCGGCGCCCACCTGCGCGGCGCCAGGGGCGTTGTCCCGGCGGCGTTGCACCTTGAACGTGCCGAGGAACAAGGCCTGCTGGCGGAAGCCGCGCGGCAGATCGAGCGCGTCGGCCTCAAGGCCAGCATGTTCGAACAAGCCGGCAGTCTGGCCCTGGGCCAGCAACGCACCATGGAAATCGCCCGCGCACTGGCTGCCGATCCTTGCTTGCTGCTGCTGGACGAACCGGCTGCCGGTCTGCGCTACATGGAAAAGCAGGCCCTGGCGGAACTGCTCCGCAGGCTCAAGGCGGAAGGCATGGGCATCCTGCTGGTGGAGCACGACATGGACTTCGTCATGGGGCTGGCCGACCGGGTCGTGGTGATGGAATTCGGCGAGAAGATCGCCGAGGGACTGCCCGCCGAAGTGCAGCGCAACCCCGCAGTGCTGGAAGCCTATCTGGGTGGGCTGGAATAAATGGACAACGAGGGCAAACCCATCCTCGAAGTTTCCAGCCTGTGCGTCTCCTACGGCAAGGTCGAGGCGCTGCACCAGGCCAGCCTGACGGTGGGCGCCGGCCAGATCGTCACGGTGATCGGCCCCAATGGCGCCGGCAAGACAACCCTGCTCAATGCGATCATGGGTTTGCTGCCGAAGACTCGCGGCGACATCCGCTTTCTCGGTGAACCGCAGCCGGAGATCGAGGTCGAGCGCATGGTTGCCGGGGGCATGAGCCTGGTGCCGGAGTCGCGCGCCCTGTTCGGCGGCATGAGCGTTGCCGACAATCTGCAACTCGGCGCCTTCATGCGCCACCGGCGCGGCCATCGCGATCACCCGGAAACCATGGAGCAGGTCTTCAATATCTTCCCGCGCCTGAGGGAGCGGCGCGAGCAGGAGGCGGGGACGCTGTCGGGCGGCGAGCGCCAGATGCTGGCGGTGGGTCGTGCGCTGATGGCCAAGCCCAGGCTGCTGCTGCTGGATGAGCCAAGCCTGGGGCTGGCGCCGCTGATCGTCAAGGAGATCTTCCGCGTCATCGCCGATCTCAGGCAGACCGGCGTCGCGATCCTCCTGGTCGAGCAGAATGCCCGCGCCGCGCTTCAGGTCGCCGACTATGGCTACGTTCTCGAACTCGGCGAGATCGCCCTCGAAGGCGCCGCCCCTGAACTCGCCGATGACCCCAAAGTCATCGAATCGTATTTGGGATTGGGCGGCGCCGCGCAGGCGGCGTCCTCCCGGTCCAAACCCGCTGCAAGTTGAACTTTCATGCGGCAACAGTGCAGCGCCCCCGATGACGGAAAACAAGGCGAATTGAAGGCCCGCCCCTCCCATCCTCCCCTCACGGGGAGGCTTCTAATCAGCTCGCTTCGCTTGGCTATCACCCGCCGCTCCGAACGAGCAATTTCACGCTAGACCAAGGAGAGGAATTGTGAGCGATATAGTGAGTTATTCCATGTCCGGCGATATTGCCGTGGTCAACATCAACAGTCCGCCGGTGAATGCGGTCGACCAGTCGGTACGTGCCGGACTCAAGCAGGTCTTCACCGAACTGCGCGGCAAGAACGAAATCCGGGCCATCGTTCTGGCTTGTGCCGGCAGGACGTTTGTCGCCGGGGCGGACATCAAGGAGTTCGACACCGGCATCGCCGCGCCCGGCTATCACGAAGTCCTGCGCCTGATCGAGGACAGTCCCGTTCCGGTGATCGCGGCCGTGCATGGCACGGCGCTTGGCGCCGGGACCGAAATTGCCCTCTGTTGTCATTACCGCGTTGCCCACGAAGAGGCGCGTTTCGGTTTGCCGGAACTTTCGCTGGGCATCATTCCCGGGGCCGGCGGTACCCAGCGCCTGCCGCGTCTCGTGGCGCTTGAGGTGGCGCTCGACATGATGCTCTCCGGCAAGCCGCTGCCGGCGGCGAAGGCTCTGGAGGCCGGACTGGTCGATAGCGTCGTGACCGAGGCAGTGCGGCCGGCTGCGGTGGCCTTCGCCAGGGAACTGGTCGCCAGGGGTGGCGTGCCACGCCGGACGCGCGAGCAAGCGGTCCGGGGTGCCGAACAGGCGGCTGAACTCTTTGCCGCGAAGCGCGTCCAGGTCGCCAGGACAATGCGCAACCGGCAGTCCCCTCTGGCCCTGCTCGACGCCGTTCAGGCCGCTGTGGAAAAGCCCTTCGACGAGGGCTTGCAGGTCGAAAGCGCCTTGTCCGCCCAACTCGAACAAGCCACCGAATCCCGTGCCCTGCGCCACCTGTTTCATGCCGAGCGCGAGGTTCGCAAGATCCCCGGCCTGGCGGCGGATGTCAAGCCGCGGCCGGTGACTCGCGTCGGCATTGTCGGCGCCGGCACCATGGGTGGCGGCATCGCGATGTGTTTCGCCAATGCCGGCATTGCCGTCACCATTCTCGACACGTCCCAGGCGAATCTTGATCGCGGCCTGGCGACGATAGGCAAGAATTACGAACGCTCGGTAACGCGCGGCAGCCTCAAGCCGGAACAGCGCGACCAGCGCCTGGGCCTGATCACGCCGACGCTGGACTACGAGGCGCTGGGCAGTGCCGATGTCATCATCGAGGCGGTGTTCGAGAACATGGCACTGAAGAAGCAGATCTTCGTCACGCTCGATGCGGTGGCGAAGCCCGGCGCGATCCTCGGCACCAATACCTCGACGCTCGACATCGACGAGATCGCCGACGTTACCGGGCGCGCCGCGGACGTGATCGGGCTGCATTTCTTCAGCCCGCCAATGTCATGCGCTTGCTCGAAATCGTCCAATGCGGCAAGACCGCGTCCGACGTCGTGGTCACGGCGCTGGAGATCGCCAGGCAGATCAAGAAGACCGGCGTGGTCGCCAAGGTCTGCTATGGCTTCATCGGCAATCGCATGATGGACCCGTACGGCCGCGAGGCCGAGCGCTGCCTGCTCGAAGGCGCCACGCCCGCGGAGGTGGATGGTGCGCTGGAGGACTTCGGCATGGCCATGGGAATTCTCGCCGTCTACGATCTGGCCGGTGTCGATATCGGCCATTTGACCCGTGTGGCGCGCCAGCATCTGTTGCCGCGGGATCCGTCTTTCTATCGTCCCGCAGCGATGCTCAACGAGTGCGGCTGGATAGGCCAGAAGGCGGGGCGCGGCTACTACCGCTACGACGGCACCGACCGCAAGCGCGCGGTGGACCCGGAGGTGGTCGCGATGATCCACGAGGAAGGCCGGCGGTTGAACATTCCGCAGCGCAAGCCCGAGCGGCAGGAAATCCGCGAGCGCTGCCTCTACGCGATGATCAACGAAGGGGCGCTGCTGCTTGAAGAGGGCATTGCCCTGCGCGCCAGCGACATCGATGTCGTCTACACCGCCGACTACGGCTTCCCCGCTACCGCGGCGGCCCGATGTTCTATGCCGACACGGTCGGACTCGAGGTGGTGTACGACAAGATCCTCGAGTTCCAGAAGACGCTCGATCCCCAATACTGGCAGCCGGCGCCGTTGCTGAAGAAGCTGGCGCTCGCCGGCTCCAGTTTCGCGCGCTGGCAGGCCGAACAAACGCGCTAACTCCCGGAGAAAACAATGGCAAACGCATTCATTCCCTACGGCATCTACTGGTCCACCCCTTCGCCAAGTGGCAGGGTTCGATCGCCCATCTGAACAGCCTGCAACTCGCCGCCAATACCGGCAAGCAGGCGCTTGCCGCCAGGCGCTTCCCGGTCGAGAAAATCGATCTCGGAATTCTTGGCCACACCAATCCCCAGCTTGGCAGCTTCTATGGCCTGCCCTACGTGACCGGCATGATGGGCCTGGCGGGCGTGGCCGGGCCGACCGTGCAGCAAGCCTGTGCCACCAGCGCTCGCGTGCTGCAGATGGCCGCCGCCGAGGTGTCCGATGGCTCGTCGCAGTGCGCCTTGCTGATTACCACCGACCGCTGCTCGAACGGCCCCATCGTTTATTACCCCGATCCGACCGCGCCGGGCGGTACGGGCCATACCGAACGCTGGGTGCTGGACAATTTCGCCCGCGATCCCTACGCAAGAAATGCCATGATCGATACCGCCGAAAATGTGGTCGCCAGGTTGGGCGTCAGCACCGCCGAGCAGAACGAGGTGGCCCTGGCACGCTACGTCCAATACCTGGACGCCCTGGCCGGCGAGCGCGCGTTTCAGCGCCGCTACATGGTCGATGTCCCCGTCACCGACGCCGGCTTCCGCAGGCAGACCGGCTTGCTTTCCGCCGACGAAGGCATTTTCACGACCAGCGCCGAGGGGCTCGCCAAGCTCAAGCCGGTAAAGCCGGACGGTACCGTCACCTTCGGGTCGCAGACCCATCCGGCCGATGGCAACGCCGGCATGATCGTCACCACCCGCGAGTTTGCTCGCGAGGTCGCGGCCGACGCGAAGATCGAAGTCGAACTGCTCGGCTTCGGCCAGGCGCGCGTGGACAAGGGTTACATGCCGATGGCGGTGGCGCCGGCGGCGCTCGAAGCCCTGAAGAACGCCGGATTGACCATCAAGGACGTCGACGCGGTGAAGACGCACAACCCCTTCGCCGTCAACGACATCGCCTTTTCGCGGACCACCGGTTTTCCACTGGAGAACATGAACAACTACGGCTGCTCGCTGGTCTGGGGACACCCGCAAGGGCCCACGGGGATGCGCAGCGTGATTGAACTGATCGAGGAACTCGCCCTGCGCGGCGGCGGGGTAGGGCTGTTCGGCGGCTGCGCCGCCGGCGATTCCGGGATGGCGCTGGTGTTGCGCGTGACTGGCTAACGTGAGCGATTGACATGAGCGACTACCAGGCGCCGCTGCGGGACATCCGGTTCATTCTTGAGGAACTGGCCGGACTCGGGGACATCGGCCGGCTCCCCGGTTGCGGGGAGGCGACGCCTGATCTTGTGTCGGTCATCCATGAAGAGGCCGGCAAGTTCGCCAGCGGCGTTCTCGCGCCCCTGAACCCTGTCGGTGATCGACAGGGTTGCCGGCTGGAAGGCGAGCGCGTGATCATGGCCGAGGGCTGGCGCGAGGCCTACCGCCAGTTCGTCGCCGCCGGCTGGGTCGGGCTGTCGCTACCCACCGAGCATGGCGGCCAGGGCATGCCCAAGATCGTTTCCACCCCGGTTGCGGAAATGTGGTCGTCCGCCAACATGGCTTTCGCGATGCTGCCGCATCTGAACGTCGGTGAGGTCGAGGCCCTGGCGCTGGCGGCCAGCGAGGAGATCAAGGCGCGCTACCTGTCCAGGCTGGCGAGCGGCGAGTGGGGCGGCACCATGAACCTGACGGAAGCACAGGCGGGCTCGGATCTCTCGACCATCCGCACCCGCGCCGAGGCGGCCCCCGATGGTAGCGGCAGCTACCACCTGTTCGGCCAGAAGATATTCATCTCCTATGGCGAACACGACCTGACCGAGAACATCATCCATCTGGTCCTGGCCCGCATGCCGGATGCACCGCCCGGCATCAGGGGTATTTCGCTGTTCCTGGTCCCGAAGTTTCTGGTCGAGGCCGACGGTTCGCTGGCGGCCAGGAACGATGTCAGATGCATCGCGCTGGAGCACAAGCTGGGCATCCACGGCAGCCCGACCTGCACCATGAGCTACGGCGACAACGGCGGCGCGGTGGGCTATCTGGTCGGCAAGCCGAACCGCGGACTGGAAACCATGTTCGTCATGATGAACGACGCGCGCTTCGGCGTCGGTTTGCAGGGTATCGCCCTGGGCGAAGTCGCCTACCAGAAGGCGCTGAGCTTCGCCCGCGAGCGCGTCCAGGGACGCGACGCGGTGAGCGGCCGCGACGGCGTGGCGATCATCAGCCATCCGGATGTCCGGCGCATGCTGCTGACGATGCGCGCCAAGGTCATGGCGCCGCGCATGCTGGCCTATGTGGCGAGCGGCTGGTTCGACAGCATGCGCCACCATCCAGACGCCGCGGTCGCCGAGCGGTATCGCAGGTACGTCGACTTGCTGATGCCGGTGGTGAAGGCGTGGAGCACTGAGCTTGGCAACGAGGTCGCCGGCATGGCGATCCAGATTCACGGCGGCATGGGTTTTGTCGAGGAAACCGGCATTGCCCAGCATTTCCGTGATGCTCGCGTGATTACGATCTACGAGGGGACCACCGGCATTCAGGCCAACGACCTGGTCGGTCGCAAGATCCTGCGCGAAGGCGGCGAATCACTGCGGCTGCTGATCGCCGAAATGCGCGGCGTCGCCGGCGAACTTGCTTCCCGCGACCAACTCGCCGTGCTCGGACCCGCGCTGGTCCGCGATCTGGATACGCTGGAACAGACGCTGGAGTGGATTCTCGCCAACGGGCGCGAGCGGCAGGCCGAGGTGCTGGCCGGCGCGGTGCCCTTCCTGCACTTGCTCGGGACAGTCTGCGGCAGTTGGCAGATGGCCCGCGCCGGGCTCGCCGCCCATGCCAGGCTCGACGCCGATGATGGCGATACCGAGTATCTTGAAGGCATCGTCGATCTGGTACATTTCTACTTTGGCCACCTGGCGCCGATGGCCAGCGGCCTAACCAGCATCGTCATGGAGGGCGGCGCGTCCGTGGTCAAACCCGGCGAAGCGATTTTCGGCTGATCGCCGATTGCCTTGGCCGGGTCGGCGCGTCACATCCCGGCGACGCGCGCAAGGCGGACCGTTGCCGGGGCGCAAATGGCAACGGGCACTTATCTGGGGTCGAACTCTGGTGACCATTTGGTCAGGAACGGCTTCATTAGCAAGTCTTCCTTTATGACATGATTGACCAGCCAGTCGCGCAACAAACTCGTGAAGCTGTCAACCATTGCCGGAGACCATTCCTGAACGAGATCCTGTCTCATCTGGTCCAGTTTTTCGAGCAAGGCCAGGTGAGACTCGTGCAAGCGGGAAACATGCGCATAACCGACGGCACGGGCGATCGTCTCCTCAGCGGCAAAATGCGTTCGGGAATAGCGGGAAAGGCTGACTAGAGCATTGTTCAGGCCCTCGAAGTCCTTTGCCGCGAGGCTGTCCTCAACCCGATTGATGATCCCGATCAGGTGTTTGTGATCAGTGTCGATTACGTCATTGCCAACGCTCAACTGCGGTCGCCATTCCAAACCCATGATCTTCCTCGTGCGTGTTGGAATCCAAAGGAGATGATTGTGCACCCATTTGCTGGGGCATTTGAGCCAGGAAGCCCCCGCCGGCAAAAAACTACGCAGCCTTTGTCACGGAATCGACACGCACCGCATCGTACGGAAAAAAATCCCGCTTCGTCGCGCTCATCGGCAAAGCCGATGAAGGGTGCCAAGCCCTTGCCGGTCGTCATTGCACGCGGGAATTCCGCCTCGCGGGCCGTCATCAGCGCGAACGTGGGCGGCTTTGACCAGGACTTTCAAGTGCAACCGGTGAGCCGAGCGGCAGTTCCCCCTGTTCCGACTCGCGAACTTCCTGCGCCGCGCTGCTCGACGACAGCGCGCTGGCGCGCACGCCAAGCAGGCGCAGCTTCTGCTCCAGCGGCACGCGGCGCAGGCATTCGCCGGCCGCTCGGCGGATGATCGCGGGGTCGGCCGTGGGGCTGGGCAGCGTCAGGTCGCGCGTCACCGTATGGAAATCCTCGAAGCGCAGCTTGATGCCGATGGTGCGGCCGAGGTAGCCCTTGCGCTGGAGGTCAGCGGCGACGCGGGTGCACAGCGCGGTGAATACCTCGGATAGCGCGGCGCGGTCGCGGCGCGGGTGAAGGTCGCGCTCGAAGGTGGTTTCGCGGCTGATCGACTTGGGCTCCGAGCTTGTCACGACCTGGCGCTCGTCGATGCCGTGGGACGCCGCATGCAGCCATTCGGCGTAGCTGCGACCGAAGTGGGTTTGCAGCAACTCCGGCTCGGCGCTCGCCAGCTCGGCAATGGTGGCAATGCCCAGCGCCGCGAGCTTTTCGCCGGCCTTGGGGCCGATGCCGTTGATCTTGCGCACCGGCAGCGGCCAGATGCGCGACGCAATGTCGTCAAGACCCAGCAGCGTCAGGCCATTCGGCTTTTCCAGGTCCGAGCAGATCTTCGACAGCAGCTTGTTGGGACTGACGCCGATCGAGCAGGAAAGCCCGGTGGCGTCCTTCACCACCTGCTTGATGCGTTGCGCGAGGGCCAGGGTTTCGCCGGGCAGATTGGTCAGGTCGATGTAGATTTCGTCGATGCCGCGGTCCTCGATCTGCGGCGCGATCGTCGCCACGGCGGCCTTGAACCGCCGCGAGTAATGGCGATAGGCGTCGAAGTCGACCGGCAGCAGGAACGCGTCCGGGGCGAGTTGCGCCGCCTTCATCACGCCCATGCCGGAGAACACGCCCAGCGCCCGCGCCTCGTAGGTCGAGGTGGTGATGACGCCGCGCCCGACGTAGTCACGCAGGCGGGCGAAGCGACGGCTGCCGTCGGCCAGCAGTTCGGGCTGGTGAATGCCGCGCCCGCCGATCACCACGGGCAGGCCGCGCAACTCGGGGTAGCGCAGCAGTTCGACCGACGCGTAGAAGGCGTCCATGTCCAGGTGCGCGATGCGGCGAGGGGGCGTGTCCATCGAACAACGAAGATACCGGAAACGCAGTTTCGATGGAGGCAATCCCTGGATACCGTCCCCGGCGAGAACGCCGGGGACATAACGCCGGCTTTGTGCCCCCAGGGGAAACCGCAGACGGTATCGTTCGCGGACACAGGCGTTAAGCGCAGCGGCCGCAACCAAAATCTGCAAATGACCCGCTATCGACGCACCGGTTTGGGCTAGGATTGCCACAAGCTGAAATGCCGCAACCGACTTTGGACTCTGCCATGATCAACGACCTGCTGCCAACCCTGACCCCCAAGATCGCCGCGCTGCGCCGCGATTTACACGCCCATCCCGAGCTGGCCTTTGACGAGCATCGCACCTCCGCCAAGGTGGCCGACTATCTCGACGGCCTGGGCCTCGAAGTTCATCGCGGGATTGCCCGTACCGGGGTGGTGGCGAAGCTCTCGCTGGGCACCGGCAAGCGCGCGATCGGCCTGCGGGCCGATATGGATGCGCTGCCGCTCGCGGAACTGAATACCTTCCCGCACCATTCGACGTACCAGGGCAGGATGCACGCCTGCGGCCACGATGGCCATACGGCGATGCTGCTGGGCGCGGCCGAGGCGCTGTGCAAGCTGCGTCATTTCGACGGCACGGTGTATTTCATTTTTCAGCCGGCGGAAGAGCACGAGGGCGGCGGCCGTGTGATGGTCGAAGAGGGTTTGTTCGAGCGCTTTCCGATGGACATGGTGTTCGGCCTGCATAACTGGCCGGGCATGCCGGCCGGCACCATCGGCGTCACCGAGGGGCCGGTAATGGCAGGCACCGATCGCTTCGATATCGGCATCACCGGACGCGGTGGCCATGCCGCGATGCCGCATCAGGCGGTGGATGTGGTGCTGGCCGGCAGCGCGCTGGTGCAGGCCCTGCAATCCCTGGTATCGCGCAACACCGATCCGCTGGCCGCGGCCGTGGTCAGCGTCACCCGCTTTCATGCCGGTTTTGCCGACAACGTGTTGCCCGAGACAGCGCAACTCGGCGGCACGGTGCGCACGCTCAATGCTGAATTGCAGGATGCGCTGGAGGCAGGCTTGCGCCGCGTCTGCACCGGTATCGAGGCCACCTACGGCGTGAGCATCGATCTGCGCCATGAGCGCGGTTATCCGCCGACCGTCAACGCGCCGGAGCCCAGCTTCATCGCGCGCGAAGTGGCGTGCCATGTGGCGGGCGACGCCCATGTCCTGACGAACCTGCCGCCGAGCATGGGCGCCGAGGATTTTGCCTACATGGCCAAGGTGGTGCCAGCCTGCTATGTCTGGCTGGGCAATGGTCCGGGCGAGGGCGGCTGCATGCTGCACAGCCCGCACTACGACTTCAACGACGCGATCATCGCCACCGGCATCCGCTACTGGGTGCGGCTGGCGGAGCGGGCGCTGGCGTAGGGAAGTCTCAAGACGTCATTCCGGCGAAGGCCGGAACCCATGCCTTCAACGACGCACTGGATTCCCGCTTTCGCGAGAATGACGGCGTGTTGTCCTGAAACAACAACGGGCAGCCTGGGCTGCCCGTTGCTTCGCGGTTCGCGCGCGAACCGCGCTTACTTGACCCGGTTGCGATACTCGCCGGTACGCGTGTCGATTTCGATCTTGTTGCCGATCTCGACGAACAGCGGCACGGGGAGTTCCATGCCGGTGCTGATCTTGGCCGGTTTCATGACCTTGCCGGAGGTGTCGCCCTTGACGGCGGGCTCGGTGTAGATCACTTCGCGCACGACGCTGTTGGGCATTTCGACCGAAATCGCCTTTCCGTCGTAGAAAATCACTTCGACGGGCATGCCGTCCTCGATGTAATTCACTGCGTCGCTCATGTTTTCGCCTTCGACCTCGTACTGGTTGTACTCGGCGTCCATGAACACGTACATCGGATCGGCATAGTAGGAATAGGTGCATTCCTTGCGCTCGGGCACCACCTGCTCGAACTTGTCGTCGGCTTTGTAGATGGACTCCGAAGCGGCACCCGTCAGCAGATTCTTGAACTTGAACTTGACGACCGCGGAACTGCGGCCGCCCTTGTTGTATTCGGCCTTTTGCACGACGAGGGGATCGTTGCCGACCATCACGACGTTGCCGGCGCGGAGTTCCTGGGCGATTTTCATGGATGTACTTCCTGCGGGTGATTTTTGTAGCCCGCTATTTTAGCCGCTCAAGGCAGAACTGCACAAGCTTGCCGGCGAGATCGGGGCGGGCGGCGAGCGTCTTAGCCCATTGCCGCATCGGCGCTTTCAGGCCAGACAGGCTGGCGGCGAAATCGGGCCAGTCGAGGGTGCCCTGACCGTTCCATGCTTGCCAGAAGGCCGCTAACTGCGGTCCGGCCGGATGGATGTACAGGAAGGCATCGAGCTTGGCCCGATGCGCGTTCTCGGCCTGCGGGTAGATCTGCCAGACGAAGGGCTTGGCTGCCCACTGGGCGCGGACAAAGGAATCCTCGCCACGAACGAAATTCAGATCACAGGTCCAGAGCAGCTCGTCGTAACGAGCCTGGGGCAGGAAGGGCAGGGAATGGAGGCTGAAGCTGCCCGTCGGATTTTCCCTCGCGGGTGCCGCTTCCATGCTGCCCGGCCTCAGCACGCGAATCGGTCGCTGCGGGGTCGCCCAGGCGGCCCAGGCGCGCATCAGTTCGGGCAGTGCCGGGTTTGTGTAACTGAACAGCGAAATTGTCAGATCGTCCTCTGCCTTTGGCGGGATACCGAATTCGTTGCGGAAACTCGATTCGCTAAAGGCCGTGAGTCGCTCGTCGTAGTTGCGCTCGCGCAGCAGTCCGCCGGTCGTCTCGCCAAAGCCGGGAAAGAAGAAGTGTTTGACCAGCGGCAGGCGCGGATGCGGGGACCTCAGGGCGTGGCAGCCGGCGACCCAATCTTCGGCGGAGAGGTATTCCAGGTTGAGCCAGACAGGGGCTTGGGCGCGCCTTGCCATGGTCTCGACGTAGTCCGGCGGCAGGGGGCAGGCGAAGGCTTCGATGACCACATCCGCGGTTTCGGCAACCGGCCACGGGTGGGGCCATGATTCGGGCCAAACCCTCACCTCGACCGGGCCGGCGGCGTGGTCCGGCGCGAGCTGCCGCAAGGGCGCCGGATCGTCAATCCACAGCCGTACCCGCCAGCCATGTTCGCCGGCCAACTGGCATGCCAGCCGCCAGCAGACACCCGCGTCGCCGTAGTTGTCGACGACCACGCAGAAAATGTCGCATTGAATGGGTTTGCTGATCATGGCGAGGCGGTATCCTAGCCTAATGAACGCACTTCTTAGCTGCACCGAGTGCCCGCGCCTCGCTGGATTTCTGGCCGAGGTGCGCAGCCGCAGGCCGGACTACCACGCCCGCCCGGTGTTGCCCTTCGGCGATCCGCGAGCGCGGCTGCTGATCGTCGGCCTGGCCCCCGGCATGCATGGTGCCAATCGTACCGGGCGGCCCTTTACGGGTGATTTTGCCGGCATCCTGCTGTATGAAACGCTTCACGCCTTCGGTTTTGGCTCGAAACCGGTATCGCGTGCGGCCGACGACGATCTGCGTTTACTGGATTGCCGCATCACCAATGCGGTGAAATGCCTACCACCGGCGAACAAGCCGGAGCCGACCGAGATCAGAACTTGCAATCCTTACCTGGCGGATGAGTTCGTCGCCGCACCTGAACTGCGAGTGATTCTCGCGCTGGGGCTGGTGGCGCACAAGGCGGTGCTGATGGCGCTGGGCCTCAGGCAGTCCGCGCTGGCCTTTGCCCACGCGGCGCGCCACGTCCTGCCACCTCATGACTTGGCGCCGGCGGGCTCGGGTGGCCGCGTCCTGATCGACAGCTACCATTGCAGCCGTTACAACACCCAAACTCGCCGTCTCACCAGCGCCGACTTCCATGATGTCTTCCGCAGCATCCGTGCCGAACTCGCCTGACGCCGGCGCGCGCAGTGCTGCCGTCGGCGCCTTCGACAGCCGGGAGTTTCTCGCCTCGCTGACCGAGGCGCCGGGAGTCTATCGCATGCTCGATGCGAAGGCCTGCGTGTTGTACGTCGGCAAGGCGAAGAACCTGAAGAAACGTGTCGCCTCCTACTTCAACAAGTCGGGCCACAGCCCGCGGATCGCGCTGATGCTGCAGCAGGTAGCGGCCATGGAAGCAACGGCGACGCGCTCCGAGACGGAGGCGCTGATTCTCGAAAACACCCTGATCAAGAAGCTGGCGCCGAAATACAACATCCTGTTTCGCGACGACAAGTCCTACCCCTACATCGGACTCGGTGGCAAAGACGGCGGCGGCGAGTTTCCGCGATTGTTCTACCATCGCGGCAGCTTTGAAAGGAAGTCGCAGTACTTCGGGCCTTTCCCCAATGGCCTGGCGGTGCGCGAGAGCATTCAACTGATCCAGAAAAGTTTTCTGCTGCGCACCTGCGAAGAGGCGGTCTTCGCGCATCGCTCGCGGCCTTGCCTGATGCACCAGATCAAGCGCTGCAAGGCGCCCTGCGTGGGTCTGGTTTCAAAGCAGGACTATGCAGCCGATGTGCGCCTGGCCGAACTGTTCCTGCGCGGCCGACACTCCGAGGTGATCGAGGGCCTGACCGGGCGGATGGAGGCCGCCGCAACCGGGCTGCGCTTCGAGGAAGCCGCCAGCCTGCGCGACCAGATCCGGGCGCTGCAGGCCGTGCTGCATCGCCAATACGTCAGTTCGACCACGGACGCCGATGTCGACATCATCGCCGCAGTGGTCGAGCGCGGCAGCCTGTGCGTCGATTTGGCGATGGTGCGCGGCGGCCTGCATCTGGGGGATCGGGCCTACTTCCCCCAGGCCGCGCCCGAGGCGGAGGCCGCCGAGGGGCTGGCGGCCTTCATCGCCCAGCACTATGCGGTGCAGCCGGCGCCCGGCCGGGTGATCCTGAGCGCCTGGCCGATCGAGGACCTGGTGCCAGGCGTGCATGCCGGCCCACCGAAAAGCGAGATGGAACGCGCTTGGGTCGAGATGGCGCTGACCAATGCGCGCCTCGCGGTACAGGCTCGCTGGCAGGCCAAGACCCGCAGTAGTGGACGTCTCGTTGCCCTCCAGGAGGCGCTGGATCTGCCCGAGCCGCCGCGTCGCATCGAATGCTTCGACATTAGCCACACGATGGGCGAAGGCACGGTGGCGTCCTGCGTGGTCTGCGTCGATGGCGCGATGAATAAGAGCGATTACCGCCGCTTCAACATCGAAGGCATCCAGCCGGGCGACGACTACGCGGCGATGCGCCAGGCCCTGACGCGGCGCTACGAGAAAGTCGCCACGGGCGAGACCGTGGCGCCCGACCTGGTGCTGATCGATGGCGGCAAGGGCCAGCATGGTGTGGCGCGCGAGGTGTTTGCAGAACTGGGGCTGGACCATCTGGCCAGCATCGGTGTGGCCAAGGGCGAGGACAGGAAGCCGGGCCTCGAAACACTCTTCGTCCATGGGCGCAGCATGCCGCTACAATTGGGCATGGACCATCCGGGCTTCCACCTGATACAGGAAATCCGCGACGAAGCGCATCGCTTCGCCATCGTCGGTCACCGGGCGCGCCGTGAGAAGGCGCGCGGACGCTCGAAGCTCGAAGATGTCGTGGGCGTCGGGCCGGCCAGACGCAAGAAGCTGCTGGCGCAGTTTGGCGGCTTCGACGGGGTCAAGGCGGCGACGATCGAAGACCTGTGTCGCGTCGATGGCATCTCGCGGCGACTGGCGGAAGAAATCCACAAGACTTTGCGATGACATGCCGCTGAACATTCCAAACCTGCTGACCTGGGCGCGCATTCTCCTGATACCTGTGGTGGTGGGAGTGTTTTATCTGCCGCTGACCGACATCGCGCAGAACTTCGTCGCCACCGCGGCCTTTCTGGTCGCCGCGGTCACCGACTGGGTCGACGGCTGGCTGGCGCGGAAGCTGAACCAGACCTCGGCCTTCGGAGCCTTCCTCGATCCGGTGGCGGACAAGCTGATGGTGGCCGCTGCGCTGGTCATGCTGGTGCAGTTGAATCGCGCCGATCCCATGCTGGCCTTCATCATCATCGGGCGCGAGATCGCGATCTCGGCCTTGCGCGAGTGGATGGCGAAGATAGGTGCGGCGAAGAGCGTCGCGGTGTCGCTGATCGGCAAGCTGAAGACCATTGCGCAGATGACGGCGATTCCGATGCTGCTGTGGAACACGCCAATCGGCCTGCTCAACATCCATCTTCTCGGCACCTGGTCGCTCTGGATTGCGGCCCTGCTCACGCTGTGGTCGATGGTCTATTATTTGAGAAAGGCTTGGCCGGAAATCTCCGCGCGCGCTCGTTGACACGGCGAATGCGACCGTTATAATGCGCGCCTGTTCTGCGGCAGTAGCTCAGTTGGTAGAGCGCAACCTTGCCAAGGTTGAGGTCGAGAGTTCGAGACTCTTCTGCCGCTCCAGAATTCCAGGGGAAAGCGTTTCGGCGCTTTCCCTTTTATGTTATGTCCCTGGCGTCGCGTCAGGGACGTTATCCCGGCGATGTCGCTCCGGCGCCTTGGCGGCGACGGTATGCCGGTGACCGGTTCCAGTCATGGTCTTTCGACCCTGGCGCGATGGCAGAGTGGTTATGCAGCGGCCTGCAAAGCCGTGTACCTCGGTTCGATTCCGGGTCGCGCCTCCAGAATTTGCTTCTGAAGATCCGAGGACTCAGGCCCGCTTCGGGGATGTTGAAAGACCCAGCGGTAACTGAGTTCCTGGCATCGCTCGCGCTGCGAGCTTTGTCGCGCCTCGCGACGCCGGGACAATCGCGACTGTTGTAATTTCCACTGGGCGGCTCGCCGGGCGCGCATTGCGGCCCCTTTCGGCACTGCGTTCGATGGCTTGGTCGCGTGACAGTGCCTGCCCAGCCGACGACATTTTGTCCTGGACGCGAAGAAGGCAGGCTCCGAAGGTCTTGGCGTCAGTAGCTACTGGCGGATATGGCTATCCTGGCCTCCTCCAGTGATGGCGCTAGCGATCACATGGTGGATAGTGAGTCGATTTTGGGCAGCTACCGCAGGACGCAAAGGCCCCTGATCCAGCGTCGCCAAAGTCCATGCATCGCCTTGCTGCCACAGCAGTTGGCAGAATAACAAGCGATCGTGGCCATGCCAGGTTGACGCTTGCCGGGGCTGGGACGCACGGGCGTCAAAAAAATATTTTCTTTGCTTCAAACAAGGGAAAGCATGCATGCTTCTTACTTTGGCGAGATTTCCTCTTTTTATTCATCTTGTTGAGATAGAAACCTGATCTCACGCATCACTGACGGAGCGGTTTCCATGTTGCACGACTGCGTATTGCATCGACGAGAATGAACAGGTATCTTTGCGCCTGTTCCGAAAGTGGCTCAATTTCTGAGTGCACGTTCGCACGTTCGCACGTTCACGTGCAAGGTAAGAGGAAGGTCTTTTTGCTGCGTTGGTTGAAGAACCTCTCACGATCACCGTTGCCTGAGGCCGGCTCTGAGTCGAGCGTGCCTGCAGAGGGGAACTTGCACGCGCACGGAAAATTTCGCCTCGAAGCGCTGGAGCCGCGCGTTCTCCTTTCCGGCGACTCAATGGTTGCTGCCGTCGCCTATCAAGCGCTCCTCGACGCGGAAGCAAAAGGGGCCAGCGTCGGGGTTACCGCTATCGTCGAGCAACTCGACGCCGAGGCGAGCGCAGAGTCCAGTTTGGTAGCTGGCAGCAGTGAGGCCAGGCGCTGGGAGCAGTCCCAATCCCAGCGTGGCATGGTCCGGAAGCTGGTTAGCCAGTTCACGCTCTTCAAGCGACGCAACCGATCGCGAAAAATTGGATGAGCCGAAATCGGCCCTCGCCAGCGACATGGAATCGCTGGTTGCTTCGCCCGGAGATCCGGATTCGGGGGCTCCGCAGGCCAGTCAGTCTGAGCAGGCCGCAGCGATTGTTGCGTCGCACAAAAACCCGGAATCCCAGAATGATTTTTCGCTAGTCGGCAGTAGCGACGAGGGTCTGATTGCTACTCCGCCGACGGCCACCCAGTTGCCCCGAGGGCCCCCGGGAAATGGACAGATCAGTTCTTCCCTGGTCGCGGAAGAATCCATAAATAACAATGCATTGAGCCCATCGGATTCGCCCTTACTGGACGACGGAGGGCTTTTTGCGTTCCCGGAAGTGCCGTTTTCCGAGCCAACCGGGGATGCCTTGCCCCGTGCCCCCCCCGCTCCCGACGCTTTAATCGCCGACAAGACGGAGTATCTGCGCAGCGAGTCAAGCCTTGCTGCAACTGCACAAAATTCCGCATCACGCCTGACCGATCAGGCTCTCGCCCCCGTCCTCGAACATGCCCTCCGGATCTGGGAAACCGCCGGTATCGACGGGACTCTTGCCGGGCGCTTCGCCAATCTCCAATTCCGCATCGCCGACCTGCCCGAGGCTATTCTCGGTGAGACCGTCGGTAACCAAATAACCATCGATCCCGATGCCACCGGCCATGGCTGGTTCGTCGATGCAACCCCTGCCGATTCTGCCGAGTTTGGAATAGCCCTAGCCAACCAAACGTTGCTTGCCGATGCAGGGAGCGACGCTTTTGGCCGGATCGATTTGCTCACCGCGTTGGTGCATGAGATCGGCCATGTCCTAGGCTTCGACCACGACGCGGGGTTGGTCATCATGGGAGCGAGCCTTGCCGCCGGTCAGCGCGTTAACCTGGCCAGCACGCTCCAGTCGCAAGACGGCACCTTACCAGTGGCCGGCGCGTTGATCCGAACCGGTAACACCCTGGTAGCGGACGATGGAATCGACACCGACCCGATTACCTTCACGATCGTGAATCACGGTGGCGATGCCGGGATACCGGACGTCCTTGTCAGCGGCTCTGGCAGCGCCGACGGAACCTACGACGACATCGCCACGATCATCGGCCGCGTTTTTGCGCGCGACAGTGTTGTCCTGGACATAAATGCCGACGCGACTTGGCGTCTGACCGGACCGGATGCGGGTATTTTGACAGTTGCCGCATTCAGTGCGATCAACTTTGTCCGCGTCGAAAATCTCACCGGCGCGGCCGGCAGCCGCGACAGCTTCATCTTCGAGGCGGGTGGTTCGATCAGCGGCCAAGTTGATGGCCGTACAGGGACGGTGGTCATTGGCGGTGACGCAGATGGCGATTCGACCCCGTCCCAGTCCGGTCAGGTGCCTGCCGGCGGGGTCATCCAGGTCGGCGACGGGAACAGCGCCGAGCGGGTCGAGATCGGCGATGCCGGCACCACAACGATCCTCAACCAGTCGCTGGTGATTTTCAACCCAGCTCCGGGCGGCGAGGTTTTTGTGCGTGGCAACATCGTGGCCGCGGGCAACGCCGGGCTGACCATCCTGGGTTCCGGCCATACCACGACGATCGGCCCGGGTACCACGGTCACAACCGTCCTGCCCGGCACGGTCACACCGACGCCCACCGCGACCGACCAGGCCGGCACCACCACGATTACGGTGGCGGGTGACCTGACGATCAACGACGCGGTCGTGCTGGGCGGTAACGCAGCCATTACCGCGACTGCCGGCAATGTTAGGATCACCAATCCCGGTACCATCAACGGTAGCGTGGCGGACCAGTCCAGCCTGACGATCACCACCACGGGGTCCGGTACGGTGACGCTGGATGGCGCCATCGGGGCGAACGTGGCGCTCAAGGACCTGATCATCAACGCAGCGGGCGATGTGGTCATCACCGGCGCGGTCAAGCTCGCGGGCCGGCTCGCCATCACATCCGGCACCGGCAAGGTCACGCTGAACGGCGCCGTCAGCGCAACCGGGAGCATTCTGCTCCAGGCCAGTGGGGCTGACGGCACCATCACCCTGAATCAGGCCGTTCAATCCAGCAACGCAAACATTAGTGTCTTGGGTGGCAAGGATGTGCTCCAGGGTGCTGCAGGCAACATCAGCACCGGTGGGACAAGCACCATCGACGTCGAAGCCACCGCCGGTTCGATCACCATGGCTGGCGGCTCACTGGCGCAAACCACTGGCGGCAATATCCGCTACAAGGCCGGCCAAAACGTCGTCATCGCGCAACTCGATGCGCGCAAGGCCGGCGACCGCGCCGCCACCACGATCGCCGACCAGGCGAATTGGGGCAAGGTCAACGTGATCGCGACCAGCGGTTCGATGACCGACGCGGCGGCCACTGCCAATGTGTTCGGGTCCGCTGCCCGTCTAAGGGCCGGAATCGGTGTCGGCAGCGCGGACAGCAGCATCGCGCTCGAGGTCATCACTGTGTCGGCTGCGGCCGGAAGCGGCGGCATCAACCTCAATGATGCCACTGATGTCGCGGTCGACGTGGTCAATCAGGTTGCGTTCAACCGGGTGCAAGCTAACGGCACCATTTCGACGATACAGGAAGGCGCCGATCAAAGCGATCTGGCCACGACCAGCAACGGCAATATCGCCCTGCGCACCACCGATGGCGGCATCGTCATCAATGATGGCACCGCCCCCGCAGACAGCATCGGGATCAGCGCCAACGGCTCCGGTACCGTGACACTGCAAGCCAAAGGAGCGAACCAGTCCATCACCCTCAATACCCGGGTCAAGTCCGGCACCGGCAGCATCACGGTACAGGCACCGCTGATGGTGATGAACCCGAGCGACCTCGTCACCAGCGGCACGATCAGCATTCTCACCGGCGCCAGCGTCTTCGACGTCAACCTGTCGGGGGCGGTGGAGTGGATCAGCCAGGGACCGATCCAGACCACCGGCGGCCAGATCCAGGGGATGGATGAGCAGGGCAAACCGGTCTCCGGCGCGATCCAGGCCATCGCCGTGGACCCGAACGATCCCAAGGTGGTCTACGTCGCCAGCGTGAACGGCGGCGTCTGGAAGACCAGCAACATCAACGCCACCAAGCTGGTCGAGTTCAACGACCCGTCCAAGGCCTCCGGCCCCGACGTGAGCGGCGTTCTCTATTCGGTGAGCGACGCATTCGCCTTCACCGCGGCTTTGGATGCGACCCCGGGCAACGACGGGTCGGGCAAGTTCGATCCGATTCCTGCGGCCGCAGTGACCGCCGGAGGCGGCCCGGCCGCGAAAGCGTCGGCGACCCTCGGTTCGGTGGTCAACAAGAACATGCTGGTGTTTACGGCTGCCGTGAATGGCGCCGAATTCAATGGCGTCTCGATCACGCTCGTCGACATTCTCGCCGCCGCCGGCGGCGAGATCGCGCACTACGACGTCGCCAGCAAGACACTGGTCGTCTTCATCAAGAAGGGCGCGTCCACGGCCAACCAGATCATGGACGCCGTCAACAAGGCCGGCGAGCTTACCAATGGCAACGCGGGAAGCGGCGCGACGGCCAGCGCGATCATGAAGGCGGTTTCGGCGACCACGAGCGACGCCGGATCGGGCTATGCGGTCGGCAATACGCTCACGCTGGCCGGCGGGACGTTCACGCAGGCGACGGTGGTGACGGTCGAGGCGGTCAAAGTGGTCGGCGTCGCCTCGATCGCAAACGCCGGAACCGGTTACGCTGTGGGCGACATCAGGCGTCAACACCGTTGCGGTGACGACTGCCGGCACCTACACGGCGTTGCCCGACAATCCGGTCGTGCAGGCTTCGACCAGCGGATCAGGTACGGGCGCGACCTTCGTGCTTCTCTGGGGCGTGCATTCCATTACCGTCACCGGCGGGGGAGCAGGCTACGCCCCGGTTCCGACCGTCGAGTCTTCGGGCGGTGGCGGCTCGGGCTTTGCCGGAACCGTAACGCTTACGGCGGGCGCGGTCACCAGCGTGGCAGTTACATCGTCCGGGTCGGGCTATCACTCGATCCCGGCTATCGTCTTCTCCGGGCTGGGCGGCAGCGGCGCGACGGCGACGGTGACGAACCTGAAAGCCGTCTCGGCGTCTGTCACGGCGCCTGGAACCGGGTATGCGCCGGGCAATGCGATCACTGTCCAGGGGGGCACCCGGACGACCGCGGCGGTGCTGACTGTGGAAACGGTCCGGGTGCTTGCTGCGCCGCTAATCGTTGACCGGGGCGCCGGCTACACAAAGGGCGACATCATCACCGTAACCGGTGGCACGTTCGGAGTTGCAGCAACGATCAAAGTCTTGGACATCAATGGCACGGGTGGAATCACCAATTGGGAATTGGCCGGCGGCGGTTCCTATGCGGTAGTCCCCGCGAACAACGTTTCTGTCACCGGCGGGACGGCTACCGCAAATGCCACGTTCCAACTGACTTGGGGCGTGGATCGCGTGAAAGTCACGACCGCTGGCGAGTACACGGTCTTGCCGTCCAACGCGGTGGCTGTGAGCGGCGTTGGTGGGGCCACATTCAATGTCAATTGGGGTGTCGGCGCGATCACGGTTTCTGCCGCTGGCACGGGCTACACGGGTGTGCCCGAAGTATCGCCTTCAAGTGGTGGCGGCGGCGCCGACCTGCAGGCGGTGATGAAGGCCGTCACGGCGGTGCCGGCCGCCGCAGGCACCGGTTACGTGCCGGGCAATACCATCACGCTGGCCGGCGGGACGTCTACCCAGGCGGCCGTGGTCACCGTGAGCGCGGTCAAGATGGTGGGCACGCCCGCGATCGTCGTTGGCGGCACGGGCTACGCCGCGAACGACATCCTTACGCTCAGCGGCGGCACGCTCGCGCCGAGCGGGGTGGCCGCAAAGATCAAGGTGCTCACGGTCAGCGGCGGCGCGATCCAGACAGTCGCGCTCGACACTGCCGGCAACTATTCGGCGCAGCCGACCGGGACTGTGTCGGTTACTGGCGGCGCAGGCGCCGGTGCGACCTTCACGCTGACCTGGGGCGTCGACGCGGTGACCGTATCGACCGCCGGCGCCTATACCGTGCTCCCGACGCAGCCGTCGACTCAGGGCGCGACCAACGGCGTGGGGCAGGGCGCGACATTCAGCGTGAGCTGGGGAGTGCACGAAATCACGATCGCGGATGCCGGCAGCGGATTCCGCTCGATCCCGAGCGTCGGCTTCGACGGCGCGCGCGCTTACCAGTACAAGATCGTGTTCGTGGATGCGAACGGGCTGCAGACCAACGCTTCCGCAGCCTTCCCCGACGAGGGCATCGTCCTCGGCGCGAGCCAGCATTTCATCACCCTGAGCAACCTGCCGGTCGACTCGACCGGCAACGCGGTAAAAAGGGTTATCTACCGCACCGACGCCGGTGGCACGTCGTTCAAACTCGTCGGCGAGATTCCGAACAACCTCGCCAACCAGTCCTTTACCGACCGTATCGCCGACGCGAATCTCGGCGCGGCCCGCGAGATCAGCGTACCGTTCCCGACCTGGACGCCGCTCACCGACCAGTTCGGCACGCTGGCCACGAGTTCGCTGGTGTTCGATCCCGAGGATCCGAGCATCCTGTACGTCGGCTCCGGGAAGTTCAGCAGTTCGGGCTCGGCGGGGCGCGCGATCGGGATCCTCAAGACCACGGACGGCGGGGCGACCTTCGCGTTGCTCGGCGAGACCGAATTCCTCGACCTCAACATCCGCAAGGTCCTTACGCACACCTTCGCGCCGGCGACCGGCAATCCGGTCACGCTGGTCCTTGCCGGTACACTGCTGGACGGAACCAGGGGCGGCCTGATGCTGAGCAAGGACGGCGGCGCGACCTGGGAGCGGATCTCGGGCAAGGTGGGCAGCGGGCTGCCGCTGGGCTCGGTGACCGACATCGTCGCGGTGTCCAACGCCGGCACGGGTTCGCAGACCTTCTACGCCGCGGTTCTCGCGGACGGCACCGCATACATCGAATTCGACAGCATGCAGACGGGCGAATTCAGCGCCAACGTGAAATACGTCGCCGCATCCCTGAGCACGACCGTCGCGTCGCAGTGGCGGGACCTCGGCAACGGCAAGTCGTTCAAGATCGTGGTCGGCGGCACGACGCACGTGATCAACCCGCAGTTCGCGAACATTCCCGGCCGTGAACGCGACGATGAACGACGTGGTGGCGGTGTTTCAGGCGGCGCTAAATACCGTCCTGCCCGGCGGATTGGTGGTCGAGTACAACGATCCGTGGTTCATCATCAAGAACAACGACGGAACGCCGCGCACCATCGGCAAGCTCGAGGATCCGGACGGCGGCGCGGCGGTGTCGGTGCTGCGTTCGAACACCGGTGGCATCTTCAAGAGCGTCGACCGCGGCGCGATCTGGACGCCGGTGGCCAACACCGATGCCGGGTTCATGGACCGGCTGCGCAAGGCCGGCCGAGTGGCTCTCGCGGTGCAGGGTGCCGACACGGCGACGCCGATCATCTATGTCGCGACGATCATCGGCGACAAGCTGAATGGCCTGTATCGCATCGACCAGCCCGGCGACGCGGTGCGTTTCGTCATGGAGTCGCCGGTATCGGTCGAAACGAATTCCCTGACGGTCGTGTCGGTCAAGGCGAGCAGCGCGAAGCCGAGCGAGTGGTCGGCGCTCGGCAATGCCAAGGAGTTCGTGGTCCTGGTGAATGGCTCGGGCGCCTTCGTCAAGCCCGACTTCACCGGTGTTGGCAGCATGGCCGACGTGGCGAAGCGCATCGAAGCAGCGCTAAACGCGGCGACGGAAATCGGCACCGGCATGATCAGCGTGGCCTGGGTGCAGAACGGCGTCCAGCCCAACGGCGAGTTCCGGTTCTTCAGCAACACCGGCCTCGGCATCTCGGTCGACAGCCGCGTGAACGCCGGGCAGCCCCTGTTCCTCGACCAGAATGCGCCGGGCGCGCACTTCAACACGGAGGCCTTCCAGTTCGGCGCGGCGGCGCGTGACGCGGTCACCAATCCCATCGGTCTGGTGCACGGCAACGTCCCGGACGCCACCATCGAGGCAGGGGCGACCGATCCTCTGGTCTGGCGCTCGTTCGCCGCGACGCGCAGTTTCTCGATCTCGCTCGATTTCGTCAGCAGGGACATCACGCCCGACTTCTCCACCGTGGGGTCGATGACGGGGGTGGCCAGCGCAATCCAGGCCGCGCTGAATGACGCGGTGAGCGGTTTCGGCGCAGGCGCGACCACGGTGGTCTGGAACGAGAGCACGCGCCGCTTCGAGATCAGGCACGCCAATCGAACCAGCGGCGTGCAGGACATCGGCGCACCCAAGGGCGCGGGCCTCGTTTCGCTGATCGCGGCGGGTACGGCCGGATTCGACGGCGGCAGCGGTGGCACGGGCGCGACGGCTTCCGCTGTCGCCACGCTGAAGGCGCTCACCGCCACCGTTAGAGACGCGGGGCGGGGCTACACGCCGGGAGACGTGATCACCGTTGCCGACGGAACCGGAGCCAGCACGCAGGCCGCGCAGCTGACTGTGCAGGGCGTAAAGGCGGTTCAGGTCACCCTCGTGAACGCCGGCCAAGGGTACCGGACGGGCGACGTGCTCGAGCTCACGGGCGGGACGTTCACGACACCCGTGCGGATCAGAGTCGAGTCGACCACGAGGTTTTCCTCGGGGGTTTCGGACGGATTCACTGTCATGGTCGACGGCGCTTATACGGTGCTGCCGGGTAACTCGACGCAGGTGGCGACCACTGTCGCGTCCCGCGGTCCGGGCGCCAACCTTCTGAATAACGATCGCACCGGAGCGGTGTTCGCGGTGGTCTGGGGCGTGGAGAGCGCAGTGGTCTCGACACCGGGCATCTATACAAGGACGCCGGCCAACTCCGCTGCCGCCAGCGCACCTCCCGCGACCCCCGGGGCAGTCGCGGCGACCTTCGATCTCACCTGGGGTGTCAAGGAATTGACGGTCAGTGCCCCCGGGAGCGGCTTCACAGCGCCACCCGCGATCACCTTCACCGGCGGCGGCGGAACAGGCGCGATCGCGCAGACCAGCCTGACCGCGGGTTCCGCGACCGTCGGCGCCCCCGGCATGGGCTACGCGCCGGGCGACACCATCACCCTTGCGGGTGGCACCGCCTCCACGGCGGCCATCGTCACCGTCAACACCGTCAAACTGGTCAGCGTAGCGACGCTGCAGAACGCCGGCACCGGCTACGCCGCGGGCGACATCCTTACCCTAGTCGGGGGGACCGCGAGCAGCGCCGGCGCTACCGCGAGGGTCAAGGTACTCACGGTCAACGGCACCGGCGTCATTCAGACCTATGCCGTCGAATCCGCTGGTTCGTACACCGCACGACCCGCGGGGACCGTCGGGGTTACCGGCGGCAGCGGCGCCAATGCTGCCTTCACGCTCAACTGGGGCGCGAACACCGTCACCGTGGCGACCGCGGGGTCGTATAGCGCCGTCCCCGCCAACTTCGCGTCGCAGCAGGCTAGTTCCGGCGGCGGCACGGGCGCGACGGTGTGGCTGCAGTGGGGCGTGCACGCCACAGTCACCGTGAGGGCCGCCGGCTCGGGTTACGCCACCGCGCCCACCGTGGCAATCGCGCCTGCCGAAGTCAACTGGGCCTCTGCGGCCGCGTCGATGAAGGCGGTGAGCGCGGGCGTGGCGGTGCCGGGTACCGGCTATGTGATCGGCAACACGATCACTTTGACCGGCGGTACCTCCACGACTGCGACCATCCTGACGGTGAGCGCACTGCGCGTGGTCGGCGTACCCGCTATCGTCGGCGCCGGCGCCGGCTACTCGGCCAACCAGATCCTTACGCTCAGCGGCGGCACGCTCGCGGCGGGCGGCGCCAAGGCCACGATCAAGGTGCTCACGGTCAATGGCAGCGGCGCCATCCAGACCCTTGCGCTCGAGTCCGCGGGCAACTACTCAGCCATCCCGGCCGGCGCGGTGGCAGTCGAGGAGGCGGGCGGTGCAACCTTCACGCTGACCTGGGGCGTGGACGCGGTGACCGTGACCACTGCGGGCTCCTACACAGTGCTGCCGACTGTCCCGATCGCCCAGGGTGCGACCAACGGGACAGGCGCCGGGGCGTCGTTCGGCGTCAACTGGGGCGTCGATGCCGTCGCCTTGGACGCTGCGGGACGCGGGTTCACGACCATCCCCGCAGTCGCGGTCCTGGGCGGCGGCGGCAGCGGCGTGGTCGCGACGGCCACGGTGAAGGCGATCGCGGCCGAGGTCGGCTCGCCGGGCACCGGCTATGTCCTTGGCAACACCATCACTTTGGCGGGAGGCACCTTCAGCCAGGCCGCGGTGTTCACGGTGAGCGCGGTCCGGGTCGTCGGCACTCCCACGATATCTAGCGGCGGCACGGGCGGCTACACCGCCAACCAGATCCTGACGCTGAGCGGTGGCACGCTCGCCGCCGGCGGCGTCAAGGCGACTATCAAGGTCCTGACGGTCAACGGCACCGGCGTCATTCAGACCATCGAGCTCCTGGATGGCGGCGCGTATAGCGCGCTTCCGACCGGGGGGGTCGAGCAAGCCGGTGGCGCGACCTTCACGTTCGCTTGGGGTGTGTCCGCAGTGACGGCGACGACGGCCGGAGCCTACCGCGCTGCCTGCGGATCCCTCGTCTCAGGGTGCGACCAATGGCACGGGCAGCGGCGCGACCTTGCTGGTGAGCTGGGGGGTGGCGAGCGTGGCGGTGAGCAACGCGGGTAGCGGCTTTACCGGCATCGCGCAGATCGGCTTCGCCGCGGCGGGCGTGACGATCGGCAGGGATGGGGACAACAAGTCGAAGCAATTGGCGTTGATCAACGCCGAGAACACCACGGTCGCGGACTGGAAGGCGCTGGGCGCGACGAGAAGTTTCTCGATTGCGATCGCCGGCCAGGGGACCCTCGATGCCACCCCGAACTTGACTCTGGTGACCAGTATGGACGATGTTGCCACCGCCATCGAGAAGGCGATCAACGACAAGTGGAAGGCCAAGCTTGCCGTTGCGTCGGACGTGGTCAAGGTGAGTTTCGACGCAAACCGTCTGCAGTTCCGAATCCAGGTCGTCAACGTCGACCGCACCATCGACGCGATCGGCCATCCGGCGACCGGCCAGTCGCTGTTCCAGGCGGGCGCTGCGCTGCTGCAGGGCTCGATCGTGCAGGTGAAGTCGCTGAACATCCTGCAAAAGAACCAGGGCGTGAAGCACTTCTCGATCGCCGCGGACCCCGTCAATCCCGGTTTCATCTACGTCGGCGGCTCGCTGCAGCCGACATACGGCGCGACCAGCGCCGTCGGCGCGACGGACTGGGTTGCGCGGATCTTCTACATCAACACCGCGGCCGGCCAACTGGCGGAGGAGCAGATCCAGGTCGTCGGCAACCGGGCCAATGGCACCGCGCCGCACGCGGACTCGCGGGCGATTCTGCTCGACAGCAGCGGCACGATCTTCTACCAGTCGGACGACGGCGGCATCTTCCGGCTGTTTGATCGGGCCGCCGCGACGCGCAAGTGGGTTTCCGTGAACGGCAACCTGGCCCTCAGCGAGACCAGCAGCCTAGCCTACGACGCTCTCAACGACATCCTGTTCAACGGCGCGCAGGACGTGGGCAACCAGATCCAGACGGCGAGCGATTCGGGAATCTGGAAGACGTTCTCCAAAGGCGACGGCAATGCCCAGGGCGTCGGCATTCTTCGCAATGCCGCCGGCGAGCCCGTTTTCGTGCTTCGCTACCTGCTCGGGAATACGATCGATACGCTCCAGGTTCAGGTGGTCGACCTGAACAATAACGTCCTGCGCATGACGAAGCAGAAGTTCAAGAGCGATGCGAGTGCCGCCACGAATTCCGCGCTTCTCGAGGAGGAAACGGAAGGCTTCGTAGGAGCGCTGCCACTGGCTGTCAACGCAATCGACCCGAACAAGATATTCATCAGTGGAGCCAAGCGCACCTACGAGAGCTTCGATCGCGGTATGACCGTCGATTACGTGCACGCGGACATGGCGACCGCGCTCGCCTATGGCGGCTGGAAGCGCGATGGCGCTTCGGCCGAGAACGTCGCCTACGCGGCTTTCAACGACCAGATCTGGTGGCGCGGGCCGGCTGGTGGCGCCTTTACCCAGGCGACCGGCCAGCCGGTTGGGGCGACCACGATCACGAACATCGTGATGGACCGCAGCAACTGGGAAGTCGCCTACGCGGTCGATGACAAGCACGTCTACGCCACCATCGACGGCGGCAAGAACTGGACCGACATCACACCCGCGGCGACCGGCAACGCCTCGCTGCCCGTCGACGGCCTGCAATCGCTCGAGCTCGCCAAGATCCTGCAGAAGACCGGCGGCCTGACCGATGCGGGCATCGCCGATATCCGCATCGATCTGCGCGACGGGACGAGCATCCCGGTCAACCTGGCATCTGTTACCACCTACCTGCAGCTCAAGACCGCGATCGAGACCGCGACCAACAAGGTGACGGTAAGCACGGCAGCCGGCAAGATCGTGCTGACCGGGGCAAATGGCGGCGTGCTCGCTCGGGTTGTCGCCCTCAACAACTCGCTCGCCGCGCGCGACCTGAAGCTGCTCGCCGACCAGGCGACGATCGCGGCGAACGGTTCGACCATCACCGGCGGCGTCATCAGCTCCGGCGCGATCGGCGACGCCACGCTGCTCAGCAGCCTAAACGTCCTCGCCAGGCAAGACCGTCGGCGTGCGCGTCGGCTGGCAGCTTGACCGACGTGCTGCTGGTCGGGTCGATCGACGGCGTGTTCCGCAGCCTGAACCCGCTGGGCAACCCGGCGGATTCGGACGCCGACTATTGGCGCGTCAAGGTCGCCTCGGCCGAGGTGGCGAGCGCCGGCGCCCACAACGACCTCATCTTCACCGCGCACGGCAACGGCGAAGCGGCCGCGTTCACCGGCGCGCACGTGCAGTTCGTCGTCACCAATGGCGTGGTGCAGGGCGCCGAGACCCTGCAGGCGCTCGCCGGGGACCCGAAGAACCTCGTGTTCCAGATCCACGCCGACACCACGGCGCTGGACATCATCAAGGCGCTCAACCGCTCGCCGGACCACCTCAAACTGTACAGCGCGACGCTGAAGGCCTACGACACTGGAATCGTCAACAGCGGCGCGGGCAAGGTCGCCAATGCCGACGTGACGTTGACGGCCGCGCCGGTCAAGCCGGCCTACCGCGAGTTCGGGCTGAATCTCCCAACGCGCCGGTCACCTCGGTTTCCTACACGCCTGAAATTACTGCCGGGGGCGAGAAGTTCGGCGACGTGTTGGCGGTGGGCGAGCGCGGGCGCGGCGCCTTCACGCTCGACGAGGCGTCCAGGCACCTGACCGCCGAGTCCGTGCTGACGATCAACGGCGACGCGAGCGACAACGTCATCACGATCGCCCGGGACGCGAAGAACCCCGCCTTCTTCGGCGTGGTTATCGACGGTGCGATCATCGGCGTCTATCAGGCGTCGACGCTCGACCGCATCGTGGTCAAGGGCCTTGCGGGCAACGACACGCTGGAGGTCGACGGGCGCATCCGGGTAGCCGGCGGCATTTCCTTCGACGGCGGCACCGGCAACAACAATCACCTGATCGTGCTGGGCGAGGACTTGGCATCGACGCGCGATGCGGAGGTGATTGCGGGGGCCGGCACGGTGAACCTCGTGGTCACCAAGCCGATGGCGGTGGTGTTCGTCGGCACGCAGAAGGTATTCAAGTCCGTCTCCGCCAACAATCTCGCGAAGTTCCAGCAAGGCCTGCAGACGCTTGCCTTCGACCGGGCGCTGTCGCAGGCCGTGGGCACCAAGCAGGTGCCGCTGGTCGGCAACGGGCTGGGCAAGGTGATCACGGCCGTCAGTACGGCCGACGCGCCGATCGGCTTCCCGGACAGCCTCCGCGCCCCGGTCGAGCTGCGCGGCATCCCCGAAGGGACTGCCGCCACGCAGGGCGACAGCGACTCGATCCTCGGTCGTCTCCTGCAGGGCGGCCCCGCGGGCTTCCTGATCTCGCAGTTCGACGCCGCGTCGGGCGATTTCGAGAGCCTGCGCGCGCTGCTTGACGGCCTCGATTTCACCCCAGGCAACGTCACGCTCACCGAGACCGGTGGCTTCGCGACCTACGACGTCAGGGTCGAGCGCACCTTCGGCGGCGACACCTCGCTCGACATCGCCGCCTTCGACGGGATGCTGAAGGTGACCGGCACCGCGACCTTCTCGGTCGACGCGCTGCTGCATGTCGTGATCGGCGTCGACGAACACGGCTTCTTCCTCGATGCCGACGCCGTGACCGGGCCGGAACTGGTCCTGGACAACATCAGCATCGTTGGCGACATCACCGCGACCGGGCGCATCGGCTTCCTCGAAGTGAGCCTCACCGCCGGATCGATCGAGCTCGATCCGGACGTGCGGGTGGCGATCGACCTGAAGGAACCCGGCCGCGATCCGATCACGGGCGAGTTGGACACCCTGATCCGCCCCTACGAGCTTGCAGCATTCAATCCACTCGACTTCTTTACCGTGGACCTGGCGGGCGACCCGACCGCGGACGACCTGAAGTTCTCCGGCGACTTCTCGGTCGCGGCGCTGATCCATGGGGGGACCGGGGCGTTTACGATAGTCGACGCCGGGCTGATCTTCACCTGGGCGGATATCGGCAATCCATTCACGCTGTCGGTGGCCGGGAAGCCGGGTGACTTCGAGGGCGAGCTGCTCGCGAAGTTCCTGAACCTCGACTTCCAGCAGTTGTTCCTCGATCTCCTGGTGCAGATGGACAACCTCGGCGACCAGTTGCGCGATGTCGCGGTGCTGGACTCCAACCTGCCGGTGATCGACACCAGCGTGAACCGTCTGTTCACCGGGGAGCCGTACAAGATCGGCGACCTGCTCAAGATGCATGACCCGGTGGCCGCGTACTTCGCCGCGCTCGATGCCGAGGACCAGTTTCCGACGATGAGCGGGCTGCTCGACGTCATCGTCGGCGAGGTCCAGAAGAAGATGGATGGCTCCGCGCTGGGCCTGGAGCTGGTGATCGAGAACGGCAAGCCGCTGCTGCGCATCAACGTTGACGTCGACCTCGAACCGATACTCGAAGTACCGCTGGATTTGGGTGACTCGCTCGCGGATCTCGGCGTTAACGCGACCGCCGCGGCGACCGTGGTGGTCGGCGCCGATCTTGACCTCGACCTCGTCTTCGGCCTCGATCTCTCCGAACTGGTCGCGACCGGCGCCTTGGGCGACGCCGCCTTCATTCAATTGAACCACCTGACCGCGCAGGTCTTCATCGGCGCCGAGGAAATCGATTTGGACCTCGGCTTCGACTTCCTCACGGCCAGCATCGACAACGCCGCCGTCAGGGTGATTGCCGGCGCCGAGCTGCTGCTGAACGACCCGACGCCTGCCGACCAGCGCATCACCCTAACCGACCTCACCGGCACCCCGTTCGGCACGCTGGTAACGATCCAGCCTACCGACCCAGAACTTCGCATCGCCGCCGAGTCGATCGACATCTTCGTCGGCGCCAACGCCGGCACGCCGGAGCAGGTCGGCATGCACGTCACGGGGGAGGACCTCGGCTTCATCCTGTATGGCGACTTCGGCCCCACTGCCGCAGACCCGATGACCTGGACGTACGCCTTGACCGCTTCCGGTGCGGCGGAGCTGGTGGGCGTCAGCGGGCTTACGGTGAAGGGTGGTGTCGCCGTTCGGGTCAATACCACCGGGCGGCAGATCAGCGAAAGCATCGTGACCGGTGGTGAAGATGTGATCGTCAGCTTCGGCGCCGGCCAGGAAAACTACGCGCGGCTGGAGGGCAGCAATCTGCAACTGGGTATCGAGGACTTCATCTTTGCCAGCGGCTCGATCGTGCTGGAGCGCTTCGACATGCCGGGCGCCGTGGACGTACTCGGGCCGAACGGCGCGGCCGGCGCCGACGGCATCAAGGACGTGACCGACACCGACCTGCGGATCGGCGTCGGCCTGACCGAGGTCTTCATTGGCGCCGGGCGCGGCACCGCCGATGAAACGGGGCTGAAGTTCACCGATGGTTCGCTCGGCGTCGTTGTCCTGAGCCGGGTCGACCAGGCCAAGACCGTCCAGGATCCATCCAGGTTTGCGGTCAAGGGAAGTCTCGGCGCGGCGCTCCTGGTCGGGGTCGATGACATCCAGTTTAGCGCCAACAACCTGGCGGTGGAAGTCAATCGCTCTGGTTCGGATCTGGCCGGCATCGCGGTGGCACGAGGCGATGGCACCAGTATCGACATGCAATTCAACAGCGCCGCCAACGTGACCCTGGCCAGCGGTGGCGTGACCTTGCAGGTGCTGGAATTCGTCTATTTGAAGGCCTTCGTCAGCGTAGAGAAGACCGACACCCCGAGCGGGCTGGACCTGATCGGTCCCAACAATGCCGGCCCGCCCGACGGCATAGACGATCGCGTCGAGTCCGAGATCCGCTTCGGCGCCACGGTGGAGACGGCATTCGTTGGCACCGGGCGCGGCACGACCGATGAAATGGGCTTGAAACTCGCCGACGGCACCCTGGGCCTGATCGTGTTCACGGCAACGGATCAGAGTCTCGCGGTGCAGGACGCCGCCAAGTTCGCGGTGAAGGGGACGCTCAGCCTCGCCAGCCTGGTGGGGGTCGATGGTCTGACCCTGTCATCGACCGACATGGCGGTCGAGGTGAATCGGACGGGCAAGACCCTGAGCGGGGTGGTGGTGTCGACCGGGCCGCCGGGCGCGCCGCAGGTCGACATGAGCTTCGCCAGCATGGCCGATGTCACACGGGCCAGCGGCGCCGTAACAGTGCAGTTGCAGGACATTCTCGACCTACAGGCGACCGTCAGCATCGAGAAGACCGATGTTCTGAGCGGTAGTGACCTGATCGGTCCAAACAATGCCGCCGGTCCCGACGGCATTGACGATCGCATAGAGACCGAACTCCGCTTCGGAGCCACGGTAAAAGACATACCGCTGACGGGTTCGCTCGGCACCGCCGGCGAAGTCGGGCTGAGGCTTTCCGGTGGCAAGCTGGGCCTGATCGCCTTTTCGACGACGGATCAACGCCTCAATACGCAGGCGCCGGCCAAGTACGCGGTCAAGGGTTCGATTGATACCGCCAGCCTGCTGGGCATGGATGGGCTGACCCTGTTCGCCAGCAACCTGACCGTCGAGGTGAACCGCTCGGGCAAGACACTGGCCGGGGTCCGGTCTCAACCGGGCCGGGAGCGCCAGTGGTCGCCATGGATTTCAGCAGCGTCGCGGATGTGACGCGCGTCAGCGGCACCGTGGCGCTCAACGCATTCTCCGGTGTGTTGGTGGCCAGGGGTGGCTTCGAACTGGAGCTTGGACAGGTCAGCACGGCGGCGCCGAGCAACGGCGTAAGCTTCACCAATGCCAGCGCCGTATCGATCACGCTGAACAACGCGGGTCTGTTCGTCGGCACCGGCGGCAGCCTCTCCGGAACGACCAGTGCCGCGACGGTGGTAAATGGAAGCCTGGGATTCGGTGCGACGGTGGCCAAACTGACCGTTGTCAGCATCAAGGACCGCGGCGCGAACGCCACGGACAAGGCCGACGATCGCAGCTACCTGGGCGTTGCTCTCGATGACTTCGCCGGTGATCTGCTGGGACTCGATGATCTGCTGGTGTTTCATGCGTATGGCGTCGACGGACTGATCAACAAGATCGGACACGGGTCCGCGGTGACGTCGACCAGCAAGCTGGACTGGAGCACGCTGGCGACGACAGGAATGGACCTGAGTGCGGAGAAGACGGCGTTCAACGCCACCAGCCTGGGCAATCTGACGGCCGGCGTGGACCTGGCGGTCAAGGGCGGTGTCGCGCTGAACGTGCTTGACGGTGTGCTGGTGGCGAAGGGCGGGTTCCAGATCGGGCTGGGGCAGGTGAAGAGCGCGAACCTGCCCAGCGGCGCGAGCAAGGATGCCGACGCGATGACCCTGACCCTGACGAATGTCGGCGTGTTCGTGGGCGTGGGTGGCCGCCTCCTCGATCACGGCGGCGTGTTGCCGGCAACGCCGAACGACTACGGCGATGACACGGTGGGCAACGGCACGCTGGGCTTCGGGGCGACGGTCGGCAAGCTGACTTTGATCAGCATCAAGGATCGCGGTGCGGATGCGGCGATAGCGACCGACGACCGGACCTACCTTGGGGTGGCGCTGGATGATTTCGCCGGCGATCTGGTGGGTCTGGACGACATGCTGGCGTTCCACGCCTATGGCGTCGACGCGCTGCTGAACAAGTCGGCGCATGGCAACGGCGTGACGCTGGTGCCCAAGCTGGACTGGAGCACGTTCAGCAGTAACGGGCTGGATCTTAGCGCGGCGAAGGCGGCCCTGAATGCGACCAGCCTCGGCGGGTTGACCGCCAGTGTCGACCTGGCGGTCGACGGTGCAGTGGCGTTGAACGTGCTGAACGGCGTGCTGGTGGCCAAGGGCGACTTCGCGATCGCGCTGGGTCAGGTGAAGAGTGCGGCGCTGCCCAGCGGGGATCAGCAAGACGCCGATGCGATGACCCTGAGCCTGAGCAACGTCGGCGTGTTCGTCGGGGTGGGCGGGACGCTCAATGCCAATGGCACGCCGAGTGATTACAGCAACGACACGGTGGGCAACGGCACGCTCGGCTTCGGCGCGACGGTCGGCAAGCTGACCCTGGTGAGCATCAAGGATCGTGGTGCAAATGCAGCGCTTAAGACCGACGACCGTAGCTATCTTGGTGTGGCGCTGGACGACTTCGCGGGTGACTTGGCGGGTCTGGACGATGTGCTGGCCTTCCACGCGTACGGCGTGGATGCGGTGCTGAACAAGGCGGCGCACGGCGACGGCGTTACGCCGGTGGGCAAGCTGGACTGGAGCACCTTCAGCAATGGCGGACTGGATCTGAGCGCGGCGAAGGCGGCGCTTAATGGCACCAGCCTGGGCGCGCTGACGACCGGCGTGGATCTGGCGGTCGACGGCGCGGTGGCGCTGAACGTGCTGGACGGCGTGTTGGTGGCCAAGGGCGACTTCACGATCGCCTTGGGGCAGGTGAAGAGTGCGGCGCTGCCCAGCGGAGCGAATGCCGAGGCCGATGCAATGACCCTGAGCTTGAGCAACGTCGGGGTGTTCGTCGGGGTGGGCGGGACGCTCAATGCCAATGGCACGCCGAACGACTACAGCAACGACACGGTGGGCAACGGCACGCTGGGTTTCGGTGCGACGGTCGGCAAGCTGACCCTGGTGAGCATCAAGGATCGCGGCGCCAGTACGGCGCTGAAGACCGACGACCGGACCTACCTCGGGGTGGCGCTGGATGACTTCGCCGGCGACCTGGTCGGCCTGGACGACCTGCTGGTGTTCCATGCCTACGGTGTGGACGCGGTGCTGAACAAGGCGGCGCACGGCGACGGTGTGACGACGGTGGCCAAGCTGGACTGGAGCACGTTCACCAATACCGGGCTGGATCTTGGCGCGGCCAAGGCGGTGCTGAACGGCACCAGCCTGGGCGCGCTGACGGCTGGCGTCGACCTGGCGGTTGACGGCGGGTGGCGCTGAACGTGCTGGACGGCGTGCTGGTGGCCAAGGGCGACTTCACGCTCGCGCTGGGCCAGGTGAGGAGCGCGGCGCTGCCGAGCGGAGCGAATGCCGAGGCCGACGCGATGACCCTGACCCTGGATAACGTCGGGGTGTTCGTGGGCGCGGGCGGCGGCCTGACCGATGTGGGCAGTGACGGCGACTACAGCAACGACACGGTCCAGAACGGCGCTCTGGGCTTCGGTGCGACGGTCGGCAAGCTGACGCTGGTGAGCATCAAGGACCGTGGCGCGAGTGCGGCGCTGAAGACCGACGACCGCAGCTACCTCGGGGTGGCGCTGAAAGGATTTGCCGGCAACCTGGTGGGTGTCGAGGACCTCCTTGAGTTCCGCGCGTATGACGTCGATGCGCTGATCAACAAGTCGGCGCACGGCGACGGCGTGACGCCGGTGACCAAGCTGAACTGGAGCGCCTTCACCTCGACGGGCTTGGATCTGAGCGCGGCGAAGACGGCGCTGAACGGCACCAGCCTGGGCAACCTGACTGCGCTGATCGATTTGCGGGCGAGCGGCACGGTGGCGCTTGACATCCTGGGCTACGCGCTCGCCGTCGGCAAATTCGAGTTCGACCAGCGCTCCGGAATCAACGGTTCCGACGGCGCCATCACGCTGACCAATGCAAGCGCCCAGCGCCTGTCGCTTTCCGACCTGCAGTTCTTCGTCGGGCTTGGCGCCACGTTCGTCGAGGACGCGAACCACAAGGTCACCGGCATCTCTACGGATGACACGCTCGGCTTCAGCGTCGCCGGCGCCTCGCTCGATCTGGTCATCGTCAAGGAAGGCGCGGGAACTCGCAAGTGGATGGGTCTGGCGGCAAACGTCGGCGCGATGGAAGTTCACGGCCTGTCCAGCAACTTCGACCTGCAAGTCCTCGACCTCGCGCTGCGCTTCAACGGCAAGGCGGCCGATGCGAGCAAGCTCGACTGGTCGGCCCTGGCAGGCTTGTCCGGCGACCCACTGGGTATCCTCGCCACAGACCTCTCCGGGATCGTTCGGGCAACGGACGTTTCCATCACCGGATCGGTGTGGGTGAATATCGACAACTTCGTCTACCTGAGCGGCAGCATCGCGCTGCAGCGCAAGGAAATGTTCGTCAAGACAGTGGGCGCCACGTCGACCACGAAGATGTCGGTACTGACGCTCGGCGCCAGCAACCTCCGCGTATTTGCAGGTGTCGGGGATGCCGACAGCGACGATGACCGCGTGGTCGACAATGACACGCTGCTGGCGCAGAACGCGGTCGGCGTCCTGCTCGCCATCGACAACCTGGCGATCGTGCTTGCCAAGCCGGTGGTAGCGCTTGGCGCCCCGGTCAGCAGCAAGAGCTATTTCGCCCTTTCCGGCAGCGGCAGCGGCAGCCTGATCGGCGTCGACGGGGTGGAGTTGAGCGGGCGTGTGGCGGTTTCGATCAACCAGGGCAAGGAAAAGCTCAACAACGTCACGAGCAATGTCGCGGCGATCGATTTCGCGGCGAGCGCCACGGCGAACCCGGAAGCCTTTGGCGACCCGAGCGGCCTGAAGGCAGTGACCGGTCCGTCCGCAGACCAGTTCGTGATCGTCGACTTCAGCGAGAGCAACCTGCTCAAGGTCTCGGGCTATGTCTCGATCTCGATCGCCGATTTCCTGCACCTCTCCGGGCAGTTCGCGTTCAGCCAGAGCGGTACCCCGCAGACCGTCAAGATCGCCGGCAGCACCGCCACCAAACAGGTCAACGTGATGACCATCGGGGCTTCCGACGTCAATGCCTTCGTCGGCGTCGGCGGGCCTTACTTCCAGGACAACAAGCATGCGGATCCCGCCGCCTGGTAGTCCGCCGGGCGCTCAACGGCGGTGACGGCATCATCGACGAGTACGACACGCCGGCGGCGGATGGCGCGATGGGCTTCGTGCTGCGCAACCTCGACTTCGCGCTGGCGCTCTTCAAGCCGGTCAACACCACGGCAGACAAGAGCAGCTACTACGCGATCAGCGCGACTGGCGGGGCAGAGGTGGTAGGCATCGACAGCATCACCATCCGCGCCGATGTGCTAGGCGTCGAGATCAACGGCGGCAAGGACAACGCCGGCGTCGCGCAGGCGCTCGACCTCAAGTCGAGCCCGAGCTTCGCGGCGACCCAGGGTGTCGTCGTGCAGACCGGCATCGATCCGGACGGGGTGGGCGACCTCGTTGCGCCTTTGATCACGCTGGGCTCCACAGGCAACGTCCTCAAGGCCTTTGGCAAGGTCACGCTGGCCATCGACAATTTCGTCTATGTCAGCGGCGCCTTCGAGTTCGTCAAGAGCGCCGATCCGCTCACGGTGGTGCTCAGCAATGGCACCAGCAAGAGGGTCAATGTGCTGACGGTCGGTGCCGGCGCGGTCAATGCTTTCGTCGGCACCGGCAACCCCGACAGCAACAGCGACGGCCTGTTCGACAGCCATGACAATCCGGCTGCCAACGGTGCGATCGGCTTGTCGATCACGAATCTGGAGTTCGGGCTGGCCCTGTTCAAACCGCTCGCGACCGCGGACACGTCAAGTTACTACGCCCTGCAGGCGCGCGCCAAGCAAATCGGCCTGGTCGGCGTGCCGGGGGTCATCCTGCACGCCGACAATCTGGAAGTGGCCATCAACGGCGCCAGCGCGCCGAGTACCGGCGGATCGACCCAGACCGGCCCACCGGCCCCGGTCATCAATTTCGTAACTAGCTTCGGCAGTACCGGATTCAAGGTCGGCACGGGCAAGGACAACACCGGCACGGACAACCCGCCCGTGTTCCTCAAGATGACCGGCCGCACCATCGCCGCCTCCGGCGACGTCACCATCGGCCTGGATTTCGACACCGACGGTGTCGAGGAAATCACCCTCTCCAGCTTCATCTCCTTCGAGCAGTCGTTCCGCCCCAACGGGTCGTCGGTCATCAAGATCGCGCTGACCAATCTGTCATTCGTGCTCGGCGATCCGGCCGATCCGATCTTCAGGATCGGTGGCGACGCGGCCAATCCGATCAAAGGCTACTTCCTTATCACCCAGCAGGGCATGGCAGCCAGGATCGACTTGCCCAACTACAGCACCACCATCAGTGGTAGTGGCGCCAGCTTATCGATCAGCGGCAGTCTCGCGATCGAGATCAATACCACCAACGCCGCGGTTGACGAAACCTTCGTCACGGGCGCGGACGCCATCACCGGCGAGCGGGTCACCGAGCGCATCGAAATGCAGAAGGGGCCGTTCCTGCGGCTGTCCGGCTCCCTCTTCCTCGGCGTCACCTTCGCGGATTCCGCGGTGTCGGCCCCGTTTATCCTTGCCGGCAATTTCGCCTTCGAGCAACTCACGCTGATCGATCCCAACCCGGGTGACAACATCCCGGCGCCCAAGGCGGTGCGGATTGCCGCCTCGGATGTCAGAGTCGAAGTGCTCGGGGTCAAGCTTTCCAATGGGCAGGGCGGCTTCATCTTCGCGCCGGAAGGCATCGCCGGCAACCTGCGGGTGACGGTGGATGCAGGGTCCGCCGATCCCGGCGTGCCGACCCTGGGCGGCGACGTGCTGCTGCAGATCAACACCACCGGTCGGGCGGTGAACCAGACCATCTCGGTCGGCACCACTACCGTGGCGATCAAGTTCACCGCGGCCGAAGGCAAGGTCGTGCGCTTCTCGATTCTCAACGCCACGGTTTCGATACCGCCGTTCTTCGAACTGAAGGGCGACTTCACGATCCAGAACGAGGGCGACATGACCCTCTACGGGGCGCGCAACGTCGAGATCTTCCTCGGCTCGATTCCCACCGGCCAGTCGCTGCGCGACAGTGACGGGGTGCTCAATCCGGACGCGGTGGGGCTGCTCGTCACCCACGCGACCGTCGGCGTGGTCAAGTGGGCGTCGGCGCCGGGAGCCGCCGCACGCTACGCCGTATATGCCTACGGCGAGGCGAGCCTTGTCGGGCTGGACGGCCTCACCGTCAGCGGTTCGGTCACGGTGCGGCTCAATAGCTCCGGGCAGGCGCTCGACAAGACAATCCCCCTGCTGGAGGATCCTCTGGCCGCCGTTCCGGTTGCCCAGAACGGCAAGGACGACGACGCCGACGGGTTGATCGACGAAGTCGGCGAGCAGGCCGCGATCCGCGTCAAGTTCAACACCGCCGCAAAGGTGGAGGAATTCTCGACCGGATTCAACGAGGCGGGCGAGATCGATCCGGCTACCGCGCTCACGATCAGCGCGGCCGGCATCTTCACCGTCTCGGGCGCGGTGTCCTTCACGCGCACGCCAACCGGCCGCATCAATGTCGACATGCCGCAGGCGTCGGTGAAAATCGCCATCCCGAACGATTCCGGCGGCTTGCAGGAGGCCTTCGGCATTTCGGGCGCGGCGCGCTTCCATTTCGGCGGCCCCGGTGAAGACAGATTCAAGCTTGAAGACATGCGGGTTACCGGCTACTCGATCTTCGGCCAGGGCGCGACCATCGCCGCTCCGGCTTCGTCGCTGCGCGCGCCTACGGCCGATCTCGCCAACCCGACGACGACGTCCATCGTCAGCATCAACGACCTGACGTATCTTGCGGTCACCTATCAGGATCCGAACCGCGTCGGCATCAACGATGCGTCGATCACCGATTCCACCGCGGAGTTCCTGGTTTCGGTGACTCGGTCCGACGGCACTTCGATCGCCGGCCTCACGGTCAACAACGCCGGGGTGCTGAAGTCGCTCGACTCGACCAACGACCGCACCTTCCTCTACCCGATCCTGATGACCGAGGATTTCAAGACCGCGGTGCAGAATGCCGGCGCCAACGGCGTCACCGTCTCCGTCACCTTCGTCGATGCGACCTGGTCCGATCTGCGCGGCGCCAACGGCGCCGCCGAGGTCGAACGCTTCACCCTTTACACCCCCGCGCCGTCGGCAGCCGCGCCGTCGGCGAAACCGTACGCGGCCCTCGCCAGCCCGGCGAACGGGGCGGTGGCGAGCCTTTCAACGCTCAACGCCCAGCGCTACATTGATCTCACCTTCTTCAGCCCGACGGGCACCGCCATCGACGCGTCCAGCATCGACGGCAACGAGCTCAAGATCAGCGGCGCAGGCGCGGCCAACCTGGCCAGGAACGCCGATGGCACCGTCATCGCCACGGTGCTCAATGTTTCCGGCAACACCTATCGCTACCTGCTGACCACCCGGACCGGAGTCGATCCGAAGGACACCTTCGTCGCCGGCGACATCGGCGTCCAGGTGGTCGCCGGGAGTTGGCGCGTCGGCAGCGGCGACACGGCGGTCGCGGCGGGTCGCAGTGACGAAGTGTTCACTATATCGGCATCGCTGCAAACCGCCGCCGCCGGCTCGAATGCGATTTCCCTCGGCCCGCTGTCGCTGCAAGGGCCGTCGGTCACCCTGGCGAAGACCCAGTTCAATGAAGGCAAGCTGGTCCTCACCGTCGCCATCGGCGTCGACGTCGCGAGCCTTTCCTTCGGTGGCGGCACGGGCCAGAGCAGCAGCGGCATTACCGCCAGGCTGACCGGCCTGCTGGGCACCTTCGACATCAGCGTCGACGTCACCAAGGCGCTGGCCGCCATCACCGGCGGCGGCAATCTGCTCGAGGCGTTCAGCGTGCCGGGCAAGTTCGGCGTCCAGATCGCCGGCCTCAACATCGAGATCCCCAACGCGCTCAAGGTGACCGCCAGCGGCATCATCTTCAATTGGGATCCCAATTACAACCCGGCCGACAACGGCGGCGCGCGCCAGCGCCTGCTGGTGGTCCAGCAGGCGTCGATCACCTTCCCGTCCTTCGGCATCACCGGCCAGATCAATCCCAATAACGGCCCGGGGCTGGTCGTCTACATCGACGGCTTCGACATCGGCGAGGCGCAGCTCATCTACAAGCCGGGCGCCACCGGCCCGAACGCGATGACGCAGACTTCCGGAGCAACCGGCAAGGTCGGCATCTCCGGCATCCTCGAGTTCGACGACCTGCGCGTCGGCGTGACCAATTTCAAGGTCACCTTCGGGCAGAGCGTCGATTTCGACGGCACCATCTTCTTCGCTTCCGGCGGCGCGCGCTTTCTGCCGGGCAAACCGGTGTCGGCGACGATCAGCGACCGGCTCTCCGGCGAGCCGGACATCGCGCCGGGTGTGCCCAACACCGAGGCGATCCGCCTGGGGCTGGAGTTCGAGGACGGCAAGGTCAAGGGCTTCCTGTTCCGCGCCGACACGATGCGCATCACGTTGGGATCCTTCGTCACGCTCACCGCGACCGATCTGATGATCAATACCTCGGCCGCGGCCAGCGAGGAGCTGGTGAGCTTCCGCTCGGTCGGCGCCGAGGTGACCATCGGCTCGCTGGTGCTGGGCGGCGAGGGCCGCAACTTCGCCTTCCTGTGTGACGGCAGCTTCGTCACCAAGGCCGGCTTCGGCGTGTTCCTGTCCATCGGCGCGGCCGACGGCGCCAGCTTCAAGTGGCCGTCGTGGCTGCCGATCAGGATCACCGAGATCGGCATTACCTGGCGTGACATCCAGGATGACCCGGCCGACTTCGTGCTTACGCTCTCGGCGGCGGTCACCGGCCTGCAGGGCATGGCCGGCCTCGAGTTCTCCGGCGCGATCGAGGGTGTCAAGATCGATGTCGGACTGCTGCTGCAGGGCAAGTTCCCGATCATCGACATCGCCTCGATCGGCGTGTCGCTGAAGGGCAAGATGTTCGGCGGCGAGATCACCGCCGGACTGATCGGCGGCATCATCAAGCTCGACGCCAATGCCGCAGTCATCGACAGCTTCGACTCGACCACGCCGGTGGTTGACCGGGTGTTCTTCGTCGGCGTCGAAGGCGGCTTCAAGATGGCCGGGGTGGGCGGCTTCACGATCAAGTTCGCGGTCTCCGAACTCGGGCCGCTGGGCGTGTTCATCTCCGCCTCGGTGCCGGGCGGCATCCTTCTGGAGCCCAACACCGGCCTGGCGATCAACGACTTCTCGGCGGGCGTGGAGTTCTTCAAGACCCTGCCGTCGATCGACAAGCCCGAGGAACTGCGCGGTCCCGACTTCCAGTTGCCGACCGCGCTGTCGGCCGACGAGTGGCTGGCAGGCGTCAAGGCGCAGGTGGTCAAGCAGTACCGCGCCATCCAGGCCGATCCGTCGAAGAACGGCTTCACCGCCGCATTCACCTCGCCGATGCTGATCACCGGCGGGGCGAAGCTGTTCACCATCTATGCCTCGAAGGAGACCTTCAACGGCGAGATCATCCTGCGCATCTCCACCGACGGCAAGATCCTGATCATCGGCAAGCTCAATTTCGCCGCCGACAACCTGAGCATCACCGGCCGCCTCTATGCCGACCTGTCGAAGATCGCCGCCGGCGAAGCCACGGTGCTGTTCCTGGCCGACATTCCCGACCAGGTGCAACTGCTGACCATCGACGGCCGCTTCAAGATGGGCTTCCGCAATCCGAACACCGGCGAGGAAGCCACCTTCACGGTGGTCGACCCCAAGACCGGCAAGCCCTATGTGCGCCTGATCGGCCCGAGCGAGGGAGGTGTTGTCGGGACCGGCGTGCTCAACGGGCGTGGCTACCTGGTCGTGGAAGTGCCCGTCGGCCCCACCGGGGCGGTGCTAAATGCCGACAGCGTGACCGACCTCGCACCGGAGTTCAAGCTGGATGCGGGCAGCAACGCGCACAACGTACAACTCGACAGTGCCCAGGCACCGATGCTGGTGGAGGGCAAGTTCTGGTACTGGGTGACCGGCGACGCGGACGCGACCGGGAATGTGGGCATCATCTGGTTGAAGGAGGCCTGGTCCTACACCGACGCCGACGGCAAGGAGGTTTTCGCTCCGGCGGGGCCTACGAGGACAAGGACGGCCTCTGGCAGGGCGAGACCACCGTCCCCGGTATTCCGGTTTTCATGATCCCTTACCTGGACGTGCGCCTGGTAGCTTCGACCAGCGGCGAGATCGACGACGCAACCCTGCAGAGCTTCGCCACCAGCGGAGCCACGCTGCTTAGGAAGGACTCCACCGATCCGATAGTTGCTGACAGCACCGGCCTGAAGTCGTGGATCTCGCTGGGCGCAGGCAAGCTGCGGCTGTTCTTCAACCCGAAAGACGCGAACAACGCCCCGAATTTCAAGGCCGGCATCTATACGCTGACGGTCGCTCCCACCACCGCGTGGCAGGATTCAGCGGGCGCCGCCAGCGAGACGAACAAGAGCTTCTCGTTCGAGCTGGTCGATCCGACAGCCGAGGTGACCTCGCCGTTCAGCGACAACCGGCCGTCGGTGGATGTACACGTCGCGAACCAGGCGGCGGCCGGCACCGTCTATATCGACCTGGTCTACAGGGCGACACCGGGTGCTGGCCTGGACTTCCAGTCGATTCTCGACGATGGACAGGAGTTTGATCTCGCCGGCATGGCGGCGGTCGCCGGGAAGCCGAAACCGATTGCCATCGTCGTCGACGACAGCGGATTGTCGAGCTACACGGTCGTGGAAAAGCCGACGACCGACGTCAATAATGACGGCACCGTGGACGACAAGGACTGGTACGCGCTGCTGGCGAACAGGGGCGTCACGCAGTTCCGCTATACCGCGACCAGTGCGGCGGACTTCGCGCCCGGCAAGGTTTCTGTAACCTTCAAGGCGTACAGCGGCGAAGAGGGCTGGCGCGACACCGGCGGCAACGGCTCGGTCGCGGAACTTGATGACCTGGGGCTGCGAAGCCGCGCGAGTTCTACGTCGAAGGCCCGACCATCAAGCTGCTCTCCCCGGGCGCAGGCGGGCAGATCGACATCGGCATGCTGCAGGGGCGCGGTTTCATCGACGTGACCTGGACGGTCGACCTCGCCGGCTACACGCTCGACGTCGCCTCGGTGACCGACGGGGCGCCGGAATTCGATCTCAGCGGCCTGGGCCTCGGAACCATCAAGCTCGACAGCGGCCAGGCGCCGGTGCGCCTCGACACGAGCGACGACACCAGTTACAGCTTCCGCTACTGGACCACCGGCGCCTTCGCCGCGAGCGCCGGGTCCGACGACACGGTGGCAATCGATCTGATCGCCGGAAGCTGGTCCCTGACGGCCAACACCCAGCCGAATCCGTCGGCAGCGACCGCGTCCCTGACCGATGCGCAATGGCTGCGGGTCAACTTCGACAACGTTCCCGCCGGATTCGCGATCGATCCCGCCTCGATCACCGACCTGGATGCCGAATTCACGCTCTCCTATGCGGGCCAGAACCTGGCGAAGAATGGTGCCGGATCGATCGCGCTGGTGTCCGATGTGGCGCCGCAGCGCATCGGCAACGACAACACCTACCGTTTCCGCGTGACGGGCGATTTCGCCGCGGACGGAACGCAAAGCGTAACCCTCAATTACATCGCCAAGTCATGGTCCTTCACCGGCGAGACGGCACCGGCGACTGTCAGCCTCGCGGCCGTGGATGCGAGCGTACTGGCGGCCGCGAGCAAGAGCTACATCGACATCGCCTTCGCACCGTCGGTCAAGTTGTCGGGCGGCGGCGCCTACACGATCACCGCGATACCGACGAACACGGAAATCGAGCTGAGCGGCAATGGAATCACCGGGCCACCCAACACCGTCATCAATCCGCTCGACATGGGTGCGATCGACGCGACATCGCTGGCCAACAACATCACCTTCGACGCGACCGCGCTGGCCAACAACGTCTACCGCTACTACGTGGACGCGAGCAAGTTCCAGGTCAGCGGGACTGGCGTCGTGACGATTCTGGTAAAGGCCGGCGCCGTGGTCGATTCCGCGACCAGCGGGAACAGCAACCGCGCCACGACGCAGAGCTTCACCGTCCAGGGAACCACCGTCCATGTCGCCGGCCCGGCCGATGGCGGACTGATCGGCATGGCCTCGCTGAATAACCGCGGCTTCCTCGATGTCACCTTCGGCTTCCCCTCAGGCAAGACACCCGACCTCGACAGCATCTACGACATCAGGACCGTCGACAGCCTCGGCGTCGAAGACCTCGGCGCGGAATTCACGATCGACTCCTCCACCGGACATTCGATCACCCTCGACGCCACGCAGGCTCCGGTGCGCCTCGGCGAGACGGGCTACACCTTCCGCTATTTCACACTGGGCAAGTACACCAGCGGGCCGGTCACCCTCAAGCTGATTCCCGGCGCCATCGCCTTCACCGACGGCAGCAAGAGCACGTCGGCCGATGACATGGCCGTCGAAGTCCCGGCGACCGCCAATGTCGGCTACATCGACATCCGCTACCAGCCGGTCGCGGGCATGGTCCTCGATGCCGACTCGATCCGCGACCCGGAAGCCGAGTTCTGCTAGGCGGCGCGGGCGCGAAAGTGTCGCTCTCGACCACCCATGCGCCGCTGCGGCTGACCAGCAGCAATACTTTCCGCTATTTCTTCACGGGCGACTTCGACGCCGGCGAGGTCACGGTCGCCTTCCTGGCGAACCAGGTCGCTTCGGTGGCCGTGGATACCGCGGACGTTGTCGACACTGCCGACAGCGTCGGCAACCTGGCCTCAAGGGAGCGCTTCACGGTGGTGGTGCTCACGGCGGCGCTGGCCGACCCGGCAACCGGTTCGAACGCCGACGCCGACCTGCTCAACAACCGCGGCTACTTCGACGTCGATTTCCTCGATCTCGGCATCCCCGGCGCCAGCGCCTTCGACGTCGGCAGCATCACCGATCTTGCTCCCGAGTTCAACGTCAGCACCCTTCCCGGCAATGGCAGCATCGAGCCTGACAACACCCAGACTCCGGTGCGGCTCGACGAGACGGGCTACAAATTCCGCTACTGGTACACCGGCACTTTCAAGAGCGGCACGCTGACGCTGACGTTTATCGACGGCGCCTTCAGCACCCTGAATGCGGCCAGCGCGGCGACTCCCGTGACCGGTGTGGCGGCGAAGACCGTCACGGTCGAGGTCGGCAAGAACAGCACCTGGATCGACGTGAGCTACGGGACTGTCGGCGGGGTCGCGCTCGACGCCGCCAGCATTACCGACACGGTGGCCGAGTTCACGCTTTCCGGCGCCGGGCTGGGCACCGCCACGCTGTTGCCGGATGCCCCGACGCGCCTGTCCAGCAGCAACGACGGCATCGACAACAATGGCAACGGCATCGTCGACGAGGCCGACGAAAACGTCTATCGCTACTACGTCAGCCGCGGCTTCGGCCAGGACGTCGGCGGCAATGTCAAGGAGGGCTCGGTGGCGATCGAGTTCTCCGGCGCCAGTTGGACCGACAAGGTCGGCAACCTTGGCAAGGATTCCTCGCAGGCCTTCCAGGTCATCAACGTTCCCAAGGCAGACGACGGGCAGTCCGGCCAGTCGGTCGGCAAAGTGTTCTTCATCGAAATCTCCGGCGGCATCAAGCTGCAGGGGCTGGGCTTCACCGAGGAGCCGATCATCGACATCCGCGGTGGCGTCACACTGGAGATCGGCGACTTCAAGCTGACCAACGGCAGCGTCATCAAGCGCTTCACGCTGGATGCCAACGGCACCATCAAGATCATCAAGCTTGGCAACATCGGCTCGGCGGCGGCGCGCTTCGTGCTGCAGGCCGGCGACACCGTCTCGGGCAAGCCCGAGTTCTGGGGCGTGGCCAAGATCCAGGCGAATCTCGACTTCCTGAAGAACTACGGGATCTTCGCCGAAGGCAATGCGATGCTGCAGATCAACACCACGTCGACGCCGAAGACCGAGAAGATCGCGCTCGAGGGCATTCCGGGCGACGTCATCAAGGCGAACATCAACCTCAGCGTCAGCGGCTTGTCCAACGCGGTGCTGGGCGAGGTGGACCTGCCGTCGACCTGGACTACCGAGCTGGCCAATGCGGTGAGCGGCCTCGACGGCGACCCCGCCCTCGCCGGCGTGCAGGCCGTCAGCCTGGTCGGCGCCAAGGTGCAGACGATCATCCGCGGCCAGGAATGGAAGATCATCACCAAGAAGGCCGACGGCAAGTTCGGCCCCTCCTACTTCCTCAGGGCGGGGTCGACGGCCGGCACCTTCGACTTGCAGGCGGAAGGACAGACCTTCGAACTGCCGGCGGAGTCGTTCTCGATCCAGATCGTCGGCTCGCTGAAGATCAAGAAGGACGGTTCGTCCGACGAGCATGCCGATGACGTCGTGAGGCTGTTCGGCGGCTTCTACCTGCGAATCACTCCCGAGCGCTTCGAGATCTTTGTCCAGGCTGAAGCCGAGATCCCCGTCCTGGGGCTGAACGGCAAGGCCGTCGGCCTGATCATCATCGATGGCGCCACCGCGCCACCCGGCTTGCCCGGCATCGCGATGATGCTGAACCTCCAGTTGACCTTCGGCGCCTCGCCGGACGGCGCCTCGGGCAGCGACCAGGCCTCCGCGCTGGATGGCATCTTCGAGCTGCGCGGCTCGGTCGTCGTGACGATGAACACCACGCTGCGCGAGCAGGTGTTCCAGATCCCGCGCAGCTTCCTGGATCTGCTGCCGGACGACGCGCCGTCCACCGTCACGGTCTTCGCCGCCGCTCCGGAAATCAATGGCACGAAGCGTGTCAACGCCGCGCCAGAAATCTACATCTCGGCCAACATCCAGGGCAGCATCACGCTGTTCGACACCATCACGCTGACGGGCTTCATCTCCTTCACGGCGGCCACAGACGCCAATCTCAACGCCTATGTGCGCATCGCCGGCGCGGTGAGCGTGAACATCCAGTACCTGGGCGCGCTGACCGGCAGCCTCGACCTGCTGTTTTTCACCAACCTCGATGGTCAGGGCCCCGGCATCATCGGGCGGGTGCAACTGGCGCTGGCCGACGGCGGCGCCATCCCCGGCGTGACCATCAACGGCCAGTTCCTGCTGGAGGTCAATTCCTATTCGCAGGCCAAGACGATCACCAGCTTCCAGACCAACAAGGAACACAACGCTTCCTACTCCGGCACGCAACCGAACATCCTTGCCACCGATCCGGATACGGGATTCTTCATCTTCGGCGACATCACGATCAACCCCGGCATCCGCCTGGTCCTCCAGGGTATGCTGAAGCTCGGCAGCGTGGTCGAGATCAGCGGGCGTTTCGAGTTCAGCCTGAGCCAGAACCCGTTCTCGATCGACATCAAGGCCCAGGCCACGATGAAGCTGTTCGGCATCGGCGAGTTCAGCATCGACGGCGTCCTGCGCGTGGATGGCGACGGCCTCGCTGCCTATATCAATGTCAGCATCGGCGGCGGCTTCGGCGGCGACATCGGCCTGTCGTTCCAGGCCGGCGCGACGCTGGAACTGTATATCGGCTCGCTGCAGCAAAAGATACTCACCAAGGCCGACGGCACCCAGGTTACCGTCAAGGCCGGGTTCAGGCTCAATATCAACGGCACCGTCACCTTCCTGGGCTTCGCCTCGGCTTCCGGCAGCATTACCATCACGTTGCAGCGCGATGTCTTCTCGATCGAGTTCGACATTTCGCTTGCGCTTGGGCCGCTGACCGTGGCGGCGCGCGGCGGCGCGGCGATCTACACCGACAGTCATCCGGGGCTGGCACTGTTGCTCGATGTCAGCATCGAAGCCAACATGTTCGAGATCATCAAGATCAAGGCCTCGGGCAAGCTGCAACTCAATACCTCGAGCACCGCGCGGACGCTGTCCGGCATCACCATGCAGGGCAACAGCTTCCTGATCGCACTGAACGGCGAGGTGAGCTTCCTCGAGGTACTGAAGTTCAATGCCAGCTTCGTGCTCGCGGTCGGCTATGAAGGCGTCGGGTCGTGGCGCGTGCAGTTCGCCGCAAACATGGACTTCTTCGGCCTGGTGACGGTGCGCGCCACCGGGATGTTCAATTACAAGGGCTACTTCGACATCTCGCTCGACGGCGAACTGGTCCTCGGCACTCGCAGCTTCGGGCTGGTCGCCAACCTGCACTTCCGCGTCGCCTTTGGCGAACGGCCGGTGGCGTCTCCACCGGGAGTGGCCGGGCTGACCGAATACTTCTTCCTGGTCGAATTCTCCGGTGGCGCGAGCCTGCGGGCCTTCGGCATCACCTTCGCCGGTGTCGACATCGGCGCCAGCATCACGGCGTCCGGCGAGGGCAGGGTGCCGCTGGTGATGGAAGCCGAGGCCTCGGTGAAGATCCTCTTCATCCGGATCCGGGTGTCGATGAGCTTCACCCTCGGCTACATCGAGCTGCCGAAGAAGGTCTACCTCGCGGGCAATCCGACCGGCGATGTACGTCCGTGGGATCCGGTGTCGGCAAACGGCGTGCTGTACCTGAACATGGGCGAGCGCAATGCCCAGCGCGGCATTGCCGAGGGCGTCGGCAACGAGCTCTACACGATCGAGCACATGGGCTCCGACGCCAGTGGCGAAACCCTGCGCGTGGTGTTCAGCGGCCGCGAGACCATCTTCAAGGGCGTCAAGAAGCTGGTCGCCTACGGCGGCGAGGGTGACGACCACATCTACGTCAAGGAAGGCGTGACCGCGGACGTCGATTTCCACGGCGGCAACGGCAACGACGTCTTCATCTACGACGGCACCGGGCAGGCCTGGCTCTACGGCGACGCGGGCGACGATTACCTCGCCACCGGCGACAACAGCACCAGCGCGAACCTGTTCGGCGGCGCCGGCATGGACTACATCGTCCACAACGGCAGCGGCCGCGCCGTGATCGACGGCGGCGCCGACGGCGACAAGATCTACGGTGGCGCCGGCAACGACCTGATCCGTGGCGGTAGCGGCGACGACGACATCGACGGGCGCGGCGGCATCGACCAGATCTACGGCGACGCCGGCAACGACCTGATCCACTGGGATTACGCCAACTCTGCCCTCGATACGGTCGATGGCGGTGACGACAACGACATCCTCGAGATCGTTGGCACTTCGGGTGTCGACGATTTCCGGATCACCTCGTTCGGCAAGATCAACGGTGCTGACAGCAACAGGTTCAAGGTCGCCAATTTCAAGGCGGGTGTTGCGGCAGGTTCGATCACCGGCACGAAGTTCGAGGACCTCAGGCTCGATGCCCGCGCCGGCGCCGACAAGATCAGCCTCGACTACATGGCGGGTTCCGGGCTCGGCTTCATCGCGCTGTCCGCCGGCAAGAATGTCGTGCGCACCGGCACCGAGTTCGTCAACGACCCGGAAAGCGGCCAGCCGATCGAACAGCCGAAGCTGACGGTCTCCGACGACCGCGCGGCGGACACGGTGACCATCCTCGGCCACGACGGTGACGACGATATCGTGACCCTGGCGGAAAACACCGAGAAGGGCATTGCCGGCATCGGCGTGAGCTTCGGCGCCGGGCTGGCGAAGATCGTCGTGTCCGACAGCGTCCGCGGCGAGGGCGACACCCTGGTGATCGACACGCGCAAGGGTAACGACAGTGTCGACGCCCACGCCCTGACGATCGACCGCGCCGCGCTGCGGATCGTCGGCGGCGACGGTAACGATACCCTCAAGGGTTCGCGCTTCAACGACGTCATCGACAGCGGCCTGGGCAGCGACACGGTCACCGGCGACCTGGGCCTCGACGAGTTCCTCGATGCGTCCGTTGCCGCGAGCGATGTCGATACCTTGGTCGAAGACCTTAGCGCGCGCCCCGAAACCTTCGGCGCGGACGTCGGCCTGTACAACGACAAGCTGGTCATCGGCAACCTGTTGAACAGCGCCGGGACCGCCCAGTTCGAGGTAGGCAGGAGCGCGGCCAACGAGCTGACCGACGCCGGCGACCGCTTCGCTGCCTCCGCCACGCTTGAAAACCTGAATGGCATCTTCGAGGTGGCCGAGATCAAGGGTGGTGGCGGCAACAACACCATCGTCGTCAGCGACCTCGACCGCAGTATCCGGGTCGGTGATACCAAGGTCACCGTTCTCAACTGGCGCGGGACGGCCATCCTCGACAACGCCGCCAACGACGGGCCCAATCCGGAACACTATCTGGTGACCGTGCCGACGGAGAGCGCTGGCGTCGTGCACATCCGTTCCACGGGCGCCGACTCCAGCGATCGCCTGGTGGTGACCGGCAGCGATTTTGCCGACCGCTTCCTGCTGGCCACTGCAAATGGCGCCACCGCCAATGCGATCGAAACCTCCCATGCGCCGAAATCCCTCGTCCGCCTGAACAATGTCACGGACTTCGGCGGGCTCGTCGGTGCCATCCTGACGCGGGAATTCCGCAATAGCCAGAAACTGCTGTCGGACGCGATGGCGATCACCCACCAGGGCGTGGATAACGTCGAGACCGACACCCGCGGCGGCGACGACCGCATCGCGGTGCAGGCGCTCCATGCCCGTACCACGCTGAATACCGGCGGCGGCAGCGACAGCATCTACGTCGGCAGCAAGGCAACCCTCGGCGACCTCGGCAAGCCCGACACCAACACCGGCGGCACGCTGAACGACATCAACGCGCTGCTGAGCGTCAATGGTCAGGGCAGCAACGACCAGGATCTGCTGGATCTGGACGATACCGGCGACGGCGCCATCAATTACGGTACCCTGACCGCCACCAACCTGGTCAATGGCGTCACCACCAGCGCACTTCACGCGCATGACCTTATGGGCGCGAACGGCGCCATCGCGTACGGCACCCTGGAGTTTCTCAACATCCACCTGGGCAGCGCGACCACCGGCGGCAACGTCTTTACGATTGCAAGCACCCACGGCGACGGTTCGGCGACGACCTTGACGAGCCTCGGTGGGGCGGACGTGATCAATGTCGAGACCGTCGCCGGCCCGACCCGCATCGACACCGGAGCGGGGAACGATATCGTCCGCGTCGGCAGCAGCACCGGTGGCATCGATCCCGAGGCCGGCGTGCTCGATGCCTTCTCCAGTTCCGTCAACGCCATCGTCGGGAATCTGGAGATCGATTCCGGCGAAGGCCAGTCGGACACGTTGAAGGTGTACGACTCCGGCGACAACACTCCGGAGGCCGCGGTCATGACGTCCGACAAGCTCACCGGCATGGGCCTGACCCTGGGCATCGGCTACCACGGTTTCGAGGTGCTGAAGGTCTGGCTGTCCAACAACGACAACAGCGTCTACATCGATTCGACGCACGCGGGCGTGACCTTCATCGACCTCGGCGACGAAACGCCAGTGGTCAACGGCACCAACGACGTCGTGAATATCAACAGCATCTCCGGCCCGACGACCATCGACGCCGGCCAGGGCAATGACGTCATCCGGGTCAACTTCGATCGCAACGGCAGGCAGACCTTCGTCAGCGGCATCAACGGCGTGTTGACCCTGCACGGCCAGGAGGGTAGCGACCTTTATGAGATCGGCCTGGCCGGTCAGATCTCGTCGCGCATCAACGTCTTCGATCAGTCGCGCGGCGATCCGGGTACCAACCGGCTGCGCATCTATGGCACCGAGCAGGCGGACTTCTTCCTGCTGCGCGCCAACAAGGACGTCGGCATCGGCATGGTGGCGGCGATCGAAGTCGACGCGAACCGGGTGCCGGTGGCGGGCGGCGTCATCGAGCGCATCAACTACGACGGCGACATCAGCGGCGCCATCGAAATCTTCGGCCGGGGCGGAGACGACACCTTCGTCCTCGACGACAACCTCGCGCCGACGACGATCTTCGGCGACGCCGGCAGCGACACCTTCCAGGTCGGGCAGGTCTACCAGTCCTTCCGCGACGGCCGCAATCCGGACAACGGCCTTGCCGAGGAGGACTACTTCCAGACCACCCAGATCACCCGCGGCTTCCTCTCCAACGGCGTCAGCCAGAGCACAGTGCTCAACGGCGGTGTCGGCAACGACAACTTCACCGTCCTAGCAACAAGGCGGAGCTGTTCCTGTTCGGCAACGAGGACGATGACAGCTTCACGGTGCGCGCCTTCGTCAAGGTTGACCCGAAAGATCCCAAAGCGCCGTACACCAACATCAACGGCGGTCAGGGCGCAGACTTCGTCGCGTACACGGTCAATGCGCCGGTGCGCATCGACGGCGGCGACGGCTTCGACACGCTGACGGTCATCGGCACCGAGTTCGGCGACGACTTCGTCATCAACGACAAGGGCATCTACGGCGCCGGCCTGTTCATCACCTACACCGGCCTGGAGCGCATCGTGCTCGACGCGATCGAAGGCAACGACCGCTTCTACATTCAGAGCACCAGCGCGAGTGTCGCGCTCGAAGTCGTCGGCGGCCTGGGCAGCGACAACTTCCATGTCGGCGGCAGCAACGGCAAGGAAGTCACGGTCGTCAGCAACAAGCTGGAGGGCCACAGCGGACTGGTCGTGCAAACCACGACCACTGACGACCCGAACTACAAGAACGCCTTCGTCGCGGACGTCGCCGTGGACGTTCGCGACAACGACGAGGCCGACGTCGTCGTGCTGCCCCTGGCGGGCCCGCTGCGCGTGTTCGAGAACACCTCGGCGGCCGCCAGCCTGATCGTCAACAGCTACCAGGTGGTGCTGAGCCGGGCGCCCGAGGAGGACGTGACCGTCAGGGCCAAACCCGTGGCGCTGGCGGAAAGTGTCAGCAAGGCCGGCGGCAGGGGCCTTGCGTTGAACACCGAGAACAACGCGCTGACTGCCAATGAAAATGCGATAAGCCTGTTCTTCACCCGCAGCAACTGGTTCAAGCCGCAGACGGTCTACGTCTTCGCGCCCGACGACAAGATCGCCGAGGGCACCAATGGGTACATCATTACCCACGGTTCCCAGCAGGGCGGCAGTGTCCAGGACGGCGACGCCTACGATGGCCTGGCCGTGCTCAGTCTGGTGGCCACCGTGGTGGACGACGATGCGGCATCGGTGCTGATCGCACCCTACAGCAATCTGCCGGGCTCGGACTTCAACCCGCTCAGCCCGACCGTTGCCGAAGGTGGAACAAAGGAAGGCCCCGGCGCCAGCGGCACCGATCCCGACGCACCGGGTTCGCTCAAGACGGACGATTACTGGGTGGTGCTGACCAAGCAGCCCACCGGAGCGGTTCGGGTGACGCTCGGCGCCGACGGGCAGGTCATCGTGACCAAGGTCCAGGATGTGTCCGTGACCGGTGCAGTCACGCTGACCTTCACGACCACCGACTGGAACGTCGCGCGAAAGATCACCGTTCGCGCCGTAAATGACGCCGACAAGGAGGGCACCCACTACTCGCGGATCACCCATGTGATCGATCCGGCCGATGTGAACAGCTTCCTCGGCGTCACCACCCAGGGCGTGGCCGAGGGACTGGCCGCCAAGCTCAAGGGCGACCCGAACGGCAAATTCACCGCGACGACCAGCGGCGACAGCATCATCGTCGAAGGCCCGGCTTTCCGCACCGATCTGCTCACGCCCTACACCGGCGTGACGGTCATGCTTGGTGGCCTGGCCGCAGAGGGCGAGACCTGGGCGCTCAAGGCCAACGGCAAGGTCTACTACCATCAGGTCGCGGTGTCCGAGACGCTCACGTCGATCGCGTCGGCGCTCGCTGCGGCGATCAATGGCAAGGATGGCCTGAAGGCCGTCAGCGCCGCCGGCGCCATCACCATCAGCAGCATCAGCACGACGATCAACCAGTTGATCTCGGTCAGCTTCCTGGTTTCCGGCGGCTCCGCTGGCACGGCCCTTATCGGTTCCGGCTCCCAATTGGGTTACACGGAAGCCGCGGGCAGCGAGAAGGCATGGACGCAGGCGAAGGCCGAGCTTGCGGATCTCCTGGAGGATGGCACGGCCGCGCCAGTCGGCGCCGTATGGACCGCGATCCTCGATGGCGTGGAGTTCAGCTACACCCGGCAGGCGATCCCGGGCAGTTCGAACGCGGAATTGCTGGCCAACGTCGCCGCCGGGCTGGCAAATGTCATCAATCAGGGCGGTACGCGGTTCGCGGCGCAATACACCCGCGCCACCATCAAGCTCAGCGGCACGCCGAACAAGGACGATTTGTGGACCCTCACGCTCAATGACAAGCCGGTCACCTACAAGGTGGCGGAAGGCGACACGCTGGCCGAGGTCGCGAAGGGTCTGGAAACCGCGCTGAAGGGGCTGGTCGATTCGACGGATGTGACCTTGAACGTGCTGAACCAGATCACGGTCACGCCCGATGATGACGATGCGACCATCGAGATCGAGTCCTCGCCAGCCACGCTGTTCAAGGTTCGGATTGCCGCGACCGGCACCAATCTGCAGAGCCGCGCACAGGTGACGGGCCTGACTGGCGGCGATTTCGTCGTCGTGTACACCACCGACGGCACGCCATTCACCGTCAAGGTCAATCTTGCCCGGTCCGCCTCGGAGGTGGGAGTCTCCGACGCGGGCGGGACGGTACAAAGAGGCACGAACAAGAGCAGCGACAGCACGGAAAGCGCGGACTACTGGTCCAGGCTGGTCCTCGACCTCGCGAACGTCCCGGCGACGCCCGCACCCCCGACCTCGCCGGCCCTGCCGGTCGCCCAGGGCGCGGCCTGGGATATCACGCTTGGAATCCGCCCGGACCGGTCCGCGCTCGACTTTACCGGCAAGCCGACCACGGGCGAGACCTGGACGCTCGTCCTCAATGCCGACGGCTGGATCACCCGTGCCACGCACAAGGTCGTTGATGGCGAGTCGCTGCAGGCCGTTCTCGACGACATCGGATCGCAGATTCCCGCCGCTGCCTACACGGTTCGCGTCGCTTCCGACGACGGCGATCCGGCGACGACAGGCGCGGACGATGATGGCAGCCGTCTGGTGACGATCGATCGGCTTGGCAGGTTCGACCTGAGCTTCTCGATCACCCCGGCCGTCGTCGGCGCCGAGCCCGGCGCCCGTGTCGCGATCACCAACGATTTCGTCAGCTTCGAGTACGCCTACGTGGCCGGCGGCAACCGCGAGATCACCGCTCCGGATTCCATCGACGTGACGGTCCTGGACAACGACGCGCCCGGCGTCCTGATCCTCCAGAGTGGCGGGTCCACCGATGTCATCGAGCCCAGCGAGGTCGAGCGCATCGGTTCCGGGGCCATGACGCAGGTCACCACCACGCGCTTCCGCCTCGGTCTGGCGCCCGCCGCCGGACTGGTCAGCTCGGTGACGATCGCCGATGGCGGATCGGGTTACTCGACGGCGCCCACGGTCACCTTCTCCGCGGCACCGGCCGGCGGCACGACGGCCACCGGCACCGCCGTCATCGCCGCCGGAAGGGTCACCGTGGTCACGATCACCAACCCTGGGTCGGGTTACTCGAAGGCGCCCACGGTCAGCTTCTCTGCCCCGCCGTCCGGAGGGACAGCCTCCGGCACCGCGGTCCTTGGCGGCGCCGAACAGCCGATCAGCGGCCAGACCTGGACCGTTTATCTGATCAGCACCAATCCCTTGACGGCGCCGGTCAGCGCCGCGGTCAGCGGCAAGACCACCTTCGCCGCGATCGCACAAGGCCTGACCGACGCGATCAACACGGTGGCACCGGGTACCGCCAGCCCCTACGACGGCAGCGATTACCTGAAGGTCACCAGAAGCGATCCCTTCAGCGTGTATGTCCTGGTCAGCGAGGGCGGAAAGACCAAGGATGTCATTTTCATCGGCGACTTCGGCACCTCGACAAGCCGCGAGCAGAAGGACGTCCACGATTCGGTGTTCCTCGCGCAGGACCTCGACACGGCGAAATGGAACATCAACTCCAACGCCAATATCGCCAACGCGACGAGCATTCCGCACCTGACGGTGCAGGGGACCGGCGACGGAAACGCCGACTTCTATTCGTTCCGGGTCGACCAGACGATGCTGACGGCCGCTGGCGGTAACGGTGTCAAGGTCGTCTTCGACATCGACCGCGGCTACCAGCCCGGCGACTCGGTGCGCTGGGCCAGCCTGCTGCGCCTGTGGGAACTCAAGGATCCGCTCGACCCGGATCAGCCGAAACAGCCGAACCTGCTGACCACCGGCGTCTTCGGTTTCGCCGACCCCGGCAGCAAGCCGGTGATCTGGGGTTATGCCTACGACAATTCGCTCTCCTACACGATCAAGGAGGCCGGCACCTACTACGTCGAGGTTTCCGCCTGGGGCCAGGACGGCGTGCCCAAGGGCGCCGACTACGATTTGAACGTGTCCATCGAGCAGCACACCAAGAGCAGCTTCCTGTTCGTGCCGCAACCCCTGGCCGAGGATGAGACCGGCAACAATCCCACCGCCCAGGAGTCGAGCACCGGGGTTCTGACCACGGGCAGCGGACAGAACCTCGAAGCCGGCACCGACAAGGGCGTCAATTTCTTCACGTTCTTCGATTCGAACATCGGCGACGGCATCATCGACTCCAGCACGCCTTATGTCCGGATCACCGGCCAGGGCAACGATACTTACGACATCTACCGGTTCAGCGTGGACGCGAACCCGACCCCCCTGTTGGTGATCAAGCAGGCCAGCACGCCCTTTGATTCGGCCAATACAACCGAGAGCTTCCTCGATTCGAACCCGTATTACCAGTCGGTCACCTACGAGTTGACGGGCAAGGTCAAGATGGGCGATGTCTGGAAGCTCGGCATCGGCTACCGCGACTACGCCTCCGCACCCGCCAGCGACACGGCCACCCTGTTGAGTATCGCGCAGGAACTCAAGGGCCTGATCGAACAGGCCCAGACCGACGGCTACATCAGGGGCTATACCGCAAGCGATCCCACGGCGGAGACGAAGTCTGACGGGATTCACGTCACGCTGACGATCGGCAATACCACCTCGGGCTTCACGCTCGAGGGGTCGCACCGACACCACCGGCCAACCCGACGGTGTGCAGCACCAGGTCGCCAACGCCGGTGCGGTGACGCGGTCGACGACGGCGACGAATTCGACCGGCACGCCGCTGCTGCTGTCGAACGTGACCATTGACCTCGACGGATCCGGGTTGTCGTCGGCGGACACATGGACGATCAAGATCAACGATGCATTGGTGACCACTGCGGCGGTGACCGGGCTCACCAGTCTGGACTTGATCGCGGCGGCATTCCGGACCGAACTCGCGAAGGCGGCTTTCAGCGGCGCGGTCAAGGACGTTGGCGGCACCGGCCATGTCATCGAATTCAACTCTGTCGCCGCAACGGGCGTCACGGTGGCCATCACGATCAACGGCGTGAACCCGCAGGGCAGCGCGACGATCACGGGCCGGCAGGCGGGCCAGGCGGTCGCCGTGCTGCTCGGCGGCACCCCGCACGAGGGTGAGAAGTGGTCTTTGACGGTTGCCGGCCAGAAATACGAACGCACCGTGTCGCTCGGCGACACGCCGATCACGATCGCCGACGACTTGAGATCGCAGTTCGGTGCCGTTACCGGTGCCGGCCTGCAATTCTCGAACGTCGTGGACGACGGTGCCGGCAAGATCACCTTCACCTTCAATTCCGACTGGACCGGAGATCGCCAGGTCGGGGGTCTGGTCGTCACGGCGCAGCCGGATGACGGCACGCTGTCGGCCACGGCCACTGCGGTTGCCAGCCTCACACTGACCGGCGTGAGCGCCTTGGCCACTGACGATTGGAAGCTGGCACTGACCGGCGTGGCGGATCTGCTCGTGGATGACAACTCGTTTGTCGGAGTGGACGCCAAGGCGGGCGATCTGCTCACGAAGATCAACGGGACCGGGACTTACACCGCGACCTACGCGTCCAGCATCCTCACCATCTGGCGCACTACGGGTTCCATCGCCTTCACGGCCACCTTGTCGGTGAATGCAACGGCGAACCCTGTCGTGAACAGTGCTCCTGCCTACCGGGTCGTCCTCGGTGGCACGATTCGCGAAGGGCAGGCGTGGAAGCTCGACCTGAGCGGAGCGGTCACGGATCCGAGCTATCCAATCGCCCTCGGTTCGACTCTGTCCTTCAACCAGGTTGCCGCATCCCTTGCCGACCTGGTTAACGCGCAGACTGGGTATGACATCTCCGCAGTCACCGATGCAGGCACAGGCGCCAGCTTCTTTATCTTTGGCCCGGTGGGCTTCACTGTCACGTCCCCGGACGTCATCGTCGCTGCGTCGGCGGGCACCTCGATCGTCACGGGCGCCGTGCCGATTCCGGCAACGGTGACCTCGGTCAACTGGACGACGATCGATGTGCAGCTCGGCGGCACGCCGCACCAGGGCGAGTATTGGGCGCTTACCGTCGGTGGCCAGACGATGGGCGAGAATGTTCCGGTACGTGCCGCGGACGTTGTGGGACTCCTCGAAACGGTGGCGGACATCGCCGCCGACCTGGCCGCACAGTTCAGCGCTCTCTCCGGCCCTGCCGATCCGTTCACAAGTGTTGTGGACAATGGCGACGGCAAGATTACCTTCACCTTCAAGCCCACCTGGACCGGCGACCGCCAGGTTGGTGGTCTGGTCGTCACGGCGCAGCCGGATGACGGCACGCTGTCTGCCACGGCTACGGCGGCGGCCAGGCTCACGCTGACCGGCGTGAGCGCGCTCAGCGATGACAACTGGCAAATCGCGCTGGGCGGCACGACCTTGACGCCTGACGTGACCAGCAACTCCTTGACCGGAGTGGACGATAAGACGACCGGGACGGGCGGTCTTTTGGCCGTAATCAACGCGAACGGGACCGGATACACCGCAACCTACGAGGATGCCACGCACCTCCTGACGATCTGGCGCAATGCGGGCACTGCCAGCTTCACGGCCGTTCTGTCGGTGAAGCCAAGTGGCGGCAGCTTCGCCCCGGCACTCACCGTCTCCAGCGCTCCGGCCTACCGGATCGTCCTCGGTGGCACGATTCGCGAAGGGCAGGCGTGGAATCTCGACTTGAGCGGGATTGCGTCGGATCCGAGCTTCACGGTGCCGGTCATCGACAGTGGCAGCAACCCCAGCCACGCCTTTATCGCAACCTCGACGAACGGCTTGATCGCGCAGATAAACAGCGCAGCCAACACGACGGCCGGCTACAGCGCGGTCTTGAGTGGCAGTTCCGACCTGTTCATCTTCGGACCGACGGGCTTCACCGTCACAGCGGACGTCGTCGTCGCCGCGCCGTTGGCCACGGCCACTGTCGAGGGCACGTTGGCGCCCAACTGGCAGACGATCGTCACGCCAGACACGGCCGGCTACGGGTCCAGTTTCACCACCGGCGACGTCTGGAGCTTCACGGGCGCCCAAGCCGGGGGCTACAAGGTCGGAACGGACTTTACGAGTCCGGCAACCGCGAGCCTCGCCGCTTTCCTCGCGAAGGCTTTCAAGGACGCCCATTCCAGCGTTACCGCGGTCGCCAATGGCGACGGAACGATCACGGTGACGAATGGCGGAGCTGTCGTGGACCTCGGCGACCTGAAGTGGACTCGCGCCCATCCGTTCGAGAGCACGCCGGCGACACAGGCCTACACCAGCGCGGTCGACTGGACCGGCGCCGCGCACTACTTCCAGGCGATCGTGAACCTGCAGGGAACCTCCGGATACCAGGACGTCGCGGGAGGCGAGATCTATTCAGTGACCATCAACGGGCAGAAAGTCCTTTATCAGGTCAACAAGGATCTGCCTACCGGCGGCGGGGCCGGCGGGCTGAATTTCGGCACCGTCGCCACCGAGCTGGCGAAGAACATCAGCGACGAAGGCAACAGGGCCGGCAGCCTGCTCTTCGGCTATGCCGCAGAGGCCACCGGCGCCGAGATCCGCGTCTATGACAAAAAGCTCGCCCGCGACGCCACCAAAGCCGGCGGCGGCCACGGGATCAACCCGTTTGCCTTCGCCTCCGAGCGCGGCGGCGACGTCGCCATCGTGCTGGATATCGACAATACCCGGCTGGTACAGGGCACCAAGCAGTTCCTGATCGACACCTACGAGGAGTTCCAGTACAACAACTACATCTTCCTGCGCTACGACCCGGTTTTCTCCCACAACACCTACAACTGGTGGGACATTTTCCGTCTCAATCCGATCCCGGTGTACCAGCAGGTCCCGGTCTACCGGGTCGAACCGGTCTACCGGACCGTCTCGATCTATGAAACCGTCAAGTACACGATCAGCCCGCGGCTGGAACTGATCGATCCGTCCAAGCCGGCGGGCAGCCAGGTGATCGCTACCGCCCAGTACACGCCCGACCAGATCGGTACCCCGGATTCCGGCAGCGCCGACCTGTTCGATCCGTTGCTGCGCAAGACGGTCGAAGCCCCGACAAGCAACAAGACCCTGCTGGTCCGGCTGTCGTCCGTCGTCACCTACGAAAAGGGCTACGGACGACAATCCTGCCCTATGTTGCCGCGGGCCTCGACTACAACCTGATCATCTCGGCGCAGGGCCACGCCACCAACGCTTCCGCGCTCGACCTGAAGAACAAGACCCTGCAGATCGTCGAGGGCGCCGGCGCCGGTCAGGCCGGGATCATCAAGGACTACGACCCGCGCTCGCAGGCCTTTTACCTGTCCACCGACCAGTTCGATTCCTGGACGGTTCCCGGCAACGACAGCCGCTATGACATCACCGCGCGTCTGTCGGTTGAGTCCGCCAAGCCGGGCAACCCGTACTACCCGGGGTTCCTCGACACGGCGCCGATCACCGATGCCTGGCAGGTCGTGCTGACGACGCGGCCCAGCGCCGACGTCATCATCAACGTCGTCCCGACCGAGACCCGCACCTACAATGCTGACGAGGCCTTCAATCCCGATGCGGCTTACGGCGAGAACAAGGCCAAACAGGTTCGCGTCGCCACTGACCGGACCCTGGTCCAGTTGGGAGGCACACCGACGGCGGGCGAGTACTGGATCGTCGCCCTGACCGGCACCGACAAGGAAGCAGGGTTCAGAGTGACTCCGACGCTCGGTGTCGATGCGTTCCTCGATAACGCGTTCCAGAAGCTGGGCGACAGCACCATCAGCGGGACATCGAGCAGCGGCGAGTTGGGCGATCTGGAAGCGACCGGCAGCAAGCTCGTCTACGAGAAGGTCACCAGCCAGAGCCTGACTCAGGTGGCGGCCTTGCTTGCCAGCCAGATCACGAACCTGGCCGGGACGATCGATTACACCGCGGTGATGACCCCCGGACTCGCCGTCAAGTTCACCGGCGCGGTGGCGCAGGGCGCTGCCTGGGCCTTGACCCTCGATGGCGTGGCGACACCGTTCAGCTACAACCCGGTCGCCGGTAACACCCTGTCGGATGTCGCCAGGGCCTTGGCCGATGCTATCAATGCGGTCGCCAATCTGCCCGGAGACTACAAGGCCACGGCCGATGGCGACACGCTGCTGATCCTCGATCCGCTCGGGACCGCCAGCTTCGGTGCGGCCCTCGCAGTGGGCGGAGTCAACCGTGGCGCGGTGGGTGTCCAGGCCCCGCAGATCCTGATTACCACCACCACCACGGGCGCCGCGTTCTACACCGAGTTCGCGATCGGCATCGCCACGGACGCGGCCAATACCGCGGCACCCAAGGTACGGCCGCAGGCGCTTGGCTTCGGCGACGTCATGATCAATCGCACCAAGACCACCGACGTCAATCCGAACAAGTTCGTGTCGGTCGCGGTGGAAATGAAGGGCACGGTGACGGCCGGCGAGGTCTGGACCTTGCAGTTGAAGGACGTTTCGCAGGCGACCCCGTCGTTCGCGAACGTCGCGCAGTACACGACGAAGTTCGGCGACACGCTGTCCGACATCGCGGCAGACCTGGGCCGGCAGGTGAACCTGCTGAAGGATTCCAGCGGCTATCCGCTGTACGACGTTCTGGTCCGCGGCCGGGTCATCACCCTGGGCAATGCTGCCGCCGAGCAGACCAGGGATCTCGACGCGCAGGTCCTGGTCGGCCTGGCGGCCGCGGCGAATCCCGCCACTGTCCTGCGCAGTTTCGCCACGGCCGCGATCGTTCCGCAACTGCTGTTTACCAGGGACAACTGGTCCACGACGCGGACCGTCTCGGTGATGGCGATCGACGACGCGGTCGTCGACGGCGGCGATGCGCTGGTGTTCCCGGCGTTCGAAGAGCGCGTGAACGCCATTCGCGGCCCGCTGACCGTGGTGGGTGGTTCGCTGGCCGGCGAAGAGCGCTTCCTGAACAACCCGTTCCGGCTGCCGGAGGAGACCAACGACCCGCAGGCCGATGGCTCGGTCGGCACCGTCACGGTCGACAACAACGGCAACGGCGTGATGACCGACCACGAGGCGTTCCACTTCAACGCGATCTACGGCGAACGCCCCGGCTTCGACCCGCGCATGAACAGCTTCCCGTTCGAAGTCACCTTCCTCGACGGCCCGGCGATCGACCACAACCTGGACGTGCTCGCGGTGTCCAAGGAAATCCTCTCCGTGAGTCGGGACGATGCATTTGCGGTGAGTCTCCAGATCGACGGGCAAAGCCCGACGGCCGCCGATGTCCGCTTCAGCGGCACGCCGGAGCAGGCGATCCACAGCAACCCGGCGACGCCCTATGCCGCCAAGGCCGACCTGAAGTGGCTGGAATCCGTCGTCGGCCTGCTGCGGCGCGGCCAGCCGGCGGGAACCTGGACGCTCAGCATCGACCTGATGGGACGCAGGAGGCGCTTTGCCTACAGCGTGACCTCGGCCGGCCGCGCGCTCTCCAAGATCGTCAGGCAGTGGGCCGACGGCGACGGTGCCGCGATAGCCGGGCTGAACGGCCTGAAGATCGGCAACGTCACCTTCAGCGCCGAAGCGCAGGTGGACATTCTCGGCAATGCCAAGATCCGGATCACCGCCAGGGACAGCAGCGGCAATGAAGTGGCGTTCCGCACCAGCGTGGTCATTTCCGGCGGAAACGGCGCCGCAGTGGTCAGCGGCACACCGGAGCAGGATTTCACGAAGATTTTCGGCGCGAAATGGACCGTCGCCGCCTTCGAGGTGTTGCCGAAGGGTCCGACCGGCAAGCCGACCGGCCTCTGGAGCCTTACGCTTGGCAGCTCGACCGTCAGCTACGCGACGCAAGGCGGGAGCATCGCCGACCTGACATCCCGCCTGGCCGACCGAATCGATTCCGCATTCCTGCCGGTGGTGTCGGGCTACACCGTGACCTTCGCGGCGCCGTGGCCCTCGGAAGCCACCAGCACGCTGATATTGAGCGGCGCCCCCGAGGCCGGCACCACCTGGACCGTGTCGCTGGACATCGCCGGCATCGTCAAGCAGTTCAGCCACCTGGTGCTGGCCGGCGACACGCTGGAAACGATCAGTGCGGCACTGGCCGACGCCGTCAACGCCGACCCGGCCGGCAACCTCGGCGCGCAGGCCGCCGGTGTCGCGCTGGTCGTCGTCAATACCGCCGGCAACACGCTCGCGACCACCTTCGCGATCAGCCCGAAGGCGACGCCGCTGACGCCGGATCCGGTGCTGACCTACGCGCAGAACATCCAGTTCTCCGGCACGCCCGTGGCCGGCGACACCTGGTCGGTCAGCGTCAGCTTCGACAACAGCGGCGCGCCGGTCACGGCCAGGCAGGACTACGTGGTCCGCGCCACCGTTGCGCTGTCCGAAGTGGCCGATGGCCTGGCGGCGAAGATCAATGCTGCCGGCAGCGGCTTCAGCGCCAGCCGCAGCGGCAACACCCTGGTCATCGAAAACGCGGCCGCGCCGAACTTCGCCACCGGCACCCGGATCACGCCATCGGCCGAAACCACCGGCAGCTTCAGCCGTTCCGTGGTGTCCCCGACCGTCACGCGCCTGACCCTGGCCAACAGCGCGGGCAACAGCGCGGCGATCGGCGAGACCTGGAGCGTCACCATCGGCGGCGTGACCTACGCCTACACGGTCGAGTCGCTCGAGGTCATCGCCGCCAAGCTCGCCGCCGCGGTCCAGGAAAGCGCGAACACGTCGAAGGCTGCCGCGGCACAGGCGCACGCGGCGTTCGCGGACAAGGTCAAGGCGGCGTTCGTCGCTACCAGCGAAGGTGCGCCGCTGCTGCTGGCCAACCGACTGCTCGGCTTCTCGGTGACTGGCGCATTGACACCTGTCACGCCGTCGAGCGGCAGCGTCGGCGCCGCTACCACCGCCACCGCCTGGGCGATCGACCTGGGCGGCACGGTGGTCGCGGGCGAGACCTGGGCAGTACGCCTGGGCAACGCGAACTTCGCCCTTGTCGCCAGTGCCGCCGACACCCGCGCCAGCGTTGCCCGCGCACTGGCCAAGGCGTTCAACGACGCCCAACTGGCGGGCTTCCGCGCCGTGGGCGACGGCACCGCGCTGGTCATTGCCAATACCGACGGCGCGGCGTTCAGCCTGACCACGACCGTGACCGCGCCTTCTGGAAATAGCGCGGGAACGATGACCGCACGGGCGGCATCCGCACAGGGCCGCACGCTTTCCGGCACACCGGTCACCGGCGAGGTCTGGGCGGCCTCGATCACCGTCGCGGCGTCGAGCGCTGCGGTCGAGTACGTGGTAACGCGGGTCGATCACGACGGCCAGCCGGCCACCGCCAGAACCCCGCAAACCCTCAACGAGGTAGCCGCGAGCCTGGCGGCGGCCATCAACGCGGATGCGCAGTCCGGCATCACCGCGCTGGCCGTCGGCTCGCAAGTCGTGGTGGTGGAACGCAGCGGCACGGCGTTCAGCGCGAGTTTCGCTGTGCGGCCGGCCGGCAAGCTGGCGCAGGGTGCGGCGACACCGGTGGCGCGCGTCGCAACCCTGCCGCAGGCGCTCGTCGCCGGCCAGACCCTGACCGTGACGCTGGTCGGTAACGACCTCTCCAGCGTGATCTCCTACACGGTGACAGCCACCGATGGCATCGTCGAGTCGGCCGCTGCCGCCGCGGCGCACCTGGCCGCGGCCATCAACGCACGGGCGCCGGCCGACTACACCGCAGCGAGCGACGGCGCGACGCTGCTGGTGCTGAACCGCGCGGGCCATCGCTTCACGCTGGCCGACTTGCTGGTCATTGATACCGACGAGGGCAGCAACCCCGTTATCGCCGACGAGCAGCCTCGGCGAGGATTTCACCGCGATTGCGCAAGGCACCGAGATCATCCTGGTGCGGCGCACCGCGGGCGGGTTCCAGGCAGCCTTCGCAAGCCAGGTTGCGCCCTTCGGCGAGGACGCCGCGACCACCGCGATCGTCAAGCTCAGCGGCACGCCGGCCGAGGGCGAGGCCTGGACGGTCTCGCTCGGTGGCATCGCGTTCAGCGTCACGGCGCTTGCCGGCGAGTCTGTGGCGGGCATCGCGACGCGCCTGGCCGGGGTGATCAACGCCGACACCAGGCCGCAGGCCGCGAAGTTCGTCGCCGCCGCCGAGGGCGCGGACCTGGTAGTGGTCAACCGCGACGGCACTGCCTTCGCCACCGCGTTCCAGATCACGCGCGTGTCCGGCGCCAACGTCGACACGACGACCGCGACCTCGGTGGTGGTGGCGATCAACGCCGGCCTCGCCAACGGAGCGACGGCGACGCTGGTGATGATTACCGGCGCGGGCTCGACGCCGCTGGCGACGACGCTTCCCTACACCGCCACCGGCGCGAAAACCGCCGCCGAGGTCGCGGCGGGTCTTGCCAAGGCGATCAACGACGACGCCACGCTGCGCGCGGCGAAGTTCGTCGCCACCTCGGACGGCGCCCAGGTGGTGATCGTCAATGCCGTCGGAATCGCTTTCACGATCGGCAACTTCGCGACCACCGACGCCCTGATCGCGACGACGACCAAGGTGGGCTTCGGCGGCACCCGCGATACCGGCGAAAGCTGGATTGATGGCCCGCTGGTCACCGGCGAAGCCTGGACGCTGACGGTCAACGGCGAGGTGAAGACCCTGACGGTGGATTCGACCTACGGCACCAAGGAATTGCTGGCCGGCGGATTCGCGTCCTGGATCAATGGCAATGCGAACCTGACGGCGGACTTCACCGCCGTGGTCGAGGGCAAGACCCTGCTGATCGTCAAGCGGACCCCCGGCAGCTTTGCCACCAGCGCAAGCGTCGCGGCCGTCCCCGTGCTCACGCCAGCCACACCGGTGGTCTCGGGCACGGCGGTGCATGTGCGCACCCACGACCTGACCGGTGCGCCGCGCACGGGCGAGACCTGGTCGGTGACGGTCAACGCGACGAAGGTCGATGTGCTCGTCGGTTCGACGATCAATTCGGTCGTCGTGGATACCCTTGCCGAGATCGCCGAGGCGCTTGCCGCAGGCATTCGTGGCAACGTCGGGCTGGCGAGTTTCGTAGCGGTGGCCAAGGGCGAGAGCCTGGCTATCTTCAACCAGACCGGCGCCACCTTCACGAGCGCGCTTTCGGTCGCCCCGCAGCCCAGCTTTACGCCGGCTCCCGCCGCACCGGCGACGGCGTTCATGCTCGACCTCACCGGCACACCGGTCACCGGCGACAGGTGGACCGTAACCCTCGTTAGCAGCACCAGCAACAGCTTCTCGATCACGGTCGGCACCAAGCTCAACCTCGGCAACGGCGAGGTCGTGGCCGACACTCTGACCGAGCTTGCCCAGGCGCTGGCACAGGCCATCACGACAGGGGCGGACGGCTTCGGCGCCACCGCCGAAGGCGCGCGGCTGATCATCGCCGGGCCGGCTGGCGCCACGCTGGCCTCCAGCTTCACCCCCCTGGCCACCTCCGGCGCCACCTGGGGCGCCGCGTTCACGACCGCGACTTCGGCCTTCGCCACGCTGAGCGGCGCGCCGGTGACCGGCGACGCCTACCGTGTCGACCTGAACGGCGCCACCATCATCCACACCGTCGGCACCGGCGAAGGGCGCGAGGCGGTGGCGAAGGCGCTGGCCAAGAACATCAACGACAGCAGCCTGGCACAGTTGGCCGAGTTCTCCGCGATCGGCGACGGCAGCCTGCTGGTCATCGTCAAGCGCGGCGGCGGCGCCTTCACTCCGACGTTCTCGATGACCAAGGTGGTCCATCCCGCCGCGCGCGATATCGTCGCTGGCAACGGCGTGCCGACCACCAGTGCCAACACCCTGATCCTCGGCGGCAGCGCGGTCGAGGGTGAAACCTGGAGGGTGGCGATAGTCGTCGGCGCCGGGCCGACCCTGACCGCCAGCTACGCCGTTGCCCTGGTCGACGCCGACGGCAACCCGGCGACCATCGGGCTGCGTTTGCCGAACCTGAGCGAGATCGCCGTCAGCCTCGCCGCGGCCATCAACGCCCAGGCGCAGGCGGAGATCACGGCGGTGGCCGAGGGCGCGCAGGTATTCATCGTCAACCGTTCCGGCACCGCGCTGGCGGCAACTTATTCGGTGGCACCGGCCGGGGCATTCAAGGTCGTGGCGCCGCCGCTGCCGGCCACCGCCGTCACCGCCGCGCGCGCGTCAGTGGCAGTGCCGGCGGGTGCTGCGTTGCGCGTTGGCGACCAGTTCAGCGTGGTGCTGAGCATCGGGGCCGCGGACGTGTCGGTACGCTACACCGTCGCCCTGGTCGACACCGACGGCGACCCGGCGACGAAGGAGCAGGCCCGCCGACCGTGGCTGAAATCGCCGCTGCGCTGGCCGCGCTGATCAACAACTCCAGCGATCCGGATGCGGCGGCATTCACCGCGGCAGCCAACGGCGCCGACCTCTACATTGTCAACCGCGACGGCATTGCTTTCGTTGCGAGCCCGTCCTTCAGCCAGGCTGCGGTCGGTAGCGCGAGCGAATCCCTGGCGACGCCGGTGAGCATGAATGTGACCAGTTCGACGGTCGCCGCCTCCGAGACCTGGGTACTCAAGCTGAGCGCGGGCAGCACGGTCAACCGCTACAGCTTTACCGTCAAGGCGACCGGAACCACGCTGCAGGCGGTGCTCGACGGCCTGGCCGCGACGCTGAATGCCGACAGTGCGAGCCCCTATACCGCCGCAGCCGGTTCCGCCAGCCTGTTGATCTTCCGCAGCGGCAGCGTCGGCTTCGAAGCCAGCCTCGCAGTGGAGGCGGCCGGTGCGGCCGCGATCGACCCGGCGACGGCGCGGACCGCGACGGTGACGCTCACCGGCAAGCCGGTCGCCGGCGAAACCTGGAAGCTGGAGCTGGCGGGCCGCACCTATTCGCTGGTCGCCGGTCCCGCGACCTCGTCGCTCGCCGCGATCGCCGAGAACCTCGCCGGCCAGGTCAATGACGACGGCAACGCCGCCGCTTTCACCGCGACCGGCGTTGCCGGCGCGACGCTGACCAGCGCGTCGATGTTCATCGTCAATCGCGACGGTACGACGTTCGCGGCGCAGGTCAGCGTCGAGCCGGCGACCCCGCAGAGCGCCGCCGCGGTCGCGACGCAGGCGGGCGTCGACCTGTTCGGCCGCCCGCTGGCCGGCGAGGTGTGGACAGTCACGCTGGCCGGTCGCGACTACGCGGTCGTCGTCGATGCGACGACCAACACGCTCGACAAGATTGCGACGGCCCTGGCCGATGCCATTCGTCGATGATAACACTCTCTTGAAGGGCTGCGGGCCAGGCTTGCCCGCTCGATCGATGCGCGCGCCGGCTACGACGCCCAGGCCAGCGGCACCGACCTGGTCATCACCCGCACCGGCGGCGGCGTGATCACGGCCACGCTGAAGAACGGCGTTGCTACCGTCGTCGATCGGGACGCTACGCCCGCTGCAAGCGCGACCTTGCAGTTCGCCGGCGCCAACTCGGTCCATGGCGAAGAGTGGACCGTGGAAATCGACCAGGGCGGCACGCCGACCATCGTCAAGGAAGTCGCCTTCGAGCGCTTCACCGCCGCCGTAGATGGCAGGAAGGTGCTGGTGACCGACCTGGGCGGTCTGGTCTTTACGCCGCAACTGACCGTCAAACCGGTGAGCGGCTACCTGGTCGACGCCGCGACGCCGTCGGCCTTCATCGGAGTGTTCGAAAGCACGGTCACCACCGGTGATGTCTGGACCATCACGCTGGCCGGTCCGGGCAACGCTTACCCGAGTTTCGCAGTGACGGCGGGTGCCAGCTATTTCAGCGTTGACCCGATTACGGCCAATACCCAGGAGAACATCGCGCGCATCTTCGCACGCCTGATCAACGCCGGCGGGCCGGCGGAACTGACGGCGATGGCGGAGGGCAGGCAACTGGCGATCGTCAGCCGCGACGGCAGCGCCTGGAAGGCTTCGTCGGTGGTCGCGCCGGTCGGTTCGGCTGCCGCCAACTGGAAAGCACCTTTCACCATCTCGCCGGCGCCGTCCGCGACGCCTGCCAGCGTGGTTTCGAGCACCGTCGGCGCGACCACCGTCACCTTCACCGGCACGCCGCAGCCGCGCGAGATCTGGAGCCTGACGGTGGCGGGCAACCAGTTCGACTTGTCGATCGGCGAGAAGTACCTCGTTGGCAGCGTCGATGTGGTCGCCGACAGCGCGCAAGCGCTGGCCACCATCTTCGCGGCCAGGATCAACGGACTGACCGATTTCCATGCGATCACCTCCGGTACCGCGCTGGTGATTGTCCAGCGCAGCGGCAACGGATTCGCCGCCTTCACCACCACTTCGCGTTTCATTCCCGCTGTCGATAGCACGGCGGATCTCTACGACGTCAGCGCGGCCGCCGGCGGTGGCGCCTCGATCAAGCTGGCGGGCACGCCGGTGGTAGGCGAGAAGTGGACGGTGACGCTGACGCCGGACAACGATGACAACGCGGACAGCTTTACGCCGGACACGGCCAACGCCCGCAGCTTCCATTACTACGCAGCCGCCTTCGATCGGCTGATCGACATCGCCCAGGCGCTTGCCGATCGCGTCAACGCGGCCGCCATCGGTTACGCGGCCTCGGTCGAGGGAGATCGTCTGGTGCTGGTCAAGACCACGACGAGGATCTTCCGCGCCGCGATCACCGTCACGCCGGCCGACGAGCGCACCGGCAGCGCCGCCAGCGGCAACCAAACCCTGGTCGCGGACAGCACCGCGCCGGGCGCCTGGAGCGCGATCCTCGCCGGAGCTCCGGTGAAGGACGAGTTCTGGGGCGTGACGGTGGACGGCATCACCTACTCGTACCAGGCGAAGACGGGCGAGACCACCGCCGACATCGCCACAGCCCTGGCGGCGCGGGTCAGCTTCGTCAATAGCTTCGAGGGGCTCGCCGCCGCCCTGGCCGCTTCGATCAATTCCGGGACCATCTACACCGCGACAGCGAGCGGGCGCGAACTGACCATCGCGAAGGTTGGTGGCGGCGACATCACCGCATCCGTGACCAACGCGTCGGCCAGCTATTCCGATGCCGAGACCACGGCCGCCGCCTCGGTCACCCTGCTGGTCGGCGGCACGCTGGTCGACGGCGAGCCATGGACTGTCACGGTCAGCGTCGCCGGCGTCGATAGCCCCTTCAATGCGACCGCCCAGGAGCGCCACGCGGCGGCGGCCGAAGACCGCACGCTGCTGATCGTCGCTCGTGTTCCCGCAGGCGCGCCGAGCTTCGGCGTGGCGCCCGCGGCGAATCCGACGGTCTTCAATGACAAGGACGCGCGTTTCGCCGCCTCGGGCGTGAACCTGCAATCGGCGACCACGGCGGCCACGCTGGCGACGTCCGGCACGCTGGGCGCGATGCAGACCTACACGCTGCTGCTGCGTGAGGGCGACGTCGCCACGCAATACACCTACACGACCGGCGCCACCGACCTGGCCACCGACGTGATCCGCGCGCTTGCCGCCGCCGTCAACGTCAATGCGCCGGATGCCTACACCGCGATTGCCGACGGGGCCACGATCTTCGTCGTCAATCGCCTCGGGACGGGCTTCAGCCTGGCGAACGCGGCCGACACGGCCGCGAAGGCCGCCGTGTCGCTGGTGACCCTGAAGGCCGCCACGCTGTTCGCCGGCGAGGTCTGGACCATCATGCTCGATGATTCGACCTTCACCACCACGCATTCGTATGTGGTCAAGCCAGGCGAGACGCTCGCCGACGTGGCGCGCGAGCTTGCCCGCGGCATCGTCAGCGGCGGGATCGTGACCTTCACGGCGACCTCGGCTGGTGCGCAGGTGGTGATTGCCAATCTCGCCGGCCAGACCTTCGTCGCGACGGTCGAGGTGACCCCGGTCGGCCAGGTCTCGATCGTCGAGACCCGCAAGTTCAACACGCCCATCGCCGGCAACCAGTACTTCTACCGTCCGGTCAACCTCAACACCCGGGTGGACGAGGCGGTGCAGGTCGACACCCTGAATGTCTACAACGGCAACAGCCCGGCGAACGACGAAGGCTTCCTCACGGCCGACCACCTGACCGGTCTCGGCATGGCCCGTGAAACCGTCATCGCCGGCCGCACGCTGCCCGGCGGCATCGTCTACCGCGACCTCGAGGTCCTGAATATCAACCTGGGCAGCGGCGACGACAGCTTCCACGTCCTCTCGACCCATACCGGGGCGACCAACATTTCCAGCGGCGCCGGCAGCGACGTCATCTATGTCCAGTCCATCGACGGCCACACCACCATTGACGGGCAGGGCGGGGACGACGTGTTCCGGGTCGGCAGCGACGCCGCGCCGAACCTTGCGACACCTTCGCCCAACCTGCTCGGCAGCGTCCACGCGCTGCTGACGCTGATCGGCGGTGCCGGCAATGACACGCTGTATGTCGACGACCGCGCCGAAACCGATGCCAGCGCCGGCATCCTCAACGGCTCGACCATCACCGGCCTGGGCATGCCTTCGGTGTCCGAGGTCCAGACCATCTTCGTGCAGGCCGCGGCCGGCACCTACACCTTGCGCATCGCCGACAAGACCATCGATTCACGGACGGCGGCGGCGACGCTGGTCGAGCTTTCCGGAACGCCGATCAACGCCGATACGTGGGCGCATCGTGATCGACGGCCAGGACGGCCGGCATCGCTACGAGGCCAAGGTGGGCAGCGGTGGCGTGCTGGCGACCGTGACGGGAATCGCGAGCGCGCTGGCCAAGGCGATCAACGACAACCCCGGCAGCGGGACCCATCGCTTCACGGCGACCGCCGACGGCGCCATCGTCGTCATCGTCAATGCCGCCGGTGAAGGCTTCCAGGCGAGCTTCGAGATCGTCACCAGCGCGACCGCGCCAACGGCGAGCGTGGAGCAGATCAAGGGTGCGACGGCGGCCGCGGTGCTCTCGGGCACGCTGTTGAGCGGCGATACCTGGAAGTTCACGGTATCCGCCACGACCACGATCTCCGGCGTGAGCACAGTGCACAGCCGGACCTATGAGTTCGTCATCGGCACAGCCGACACCCTGGCGCAGCTCGCCGGCAAGCTCGCGACGGCGATCAACGCAAACCGCCCACTGCCGGGCTACTTCGCGGCCGCGGTCGGCAGTACGGTGGTGGTCGTCGACCGCGCGGCCACGCCGACGGTGCCCGCGATCTTGCTGTCGATCGTGCTCGCGCCCGCCAGCGCTTCTCCCGGCGTTGGCAGTTCGATCACCGTGAACCGCGATGCGACTTCGATGGCGCTGACCCTGGGCGGTACCCCGGTCGCCGGCGAGCAGTGGTACGTGCGGCTCGGCGGCGTCAATTACGGCTTCACCGTCCACGAAGCGTCGGCGGCGCTGGCCGACGTTGCACTAGGCTTGCGCGACGCGTTCAATGCTCTGCCGGGGCGCTACACGGTCAGCGTATCGGGCGCCACCCTGAGCATCGAATCGACCCTCGCCAACGATCCCTTCCGCGCCAGGATCACCCGTTCGGGCGCCGTGCAAACCTTCGAAGCCAGCGCCGCCACAGTCGGCAACAAGAGCCTCGCCAACGTCACCCTGGCCGGCGCGCCGGCGCAGGGCGAGGTCTGGACGCTGACCCTCACCAACGGCAACGATCAGCCGGTCAGCGTGGCGTTCACCTTCGACACGCCGACCCAGATCGCGGCCGGCATCGCGGCGGCGGTCAATGCGTCCGCGTCGACGACAGCATTCGCCGCATCATCCGCGGGCAGGACGCTGATCATCATCGACAACTCCGGCGCTGCCTTCCCGGCCGGCTTCGCCGTCCAGGTCGCTGCGCCCGGCGCCGGCGTCTCGACCAACAGCAGCGTTTCGGCGCTGTCGGCGAACGTGGCGCTTTCCGGCCCGGTGATCGAAGGCGAGAAATGGGTGCTGAACCTCGCGTTCGGCCCGAATCCTGCCGGCGTGACGGCACTCACGTCGGTGAGTTACACGGTCGCCCTGGTCGATGCCGATGGCAATCCGGCGACCACCGGGCTGCGCTTGCCGACCCTGGCCGAGATTGCTGCCTCGCTGACGGCGCTGCTCAACAACCCGATCGATCCGGTCAGGGCCGGCCTGAGCGCCGTGGCCAACGGGTCCAGCCTGGTCCTGAGCAGCAGCGCCTTGTTCAAGGCCAGCGTCGCGGTGGTGCCGCTCGGCAGCGCCTCCACCACTGCGCGGGACGCCGCGACGACCGGCTTCGCGCTAGCCGGCACGCCGCTGGATGGCGACCGCTGGATCGTCAGCGTCAATGGGGTGCAGTACAGCGTTATCGTCGATGCCACCAGCGCGACGCTGGCCAAGATCGGCGGCGCCCTGGCCAAGGCCATCAACGCCGACGCGCCGGGCAGTTTCACCGCGTTCTTTGCCGGTTCCACCCTGTATGTGACCGAGCGTACCGGCGCGGCCTTCACCAGCGCCGCCGTGGTAGGGCTGGCGACGCAGACGGCCGGTGCGATCGCCTCTTCGGCGAGCGGCAGCGCCGTCGCGATTACGCTCAGCGGCGACCCGGTAGGCAACGATACCTGGCGCCTGAAGATCAACGGTACGATTAACTACACGGTTCGCATCGGCGATTTGCTGGTGGCGGGGGATCAGAACGTCGTCGTCGATACGCCCGAGGAAATCGCGCAGGCACTGACCGGCAAGATCAACGCTGTCCTGGGCAACGATATCGTCGCGACGCTGGCCGGCAACACCATCGTTCTCGTCGGTCGCTCGGGCGTGGACTTCACCGCCACGTTCGAGATCGAACTTGCCGGGCCGCCCGCGGGACGCATTGCCGGATCCGCGCAGGTCGCGGTCGCCGTGTCCGCCACGGCAACGCTCAGCGGCACGCCGCAGCCGGGCGAGACCTGGAAGATCACCGCAAACGGTATCACCAGGTCGCTGGCGATCAACTCGACCACGCCGGAAACGCGGCAGCAGGTCGCGTCCAATCTGGCGGCGCAGATCGATGCGCTGGCGGATTTTGTCGCCACCGTCGCGCCTTCCGGCGACGCCATTGTCATCGTCTCGGTCGTGGTGCCCGCTGCGCCGATCACGCTGTCGACCGAAGTCACGCGGCCGGGCGCGGTCGGTACGGTGAGCGCGACGACGCAGAACGCCAAGGTGCTTACGCTCACCGGCATACCGCTCAACCCGTCGAGCTGGAGCATTACGGTGGATGGCCAGGGGGTTTCGGTCAATGTCACCGATGACACCACGACGGCCGCCGACATCGCGCAGGCGATGGCGCAACTGATCAACACCAACCTCGGCGCCACCCACGCAGCCGTGGCCAACGGGGAGCAGGTCACGATCGCGCGCCTCGACGGTGCCGCCCCGGTGGTTGTGGTCGGCGCCGCCACCACCGCGAACGGCCGGACGGCTACCGCCAGCGCGGTCGCCAGTCTGGGTGCGGCGAGCGATGCCTGGTCGCTGGCATTTACTGGCGCGCCGGTGGCGGGCGAGGTCTGGAAGCTGACCTTCGACGCCCAGATCTGGTCCCTGACGGCGGTGGCGGGCATGAGCCTGGCCGATGTGGTGACAGGCCTGGCGGCGCTGGCCGATGCGGCGGGTGGCTACTCGGCGATGGCCGAGGGCACGACCCTGGTGGTGGCGAAGAACGGCACGGCCGTCCTGGTGGCGCCGAAGCTGTCGGTTGCCCCGACCCGATTCGGTCAGGAGTGGCTGGCGACGGTCACGCTGTCGGGCACGCCGGCGGTTGGCCAGACCTGGAAATTCAAGATTGGCACGCAGACCGCCGCTTACACGGTACTCGCGGCGGATATCGGCAGCGATGGCAATGCGGCGGCGCTGGCCCGGATCGCCGGCAAGCTGGCGAACTTCATCACCGACCACAACGACATTCCCGTCGGCGAGCCGGGCGGTTTCGCCGGGTTTTCCGCGACCGCCAGCGGCGCGCGCATCCAGATCACCGGCACCACCGGGGCCTTCACGCTCGCCCAGGATGGCGGGGCGGGCGCCTATGCCCTGGACGTGGCGGCGCCGTCGGTGCCATTCACGACCCAAACCACGCTGTCGGGCAGCGTAGCGGCGGGCGACACCTGGATCGTCGGACTGCGGACCGCGGGCACGCCGACCCCGTTGCAGCCGACACCGCCGGACGTGGTCGCGAACTTCAACTACTTCGTCGGGTTGTTCGATGCCGACGCCAATCCGATGACACCGGCGCGCCTGCCGACCCTGGCCGAGATCGCGGCTGGCCTCGCGGCGGCGATCAACGCCAATGCATCCGGCAGCTTCCTGGCGGTCGGCAAGGGCAACGACCTGGTGGTGATCAACCTGGCGGGCGCGGCCTTCACGACCGAACTGCGCGCTCCTGCCGGTCGCGGCCCTGTCGGTTTCGCGCAGCTTCGACGTCCTCGGGCCGCTGACTGCCGGTGACGTGTGGAGCGTGAACCTGACGGCACCGGGCGCCGGAACGCCCGTCATCACAGTCAGCGCATCGGTCGCGAGCGACCTGGCGGGCCTGGTGGCGAGCCTGGCGTCGCAGATCAACGCCACGGCCGGCTACAAGGCCGCTGCCGCCGGCACGGTCCTGACCATTTCCACCGAGGGTGCAAATGCGGGCAAGACCTTCTCCCTGACCAGTGCGTCGCCGTCCGGGTCGATTGTCGAGCAGGCCGTGACCAGCACGCGTGAGCTGGTGCTGTTCGCGCCTTCGAGCGAGGTGCCGATCGATATCGGCGACAAATGGACGGTTACCCTGACGGTCGCCGGCACGGCGACGCAGGTGACGGTACCGGTGCTTGCCGACCTGGACAAACTGGTTGCGGACCTGACGGCGGCGATCGGCGGACTTCCCGGATTCAAGGCTCAGCGGAGCGGGGCGGTGATCACCGTATCGACGGAGGACGCCAACGCCGGGAAGACCTTCTCGACCACCTACGGCGTCGCCCGGATTTTCGCAGACCAGAGCGCCGCGGCTGCAGCGGGATCGACCGTCGGCCTCGCGCGCGGCGCCCCGCTGGTGAATCAGGTGTGGCAGGTCAAGGTCGGCGGCGTCGATCATGATCACACGGTTGTTGCCGACGAAACGCTTGCCGACGTGGTGGCGGCGCTGGCGAAACATGTCAACGACACGTCGGCGTTCGTCGCGGCCAGCCGCGGCGACACCATCGTGGTGCTTGGCGCCGCCAGCTTCGGCATCCCGACCCGGATCAACGGCGCGGGCGCCGCCACGGCGATCGATGGCGGCACCGTGGTGATCGCCGGCACGGGCACGCCGAGGGAGACGGTGACGGTGGACCTCGGCACCAGCAGGCATGGGATCACGGTGCGCGAGTCCGTGCCGCTGGCCGAGATCGCCGCCGGACTGGCCGCGCGTATCAACGCGGCGGGCAGCGGATTCATTGCCAGTGTCGATGGCGATACCCTGGTCATCACCGACACCAACATTTAACCCACGGGCGCCGCCGTCTCGTTGCTGATTACCCCCTCGGCGACGCCGACTGCGGGAAGCTTCACCAGGACCGCGGTGTCGGCCACGACCACGCGCTTCGCGCTGGCCGGAACTTCGCTCATCGGGGAGGTCTGGAAGGTGACGATCGGAGCAAAGAACTACAGCTACATCGTCGAGTCGCCGGAAGTCATCGCCGCGCGCCTGGCCGCCGACATCAACGCGAACGGCAATCTGGTCCGCGCCACGCTGGTGGTGACCGCGGCGCCGGTGACCGGTGAAGTCTGGGCAGTGACGGTCAACATTGGTGGCGTCGTCGCGCAGGCCGGTTACGCGGCGCTGGCCGGCGACTCGTTGGCGGATGTGATGGCAGGCCTCGCCAAGGCCCTCAATGCCCTGGGCGGATTGCCCTTCACCGCACGGGCGGATGATGCCACCGCCAACGCCGACGACGCGAGCCTGATGCTGGTGAATGGCACGGCCGCCCTGCCGACGGTGACCTTCAAGCGCGGCATCACGGCGCTGACACCGACCGTCGACACGGAAGCCAACTTCGTCGCTTCCTCCGAGGGCAGCACGCTGGTAATCGTCCCGCTGACGGGCGCCTTCCCGAGCGCGGCGGGCACGGCCAGCGTTGCGGCACGCAATTCGCTGACGGCAGCCAGTGCCACGGTGGCGCTGGTCACGCCGACCGCAGCGCGACGCCGACGGGGGCGGGCGCGGGCCCAAACAGGCCCGTCGTCGCGGGCGAACCACGGGCCGGACGCTCAGGATCGACGCTGCCGCTGGCATCGAGGCGTCGCTGTACAGCCACACGGTGCAGCGCGCGAACAACGTGACCGAGAGCGTCGCGGCGATCTTCGGCCTGGTCGCTGGTCGACAGCATCAATACCGGAGCAGTGCCTGTCTACACCGCCTTCGCCGCCGGCGACAAGCTCTTTGTCACGCGCGCCGACAACGCCGTTTTCGCCACCCCGATCTTCAGCGTGGCCCCGGCTGCCCGCATCGTTGCCGACAGCGTGACGCCGACCAGTCGCCTGATGAGCTTCGAGCCGCTGGGTACCGTGATCGAAGGCGAAACCTGGTATGTGCAACTCGCCACCACCGAGGGTGTGTTCGCCTACGGTTACAAGATCCCGACCGGCAAGCTCATCGGCGATATCACCGTCGAACTCGCAAAGCTGATCAACGACGACACCGCGCGCGGTTTCACCGCGTTCGTCCGCGACGGCACGAAGTTGTTCATCGTCGATCCCGCCGGGCGCGTGGACGCCGCCGGCCATGGCTTCACCGCGAGCTTCGCAATCGGCCTGACGGACGGCACCCGTGGCGGCGGCGCGACGCTGCTCGACCTGACGGCCCCGGCCCATCCGGCGCTGACGCACACACTGACCCTTTCGGGCAGCCGGGCGGCCGGCGAGGCCTGGACCATCACGCTGAAAGCCGGTGACATCCGACGCAGCTATGGCCAGATGGTGCGCGAGACCGTGCCACTCGCCGAAATCGCCACGGCCCTGGCTGGCAAGATCAACGCCGCGGGCACCGGCTTTGTCGCCAGCGTCGAGGGCAACACCCTGGTCATCGTCGACGCGAACACCACCCCCACGGGCGACAGCGTCTCGTTCTCGATCACCTCGGCCACGTCGACGGCTGGCAGCTTTGCCAAGACCACGGCCTTGGCCACGACCCGCTTCGCGCTGGCTGGGACGTCGCGAATCGGCGAGACCTGGACGGTGACGATCGGCGCAAATGCCTATGCCTACGAGATCGAGTCGCTGCAAGTCATTGCCGCCGGGCTCGCCGGCGCCATCAACGAGGACACCGGCACCGGCTTCACGGCGGTTGCCAGCGGCGACAAGCTCATCGTTACCAACCGGCTGGGGGATGCCTTCACGGCCCAGGGTGCGGTCACGCCGACGCTGCGCCCGGCCGGGGCGGTCGAGGTGCTGCGCGGCAAGGACGCCAGTGGCAAGGAGCGCGTGCCCGCAATCGACATCCGGATCGGCGGCGTGCCGGTTACCGGGGCCATCTGGACACTGCGGCTGGAAGTCGGCGGCGTTGCCTACAGCTTCGACTACAAGATCACCAGCGACCATGCGTGGCAGACGATCGCCACGGCCTTCGCCGACCTGGTGAACGCCAGGGCGCTGCAGGCCGGTTCGGCGCTGGCCGGGCTCACCGCGGCCGCAACGGCCGACGGCACGCTGCTGATCGCCGACATCGCCGGCCGCGGCCTCGCGGCTTCCGTTTCCCTGGTTCCAGTCGCCGAAGCGGCGATTAATGGTGGCGGCGCCACCACGACGCTGGTCAAGCTCGTCGGCACGCCGCAGGCGAACGAGCTCTGGCGCCTGCGCATCGGCGACGTGGCGGACGATGTTGTGCGCGACCTCCGCTATGAGGTGGAGCTGGGCGATAGCGTTGCCGGGGTCACACTCGCCAACCTCGCGCAATTCACCACGGCGCTGGCCTGGAAGCTCAACAACGACCCGGCGGCAGCCCGCTACACCGCAATCGCCGACGGTACGCGGATCGCCATCGTCGATCGCAATGGCGGCGCCTTCGAGACCCGCCTCGAGTCCGGCGCCATCAGCCGCCGCGAAGGCTATGCCGACATCACGCTCGACTATTCCCTGAGCGCCACCCAGATGCAGGCGCAACTGCGCGCGCTCTACGGTTTCGACGACCTGGTCGTCGAAGCAGCCCGCAACAGCGGCGACGTGACCTATACGGTTACCTTCGTGCGCAACCAGGCGGGTATCGACCAGCAGCAGATCCGCTGGACCGAGACCGCGCAGAGGACCGGCCTGGTGCCGAACCCGGACGCGTCTGTGAATGTCATCACCGCCACGGTCCGCAACGGTGCGACGGTGAACGCGGGCATCAACAACCTGCAGACGGTGACGATCAATCCGAACGTCACCGGCGGCACCTTCACACTCACGTTCCGGATCCAGAATGCGCGCGGCGAATTCGAGCTGTTCGAGACCAAGCCGATCGCCTACAACGCCGGCGCCCTGGATGTGTTCAAGCTGGTCAGCCCGATCCTCAACCCGAACGGGGCGACGATCGACGTCGACAAGGATTTCGACTTCGCGACCCGCACCCCGTCCCGGCCCTACACCGACAACTTCGCGGTGCGCAAGGTCGGCAACGTGTTCCTGATCACCTTCCAGGGTGCTTATCGCTCGCTAGCCATCCACGACATCGACACGCGCTGCTGACCACCCAGGAGAGCGGCGCCACGGCCCGGCACGAGGCGCTGGTGACCACGGTCACGCTGGGCCGTACCGCGGGCGAGGCAGCGATCGACGCGGGTGCACTGCGCGCCACCACCGTCAATCTCGGCGTCAAGCCCTACCTTGTCTCGCAGATCTGGGAGATCCAGGTGTCGCTGCGCGGCAACGCGACCCTCCACGCGGTCAAGGCCGGCGACACCTACAGGCTCGCGACGGAGCTTGGCCATGACGTTCTGGTCGATAACAGCTTCACCGGCACCTTCGTCAGCGTCAGTGCCGACTCCCGCGCGAATATTGGGCGGGTGCTCGCGGCCAGCATCAATGCCAGCGCCGCCGATGTGTTCACCGCGACCAGCGACGACACGGTGCTGGTGATCGTCAACCGCGATGGCGGCGTGTTCAGGACGAGCCTCACGGTGGGCGGCAGCGACGTCGGCGTGGCAGGGATCGACCGCTCGACGCCGACCGAGGCCGCGATCGACCTGTCCGGCAACCCGGCCAGCGGCGAAGTCTGGGAAATCATGCTTTCCGACGGCGTGAGCTCGACCCCTTACCGCTACACGGTGAAGGCTGTCGATACCTTCAAGAATGGCCTCGCGGTGAAGCCCGAAGACACGCTGGCAATCATCGCCGCCGGCCTCGCCGAGAGCATCAACAGTGTCGGCAGCGGCGACAACGCGAACTTCGCGGCCGTCGCCGAGGGCGATCTGGTCGTGATCGTGCGGCACGACGGCAAGCGGTTCGCGGCGACGCCGGGCATCGTCTCGGCCGGCCAGCCGGTCGCCGGCGAGGTCCGCTCCGTCACGCTCACCAGTGCTTCGCTGACCACTACCGTCACGGTGACCTCGCCGCTTGACACGATCCGCATCACGCCCGTCACCGGAACCCTGGTCAACCCGGCCGGCACGGTGAGCCGCCCAGCAGCCGGCGATACAGGCGGCCTCGTCGTGTCCGCCGCGACCGCCAGCGCGACATTGACGCGCGCGCCGCTGACGGGCGAGACATGGACGATCCGGCTCAATGGCAGCAACGCCGTCTCCGTGGCCTACGGCGAGAACGTCAACGGCGTTGTCGTTACCGCCCTCGAACAAATGGTCGTGGCGCTGGCGTTCAAGATCAACGCGCTGGCCGATTTCAATGCCAGCCCGGTCACCGGCGACACCCTTGCCGCGGTTGCGCGCAAGCTTGCCGAGCAGGTCAACATCCTGGGCCTGCCCGAGTTCCATGCCACCAGCGAGGGCGAAGTGCTGCGCGTCGAGAACATCGCCGGCAACGTCTTCACCGCCAGCTTCGCGTCGACCGTGCGCACGGTTGCGACCGATGCCGCGCATGCGGGTGAAACCTGGGTGGTGACGCTACAGAGCGTGGCCGCCGGCGCCCTGCCTGTCAGCTTCAGCCATCGGGTCGGGGCCGCGGAGACCAATGCCGACGTGGTGCAAGCCCTGGCCAGCCTGATCAACCTGACTGCCGGCTTCCATGCGACCGGCGACGGTGGTGCGCTGTCGATCAACAGCACGGGCGGCTCTCCGGTTGCTTTCACCACCTCCTTCCTGATCGCCAACAGCTTCTTCACGACGCCATCGGCCGCGCCGGCGCAGGCCATTGCCGCTGCCTCCGCCGTCGCCAATGCCGGCCAAACCTGGGTCGCGACGATCCATGGTGCGGGCGGCGCCGCGCCGATAAGTGTCAGCTACCAGGTCGGGGTCAGCGAGACCAATGCGGACGTGGTGCTGGCCCTGGCGACCCTGATCGACCAGATCGCGGGATACCACGCGACCGCGAGCGGCGGCACCTTGTCGGTCACGAACCTTGCCGCCAATCCGTTCGTCATGTCCGTCGCGGTCGCCGGGACGGAGTACCACGGCGTGGTCGAGGCCGGCGCCGCGATCGTCGCGACGCGGGTTGAAGGCATCAACTACTATGAATTCGAGACCCTGAATGTCGCGCTCGGCTCGGGCAACGACATCATCAATGTCCAGGGCACCACGGCGACCACCAACCTCGACACCGGCGGCGGCGACGACCGCATCTACGTTTCGTCGGCCGCCGCATTCGCGGTCGACGCCTCCGCCAATGCCGTGGCGCCCGACTTCCTTACCGGCCACCTGCACAACATCAACGGCGCACTCAACATCGACGCCGGTACCGGCCGGGCGCAGTTGATGATCAGCGGCGAGGCGAGCACGCTGGACAACAACGACATCGTGATCACCGATGCCTTCGCCAACGCCGACGGCATTGTCAACCTCACGCGTGCGCCGCGGGTCGGCGAGACCTGGACTGTTGCCCTGAACAGCTCCGTGTCCGTGTCGGTGGCCTACGGCGAGTTTGTCGATTCGGTCGCGGTCACGACGCGCAAGCAACTGGCCGATGCGCTGGCGTTCAAGATCGACCAGTTGGCTGGCTTCGACGCCACGGTCGCCTCCACGCCCGGACATGACTCGATCGCCATCAGGAATGTCAGCGGCTTGCTCGCCAACCCCAAGGGAACGGTGACGCTTGCCGGCGCCCCGGATGACGTGACCAGCCTGGCGGTATCGGCGGTCAAGGCCGAGATCGCCATCCTCGGGCTCGCCGGCGGCGACAACGTCTTCGGCTGGGTCGACCTGGCACAGGGCACCATCACCTACCGGGCCGACGCCACCACCACCAGTCTCGCCGATGGAACGTCGGTCTGGAACGGCAGTTTCGCCGACGGCGTTACCATCTGGACCGGGTTCGGCGCCGACACCGTCGTGATCGACGGCACGCAGGATCGTCCTGCTGTGCTGAACCGAGCTGGCGTGCGCAGCATCACCACGCTGAATACCGGCCTTGGAGACGACACCGTGTATGTGGACCTCCAGGCCACCGAGACCAATGGAGCCGATTCCACCGACGGCCTGCTGGTCCTGAATACGCAGGGGCCATGGAACAACTTCCCGACAATTAGCGACAACGACACAGTGCTGGGCACCGGGGTCAACCCGCTGACCGGCGCCGCGTTCGCCTCGACACTGCCGCTGGTGGTCTTCGGCGGCCAGGGCAGCGACACCATCACCGGCGGAACCGCTGACGACATCCTGTTCGGCGATCGCGGCCGCACGGTGCGCTTCGAGCGCGATGCCAACGGCCTTGAGACGGCGCGCATCGTCGAGCAACTGGGCGGCGGTGCGGGGGATCGCAGCGATGGCCTGGTCCGTCGGCCCGACCTGGTGGAAAGCCTCGACCCGCTGGTCGGCGGCAATGACATCATCGATGGCGGCGGCGGCAACAACCTCATGGTCGGCGGCGCCGGCGCCGACGGCATTGCCGGTGGCGCGGGCGACGACATCATCGCCGGCGACAATGCGCAGATCGATTTCCACGACAACTCAATCCAGGTGAAGAGTGCTCGGACCACCGACACGCTGGATCAGCCGACCTGGGGCGACACGATCGTCACCGGAGCCGGGGAGAACATCGTTCTGGCCGGCATGGGCGCGGATCACGTGAACGACACCGCGGCGGGCTACTCGCCGGGGGCGGTGCCGAGCAGCGGCGTTGATATCGTCATCGGCGACAACGGCCAGGTCAGCTTCGACAGCACCGGGCGCATCACGTCGTTCTCCAGCGTCAATGCAGGCCAGGTCAGCTTCAGCCCGCAGAACGGAGCGGCCAATCCGCTGAACGGTCTTAACCTCGGCAGCAACCAGAGCGCGCCAGCCTTTGCCGATGTGGATGGGGACGGCGACCTCGACATGCTGGTGGGCAACAGTGACGGCACCCTGAGGTACTTCGAGAACATCGGCACAGGTACGGCGCCACAGTATGTGGAACGGTCCGGTGCGGCGGGCGCGGTAAAGCCCCACCGGAACCCGTTCGATGGATTCGACGTCGGCAGCATGAGCACGCCGTTCTTCGGCGCTATCAACGGCGACGGAGATCTGGACCTGGCGGTCGGTGCGGCCGGTGGCACGCTGAAGTACTACGAGAACACCGGTACGGCCACGGCACCCGTCTACCTGGAGCGCACCGGTACGGCCAATCCGTTCGATGGCATCGACGTCGGCGACAGGAGTGCGCTCGCCTTTGCCGACCTGGATGGCGACCGCGATCCGGACCTGGTGGTGGGCGCTGGCGATGGCACGCTCAAGGTCTACGTGAACACCGGAACGGGCAGCGTGCCCGTCTATGTGGTGCGCACCGGCGCGGCCAACCCGTTCAATGGGATCGATGTCGGCGACGGCGGCACGCCGGCCTTTGCCGACCTGGATGGCGACGGCGATTCGGATCTGGTGGTGGGCGAGAACGGCGGTACGCTGAAGTACTACGAGAACACCGGTACGAGCATGGCCCCCGTCTATGCCGGCCGCACCGGTGCGGCCAATCCGTTCGACGGCTTCATTGGCGGTAACCTGAGCACGCCGGGCTTCGCCGACCTGGATGGCGACGGCGACCCGGATCTGGTGGTGGGCGAGAACGGCGGTACGCTCAGCTACTACAGGAACACCAGCACCGGCGCCGGCGGAAACGACGTGATCCTGGTGGGCGACGGCAACAACATCGTGGTGGGCGGTTTCGGTGACGACACCATCACCGCCGGTGCCGGCACCGATGTCCTGCTGGGTGACAACGGTGCGGTGGTTTACACGCCGAACACCACGCTACCGCTACTGGCCAGGTCGACCGGTGTGGTCAATGCTGCCGGCGGCGATGACACGATCACCGGCGGCGAGGGCAACAACCTGGTCATCGGCGGAGTAGGGGCCGACCGGATCACCGCCGGCAGCGGCGTCGACCTCCTGATCGGCGACAACGGCCAGATCACCTGGACCGTGGGTGGCCTGTTGAGTTCGGTGGGCACCACCGATCAGGCGCTAGGGGGCAACGACACCATCCAGGCCGGCGACGGCAACAATGTCGTGGCGGGCGGGTTCGGCGCGGACGTGATCGATACCGGTGTGGGAGAAGACCTGGTCCTGGGCGACAACGGCCTATTCACCTACACCACCAACGCCGGCGTGGCAGTGCTGACCGGCGCGCGGACGAGCGATACCAACCCGACGACCGGCGGTGATGACGTGATCCAGAGCGGGCGGGGCGGTAGCGCAAGCTTCGCCGACGTCAACGGCGACGGCAAGCTCGACCTGGTGACCGGCGCGGCCGACGGCAGCATCCTGTACTTCGAGAACATCGGCACCAGCGCGCTGCCGGTGTATGTCGCGCGCACCGGGTCGCTCAACCCGTTGGATGGCATCGATGTCGGTTCCATGAGCGCGCCGTCCCTGATCGACCTTAACGCGGACGGCAGGGTCGACCTGGTGGTGGGAAGTAGCGACGGAACGTTGACGTATTACGAGAACATCGGTACGGCAGCGGTTCCGGTGTATGTGGAGCGCACCGGCGCGAGCGGTCCCAATCCCAGTCCGTTCGATGGCATCGACGTGGGCGGCATGAGCGCACCGGCCTTCGTCGACCTTAACCAAGATGGCGATCTCGACCTGGTGGCGGGTTCCAGCGACGGTACGCTGAAGTACTACGAAAACATCGGCACGGCGGCGGTGCCGGTGTATCTGGAACGCATCGGCGTAGCCGGTCCCAACCCCAATCCGTTCGACGGCATCGACGTTGGCGGCATGAGCGCCCCGGCCTTGGTCGACCTCAATGGCGATGGCGATCTGGACCTGGTGGTGGGTTCCAGCGACGGCACGCTCAAGGCCTACGAGAACACCGGGTCGGCCACCTCGCCGGCGTATGCTTCTGTCCCGCTCAGCGGCCTAGCCGACGATCCCTTCGACGGCATCGATGTCGGCAATCGCAGCGTGCCCGTCCTCGCCGATCTGAACGGTGACGGCGTTCTCGACCTGGTGGCCGGCGAGAATGACGGCGCACTGAATTTCTACCTCAACACCGGGACAAACGCGGCGCCGGACTACACCGAGCGCACCGGGGCGGTCAACCCGCTGACCGGTCTGGATGTCGGCGGCGGCGCTCGCAACGTGGTGCTGGCCGGGGTCGGTAGCGATCAGGTGGTCGATTCCAATCCGGGCCAGGACATCGTCGTGGGCGACGACGGCTATGTGAACTGGGATGCCACTACCGGCTTCCTGACCGGGTTCGGTTCCGCGCAGCCCGACGTCGGCGGCAATGACGTGATCGATGTCGGCAACGGCACCAACGTCGTGGTGGGCGGTAACGGCGGCGACACCATCACCACCGGGTCGGGCGCGGACATCATCCTCGGCGACAACGCCGCGGTGACCTACAACCCTGGAACGGCCAACCTGCTGCAGGCGATCTCCACCGATCTGAGCAACACGACCGGCGGTGACGACATCGTCAATGCGGGCGATGGCGACAACCTGATCATCGGTGGCGTCGGCGTGGATGCCATCACCACCGGCACCGGCGCCGACCTGGTGCTGGGCGACAATGGCCAGATCGACTGGACCACGGGCGGCGTGCTTGGCCAGGTGCAGACGAGCGATCCGACGCTCGGCGCGGGCGACGTGATCCTCGTGGGCGACGGCAACAATATCGTCGCCGGCGGCTTCGGCTCGGACGTCATCGGCACCGGCGTGGGCGAAGACCTGATCCTCGGCGACAACGGCGTGTTCACCTACACCACCGGTGCGGGCGGGGTGGCGGTGCTGACCGGGGCGCAGACCACCGATACCACGGCGGCCACGGGCGGCGGCGACGTGATCGTGGCCGGCGGCGGCCCGACGCCGGTGTTCGTCGATGTCGATGGCGACGGCGACCTCGACGCCGTGGTGGGCGCGCCGGACGGTACGCTCGGCTACTTCGAGAACATCGGCACGGCGGCGGCGCCTGTGTCTGTGGAGCGTACCGGCGCGACCGGCCCCAATCCGAATCCGTTCAACGGCATCGACGTCGGATCGAACAGCACGCCGGCCCTGGCCGATGTGGATGGCGACGGCGACCAGGATCTGGTCGTGGGCGAGGCCAACGGCGTGCTCAGGTATTACGAGAATACCGGGTCGGCGACGATGCCGATGTATTTGGAACAATCCGGCGCAGCCAACCCATTCGACGCGATCGACGCGGGCGACTTGAGCGCGCCAGCCTTTGTCGACATCGGTGGCGACGGCGACCTCGACCTGGTGGTCGGTTCGAGCGACGGCACGCTCACGGTTTTCGAGAATACCGGCTCGGCCATCGCACCGGTGTATGCGCCTTCGCCGCTGGGCCTCGGCAACCCGTTCACCGGCATCGACGTGGGTGCTAACAGCGTGCCGGCGTTCATGGATGTGGATGGCGACGGCGATCTGGACCTGCTGGTGGGCGAGATCGGTGGCACCGTGCAGGTCTACGAGAACACCGGCCCGGTTGCGACGGTGTATGTGGCCAATGGCACGCTGGTGAGTCCGTTCGCGGGACTTGATGTCGGCGGCGAAGGCTCGCGCAACATCGTGCTGGCCGGCGTGGGTGACGACCGGGTGAACCAGCCGCCGCGTGCGGGCACCAGCGATCCGGCGGGCGTGATCAACGGCGGCCAGGACATCGTCGTGGGTGACAACGGCTACGTTTCCTGGGATGTGGGCGGACTCCTGACCGGATTCGGTTCGTCGCAAACCGACGTCGGCGGTAACGACCTGATCGACGTGGGTAACGGCAGCAACATCGTGGTGGGCGGCTTCGGCGACGACGCCATAGCTACCGGTGCGGGCGCCGACATCGTGCTGGGCGACGACGGGCGCGTCGATTATGTGATCGCCGACGGCGATTCCACCGACATCGATCTGGTCGAAAGCACGTCCACCAGGGACTTCGGCGGTACCGACACGATCGTCACCGGCGGTGGCGACGATATCGTCATCGGCGGGCGCATGGACGACACCATCGACGCGGGTGAAGGCGACAACCTGGTGATCGGCGACAGCGGCCGCATCACCGCCGCCGACCTCAATGCGCCGCAAATGGCCGGCCAGCCGGTCACGCTCGGGTTGGTCGAGACCATCACTCCCGCCGACGGTGGCAACGACACCATCGTCACCGGCAGCGGCGACGACGTCGTGCTCGCAGGATTCGGCGGCGACACGGTTACCAGCGGCGCAGGCAACGACACCTTGATCGGCGACAACGGCCAGATTGGCTACACGGGTGCGACGATGACGACGGTGGAATCCACCGACAGGATTGCCGCGACCGGCGGCGACGACGTCATCGATGCGGGCAACGGCAACAACCTGGTGATCGGCGGGGTCGGCAACGATACCGTGACCACCACGGACGGAAGGGACGTGGTGATCGGCGACAACGGCACGATCGTGAACGACACGAGCGGGTCGCTGTTGCAGGTGTCTTCCGGCAATCCGCTGCTGGGCGGCAACGATACGATTTCGACGGGTGACGGCTTCGATGTGGCGATCGGCGGCGCCGGCAATGACATCGTCGGCAGCGGCGGCGGCAACGATGTACTGTTCGGCGACGGTGGCCAGGTGACTTTCGCGGCTGGCGGAACGCGGCTGGTACGGCTCGCTGGTTCTGGCCGGCGGTCTTGTCCAGGATATCCAGATCGATTTGCAGGATCCGCTCGCCGCAGCCATGCTTGATCAATTCACTGTGGAGCCGGAGTCGGACGAAGAGGAGATCGCCAGCCTGCTTGAAGGCCTGCCGGGCTATTCGACGGTTCTGCCGGACTCGCTCGACGGGCTTGCGGCGCCGGAGCCCCTGCTCGATGCCAGCGTATTCCAGAGGGTATTCAAGCTTGGCGCGTTTTCACGGTCGGTGCAGTTCCCCGATGACATCCTGTTCCAGCAGCAGTTCGATTCCAACGCGGTGACGGTGCCCGCGGTGCCGATCCGCGACGGTATCCTGCAACCGGCCGACGAAGACGATTCCGCCGCGCCAGTCGGCGACGAGACCGATGCAGCCACCGAGGAATTGCCGGCCGGCGCCTGCCTTGCCGCCCCCTGCCTCTGGCGCTGCCGATCGGCGCGGGGGTGATCTGTTTGTCGCGGCGCTCGGCCTCGCGGGTTTGCAGGCCGCGCGGCCGCCGCAATCGCACCGGCGCAGGCCGCCCGACTGGGAGGTGCTGGCGGGCGCTGCCGGCCGCGTCGCGTCACGGACGCGCAAGGCGCTCGATTCGATCACTCGCGCATAGCTGCGCGGCGACGCGGAGCAGGGCTGATCCGCGCAGTACCGCGACACAAGCGATACGCGGCCATTGGCTGGCTGCGCAAGGCGTGTTAGCATCGCGGCGTTTTTGATGGTCACGGGGCCTTGAAGCCCATTCTTCTGGTGGAAAAAGCGATGAAAACCAATGTCGGCGATTGCCCGAGGGGCGGGATTGCGGGGATCGTGGCTCGGCTCGGGCCGAGACGGCCCACGGTGACCTGGGCGGCTGGCGTGCGCCTCGCCCGGAAGCACGCCGAGCCCATGCAGTCGCGGCGCCGCCAGGCGCTGATGAATGCACCACGGCGGGCTGACAGTCACTTGCCATTTTGTGGGAGCCGCGCATGAGGGCGCTGATTGCAGGTCTTGTCGCACTGTTGATTGCGCCGGGCGCTGGCGCGCAGGCAGCCCTTGCGCCGCTTCCCGGACCGGCGACCGAAGCGCGCGCCGCCGAGGGGAACAAGGCGGATGGCGAACTGGAGTGCCTGATCGAGCCCCACATGGTCGTTAACGTCGGCAGCGCCGTCGACGGGGTACTCGAGCAGGTCACGGTCAACCGCGGCGACCGGGTGCGCAAGGGGCAGGTGGTCGCGCGATTGCAGTCTGGTGTCGAGGCGGCGGCAGTCAAGCTGTCCGAAGCACGCGTCGAGTTCGGGCGCCGGAAAGTCGAGCGAAACGAGTCGCTTTTCGAGAAACAGCTTATCTCGGCCCAGGAAAGGGACGAATTGGTGACCGAGGTCAGTCTTCGCGAGGAAGAGCTCAAGAAAGACCAGGAAACCCTGAAGCTGCGGACAATCGTCAGTCCGATCGACGGTGTCGTGGTGGAGCGTCGCCTGGCGCCGGGAGAGTTCATTCGCTCTGAAAAGTCGGTGGTCCTGAAACTGGCGCAGATCAATCCGCTCAATGTGGAGGTCATCGCGCCGGCGAAGCTTTTCGGCTCGGTACGCGTCGGTATGCCCGGCAAGGTGAATCTGGCGCCGTTCTTTCCAGGTAGCTATCAGGCCAGGGTGGTGGTGGTGGACAAGGTGATCGATGCGGCAAGCGGCACCATGGGTGTGCGGCTGCAACTGCCGAATCCGGACAACAAGATTCCTGCGGGCATCAAGTGCGGCGTGGTGCTCGGAAAATAGCGTAAGGCGCGGCTATGTCGGTTCAGTCAGCGCCGCGCCTGCCCGTGGATGCAGTGTCCAGGAGCCGCAGGCCGAATTTCGCTGGCGAATCTGCCATAATTCGCGGCCCGTATTTTCCGAGCTTGCAGCGGTGTTGCGAAGAGGTGTTTGCGTGGCGCAAGAGTCCATGCCGTCGGAGCAGATATTGGAGTCAAAATTGAGCGAGATAGCGGTGGCCGGCCGATGTTTTCAGATTCGCTGGCGTCATTTGGCGCAGATATCGGCTTGGGTGTTTGTGGCATTCCTCCTGCCGATGCCCGCCAGGGGCGAGACGCTCCTGGAAACCTATACGCTTGCCCGCCAGAGCGACCCGAAGTATCGGGCGGCACAGGCGGAGGCCCTGGCAGCCGGCACGGCCATCGACCAGGCGCGCGCCGGATTTCTGCCGACGTTGAAATTCGACACCGAAAAGACGGAAACGCGCCAACGGATCGTGGACAGCCAGAACGTGCTTTACGGTGCCGGGGTCACGACCTTTCAGACTACCAACAAGACCCTGTCATTGACTCAGGCGATCTTTCGCAAGGATGTTATCGAGCGCTACGAGCAGGCGAAGTCAGTGGTCAGGCAGGCCGGCTTCACGCTGCTCGCCGCCGAACAGGATCTCCAGTTGCGGACTGCCGCGGCGTATCTCGTGGTGCTTGCAGCGGCGGACAGCCTGGCCCTGGCCAGCGCCGAACGAGAGGCGACGGGCAAGGTGCTCGAACTGGCGCGCGCCAAGCTCAAGTCGGGCCTGGGTACCATCACCAATCAGCACGACGCGCTGGCACGCTTCTCGGCGGCACAGGCGCGCGAGATCGAGGCGCAGAACAAGCTGCGCGATGCGCGCCAGGGCTTGCGCGAAATCACCGGCAGGCTGATCGAGAACGTGCAGACCCTGCGCGACGAGTTTCCGCTGGAACTGCCGGATCCACCGGTCGTCGAGCGCTGGGTGGAGTCCGCGCTGGAGCAGAATCTGCTGCTGCGGGCAAAGCGCGAAGCAGTCGATGTGGCGCGCCTTGAGGTGGAGCGGCAGCGCGCCGGTTACTTCCCGAGTCTCAACATACTCGCCGGCCATAACCGGCGCGATGCCGGCAGCACCTTGTATGGCGGCGGCAGCGACGTAAAGACCACCGACGTGACGCTGCGCCTGAGCGTGCCGATCTACGAAGGCGGGTTGACCAGCGCGGTTACCGAGGAGGCGGCCCACCGCTATCAGAAATCGCAGGAGGACCTTGAGCAGGAGCGCCGCGGTGACCGCGCGACGCGCAACGCCTACAACAGCACGTTGAGCGGCGTGAGTCTGGTGGAGGCGCTAAGGCAAACCGTCGTCGCTCAGCAGAGCGCGCTTGACGCCAAGGCAGAAGGCCTGAAGTCGGGCTTGTTCGCGCTGTTGCCGGTACTGGATGCCGGACGCGACCTGTACCTTGCCAAGCGCGACTATGCGCAATCGCGCTACGACTACCTGTTCAATCGCCTGAGGCTCAAGCAGGCAGTGGGCACGCTTGCCGAAGCCGACCTGGTGCAGATCAGTGAAGCGCTCCAGTAAGCGGGTCGGCGTCAAAGTGATGATCTCGGTGCAAGCTGCGGTTCAAGGCGCTCGCGCCGCGCGCCTCCTGCGGTGCGCGGAAGCGCCATGCCTGCCCTCGCCGGGGATGGTCCGCATCGCTGGCAGGGAGTAGGGAATCGCGTGGCCAGGGACGACGGCATTAGCTTGATCACCGATGCCCGGCGGGCGGCGGACGACAGCAGCGGGGAATCCTTCGAGTCCGCGGCATGGGCGCGACTTGCCCATGCAGCGGACTCATCCAGCTTCGCCTCCAACTGGCTCGACATCCAGTCCCGCGCGTTCGATGGCGTCATCAGGGGCGCTGTCATCCTGCGTGCCTCCGAGATGGCCGCCTTCGCGCCAGTCGCGATCTGGCCCGAGGGAATCGAAGGCAGTCCGCGCCTGGCCGCGGCGGTGGAACGTGCCCTGCAGCAGAGGCGCGTCGTCGTGGACGGCGTCCAGCGCGTCGCGCGTCGACAGGATCCGGTGTTCATCGCGCACCCCATTCTCGTCGACGACGAGCTTTTCGGCGCCGCGGCCCTCGAGGTCGAGGGTCGCTCGGAGGGCGCGTTGCGCGAGCTGGTGCAGCGTTTGGGCTGGGGTATCGGCTGGCTTGAAGCCCTTGCGCGCCGCAAGACCTTCACCAGCAAGGCGCGGCTGGTCACGGTGCTCGAACTCATCGCCACTTCTTTGCAGCACGAGCGCTTTCAGTCCGCTGCGACAGCGGTGGTCACCGAGCTCGCGACGAGCTTCGCCTGCGAGCGGGTCAGCATCGGCTTCATGAAGGGCCGCCACATTCAGGTCCGGGCGCTCTCCCACAGCGCGGTATTCGCCAAGAAGACGAACCTGATCCGCGCCATCGAGGGCGCGATGGACGAGGCGGCGGACCAGCTTGCGACCGTGATTTTCCCCTCGCGCAAGGATGGGCCATTCCAGGTTACGCGTGCGCATGCCGAACTTCTCCAGCAACAGGGGACCGGCGCGGTATGCACCATCCCGCTGACCGCGGGGGCGAGCGTGCTGGGTGCGCTGGTTCTGGAACTGCCCACGGGCTCGGAGTTCGACGCGCGAACGGTGGAGCTCTGCGAGCATGCCGCGCTGCTGGTGGGCCCGGTTCTCGATGTCAAGCGCAGGGAAGACCGCTGGCTGGCGCAAAAGGCCCTGGACAGCATGGCGACGCAGTTCCGGCACCTGGTCGGTCCGCGGCACTTCGCCTTGAAACTCTCGGTGCTGTTTGCCGCACTGGCGATCGTGTTTTTTGCCATCGTCGATGGTGACTACATGATAACGGCGGATGCCAACCTCGAGGGCACGGTGCAGCGCGCAGTCACCGCGGCGATGCAGGGCTACATCATCGAAGCGCGCGCTCGTGCCGGCGACATCGTGCGCAAGGGTGATTTGCTTGCCGCGATGGATGACCGTGACCTGCGACTTGAACGCCAGAAGGTGCTGAGCCAGGGGGGGCAGCAGGAAAGCGAGCGCAGACAGGCCATCGCGGAGGGCAACCGCGCGCGCGCCGGCATCCTCGAGGCGCAGACCGGGCAGGTGCGGGCGCAGCTCGCCCTGATCGACGAACAGCTCGCCCGCACACGACTGCTTGCGCCCTTCGACGCTGTCATCGTCAAGGGCGATCTCAGCCAGTCGCTTGGGGCGGCCGTCGAGCGTGGCAACGCGTTGTTCGGCTCGCGCCGCTGGACAGTTACCGAGTCATCATGAAGGTGGACGATCGTGATATCAGCGCCGTCGCGGTGGGCCAGACCGGCCGCCTCGCGCTGACCAGCATGCCGAATGAAGAGTTTGCGCTGGTGGTCGACAAGATCACCCCGGTCTCCGTGATCGAAGAGGGCCGGAATTTCTTCCGTGTCGAAGCGGTCGTGAAAGGCGCGATCGAAAAACTGCGTCCCGGCATGGAAGGCGTCGGCAAGATCATGGTCGACCGGCGCAACCTGTTCTGGATCTGGACTCACAAACTCGTGCATTGGACGCGCATGTGGGTCTGGTCCTGGTGGCCGTAACTCCTGGCCGGCGGTGAGCGAGGCCCTTTTCAGTCCATCCTGGTACCGGGTCGCGGCGCTCAAGCCGCGAATCCGTTCGCACGCGCGGATTCTGCGCCAGTCGTTCCGCGACAAGGTGTGGTTCGTTCTGCAGGATCACGCCGCCGAGCGCTCCCATCGCTTTTCGCCGGCGGCGCATCATTTCATTGGCCTGATGGACGGCGAGCGAACGGTGCAGGAGCTCTGGGACGCGGCGAGCGCACAACTGGGCGATGGCGCACCGACGCAGGAAGAGGCGATCCGCCTGCTCGGGCAACTGCATGCAGCCGATGCGCTGCTCTGCGACGTGCCGCCCGACAGCATGGAGGTTTTCCGGCGCTATCAGCGGAATGAGCGCATGCTCTGGCGGCGCAGGCTGTGGACGCCGCTGGCGCTGCGCTTTCCGCTGCTCGATCCGGACCGCTTTCTGGAGCGGACCCTGCCCTGGGTGCAGCCGTTGTTCAGTTGGGTCGGGCTGGTGCTGTGGCTGGTCGTGGTAGGAGCCGGGGCGGTGCTGGCGGCCTCCCACTGGACCGATTTGACCGAGAACATTGCCGACCGGGTCCTCGACCCCACGAACCTCGTGTTGCTGTGGTTCGTGTATCCCGCGGTCAAGTCCTTGCACGAACTGGGGCATGCCTACGCGATCAAGAAATGGGGCGGCGAAGTGCACGAAATCGGCATCATGCTGCTTGTACTGTCGCCGGTTCCCTATGTCGACGCGTCCGCCGCATGGGGCTTCCGGGACAAGCGCAAGCGCATGGTGGTCGGGGCGGCGGGCATTGCGGTGGAACTGTTCCTCGGGGCGCTGGCGCTGTTCATCTGGCTCGCCGTCGAACCCGGCACGGTGCGGTCCATCGCCTACAACGTGATGCTGATCAGCGGCGTCTCCACGTTGCTGTTCAACGGCAACCCGCTGCTGCGCTTCGACGGCTATTACGTGCTGGCCGACGCCATCGAAATACCCAATCTCGGATCGCGGTCGAACCAGTATCTTGGTTATCTATTCCAGCGCTACGTTTTCGGGGTCGCCGACGCCGAGTCCCCCGCCCATTCAAACGGCGAGCGCTTCTGGATGGTTCTCTACGGCATCGCATCCTTCGTGTACCGGATATTCATCTCCTTCATCATCATCCTGTTCATCGCCGGAAAGTTTTTTGTCATAGGCGTGCTGCTGGCGATCTGGGCCGTGGCGACGCAATTGGTGATGCCGGCGGGCAAGAGCCTGGCGTTTCTGGCCAGCAGTCCCAATCTGCGGCGCCAGCGCGGGCGGGCGCTGTCGACCAGCGTCCTTCTGGCACTGGTCGTGGCCATTCTGTTGTTCGTTGTCCCGGTGCCGAGCTGGACGCGCACCGAGGGTGTCATCTGGGTTCCCGAGGAAGCACAGGTGCGGGCCGGTGCCGAAGGCTTCGTCGTCGGTCTGCTGGCGCCGGTCGATGGCGAGGTCCGGCGCGGCCAGCCGCTGATCCAGGCCGAGGAGCCTTTCCTCGCGACCCGCGTCGCGGTGTTCAACGCACTGTTGGAGGAACTGGTCGCGAAGTACGATGCGTTGATCACCGCGGACCGGGTGCAGGCCGCCATGGTCCGCGAGGAAATGATCGCGGCGCGGGCCGCCCTGCAACGCGCTCTCGAGCGCGAAGCAGCGCTGGTCTTTCGCAGCCCCGCCAATGGCAGATTCATCGTGCCGAACGCCGCGGACCTCCCCGGCCGTTTCATTAACAAGGGTCAGTTGGTTGGCTACGTAGTCGAACCCAGGGAACTGACGGTTCGCGTGGCGCTGGTGCAGGACGACATCGCGCTGGTGCGCCGGGACACTCGGAGTGTCGAGGTGATGCTTGCCGGGTGGGGTTCCAGTCCGGTCCCGGCGCGGATTCGCCGCGAACTGCCGGGGGCTACGTTACAACTGCCAACGGCGGCGCTGGGAAGCGCCGGTGGCGGCCCGATCGCGGTCGACCCGCGCGACAAGCAGGGTGTGACGACGCTCAGACAGGTTTTCCAGCTCGAACTGACCCTTCCCGGCGAGGTGCACTCCGAGTACCTGGGCTCGCGCGTCTTCGTCCGCTTCGACCACGGCTTCGAACCGGCGGGATTCCAGATGTACCGCGCCTTCAGGCGACTGCTGCTGAGGCAGTTCAATGTCTAGCACCAACGTTCTGCGTCCGGGGATCGCGCTGGGGCCCTATCCGCAGCGCGAGGACCTGCGCGACAGTTGGCTCGATCGCACCGCCGCCAGCCTGGGCGGGTTCATCCGCCAGCGCGCCTATGGGCGAAACCCCGGCCGCGGGGAATTCCTCTCCCTGGTGAACGCCGAGGGTGAGCGCCTGACCGAACTCAGCGACAAGCAGATCAGGGAATGCATACCGGATATCAGGCGGCGCCTCTACAGCGAGGGCCTGCAAGAGCCTCTGGTGGCGCGCACATTCGCCATCGTCCGCGAGATGTCCGGGCGCCGTCTGGGCATGCGGCCCTTCGATGTGCAACTGCTGGGCGGGCGCGTCATGCTCGAAGGCAAGATCGCCGAAATGGAGACCGGCGAGGGCAAGACTCTGACGGCGACCCTTCCGGCCTGCGCCGCCGCGCTGGCGGGCATCCCCGTGCATATCGTCACCGTCAATGACTTCCTGGTCATGCGAGACGCGGCCTTGGATGGGCCCGGCTGTAAAGTTCCTCGGTCTCACCGTCGGCACCATCACGGAAGGCATGACACCCGCGGCGCGGCGTTCGGCATACGCCCTGCGACATCACCTACGGCACCAACAAGCAGATGGTATTCGACTACCTCAAGGACCGCCTGATGCTCGGTCGGGATGAGAGGCACGTGCACCTGCAGCTCGAACGCCTGCACGCCGAACACGCGCGCACCAGCCGCCTGTTGCTGCGCGGTTTGTGTTTCGTCATTGTCGACGAAGCCGACAGTGTCTTGGTCGACGAAGCACGCACGCCGCTGATCATTTCGAACATCGGCGATTCCAGCCAGGAACAGCAGGTCTACGCCGAGGCCGTGGCCATGGCGCGGCAGATGGACACCGGCGCGGATTTTTCCATTCGACCGCGCGAGCATGACGTCGAACTGACGGAGAACGGGCGGCGCCATGCAACCGAACTGGCGGAACCCTACGGGGGCGTGTGGATGGGACCGCGAAGGCGCGAGGAACTGATGCGCCGCGCGCTGTCCGCGCTGTACCTGTACCAGCGCGACAAGCAGTACATCGTTCGCGGCGGCAAGGTGCAGATCGTCGATGAGTACACGGGCCGGGTGATGGCGGACCGCTCCTGGGAGCGCGGGCTGCACCAGATGATCGAGGCGAAGGAGGGCTGCGCGATCACCGGGCAGCAGGAAACCCTGGCGCGAATCAGCTACCAGCGGTTCTTCCGCCGCTACCTGCGCGTGGCGGGGATGACCGGTACGGCCAGAGAGGTGGCCCGTGAGCTGTGGGCGGTTTACCGTCTGCCGGTGGTGACGATACCGACCAATCGCCCGGTACAGCGCCGGCAGTTGCCCGAGCAGGTCTACCTCACCGCCGCGGAAAAGTGGACCGCCATCGTCGATGCGGTACGCCGTTTGCATGCTGAAGGCCGTCCCGTGCTTGTCGGCACCAGCTCGGTATCTGCCTCGGAACATCTGAGCGAACTGCTAACGGCAGACGGACTGCGACACCAGGTGTTGAACGCCCGCCAGGATCAGGAAGAAGCCGAGGTAATCGCCAAGGCCGGCGAGCATGGTCGTATCACGGTGGCCACCAACATGGCGGGTCGGGGCACGGACATTCGCCTTGCACCCGGCGTGGTGGAACTGGGCGGCCTTCACGTGCTCGCCACCGAGCGCCACGATGCCAGACGCATCGACCGGCAATTGTTCGGGCGCTGCGGACGTCAGGGCGATCCCGGCAGCTTCCAGGTCGTGGTGTCTCTCGAGGACGAAATCTTTCACGGCTTCTTCAAGAAACATGGCTTGCGGCTGCGCAGGCTGTTTCCGCACAGCGGCAGGCCCCTGCCGCACTGGCTGGGCGGGCGGCTGGTGAATTTCGCGCAACGCAGCGCGGAACGGCATCACGCCCGCATACGTCGCGAGTTGCTGCGTGCCGACGACCAGTTGAGCGACCTGCTCGCCTTCACCGGGCGCAGCGAATAGGGGCGCGGTAGAATCCGCCGGCATGGCGAGCCGCGGAAATCCCGCTCCGCGCTTGTCCTGCTGCACTGGCCTCCGTGGGGCACCGCTCCTCGTGTCCTGATGCAGTTTGTTCAAGAACACCAAATGCCCGGATGGTGAAACTGGTAGACACAAGGGACTTAAAATCCCTCGGCCGCAAGCCATGCGGGTTCGATTCCCGCTCCGGGCACCAGTATATGGCAGGGTGTTTGGGCGATCGTAACCACTCTCAAATTGGCAGAGATCTGAGTATTGCGGCGCATTGCCGACACATCGCGGGCCGAAATGCCACGGCTGATAGTCTTGCCTCAAGGAAGCTCGGCTCGGGATCCTTGGTCTATGCGCCGCGCGGACCATGGCCCCGTTGACGCATGACAGCTAGTCCGAGCAGCCCGGCCAGCAGGATCAAGCCCCATTCCGGAAGCGTCGGTACATCGCCGTCGCCGCCGGCCTGGAAGGCGATCTGGAAGCTGCCCGCATTGTTGTTTGCTACCGGATCGGGTACATCCGAACTGATGCCGGCGACAAGGTTCCCCACGTCGCCGGCATTGGTCCAGATCAACTGAAAGTTCAGCGGCAGGCTGCCCCCGGCGGGCAGTGTGCCGATGCCGCAGGTTACCGTGGCGCCGCTCGCCGAGCAGCCAGCCGGCATCTCGACGACTCCGGCTTCGGCCGGCAGCGTCAAGCTTGCAACGACGCCGGTTGCGGACTGCGGTCCTGCGTTGGCGGCAGTCACCGCATAGCCATAGGTGCCGCCATCGACGCCGGAGGCGGGCCCCGAGATCGTCACCGACAGGTTTGCCTGGGCATTGACGTTCAACGACCAATTCAGCAAGACGTCTCCACTGGCGCCATCGAAGCCATCGACAGCGATCGGGTAGTTCTGTCCGGACACAGCCTGAAACAGCAGACCCCCGGCGCCTTGGGCACTGCCGTCATTGTCGTTGGCGGCGACCGCAGCCAGCGCGCCGACCGCGCTGCCTGTGTAGACCGCAAGCAGGGTGTCGAAACCGCTGCCGTGTGTATCCAGCGAGACCTGACCGGTGGCCGGCGCAGTCCAGGTCCACCAGACCGAACGTCCTCCGGCATTTCCGGCATGCGCCGGCTCGCCGCTTTCCTTGCTGGCAGCCCGGTTGCTGCCGGCCACGTTGCCTGAGCTGCCATTCAGGGCGATTCGGGCGGCGAAAGCATTGTTGGCCGGGCGCGCGGCTTCGAGCAGGCTCAGGCGCGGCTTGACGATGCCGTTGCGCGAATCAGTGATGGAAACCCCGTTGGATGTCAGTCGGCTCAGGGTCTGCACCAGCGTTTCATCGGCATAGGCGTCGCGCAGCACGGCCACCGCCCCGGCTACGTGGGGCTTGCCTGCGAGGTGCCGTTCGACCCATAACCGCCCGCGACGATTTCAGAGCCCGGCGCGAGCAGCGTCAGAAAGCTGGCGCTGTTGGAAAAGCAGACGACCTTGTCGGCGGCCGTGGTGGCGTCGGTACAGGGCGACCAAGCCTTGGTGCCGAGATTGGCGTCATACACCGCGCCGACGGAGATCACGCCGGGCGTGCAGGCCGGCGCCGCCATGCCGTTGGTGCGGGCCTCGTTGCCCGAGGCGGCAACCACGCTGATCCCGGCCGCCTGCGCCTGCGCCACCGGGGTGACATAGGGCGAACCCGCGCTGCACGGCGATGTGTAATTGATGCCGTCGCCGAGGCTCAGGTTGATGGCCACGATGTTCCAGGCACTGCGATTGGCGATCGCCCAGTCGATCCCGGCGAGCACGTCCGATGTCGCCGCGGAACTGCCGGAGAACGCATCGAGCATGGCGACGCGGGCGCCTGGCGCCACCGCCAATGCGATCCCGGAGACGTTGCTGCCGTGGGCGCCGTCGCCACCGGTGGCGCTACCTACCGTTTGCGCCACGGCAATTCGGCAGGAGGCCGGCGTGCCTGCCGCCGTGCAACCGAAGTTGGCCAGCTTGATGCCGTTGTCGATCACCACCACGGTCGTTGCCGTGCCAGTCGCCGCGCCGTTCAAGCCGGCGGCGGCGACTGCGGGTTGGCCGATCAATGGCAGGCTCTGGGCCGTGATGGCATAAAGCCTCGCATCCCTGTATAAGGCCTTGACGCCGGGCTGGCGCACATAGGCCTGTGCCGCAGCCAGTGTGGCGAAGCGCTTGAAGGCCATCGGCAGGTGCCGGTAGTCGGCCAGCTTCGCGACATCGCGAGTCGCCTCCGGAGTGTCGACGGCGTCCTTGATCTCGCGGAAGCGCGCCGCCTTGAATTCGAGTGTCGCGTCGTCGTCGATGTTGCGACGGCCGCGACGGCCCAATGCAGCAGCCGCCTGCTCGACCTGCGGGGCGTGATACTCGACAATCAGATCGACAGGCTGCCCTGAATTCAGGCGGCGCACTGCAGCCTCGGGTAGGGGTACGGCGGCGGCGGTTCCGGCAAGGCCCAGCGAGAGCAGCGAAAGCGTGAGCGACAGGAGGCGCGGCATGGCAATGAACGCAAGAAGTCTTGCACCAAGCTTCCCATGCCGGTGTGACCCGCGTATTAAGCCCGGACCATGGTCCCCGCTGCGGCAATGCCTGCCGCGCCGGCCAGCAGCCCAAGAGCCAGGCGGCCGCCGCCTTGCAGGAAATCCACCCATAGCAGCAAGGGCGAGAAACTGCCGGGAGCGAAGCGTTGATGGGCAATTGCCCACAGTTCTCCGAGCAGGACGAAAGGCACGTCGAGCGCCAGCACCACGCCGAGCATCGCCAGCCCCAGCAACAGCCGCAGCGCGTACTCGCGCGCCAGCGGCGCCGGCGCCAGAGGTGGCCATGCGGTCAGCAGACCCAGGCCGAGGATCGCCGGCTGCAGCACGTGACCCGTCAGCGTAGTGACGTGGGCCAGGCCGCGCGGGTCCGGATAGATCACGTGGTCACCGACGACCATGATCCGTTGCAGGCTTACGTCGAGCCGTATGACGCTGTCAGCACCCTGGACGGCCAGGCTCAGGCCGAGAATCCGGTAGCGATCTTCCAGCCAGCCGATCTCCAGGCGAAACAGCGGCAGCAAGCATTCGATCAAGGCCTGGCCCCAGGCATGGCTCACCGCCAGCAGCAGCGCGCAGGCCGCGAGCACGCGCCAGCCGACTTCAAGCGGCCGCAGAGGCATCGGACGGGCGCCGTGAGGCTCGACCGTCATTCGCCCAGGCGAGGAAGAACATCGCCGTCAAGGCGATCAGAATCACGGGCGCCGCCGTGCCGTGCAACAAGTCGAAAAGCGAACGGTCGCTGCGGTAGGCATAGAACAGCGCAAGGATGCGCGCCTGGTTTAGCGCAAAGACGAACACAATGCCACTCGCCAGCCCAAGCCATCGCCGCCGTGCCGGCAGCGGTGCGGCCGCGAAGGCGGCGGCCAGCAGGAACAGGACTTCAACGCCCTCGCAGCCGTTGAGGATGTTGAGGCCGCCACCGGCAGCACGGATTCTCGTTCCGTCCGCATGCGCCCGAATCTGCGGCGTCATCAGGCCGATCAGCGCCACCGCACTGCCGACAGTCGCGTGCTGGATCAGCAGACGCTCGACCGCGGTGCCGCGCGCCTGTCCCCAAAGAGCTTGCAAGCTGGTGAAGACGACGAGGAAGATCAGGCCTCGCAGCACAGGCCGAGTCGAACGCATGTCCTTGTCCTGCATGCAGCCGGCGTTGTTGCAGTGTTCCTCGGCACAGCGTCGATGAATGCGGTGCCATCGGTGCCGAGAATCATTGCGCCGACCCTACTGAATGGTCTGTATGCTGCCCAGGCCGCTCAAGCGCAGCCGATCGGCGGGCGGCACCGATGCGAGAAGCCCGGCCACGAACTGGTCCTGCAACTGGTAGGCGCGAGCCGGGTCGCCGTCGATCGACGATACGCGGAACAGCAGGCCGTCCGGGATCTGGCCGGTCAGGCGATAACGCAATTCGACGATACGCTTATCCAGATTGCTCCGGATCGCGCTGTCGCCGAAGGTGAACCAATAGGTGACGGGTTCCTTGCGTTCGCCCAGGCTGGTAGACAGACGCGTCGCTGGAATGGTGCCAAATTCGGTGGCAAGGACCGTGGTCACCAGACTTTGCAGTTTGAAGCCCTGGGCCGGATAGCACACCTCGGGCTTGTGCGCCTGGAGGCCGCCACGCTGGTCGTTGCCATAGGCGATCGAAAGCATGATCCGATAGCCTTCGGCATTGACGTAAGTACGCGTGATTATCTGGCTGTACAACTTGTCCAGCAGCTCCTTGGCCTGCGGATTGACCACATTGGTCGTCCTGGTGGGGGCTTCGCTCCAGTCAGCGAAGCGTTTTGGCACCATGGCCTCCAGTTGGACGAGCGACCCACTGTCGTCAGCCTTGACGCCAGACTGCTTTACGAGTACCGCGCCGGCGCTGGCGGTGCACATCACGGCGGCAAGAAATAGACTGGCGCGTTTCACGGTAGAAGCGATCAACATACGAAAGTGCGCCAATTTAGCAAGCATTTGTGATGACGGGACTACGGAAATGTTTCACTTCCTTTGCAAGGGGAGTCTGTTCGGGCCACAACACCGTCTGGCGAGCGCCGACATCGAAACCGAGCATGGCGGAGCAATAAGGACGCCGCCGTTCATGATACGAAGCGCGCAATGGCAGGCCCACGCCGATAACGGTTCCCAGGATCAGCGGGCCATCATTGTCCGTTGAGAAGTACCGAAAAATGCCTTACTGGATCGCCGGCGATCCATTGGACGCGAGTTTGCTCAAGCCGCTCAGACGAACGCGATCGGCCGGCGGCACCGATTCAAGCAGATTCGACACGAACTGGTTCTGGAACTCGTAGGCGCGAGCCGGGTCGCCGTCGATGGAGGAAACACGGAATAGCAAGCCGTCGGGAATCTGGCCGGTCAGCCGATAGCGAAACTCCACGATGCGCTTCTCCAGGCTGCTGCTGATCGCGCTGTCGCCGACGGTGAACCAGTAGGTCACCGGTTCCTTGCGTTCGCCTATGCTGGCAAACAGGCGCGTAGCCGGGATGCTGCCAAACGCCGTACCAAGCACCGCAGTGGTCAGGCTCTGCAACGTAAACCCCTGCGCCGGATAACAGACTTCGGGCTTGTGCGCCTGGAGACCGCCGCGTTGGTCATGACCATAGGCGATGGACAGCATGACCCGGTAGCCGTCGGCATTGACGTAGGTGCGAGTGAGAATCTGGCTGTAGAGCTTGTCCAGCAAATCCTTGGCCTGCGGATTGACTACCCTGGCCGCTCGTTGCGGTTCCTCTCGCCAGCCGGCGAAGCGGGTGGGCACCATGCTATCGAGCTTGACGGCCGGGTTCGGGCTCGCCACCTGCTGGGTGCCGGATTGAACGGCTATGGCGCCGATGCTGGCGGCGCACATCACCGCGGCAAGAACGACAGCGCTGCGTTTCACGCCAAGACCCCAGCCCAGACCATCGGTGCGGCTTCCCGACAGCGCCGGCAATGCCGCGACGGCGCCAGGCTTGAAGCGGACCGGGCCAGAGAACATCTCACTGGCGCCTTGAATCGCCGCCGCGACCGGTCCAGGGCTCGCCCCGCCCTGGCGGCCCGGCGCCGCGCCAGGGGGACAGCAGGAAGGCGGCGCAGCTCAGTTCAAGAATCCGCCTTGCGGCATCGGATGCGCTATCGATCGTGCAGCATCGCCCGCGTTGGGCAAGATGGCCGTGCAGCACCATGATCAATCCGATGGCGGCGCTATCCAGATGGCTGACCTGGACGAGGTCCAGCCGGACACTCCCGCTTTCAGTTGCCAGGATGGCGAAGGCTTGCCGCAAGGGTTCGAGGTTGGCGTCGGTCCACGCGCCTTGCAGGCGCAGCGCGGAATCGCCATTCGGCAAGGTCGATGCCATGATCGTAGCCGCTGCGAAATCTTTCGCCAGGGGACGGCGCAAGCGCAGGTGGAGCGCCAGCGGCAGCACGCGAGTCGCCAGCAGGCGAAGCAGTATCAGGCCGTCGCTGAAATAGCGGCGCCACAGATGGGGTTCTTCCTTGATCCGCCACAACCATTCCATGCCGTTGTTTTGCATCCATGATGGCGCCCGGCTCACCGTACCGGCGACGAAGCCCACCACGGCGCCGAGATGGCTGACCACGGGTGCGGCAAGCCTGCTGCGATTGCGCTCGATCCATTCCTGGCCCTTGCGCGCACCCAGAGCGACGACCACGAAGTCGGCGCCGCTGGCATTGATCCGGTCGATGGACGCGGCAGAACTCATCTCCTCGACTGAACCGAAGCCGGGACATTCGAAGCCGACGCAGCGCAGGCCCCGCGCCTCGGCATTCAGCCGCAGCGACGCCTCCGCGGCGACCCCCGGCGGCGCACCGAAGAAATAGACCAGGAGCGGCTGTTCGGTATCGCGGCGCAGCGTCTCGAACAGGCTCGCTCCAGCCACCCGCTCGCCAAGGGGCAGGCCGAGCAGGCGTCCGATCCAGATCAGCGGCATGCCGTCGGCGATGCTCAGGTCGCTGTTGATCACCGAGGCGCGGAAGGCGGCGTCGTCCTGCGCGGTAATCAGGAAGTTCAGGTTCGGCGTGGAGAGGAAACAGGAAGCGCCACCGCCTGCCGCCGCGCGCAGACGGGCGACTGTCGCACCCATGTCGACCGCGTCGAAGGGCAGGCCCAGCAGGCAGTGGACCTTACGCGCGAACGACACCGACACGACCTTTCTGACCGGTGTTTCCTGCCACGGCTCGCTTGCCGACCCCCAAGGCGCGCCCTTGCCAATGCCGCGGAACGTACGGTTCGACATCGACCCAGCCGCGGGCCATTGCGCCGTCAAGGGTCCCGTGCACGAAGTCAGCCTCGCTACCGCGCGGAGCAATCGACAGGTATCGGCGTTTCATGGTTCGTCCGCAAGCTCAAACAGGTCATCGCAACTCTGTGTTCATCGCATCTCTGGGCAATCGGTCTACGGATGCTCCACACCAGTAGGCTGTCGCAAAGGCACGCCTGAAAGTCCGGAGAATTCGTATTTAAATCAGCAGAGCATCGGATGCCGTACTTGCTGCTGACCATTGACGCAGGATGCTAGTCCCCAAGCATTGCGCCAGAATGTTTCCGTGACGACGGAAACGGCAGCGTATGGACTAGTACTTGATCGCTCTGAAACATTGCCGTAGCTCTTACGGCTCATGCGGCGTTCGGATGATCCCCTTACGGCTGCTTCGCATCGCGGCGCAGCGCCTCGAACCTGCTGGAGCCGGCAGCGCTTCGCTCCCGATGGATGGCCTCGATCGCCCTGCGCTTGCCGAGCAGCAGAGCCCGCCACTGGTAGCGGCGCAGGAAGGCGCGGAACTCGGCATCCCCGTAGCGCGGCTTGCCCTGCCAGGCGCTCTTCAGCCAGCCCCAGAGGATGGCCAGCCCGCCGACGACGTAGGGCTTTTCGGGAATGCGGTAGATCGCGGTGGCGATCATCCACGGCAGGCCGGTGCCCATGAAGCATCGCCCGTAGCCATGACGCATCCGGCCGGTGTAGACGCCGAGCTGGCTGGATCCCATGGGGCGCAGGTGGACGAAGCGCAGTTCCGGGTAGGCCCAACTGCAGGCCATCCATCCCTGCATCCGGCAACGGTGGCAGTCGATGCCATCCCACATGACTTCTCGCACGAAGCCGCCGATGGCCGTGAAGCACGACACGCGATAGAACTTCGTCATGCCCAGCGAAGTTTCGTCGCCATGGCGCTCGGAGACCAGTTGTCCGTCCTCCTCGACATACGCCTTGCCGCTGCAGGTGGCGATGCGCGGCTCGGCTTCCATTCGTTCGACGAGTCCCTCGAAATAGCGCGGCGGCAGCCGCAGGTCGAGGTCGAGCTTGCACAGGTAGTCGTAGTCGTCGGGGACGACGGTCTCGTAGCCGGCGTAGAAGGCGTCGATCACGCCGGGGCCGACGGCGCGATGCCCCCGGTCCTGGCGGGTGACGATACGGATCCAGCCGTGACGCTCGCGGTACTCCTCCAGTATGCGCGGCGTGTCGTC